>DATFHW010000025.1:0-809595 GCA_035247965.1 Saccharimonadales bacterium (SeqCode) | reverse complement strand
CTGGCCCCCATCCAAATGGGAGCAAGAGTATATCTTCCAACCCTTGGTAGGTTCACCAGTCTGGATCCCGTTGTTGGCGGCAACGCCAACAACTATGTCTACGTCTTGGATCCAATCAATGGGAGTGACTACAGTGGAATGGCATCCTGTAACGCCAGGGGATGCTCAATTAGTTGGGGCGGTGGGTCGCTGCAGGGGAGTTCACCGCAACTGCAAGGCAGCGTGAACCGAGTGCAGGTTACAGTGAATAGTAGTAGGATTCAGAGCAGTAGTGTTAAGGTGCATGCTAGTGGAACAACATTGGTTCGCGGGAATGTGACGGCGCAAATATCTGTGAGACAAAGCCAGCCGATAGTGTATCCGCATGCTGATCCGTCGAGGATTAAGAGTATTGCGGAGTTGACAAAAGCAGGTACAGATACAGGGCATGCTGTGCAGATGGAGAGCAGGAGTTTTAGCATCTATCGAGGTGCAAGCGCAGCATCTGATTACTATACTACTGGTAGAACGGTTGGTTTAGGCATCGGATGTGCTGGAGGAGCTTTGCTCACCCTCGAGTTCGGGGGCTCTGGTTGCTTAATAGGTGGACCACTAGTAGGAGGTATCTTGGGCGGCGGATTTGCCATTTGGGGCTTTATTGTTGGAGGGTATGGTGATCCTTCGGCGGACGCATTTGGTGGGGTACAAGAGCCGTTGCCATCAGGCATAGAATAATATTAAGAAATAGGATATAGTAACATCAATGAATCACAGTATGAACTATCTGCTAGACGTTATGCTATTTGGGATCAGTCTCTTCTTAATCGTTTATATACTCTATGGCAGAAAAAAAAATCAGTCTCTTATAGGTGGCTATAAGCCTGGCGTACCAGGATACGAAGTATTCCAGAAGCTTATACGTACAAGAGTGCTTGTACTGGTTTGTGCTGCTACAGTATTTTTCGGAGTAGGCATAACTCTGGATATCTTCTCAATTTTACACAGTGACAAGACATCTCATTCGATACTAATTGCCGCACCAATAGCTGTGATTGTGGCTGTGGCTGTAACATTTATCGTCCTACCTCCTCTCTTTAGAAAAAAGTAACACCTCCACCGGCATAGGCCCAGCCTCCACCTTCGCCTACGACCCATTTGGAAATATGGTAGCGGCCAGTGCCCGCCTACAACGGCAGCGCCGCACGAACAATCACCAACGACTACGCCGTCGGTGGCAACCCGCTCACCACGAGCAGTAGCGACAACTTTGGTCCAATCAGCACCACCATTGACCTGCTGGGTCGCACCGTAAGCTACACCGACGTGTACGGCGACACAACTACCAGCACCTACGACAACTACGGCAAGCTGACGCAACGCGTCAGCCCCATGGGCACCGAAGCATATGTGTATGACATCTACAGCCGCCTCACTGACCAAAAGTTGGACGGCACCATACTGGCTTCGGTAACGTACGACGCGTATGGTCGCATAAATTACATCACGTATCCAACGGCCGGCAGCCAAAAAGAAACCTACAGCTACGACCCGGTCACCGGCAAAGTAAGTCAACAAACTTACACCTTGGGTAACGGAACTACTACTGTCAGCGACGCGGTTACGCGCAGCCAATCCGGCCAAATTACGTCTGACACCCAAGTAGTGAACGGCACAACCACCAACAGCACCTATGGCTACGACGGTAATGACCGCCTGACGAGCGCCACCATTGGCAGCAACACCTACAGCTACGGTTTCGGCACCGAAAGCGCCAGCTGCGGCACCGGCACCAGCGTGAACACCAACGCCGGCAAATCCGGCAACCGCACGTCACAAACCGTGAACGGTGTGAGCACCTACTACTGCTACGACAACGCAGATCGCCTAACCTCCAGCGGTGACGCTACGGTCAATGGCGCAATCTACGACACCCACGGCAACACCACCAGCTTGGGTACAACCACCAACAAAGTAACCTTCGCCTACGACAGTTCCGACCGAAACAAATCAGTCACCAACTCCGACGGCACTAAAGCCACCTATTACGACCGTGACGTCCAAGGCCGCATTGTAGCTCGTTACCACGACGTCAGAGGTGCAACCACTGACGAGTACTACTACGACTTCACCGCCTCCGGCGACACCCCGGACTACACCCGCAACGCCTCCTGGCAAATTGCCGAAAAGTATATAGATCTTCCTGGTGACATACAACTCACCATTCGTCCACTCCAAGCAGGCAACAACCAAAAGGTATATAGCCTTGCTAACATCCACAGTGACACCATGGCCACCACCAACGCTGCCGGCACTCTCACTGCAAGCTTCGCCTACGACCCATTCGGCAACCTTGTTGGTTCCACCTACCCCGACAACCAAGCCGGCAGCGCATCTAATGCCTGGGTCGGCAACAACCAAAAGCTCACTGAAGAAGACGAACCACTAAATCCTATTCAAATGGGAGCAAGAGTCTACATATCTAAGATTGGTAGGTTCACAAGTGTAGATTTTGTGGACATTTAAGGGAGTCTGTGGTATCCTTCGGCAACATCAGAGTGACTTAGAAGGAGCTTAAGAAGTCCATGCGGTTTCCCCAATTTAAGAATATGAAAATACCTCACTTTAAAGTGGGCCGTAAAAAAATAGTAATGACGGCCAGTATAGTGGTAGTTTTACTGATCCTTTTTTCGAGCTATGCCTTCATTTTGCCAGCGCAGCAAGTAAAAAACTATAAGAAGACCGTTCTAACAAACCAGACCGAACTAAACGGCATGGTCACCGATGCGGGGTCATTTTTATATAGTAATACCTATCTGAAGGCAAGTGTAGATAATGCTCAAGCGACAACGGATATTGCAGATGGGCGAGGTCTTGCTGATAGTGCAGAGAATCAACTTAACTCGATTGCTGGTAAGTTGGTAGACCTGGGACCTGCTCCTGGACTAGGCTGGGTGAGTAAGTATAAGTCAGCAAAACAAATACAGACAGACGAAAAAGAGTACATTGCTAATGCTCGTGAATATGTTAGGCAAGTAAGAGCTATGATTGACTACACTGAAGCAACCCTCGCTCTCCAGAAAACCACGCTTAACGCTGCTAATGAGATGATTCTGGCTATTCAGGCAAGTAGTAAGACCGAGGCTGCAGCACATGTTGATACTGCCACGGCACAGATGCAGGAGGCATCGAATAAGTACGCAAAACTTAAAACGACCGAAGAAACCAAAGCGATGCATGATTATACGGCTGACTCTTTGAAAAAACGTATAGCACTCTTGAAGGACTTTTCAGCTGCAATTAGTACAGGTGAAGCAAATAAAGTCATAGACACTTACAATAAATTAGCTGACCTTACAAACGAATCAGTTGATAAAGAAAGCGATCTGGCCGCCGACGCAATTCGCAATTCACAGATTAGCAAGTCAGGCGCAAAGTTAGATGCGCTACAGCAAAAGATATCGGTGGAAGTTTCAAAACTGTAATGATACCCAGCGCTTTTATAAAATTTGCTTTTTCTTTTCCAGGCATGACTGTCTGGATGTTTTGCATATACTTTGTTGTCAACACTTTATTTTTTGGCTACAGCCTCTCGCAGGGTGCAACAACAAGCGCTATCATGAGCGTAACTCTTGCTGCCCTGTTTTCACGTAACTTACGCAAAAATATGCCGTTCTTTGCAAAGAATATTGAAGAAAATCGCTTTGACCTTATGCGTCGATTCAAGAAATATGTGCAAAAGGGTGAATTGCCTACCCGCATAGATGAATATTCAGAGTTTAGACAATATCTGGAAGAAGTAGCTAGCAGTCATGCAAAAAAATCACTAAACTCAGAGAAGATAATGGTGGGAGCTTTCGGTGCCTTAGGAGTATTTGTTCTGACCGTGGATATCGTGCAAAGCGGTTTACTATTTATAGTTATAGCTGTGTTTTTTGCACTTCAAGTTAAATCTTCTGCCAAAGCTCGTAAAACAATTCCAGCGCTAAAAGAAAAACTGGAACAGCTAACAGAGAAGTAAGACTAGACAACAGGGGCAGCTTGTGGTATCCTTCAGCAAACCTTAAGACTTACTGGAGAAAACAGTGGCCGCTTCATCAGAACCATCCAAAACTAAGCAACTGGCGTTTTTTGAAACCACGCCACTCAAGCTAGCAATCCTTAGCATTTGTACTTTTGGCGTGTACGAAATGTACTGGTACTACAAAATGTGGCGCCGCGCGTATCCCAAAGCCAGTAAATTCAGTGCGATTATTCGTGCGTTGCTTAGCCGATTATTTTTGTACGAGCTCCTCAAGAACCAGCAGGTGCCCTATGCTATCTGGCTTGCGATTGCGTATTTTGCCCTTGGTTTTGCCATTCAGCTGCCAACATTCTGGGGCGTAGTACTCTCGTATCTAACATTCGTTCCGTTGGTATATACCCAGATGCACCTCAATAAGCGACTCAAAAAACCAGTCAAAGCGCCCTTTACCTGGCGGTCTATTACCGTGGCATTGGTTGGTATTGCTCTGATCATTTTGTTTTTTGTTGTAGCAGGCAATTATAGCGCAAGCGCAGACCAAAACAACGCTAGCACCGAACCAACTGCACACCACAAAGTAGCCCAAGAAAAATCCACGACCGACCAAGCAGCAAATCAGGCAAATACTGACCAAGTAAGTGATTCAACCCAGAATAATGGCGCAAAGCCGACGTCTGATAAAAAGTCTGGCACTACAAGTGTGACTGCTCCAGCGAGCTCAACTACAACAGCTAAGACTACTTCTAGTGGTAGTCCTGTGGCTTCACCGAGTAATTCAACCATCCCTAGTGCTCCTGCGGTTAACCCAAACGCTACATTTTCCGTAGTACTAAATAATGGCTACAAAGATCAAACTACCGGTCACTTGATTACGCCTTTCACAATTGTGCATGAAGCTGGTCACACAAAACCAGTAACAGCAAGTGCGTATCCTTCATACGGTGGCGGAATTACAGTATGCAAAGCAACACTCAGCGGTGACTCTGGCGTACTTGAAATGTGGTTTACCGCACCAACGAGCCACGGATTTTACGTTTGCACCATTGTGGCAACAGACGGCACTACTGAACATACCGCTGATTTGCCAATTGACACATACAGTGACTAAGTGCCTCGTGGGCTGCTATACTAAAGAGTAATGAATTTTCTTAATCGCCATCCGTTTATTAAGTCGTTAGTGCAGCTTTGGGCGCGCATCACCGTAGGCTTTAACTCTGTGCTGCTGTGCATGTTGGCGCTCGGCATTACGCTTAGCTTGATCGCCGCGGCATTTTATGCGGCAACCAGCAGTGGCATTGCGGCAACCTCCGACTACATTTATGGCGAAACCGACAGTAACAACACGTTTCTGTCCATCAAAGTTACGGGCACCATTGTGGGTGACGATGACGACACCGCCGGCATTGCCGCAAACGAGCAATACACCTCTGGCTACGATGTAAAACAAGAACTATATGACGCCGCCAAAGACGACAGTATTAACGGCGTAATTTTGGAAATCAATTCGCCAGGCGGCACCATCTACGGTGCGCACGCAATCGCCGACGGCGTGGCTCACTACAAAAAAGAAACCCATAAACCAGTGGTGGCTTACGTGCAGGGCATGGGCACATCTGGCGCCTACTGGGCGGCGGTAAGCACCGACAAAATCGTGGCTGATTACGGCTCCGACGTCGGCAGCATTGGCGTTATTCAAGGACCGTTCGAATACTACGACACCCCTGTGAGCGACGGTAATGTGGTAACCCAAAACGGCATCCAAACGGTGACTATAACCGCTGGCACATCCAAAGATGTGGGCAATCCGTACCGCAAATTAACACCGGCGGAAACCGCCATTTTGCAACAGTCAGTGAACAACGACTACAGCATGTTTGTAAAATATGTGAGCGAGCGCCGCGGCATCCCTGAAGACACTATTCGTACTAAAATCGGTGCTATGCCATACGACACTACAACCGCGCTGAGCTACAAGCTGATCGACCAAACGGGTGGCAAACAAGACGCCTACGATCTGCTGGCAAAGCAGGCGCACGTGGCAACCAATGATTATCAAGTGATTCGCGACACCTATTACACCGACGGCTACATTAACGGCTCGTGGGTTTCTGACATCAAGAATAGCCTGACTGGCAAGCGCGCCAAAACCACTTCCGCGCCAAAAACATCGGTAGATTCCTGTGCGTTAACGCGCACTAACCTGGCATTTTACGGCGACGTTACCAAGTTCTGCAATTAGCTTTTGTACCCGTTTGGATTGTGCGATTGCCAGTTCCAGGCGTCGGCACAAATATCATGTAGTGTTTTGTGCGTCTCCCAGCCTAATTCTTTTTTGGCTTTGGATACGTCGGCAAAGCTTGCCACGGCATCGCCGGCACGGCGCTCAACAATATCGTAGGGAACCTTTTGACCGCTGGCTTCTTCAAAGGCGTGGATCATTTCTAATACCGAAACGCCACGCCCAGCGCCCAAATTGTAAATAGTAAAGCCGGTCGCGTTTAGATGTTCTAGTGCCGCAACGTGACCTTGCGCCAAGTCTATCACGTGAATGTAATCGCGCAGGCAGGTGCCGTCTGCTGTGTTATAGTCGTTGCCAAAGACGTGCAGTTTTTCCAATTTGCCCACAGCAACTTGCGAAATGTAAGGCATGAGGTTGTTCGGAATGCCGTTGGGGTCCTCGCCAATAGTGCCGCTGGCGTGCGCACCAACCGGGTTAAAGTAGCGCAGGGTTGTAACGTGCAGCTTGCTGTTGGCAGCGGCCGCGTCGCGTAAAATCTGTTCGATCATGTATTTTGTTTGACCGTACGGATTGGTAATGCCCAGGCCCACGCGTGTGGTTTCTTTGAGCGGCAGTTCCTTGGAATCGCCGTACACGCAGGCGGTGGAGCTAAAAATGAGTTTGCTGACGTCGAACTCTTGCATCAATTCCAGCAACGTCAGCGTGGAATCAAGGTTGTTGCGGTAATATTGCAGCGGCTTGCTGACCGATTCACCTACGGCCTTTAAGCCAGCAAAGTGAATGGCCGCGTCAAACTTGTATTGCTCAAAAACTTTTTTAAACGCGTCTTTGTTGCAGCAGTCTACCTGCACAAACGGAATTTCCTGGCCAACTAACTTGCCCACACGTTCCAGCGCTACGGCCGAGCTGTTGCTAAGGTTATCAACCACCACCACTTCGTGGCCGCGTTCGTATAGTTCAACAATGGTATGTGTGCCGATGTAGCCAGCTCCTCCGGTAACTAAGATTCGCATTTTGTCCTCCTTTTTGGCAGTCTAGCGGTTGGTCATGACTTGGTCAATGAAATCGGTCATTTTGGTGTCAAAATTTTGAGGTGAAAAACCGCGGGCAAATGAGCGGATAGCGTCGTGATTAAAGGTGTGGTTTGGAAAATCCGCAACAACCTTGCTTAAACTTTCCACGGATTGCTCGGCAAAGAACAAGCCGGTTTTACCCTCTTGAACGTAGTCGAATGAACCACCTGCTTTATATGCAATAACTGGGGTGCCGGCGGCCATTGCTTCTACCGGTGTTACGCCAAAATCATCTTGCGCAGCAAACAAAAACGCCTCGGCGGATGCCATGTAGGTGGCCATTTGCTGGTCGCTGACGTTTTCGGGAAAGGTCACTGTTGGACCGGCGATTTTTTGCAAACGCTCATGTTCGGGGCCGCGCCCGATTACCGTTAATGGCACACCCAAAGTGGTGCAGGCTTCTACAATTAGATGGGTCATCTTTTGAGGCACCTGACGGCCGGCGGTTACGAAACCTTTGCGGGGTGGTGATCCAGCTTGCTCGAATCGGTTGATGTCAATCGGCGGGTGAATAACCACGGAATCGCGCCCATAATACGTTTTGATATCGGCCTGAATGTGGCTGGAATTGGCAATGTAATAATCAGGGCGTTTGGAGGCCTTAAGGTCCCATTTACGCAATGGCCGTACGAGCGCGCGCAAGCCAAGTCGAGCCAACCAGTTAAGAGGCCCAAAGCCGGGATTTTGCAGATACAGGTCGTAGTTGCGCCAATAATAGTGCGTGGGTGTGTGGCAATAGCAGATGTGCGTGGTGTTATTACTGGTGCGAATGCCAAACGCCTCGCCGTTGCCGGAACTGCTAATTACCAAGTCGTAATCGTCTAAATTAAGGTGCGTGAACCACCAAATACGACCCAAAACCATAAACTTGCGCATAAAACCAAAGTGCTGCAACCAGCCGGTAACAACTTTGCCGTCCAGGCGCTGGCGCCACTCGCTGGTCGCATATGAAGTATAAATGGGCGCATCCGGAAATAGCCGATGCAGCTCCTGAACCACTCGCTCCGCGCCGCCACCCACTAGCCAATCATGTACAATGGCAACTTTGAGCGGCTTAGCGCTGCCACGTGCTTGCGCCATTAGTGGCTTGCTCCGCGACCGCCAATAACTGAGCGAACAGTCTTTGCCAGAATAGTAATGTCTAACCACAGACTCCAGTTTTGTACATAGTAGACGTCCAGTTTGCGACGCTCTTCAAAGCTGATTTCGCGGCGACCCAATACTTGTGCCAAGCCGGTAAGGCCCGATTTGACGCTCAAGATAGTGTGTTTTTTGCTGTAGGCTGCAAGCTCGCGTGGAATAAGCGCGCGAGGCCCAACCAGGCTAATATCGCCACGAATCACGTTAATTAACTGAGGTAATTCGTCCAAACTGGTTTTGCGCAAAAAGCGCCCAATAGACGAAAAGCGTGGGTCATGGGGAATTTGGTCGCCATTTTCGCGGTACAGTTTTACTAATTCTGGGCGGCCCATTTTAGGGAATGCCTCTTCGGGGTCAATGCCGGTGTATTCGCTGAGTGTAGTGCGAAATTTGTACATGGTGAACGTATTGTTGTAGCGCGTCAGACGTTCCTGGCGGAAAAAGACTTTATTTTTGCCATCAGTAATCTTAATAAATAGCCCAACCAGCACCATAAGCGGCGACGCTAACACCAAGAAAATACTGCCCAAAAAGATGTCGAACAGGCGCTTTAAAATGCGCCCCCAACCAAACAGCGCGGTTTGACGAACCACAATCACTGGCAGGGAAGATTTAAATAATTCTACGTCGATGTTGCCCACGAATAGTTCGGTATTGCCTGGCACAAACCGGTAGGTAATATGATTCTTTTGAGCGTACGACAGAATTTCGGCATTTTTGGCCTCGTTGGTAAATAACTGTGTTTGGATAATGCCGTGTAGACCTTTGGGCTCGGTCTCTAAAAAGTCGGCAAAGGTTTGAAACACCGGAACGCGCCGATTATCGGGAGTAATTTTTTTGCTAATTACGGCTACTACTTTGTATCCGCTGCGACGGCTGGCCAGCAAAGTGTCGATAATTTCGCTGGTTACATCAGTGTCACCTACGATTGCGACGCGAGTCAGGCCAATATCGTAGCTAAAAAGTTTGGTGCGCACGTAGCGAAGCAGGTTTCGGTACACCAACAGTAGGCCAAAACCAATGGCGAATCCCCAAATTGGCACCAATCGGGCGGGGAAGATCGGGTCATTGGTGGCAAAGTTAATGAACACCAGGAACATCAGGCCAATAAATGAACCCACCAGCAAGCGCGCGAACTCGGCAAAACGCTTCTCGTATATATTGCTGTTGTACAGACCTAGCAGCGCAAAAATCAGAATCCAGAACGGCAACACTGCTAAGAATATTTCCAGATAGTGCAGAGGCGTAATGTGATCTAACAGTGGGCGCGTGTCAACTTTAACGCGCAAGATAAACGCCGCCACAAACGCCGCAACCAAAGCCAAAAAATCGCCGACAACTAAGCAGGCGTTGTACAAAAGGGAGGCATTGTTTTTCATATGATACCTCGATTGTACCACAGCCTGCTTATACACAAGTGATGTATAGATATTTACCACAACTGGTATACTAGATTAAGACGAGTGTTTTCCAATTATCGTGTAACAAGGAGGGAGCTATGGCTACAGACCAGGTGCGGCCAACCAAGAAACAGCGTGAATTGTTATCGTTTATCGAAGCTTTTATTGCGGAGCATGGGTACAGTCCAAGCTATCGCGAAATCATGACGGGACTGCAGTACAATTCCGTGGCAACCGTCGCGCTGCACGTGAATAGTCTTATTAAACGTGGGCATCTGCTGCGCCGCGATGGTAAGGCGCGATCGCTGGAGGTGGCAAACCCAACTGTTGCGGACAGGACCGTGGCTGCCAAAGTTATTGGTTCGTCCGACGAAAAGTGGTTGATTCAAAAAGTTGAATATTTGTTTGGTGCTCATGAAAGTGCCAGTGAAGTGACGCCGGCTGGCATGGCCGAACTGGATGTGCTGGTAAAAGCGTTGCGAGTATTGGGCTTTGATGGCGCTGCACAAGGCTTTGCCGACCGCTTGCGTGAGCTGCAAGCAAAACAGGAATCGACCCCTGAAGCTACGGTGCAAACCGAGCAAGCGTAGGAAAAATCACACCATACATGTGGTGCTGCAAAATGCTACAATAGCACTAGCTTAAAAAGACAACCAGATGTAGCCGGAAGTACGTGCAAATCGTACGCTGTGCCGCAACGGTAAGCAGCTTTAGCGCTGTAAGCCCGATACAGTTACATCTTGGAATCCCGAGCAGGAATCATCGCAATCTACCTACTTTGCGCAATGTTAGAGACCCGCTCGGACTAAACGAGCGGGTATTTTTATGGGGGAAACACTTGTTGCAGGCCAGGGTTTTACCGCCACCGAGCGGGAAGATTTTGATTTGTGGGAAGGCGAGCTAGCACAGGAATCACGAACGGAAGTGCCACCCGCTGACCCCGAAACACTACCCGCCGACGAACGTTGTCTAACGGAATTTAATCATTTACTGGCTAATCGTCGTCCCGACGGAACATATGCTCCAGAAGTGCTCGAGCACAATTTGCAAAACCGCTACACTGCGGTGCAGGAGGCGGCGCTCAAGTATGCGATTACCAAAACTCGCCACGAAGCTACGTACGTTGAAGAAAATGGTCGCCAAAAGCGCACCTTTATGTGGCTGGGCAAAACTGCGCTGCAGGTTGCCGAAAGTGGCTATCAGTTTCACCACCATCAAGCAGCGCATGAACGCGTTGACATTGAAGTAGACGAAGCTTTACATAATGATGAATACATAAGACCAGGGTTTGCCCGCATATTGGTGTCGCCCAAAATGACCCAGGCGGACGCCTCCCAGGAAGTTGCAAAAGCAGAACATTTGGCTGGCGAAGACGCGATTCGGGTAACATTTCCAGAGACAAATGACCAAAAAGGTGTAGTAGCGCGCGAGCTGCAATCGCTGTTGGTGGCTGATGTGCCCGCGCAGGCCTGGTACGACATGTTCAACAGTTCGCAGAATTTATGGGGCCGCTCGTTTAACGTGCAAGGCGATTCGGCGCTGCCAATTATGCGCCTGCACAGCCAGATTGAGCTTCCTGTAGAACTCGTGCCGGAAGGTCCGTTAACTATTTTGAAGGCAGTTGCGCCGTTTATTGCTGACCCAATTGTGCGCCAAAAAGTGCAGATGCACATTGGCAACTTTGAAGCGGCCAACCAGGCTGAACTAGAGACGCTATCAAGTAATGTGGCGGAGCGCTGGCAGGTGTTCGACATGGAGTTGGTAGAGAGTGTGGTGGCCAAGCAAGCTACGCCGGTGGTTGAAAAATTCATCGATAGCTTGCAAGGCGAGTGGACGCCCGCCGATCAGCAATTATTTGCGAATTCTCGAGACAGCAAAGGCGCGCTTATACTTTCGTCTGCAGTGTTAAAGCGACTTTCCAGTGCTCAGCAAAACGTATTGTTTGCGCGTGCGGCGATTGTAACCGGCAACACCGACGTGCTGGATCAAACCGACGCCAAGACAGCGGAGATTATTCGTCATAACGAGCTGCAAATTCAAAAAATGCAACGTAGCGGCATGGATGTGTACGACGTTATGATGTTGGACGCACGCAATAACGGCATCATTGCGCAGCAAAACTTTACCGTGGGCGGCGGCTGCTTGGGCGAAAATGGCAATCAATTTGGTGACCGAACCAAAGGTGGTAACGCCGAAACGCAAGCGCAAAATAGAGCACAGGCCGGTGGCAAAGTCGCGCAAAGTACTGGTAGTTCTGGCGAAGATCGTAGCAAATGGAAGTGGCGCCGCGGAACCTGCCGCGTCGAAACATGTGCGACCCGGCCCGACAAGGCCATGATTGGTCCGTGTGATGTGTGCAAGCGATGCCAACGCGTGTTCGACAACGGCGGCGATCCAACTAAAATGAACTGGATTACCAGCATCGACACCAGCAAAATACAACTCGTCAGCAGTGTGTTAGAGATCTGGAGAAAAGAATCAGTTGACAAGCACAAGCAGTTAGCAGTAAACTAATCCTTATGTCTGCAGATGTGAGGTCTGCATTGCGAGAGACAAACAAAAATATTTACAAAAATAGCAACGCGCCGTAACTTCTCACGGATCGCTTTGCTGGAGGTACTGACCATGTCGGTTAAAATCAAAATTGTGCGAACTCGCCCCCAGCGTGTGGCGGTAGACATTCGTGTGCCGCAATGGCGCGAATATATCCAATACTAATCCATTTGTGCTCCCGCCTACCGACTCAGACTCGGCATGTTGCGTTGCAAGTGCCTCGCTAGAGCAGGTAGGCTCGCGCGCAATTCGGCGTAGTTCACTAAAAAACCTACCTTACGCTAGCGAGGGATTTGCCGAAGGCAACCCCGCCCGAGTCTGCGTTGGTAGGTTTTTAGTTTGTCACTTAGTTTTTGCTGGCGATTGCGGCGTCGATCTGCTTGGCGAAGCTATCAACAGTGGCAGTAGTATCGATCTTTTTGCCGTCCAGGAAGAAGGTTGGTGTTGCCATGGTAGCACCCGTTTTGTTGAACGCTGCAATGTCGGCGTTAATAGTGTCGTTCACCTTGCTGCTTGCGTAATCTTTTTTGAACTGATCCAGGTTCATGCCAAGTTCGGTGGCATATTTATAGAAGTAACTGGCTGGGTCGCTAGATTCTGACCACGCGTCTTGGTTGTCGTACAGCATGTCGTGCATTTCCCAGAATTTATTTTGCAAAGCGGCGGCTTCAGCGGCGCGAGCACCCACAAATGCATTCTGGTGGAGCTGCGTTAATGGTAAATTGCGGAACTGGAAGGTGATGTCGTCGTTATATTTAGCAACCACTTGCTTCACAATTGGATAGTATGATTCGCAAGCTGGACACTGGTAGTCGCCGTATTCCAGCAGTGTGACGTTCTTTTTGTTGTTGCCCTCAACGTGGTGCGACGGGCTTGCTGCGGTGTTAGAATTGCTGCGGTTGTTCATGTAGACAATGCCGCCAAAAATCAGGATGATAGCTAAGATGATTCCCCAAAAACGTTTGTCCATAGTGACTGAAAACTCCTACTTGATAGCCTTAGTATACACCGAACCCCGGTGGATTGTAGATACGTTTTGAAAAAACTGCAGGCAATCGTAAGATGTACTTATGATTAGTTTTATTATTGCCGTCTTGTTAGCTGCGCTCGCGTTGCTGGCCATTGCGCTCCGCAAAACCTACGCCATTGTTCCACCCAAAGAGTTAAAACGCCAAGCTCGCTCTGGCGATCATTTGGCTAAAATTTTATACCGATCCGTTGCTTATGGTATGAGCCTTGAAGTGCTGCTGTGGATTATTATTGTGTTGGCCTCGGCCGGCAGTTTTGTAGTGCTCATGCAGGTGGTGCCAACATTTTTGGCGTTCGTATTTATTGTGCTGATTTTGGGCTACGGATTCGCCTGGATGCCGCACGGCGATGTGACGCAAATTGGCGTGCGTTTGGTGGTGGCCGTAACGCCGGTGGTCGCCTGGTTGCTGGCACATTTGCAGCCGGTGATGGGACGCTTGGGCGCGTTTATTGCTCGGCATCGCCCCGTTACCATACACACTGGTTTGTATGAGCGCGAAGATTTGCTAGAACTATTGGAGCGCCAAAAAGGCCAGGCCGACAGCCGTTTTTCGGCCGACGAATTATCGCTGTTGAGTCACGCGCTTACATACAGCCAAAAAGTGGTGAGCGATGTGATGGTGCCTCGCCGCGGCGTGAAGATGGTCAAGGGCAGCGATGCAGTTGGCCCAATTATTATGGATGACTTGCACGGCAGCGGTCACTCACGCTTTCCGGTGTACGAAGGTGACGACGAAGATCACATTGTGGGTACGCTGTTTTTGCGCGATTTGGTGAACGCCCGAAAAGGTGGTCATATTAAAAACCTGATAGACAGCAAAGTGTATTACGTGCACGAAGATTACACGCTGGAGCAGGCACTGCACGCGTTCTTAAAAACCAAGCGCCATTTGTTTATTGTGATCAACAACTTTGAAGAATTTGTGGGCATTATTACCATCGAAGACATTTTGGAACAGGTGATCGGCCACAAAATTATCGACGAATTTGACCAGTACGAAGACATGCGCGCCGTGGCGCAACACCAGGCAGAAAAAGAACATGCCAAGCACAAAAAAGTGGCCGAAACTGTAGCCGAAACCTCCGACTCAAAATAAAATATCTCCACGATCACAATCTCAGCACGGTCCTGAGCTCCGAATGTGTTTAGGTAACACATTCGTCGTGCGGGGTGTGCCTCGATCTGTGATACGCTGCGCTATTTCTATTTTGCATCAGGGGTGGTATACTGATGTCAAATGATCAACCACATGTCTAATATGAATCTTCGGGTCGGTAGCGGCGCCTAAAGCAGGCGAGCGCCGCTTGCTTATGACCCGTGATCACGCCTGATTCACTACACGAACAGGAGACAAAATGCGAACTATTAGCAAAGACATTATTGGCTTGATTGGCCAAGAAGTAACTATCGAGGGCTGGCTGCACAAAAAGCGCTTGCTGGGTGGCCTGACATTCATTAACGTCCGCGACCGCGGCGGCCTGACGCAAGTGGTTATTAAAGACAAAGACGAAGTTGAAAAGCTTCGTGGGCTTCAAATTGGAACTGTACTACGCGTAACTGGCGTGGCTAAAGAAGAACCTCGGGCTCCCGGCGGAGCCGAACTACACGACGCAAAATTAGAAGTCATGGTTCCCGTTACCGAAGAGCCACCGATCGAGATCGACAAACCGCTGAGCCACAAATCCGAAAACCTGGACACGCTGTTTGAGCACCGCTCAATCGGCCTGCGCAACCTGCAGGAAACCAAAATCTTTATGATCCGCTCCGAAATCTTGCGCTACATCCGCGAATTTTTGTACAGCCAAGACTTTACCGAAATTAACACGCCAAAAATTGTAGCCGGCGACGCCGAAGGTGGCGCTGCCGTGTTCAAGCTGGACTACTTTGGCAAAGAAGCTACGTTGGCGCAGAGCCCACAGCTCTACAAACAAATCATGGTTGGCGTGTTCGAACGTGTGTTTGAAATTGGCCCGGCCTTTCGCGCTGAGCTTTCGGCTACAACTCGCCATCTTTCAGAAGTTACCATGCTGGACGTGGAATTTGGCTTTATTAAAGACCACGATGACGTGCTTAAGCTATTGCAGGAATTGGTGTTCAACGTGTTAACCCGCCTATACAGCGAGCACGCTGATGAACTTAAGAGCCTGAACGCCCCAGAACTAACCTTGAAGCCAGAGTTCCCTAGGTACACCATGGCGCAAATTCACGAAATGTACCAAAAAGCCACTGGCAAGGACATGTCAGGCGAGTTAGACCTGACTCCAGAAGAAGAAAAATGGATCTGCGAATACGCCAAAAAGAACGATGGCTGTGAAGCAGTGTTTGCCACGGGCCTACCCGAAAGCAAAATGAAGTTCTACCACATGAAGGGCGAAAACGGTACCGCTCGCTCTGGCGACTTGTTGTTCCGCGGCATTGAAATTTCAACCGTTCCGCAACGTGAACACCGTCACGAAGACCTCATTCAACAGATGAAAGACGCTGGCGTGGACGTAACTGCACCTGGCTTTGCATCATATATCGCGGCGTTCAAGCATGGCTTGCCACCACACGGCGGCTTTGGTTTTGGCATTGACCGCTTAACCGAAAAGGCCATTGGCCTGGGCAACGTCAAAGAAGCCGTTTTGTTCCCACGTGACATCAACCGCCTGGCACCGTAATCACATTACGGCTTAGTCTGCAATTAACTTTTCAGTTTACGAACAGCTAAACCGTCGTATACTTATATATATGAACGGCCAACAGCAGCAACAACCTGGACAACAGCCACAGCCAGCGCAGCCTGATCCTCGTAGGCAAAATTCGGTGCTCAAAGTAGACACCAGCGACATTGATGCCGACCAAGAACGGCTGCAGTATTTGCGCCAAATTGTACCACCCAAAAAGCCGAGCAAGGCAAAATGGGTGGTTTTGGCGTTGTTTATTATTGCGGCTGGCGTGGGCGGTTACTGGGGCTACAACAAGTTTTTGGCCAAAGAAGCAGCACCAACCACTGTGCAAAAAACCACCACTCCTACCACCACTAAAACAACGGACGGCACCACAGTGGCTGCCAAAACGTACGAATCTACCGCTTTGGGCCTGACGTTTGCGTATCCAGAAACCTGGACGGTTAACGAGGCTACGGGCAACAAAGTCCTTACGGCAACATCGCCCTTGCAAGACATAAAAACGGCCGATGGACAAACCACCAAAGGCAAAATTATGCTTACCATTGCGCCAAAAGGTCAAAACCTTACCGCTTTTGCTAGCGGAGACGCCGTGGCGGTTCGCGACTCGGTAAAAACTAGTTACAGCAACCCAAGTAGCAGCCAGCGCGCGGCAACCTACATCAGCTTTTTGCAATACAATTCCACCACAACCAAAGGTGCACTAGACGCCGTGGCGGTCACCGGCGACTTTGGCTACCAAAAGCTGCAAACCATTCCAAAATCAGATATCTCGGGCATTGACCCGTTGCTCGTGATTACGTTCATAAAATGCTCTGACGAAAAGTGCGCCAACGCCACGCCGCTGAGCATTCCGGCAACCATGTGGGACGACAGCAACTTTGGCAAGCCGCTGGCCACCATGCTAACCAGCTTGCATATCCAATAATTGCCGCAGCTTTGATCTAGCTGAGCCGCAACAAGACTGCTACAATAAACGTACTATGACCAAAAAAGAAACTGGCGCTCCTGGGGGAGAGCCGTCGTCCGCACCACACTTATCGCCTAAGCTCGCCAAAGAGCTTGAGGCTCTACATGCTCCGACCAAGCCAACAGAAGCAAAGGCATCAGAAGTTTCTGAATCATCTGCCGCTGAAGCTAAAAAGTCCAAAGAAATTGCTGATCCAGAGGCGGAAACTCCATCTGAAGATACTTTAGAGGATGCCGAAACCGACGAAGCGGTTGATGAAATCGTTAAAGAAGAAGCCGACGAGCTGCTAACTACCCAAGACAATGCCGCTCAGCCGCCCGCTCCCGGAAAACGCGGGTTTTGGGGATCAATTGGCCACTTTTTTGCCGCCTGGTGGCGCAATAAATGGGCTCGCTGGATTACAATTTTGATCATTTTGGGTGCGGTCATCGGAGTGGCAGTTACGCCAGCGGCGCGTTATTATGTATTGAACAGAGCCGGCGTTCGCGCCAGCACATCGGTAACGGTGTATGACAACGGCACCCGCTTGCCGCTCAAAAATGTGACAGTGGCGATAGGTGGCAAAAAGTCCACCACAGACAGCAAGGGCGTAGCCAAAGTAACTGGCCTAAAATTGGGCCCGCAACAGCTGATTATTCAGCGCGTAGCGTTCGCCACCATCAAGCAAAACGTGACGCTCGGCTGGGGCAGTAATCCGTTGGGTACTTTTATTTTGGACTCTACCGGCGTTCGCTACACGGTAAATGTAACCGACTTTGTAACCGGCAAGCCAATTGCTGGCGCCGAAGTTGCGTTTGCTGATACTGGTGCCACTGCAGTCGCCGACAAGCAGGGTAAAGCAACCATTACGCTTGATAGTCAAGTCGAGGCTGCCACCGCGCAACTGACCGTTTCGGCCAGCGGCTACCATGATACGCCGGTCACATTGCCCGCCACGCCAAACAGCCCCGTATCTGTGGTGCTACCTCCATCTGCTAAAACAGTATTTGTGGCCAAACAAAACGGTCGTTACGACTTGGTGTCAATGTACCTAGATGGAAGCGAACGCAGCACATTGTTGGCGGGAACGGGATCGGAAACATCCAATTTGTCTGTGCTGGCTGATCAAGCGGGCAAAAAGGTGGCATACGTTTCAACTCGCGACGGCCTTACCGATGCTGGCGGATATCATATGAGTGGCTTAACGCTCGTAAATATCGCTGACGGCGACAACACTACGATCAGTCACGCTGATCATATTCAGCTGGTGGACTGGATTGGCACGACGATTATTTTTGAAGAAAGCTCCGAGAACACATCGGCATCAGACAGTGATCGATACAAACTGGTGGCCTACGATTACGCCAGCAGCAAGCGCTACGAACTGGCACATGCCAACCAATTTAACAGCGTGCAAGTTATTGAGGGCAAAGTATATTACGCCGTGTCTAGCACCGACCCAGCAGCGCAAGCCTACTACTACCAGATCAACGCCGACGGCACCAATCGCACCACAATTTTAGAGAAAGAAGTGTGGTCAGCGTTTCGCGTTGCTTACGACAAGGTGTTGTTGCAGACGCCCGACGGCTGGTTCTCGTATAGCGTGGGTACAACTCCGGTTGCAGCCACCGCGGCGCCTGACTCACAAAATCGTACCTACATAGAAGGTCCGAATGGCCAAAGTGTATGGATCGGCAAGGCAAGCGGCGGCGCTACCTTGACCCTTCACAACAACGCGCGCGGCACCGACACAGTGCTAGCAACGCAGTCCGGTATGGCATATCCGGTGCGCTGGCTCACTGACAGCGTGCTTGTGTATCGTGTCGTTTCTAGCGGCGAGGTTGCGGATTACGCGTTGTCCACATCGGGCAGCACAGCTAAAAAAATCACCGATGTTGTAAGCACCTACAACGCCGCCAACTAATGACTATTACCGACCTCGCCAGCACCATTTGGGACTATTATGATGTGCACGGCCGCCATGATTTGCCGTGGCGCAAACCGGTCGCCAACGGTTCGTTCGACCCCTATAAAATCATGGTTTCCGAGATCATGTTGCAGCAAACACAGGTGGCCAGAGTAATTCCTAAATACGAGCAGTTCTTGCAGGCGTTTCCCACTGTTTCCGCGCTGGCCGATGCGCCTTTGGCAGCTGTTCTGCAGGTCTGGAATGGGCTGGGCTACAACAGGCGTGCCAAGTTTTTGTGGCAAGCTGCGCAGTATGTGCAAACGCACCATGGCGGCGTTTTTCCGCATGCCGTTGCGGATCTTGTAGAGCTGCCGGGCGTGGGCAAAAACACTGCCGGTGCAATTGCTACGTACGCTTTTAACTCGCCAGAGACGTTCATCGAAACCAACATCCGAACGGTGTTTATTCATCACTTTTTTGCCGATCATGCCGATGTTTCAGATGCTGCATTGCTGCCGTATATTTCCCAGGCTCTAAACGAACTGAGCCCAGCGCGCACTCCTCGTGAATGGTATTGGGCGCTCATGGATTACGGGACTTTTTTGAAGCAAACCGTAGGTAATGTGAGCCGCAAAAGCAAAAGCTACGCTAAACAATCTGCGTTTACAGGGTCCAAACGTCAGGTGCGCGGGCAGGTGCTACGCGTTTTGGCCACAGCGCCACAGACGAGCGGTGATTTAGCTCAGCTTGTAGTTGACGATAGGCTGGCGACCGTGCTGGCAGATTTGATTCGTGAAAATATGATTTTTAAGGCCAAGGGTCGGTATCATTTGGGTACGGCGTCGTGATACAATTTGAAGGTTATATGGAACAGCCAACCCCCACCAAACCAGTTATGGACGTAATGCCTCCCAAGCCGCCCGCCGAGCACGACGGGGAGGCATCCATGAGTGACAGGACCCGCACTGAAGCTGGCGAGGGCAAAAGCACGCTGGCAGTGCACACTGCGCCGCCGCTGAGCGACGACGACAAAGCAAGCGCTGAGGCTCAAAAAAATGATGCGTCACTAAAGCCAACACCAAAGCAAAAACCCGCTGCGCATACCGCATCACCCAAACCACATGGTCCAGCTGCTGCCATCACCCTTGTTATTTTGGGCATGGCGGTACTTTCGGCCCTGGCTATCTTGGTGTATCTGAATTCATAATCACGGGAGCGTTACGTGCAAATTTTTCATTCATTACATGATCCGGAGCTAGTGGCGTTACTAAAGTCTGATGCCATTGGCGTGTTGCCAACCGACACCTTGTATGGTGTGGTGGCGCGTGCCGCAAGTCCCACGGCTGTCGAAAAGCTGTATGCGCTCAAACACCGTGAAAAGAAGCCGGGTACCACTATCGCGGCCACGGCTGAGCAATTAATTGAGCTCGGTATCGATTCGGAAATGGTACACAATGTGTCGCAGTACTGGCCTGCATCGCTGAGCATCGTCATGCCGCTGGGTAGTGAGCTGGAATATTTGCACCAAGGTGTGGGCGAAAGCCCGTTCCGGGTAGTTGCCGATGAATCTTTGCAAATGCTGCTGCGGCAAACTGGCCCGCTCATGACCAGCAGCGCGAATTTGCCCGGCGAACCGCCAGCCCAAGACGTAGCCGAAGCACAGGCTTACTTTGGTGAGCACGTAGATTTTTATGTGGACGGTGGCTTTATCGGCGACCGCCAACCGTCAACAATTGCCAAATATGACAACGGAAAGCTAACTATCTTGCGCCAAGGTGCAGTACAGATCAAGGAGAAATAATGGCATCATTCAACGACTACCAACAGCAAGCGCTGACTACCGCAGTGCATCACGACAATCCTCAGATGGACAAAAGCATTTTTGCCATGGGTATCGCCGGTGAGGCAGGCGAAGTTATTGAAAAGTGGAAGAAAATTGTTGCCTACCGTGACGGTGTTGTAACCGATGAAGACAAGCAAGAGCTAAGCAAAGAATTGGGCGATGTATTGTGGTATATTGCGGTGTTCGCGCACGAGCTTGGTGTAGACTTAGACGACATTGTTGACCAGAATTTGGCTAAACTTGCTAGCCGCAAAGAACGTAATGTTATTAAAGGCCAGGGCGATAACAGATGAGAAAACTGTCGCAGCAGTTGATTTTTAACCCTAAATGTGATTAAGTTTATGTAAGAAACATATGGAACAGCCACGTCGTCCTTACCAGTTTGGTATGCCTGAGAGCCTTGAAGGTGACGCTGGGGCTATTGCAAAACATCCTGAAGTGCCGCACGCGGCCGGGCAGATTATCCTGCATGGTGAATCTGCTCGCAAAGAAGACCAGCATGTTGACCATGTGCAACGCAGTGCCTGGCATCGTATTAGTTTGAACAAAATGGGTCACGTTGTGGAGCAGCAGTACGGCCAGGAATTTTACAAAGAACAGGCCAAGGAAAATGGTGGCGTAGTGCCGGCGCACTTGTTGCAGCAGCCAGGTCAGGTTCCGCAGCAAACCGATGCGCCAACGCAGCCAGCCGCAGCGTCGGTGGTTCCAGTGCCGCAAGTTCCGGAAAACCAGTTTACGGCCAGTAATCCAATCTATTCGATCATGACGCACCCGCGTCCTGCGGCGCAACCACAACCGATTGACCAGCCAAAATCTACTCAGGTAGAGCAACCTGCTTCTTTGCTGGAGCCGGCTCAACCTGTGCAACCGCAATACGCTGCATCGCAGCCTCATTTAAATGGTGCGGTAAATCCGTCGTTTGCTCCGCAGCTGCCACAAATGCAAGAGCCACTGTTGCCACAGGGCACGCCCGCTCCTGTGGATTCGCAGCATTTGTTGCCCGCCGCGACGCATCATGCCCGCAATGTTCTAAGGAGCCCATGGTTGTGGTTGGCGCTGGGCCTGGGTATGATTTTGTATTTTGGCCGTTCGCTGTTTAGCTAAGATTGGCTAAAGTTGTTGCGCAGCCATTCGTCTAGACTGCCGCCACCGCCACCGGCCATACCAACAACCATTGCACCGTCCGCTAGGTGTTTTTTAATTGCTGTGACCAGTTGTTTATCTTTTTGGGCTGGCTCGGCAATAGTTGGATCCGCAAGGTGCGTAATAAGCTCAGCAGGCTCCAATATAGGCTGATCAGGGTCTTCGCGGGCCAGGTAGCTGGGTAGCCAGTACACTTTGCTGGCGCCCGCAAAACAGTCACCGTAGTCGTCCATCATGAAGTATTGCCGACGATTAGTTAGCGGTTCGTACAGCACAATCAGTTCTTGGTTGTGTAACTCGGCCTGTTCCATAGCAGCGCTCATGGCTCCCCGAATTTTTTCGGGTGTATGGGCGTAATCGCTGTACAAGTTTGGCGCGATAATTTCCATACGGCGTTGCAGGCCAGGGAAGCGATTCATGGCTGCAGTTAAATCTTCCAGAGGTGTGTTCGTTAAACGGTGCACGATTTGCATGGCTAGCCATGCGTCCAGACGGTTGTATTTGCCCAGCAACGATAGCGCTGAAATCGCGGGATTGTCGGTCTGCTCAACGTGTAGTGCGCTGGTGTTCTCGCTGGAATTGAGACCCAAATACTCGTAGTCCTCTTGCCACAACACCGTGCTTTTACTTTGCGAAATAAATTCCACAAATGCCTGCTGATAATCTTCGCGAGTAGGGAAGACCTCGTGGTGATCCCAAGTAACACCGGTGATCAAGCTGATGTGTGGCTTAAATGCCAAAAAGTTACGGTCGAATTCGTCACATTCGTATACAAAATACTGTGACTCAGGCTGGTAGGTGCCCATGTCGCCAAAGCTGATTTTGGCGCCCACCGAATAGCTAATGGGAATATTCAGCTGCTGGAACAGCCAAATGACCATGGCTGTCGTGGTGGTTTTGCCATGCGTGCCGGCAACAGCAACCAGCTGTAGATTTTTGTCTGACAGAATCTGGTTGAGCAGTTCGTCGCGCTTGCTCATGCGAATTTGTTGTTCTCGGCAAAATTCCAGCTCGGGCGCATGCGGATTTTCGATTGCGATTGCCGACGAATACACGTACCAGTCAATAGGGTCTTTGCTGTGTGCTGCCGCGATCTGCTCGCGCGTTTGCCCAATAGTAATATCGGTAATACCGTGCTTGCGCAAATAGGCGATGTACTGTGAATCTTGTTTGTCGGAGCCAGAAACGGTGTAGCCGGCTTGTTTTGCAATAAGGGCGAGCGGACCGATGGCCGTGCCACCAATTCCAGAGAAGAAAATATGCATACACTCAGTGTACCACGCGTGGTGTGCTACACTGTAAAAAGCCTACGATTACACGGAACAACTATGGATAAAAAATACTGGCATCATTTCTGGAATCATTATATTAAGCCCGTCAAAATTTGGTACTTATTGGTTGCCACATTGATATTGGTGCTAATCAGTGGTTTTGCGCTACGCCACAACAACCAAACCATGGGCAAGCTTCGCGAGGCCGTGTACACCGCCGATCAAAATAATGGCGACGTTGTTGCTGCGCTGCAAAAACTACAGTCATATGTAACCTCGCATATGAATACCAACTTAGCTACGAATACGTCGGTTTACCCGCCGATCCAGTTAAAATACACCTATCAGCGACTTAAAGACGCGGCTGATGCGCAAGCTGCAGCAGCTAATTCTGATTTGTATACTACTGCACAAAAAGAGTGCGAAGCGCAAAACCCCACCGATTTTTCGGGCCGTAACCGCGTACCATGTATTGAGGCTTATGTAACGGCGCATGGCGGCGTGAAGGCGGCAACTATCCCCGACAGTATGTACAAATTCAATTTTGCATCGCCCACGTGGTCGCCTGATTTTGCTGGCTGGTCGCTGGTGCTAGCAGCTTTTGCAGGGCTTTTACTGCTTATCCGCGTGCTGCTGGCATTCATCTTTCCACGCGTCACTAAATAATAACTGACTTCTTTTGCGCGAGTCCTGCCGCCTTGTGCTTCCGCCTACCGACTCAGACTCGGCATGTTGCGTTGCAAGTGCCTCGCTAGAGCAGGTAGGCTCGCGCACTGTTGCGGGTGACGCGGATGGAGTGGCTGCGCGAGCCCACTTACTTTTGCGAGGGATATGCCAGCGGCATCACTGCCGAGCTAAAAGTAAGTGGGCGGGAGCAGAAGCGGCGGGAAGCACAAAGGCTGTGACAGGACCCGCAAGTGAACAGGAAGTTTGACGGACATGCAAACACCGACCCATTAAGAGCCGGTGTTTGCGTCAATATTACAGCAGGTTATCGACTTGTAGAAGTTGATCCAGTGCTGGTGCTGCCAGTTGAGCTGGAGCTCGTTGAGCCAGTAGTACTTGTGCTACCAGTGGCGTTTTGAGCAGCGCTGCTGGTGTCAGAACTTTGGCTTGAGCTGCCAGTAGTGGTGCTACATTGTTGACCGCTTGGATTTTGCTTAACCCATTCTTTTATGGTCTTTACCACCGTGCTACTGTCTTTCAGGTTTTCCCAGAACGTAACTTGATCACGGTTGATGATCATCTGATCGTAGGGACCGTGTAATTCACAGCCTAGTTTTACCAGCGTAAAGTTGTTGCTCGAGGTACTGGTTGTGCTCTTTGAATCAGAGCTTGAGCTGTTCGAACTTAGGTAAAACACGTTTTGCAGGTTGTAGTAGCGAGATGTAGAAGACGTTACTTTACCAAAGTAAACTTGGCCATTGTTTAAGAACACGGCTTGGTATTTGTCGTCCAAAACGTATTGGCCTTCATTTGGATTGCTGTTGCGGAGCAATACGGCGATTGCCAATGCTAGAACAGTTACCGAGAAGAGCAAGATCACGTTTGCAAAACGCAACCAGCCGGGAACTCGGCTCCAATAACTGTGTCGTTGTTCATGGTCGTGATTACCTTGGTTATGGTGTGGTTGTGGCGGCATGCCACCACCGTGATTATTAGTCATTTCTGACATTGCAGGACCATGTGGAGCTTGCGTAGCAGCGCGGTTTGGTTGCCCTGGTTGGCCGTTTTGGCCATTGTTACGATTTAGAAAATCCATTAATTTCCCCCGCCCAATTTATTGAGTGATTATAGCCATAAGTGTAATACAAACACTCGGTACTTTGCAACTGTCCCCCCAGAAAAACTGTTGACAAAAGAAAAAACAACGGGGTATGGTAGGGATACCATTACTAATCCATAAGAGAGGGAAAATCTAGAAATGGCATACAAGCACACAAACTCAAAGGGCGTTACCTACTACCTGAACTCAAAGAAAGTTGTACTCCGCGGCGGCAAAGAGCAGACTATCTACTACTTCAGTAAGGACGAGCGCCCAGAAGCCACTGATCTTCC
The DNA here is from genome assembly GCA_035247965.1 of Saccharimonadales bacterium (SeqCode). Classification (GTDB taxonomy): domain Bacteria; phylum Patescibacteriota; class Saccharimonadia; order Saccharimonadales; family UBA4665; genus CAMLQK01. Next base: position 784,318 of record DATFHW010000025.1, on the reverse strand, counting down.
TGCTGGCTACGAAGTAAACGAAAACCCACGCAACGGTTTCCTTACCGTTAAGCGCAGCAAATAGCTAGATTTGTACAAAGCACCTTGGCGTGTCTATCTCCAAGGTGCTTTTGATTGCAACCCTCTCATCTCTTGACCCCGGTGCTATACTGGGTATATATGCAAAAAACGATTCTTAAAGTTAAAGACCTACAAAAGTCCTATAACAACGTAAATGTTGTTAATGGCATAAGTTTTGAAGTTAAAAAGGGCGAAATCTTTGGTATCTTGGGGCCAAATGGCGCGGGTAAAACCACCACACTCGAGATGATCGAGGCATTGCGCCCTATTGATGGCGGAAAGGCAACTATTGATGGTGTCGATGTTGCCAAGAACCCTTATGAAATTCGCGCCATGATTGGCGTGCAGCCGCAAAGTCCGGCTTTTCAGGACAAGACTAAATTGTCTGAACTGATCGAAATGTTTGCCTCGGCCTATGGCGAAAAGGTAGATGTAAAAAAATTCCTGGAAGATGTGAATTTGATCGAAAAAGCTGACAGTTTTGTGGAAAACCTGAGTGGTGGTCAAAAACAGCGCTTTAGTATTGCCGCTGCGTTAGTACACAGTCCAAAAGTGTTCTTTATGGACGAGCCAACTACTGGCTTGGATCCGCAAGCTCGTCGCCACTTATGGGAACTCGTGCAAGAAGTTCGCGACCGCGGCATTAGCGTTATTTTAACCACGCACTACATGGACGAGGCCGAAGTGCTCTGTGACCGCATTGCCGTGATGGATAACGGCAACATTATTGCACTCGACACGCCACAAAATCTGATTAAAGATCTTCTGAAGCGCGGCTTTACTAAAAAGCAGCATGTTGAGCAGGCCAACTTGGAAGACGTATTTATTGACTTAACCGGCAAGGAGTTGCGAGGTTAATATGAACAGCATGAAACGCAAATTATTTACCGTTGGTATCTTTGTAAAAATCAACACCCGTCGCTTTTTCCGCGACAAAACCGCAATCTTCTTTACCGTCGCATTTCCGTTGATCTTTTTGTTCGTATTCGGTGGTATTTTTGGCAAAAACAATGGCACCTCGTTTAAAGTGGCGATTATTAACCAGTCAAATTCCACCTTTGCCAAGAAATTTGTAGACGAGTCTAAAAAGAACAGCTTATTCAAGATTGATACCGGTGCTACAACGCTGGATGCTGCCAACGACCGCATGTCTCATGGCCAACTGGACGCAGCTATTGTGTTGCCCAAAGACTTTGGCCAAATGCAAGGCAGCAACAAATATCCATCCGGTAATGCACAGGTTATTTATACCCAAAACAACGCATCGGCTGGCGCGGCTTTGGCATCAATTTTGGACGCTGAGTTTAAGGGCATTAACAGCCAGTTTGTAAATACCAAGATGCCGTTCACCGTGACTGCCAAAGAGTCAAATACGCACAGCTTATCGTCGTTCGATTATACGTTTGCCGGCCTGCTTGGGTTCTCGATTATGGGTGTTGGCATTTTTGGTCCCATCAACGTTTTTCCAGAGCTCAAGAAACAGGGTATTTTGCGTCGCCTGCACACAACGCCGTTACGCGTATGGCAATACTTCCTGGCAACCATGGCTTCGCAGGCAATCATTGGTTTGCTCACTATGGTGGTTCAATTTGGTGTAGCGATGAGCGTTTTCCACCTGAAGTTGGTGGGCAACGTTTTTGAACTGGGCATCTTCCTGACACTCAGTATCATTATGATATTGGGAATTGGTTTGGCGATTGGTGGTTGGGCCAAAAACGAACGCCAGGCAGCACCGCTGGCCAACATCGTGGTCTTTCCAATGATGTTCCTGAGCGGCACATTCTTTCCCCGTTATGTAATGCCAGAATGGTTACAGAATGTGACCAACTACATTCCGCTTTCACCAGTGATCGACGGAGTTCGCCTGATCGCCACCGAAGGCAAAACCTTAATTGACATTGCGCCGCAAGTTGGTTTGGTTGCGCTGTGGGGCGTGATTGTGTACGCCATCGCTTTCCGTGTCTTCCGCTGGGAATAGTTCCAATTTAAAGCTAATTGTGGCATAGTATAGTTAATTACTATGAGTATGCTTGCCAAATTACCGCGACCATTTTTTGTCTTGGCGCCGATGGACGATGTAACCGACACCGTGTTTCGGCAGATTATTGCGCAGACCGCTGCGCCTGATCTGTATTTTACTGAATTCGTGAATGTGGATGGTTTGCAGAGCCCGGGTCGTCCCCACCTAATGAAAAAGCTTAAAAAAGCTGACAGCGAACACCCAATTGTGGCGCAAATTTGGGGCAAAGACCCCAAGAAGTACTACAAAACTGCTCAGGAATTGGTGGCAATGGGCTACGATGGCATCGACATTAATATGGGATGTCCGGCTAAACCTGTCGTTAAAAACGGTTGTTGCAGTGCGCTGATCGAAAATCGCCCGCTAGCACTGGAAATTATTAAAGCGACCCAAGAGGGCGCGGCCGGCAAAGTTCCTGTGAGCGTCAAAACGCGCTTGGGCTTTCGCCAGATCGACCTTACTTGGCACGAATTTTTGTTACAGCAAAGTCTGGACATGCTTACCGTGCATGGTCGTACCCAGCGCGAAATGAGTGCAGTGCCGGCACACTGGGACAAGATTGGCGAGATTCGCGAGCTGCGCGACAAATTAGCACCGCAAACGGTTCTGGTGGGTAATGGTGATGTGCAAGATCGTGAACAAGGCGAGGCATTGGCTCAACAATACGGCCTGGACGGTATTATGATCGGTCGCGGCATTTTTCACGACCCGTACGCTTTTGCCGCCAAAAGCCCCTGGCTGGACTTTACCAGGGAGCAACGGATTTCGTTGTTCAAAAAACACGTGGAATTATTTCAGCGAACCTGGACCGACCAAGAGCGCGCCATTGTAACGCTCAATAAGTTTTGTAAAGTGTACATTAACCACTTTGATGGCGCCAAAGAATTGCGCGAACAACTGATGAATACCACCAGTAGCGCAGAAATCTTACGCATACTCGAAGCTGCCTAGTATATACTGGAAATATGATTAAAGCAGAACACCTGTCCAAACGCTACCGCAAGAAGACGGCGGTAGACGACATTTCATTTGAAGTAAAAACGGGCCGAGTGACTGGTTTCCTGGGGCCAAATGGCGCCGGTAAATCGACCACCATGCGCCTTATGTTGGGGCTGGACACTGGCTCGGGCCACACCACCTTTGACGGTAAGCGCTTGTACGACTACTCGCGGCCTGCCAGTATGGTGGGCATTTTGCTCGAGGCCAAGGCGTTTCACCCAACGCGTACCGCCGAGAACCACTTGCGCGTGCTAGCTGCTGCCGGTGGCGTGCCGGATAGTCGTGTAGATGAAGTACTCGATATTGTAGGCCTGACCGATGTTGCCGGCAAAGGTCCGGGCAAGTTTAGCCTGGGTATGGCGCAGCGCTTGGGCATTGCAGCGGCTATTTTGGACAAACCGAAGTACTTGATTTTAGATGAGCCAGCCAACGGTCTTGACCCCGAGGGAATTGCGTGGCTGCGCCAGTTCATTAAAGACTATGCCGACCAAGGCAACGCTGTGTTCATTTCTAGCCACTTGCTGAGCGAAATGTCACAGATGGCCGACGATTTGGTAGTTATTGGCCGCGGTAAGCTCATTGCCAATACCTCAATGCAGTCGATTATTGACGGCAGCACGCATTCCAGCGTGTTCGTTCGTACCAGCAGCCAAAGCAAACTGGAAAGCGCGCTCAAAAAAGCCAAGCTAGCCTATACTGCCGAAGACGCAGGATTGGCAGTGCAGGGTGCCAAAACAGATCAAATTGGCCACCTGGCATTCGACGCGGGTCTGACAGTTTTGGAACTGACCAATAAATCCGCATCGCTAGAAGAAGCGTTTTTGGAACTGACTTCGGGCACCGAGGAATACCAGGCGCGCCCCACCACCAAGGAGGAAAAATAATGTTGGCTTCTATTAAGAGCGACTTTCGCAAACTGTTGACCGTGCGGTCTACCTACTTGGTAATCGTTTTGGCCTGGGCCTTGATCGGATTCATTGCCTTTTATGTGTCGGGCTACCGCGACAACGTGCAATATTTGGACAAGTTCTTTTTGAATCACGGTATTTTCACCTGGGTTAATACCATCGGCACGTTCATCGCTATCGTGACTGCTTTGCAGATGGGCCACGAGTATCGCTACAGCACCATCATGTACACCTTGACGAGCTCCGGTAGTCGCAGCCGTACGTTGTTGAGTAAGATTATGGTTTCTACCGTGTTTGCCGTGGTGGTAGTTGCACTGACGGCGCTGTTCGGCGCGACTATGCAGTATTTTGGCGCACTGACTACTGGCCATCACCCAGAGCCGCAGCATTTCCAGCTAGCACAGATTATGTGGCGCTGCTTCTTGTACGGATGGTTTTATGCCATGCTTGGTGTGGTGCTTTCCGTTCTGTTCCGCCAGATTGTGGCCGTGATCGTTGCACTATTCTTGGTTCCAACGGTTGAGCCACTGCTTACTTTGTTGCTTAAGGAAAATGGTAAGTATCTGCCATTTAGCGCACTCGACCCTGTTATTACGGGTTCAGCGACTACATCAACTGGTCATGCAGCGCTGTCGCCGGCGGCCGGCGCACTGACGTTTGGTGTATACTTAGCGGTTTTGTGGATCACAGCCTGGATCATCTTCGTAAAGCGCGACGCCGCCACGAGCTAAGCTTTAGAATTGCTGCTGGACTTGACACTGTTCGAGGGTCGAACTTTCACCGAAAGTTCTCCGGTTATTCATTCAAGTCCACCATGACTCAGACCACAATAAAAAGGCCACAGACGTGACCTTTTTATTGTGGTGGGGGCGGCTGGACTTGAACCAGCGACCAATCGGTTATGAGCCGACTGCTCTAACCACTGAGCTACGCCCCCGCACGTTCTGCAGATGCAGATCCTAACAGAGATGAGTATACCAGCTTTTGCCAAAAAGTTATATACTATGAGTGGTTCTATGCACGAAAAAATCAAACACTATCAGGAAAAAGCCGAAACGTATCTGGATCAGTTGCACGATGTGCGAGTGATCGGTTTATTAAGTTTTGCCGTGATGATTTTGCTGATTAGTTGGAGCGGTGTAAAAGCTATCGACACTAACTACAAACTCCAAAAGCAAATTTCCGGACTGGAGCAACAAAACGCGGTTCAAGAATTGGCCAACAACAACCTTAAACTCACAAACCAGTACTACAACACCGATCAATATTTGGAACTGAGTGCTCGCCAGAATTTCGGCCTGGCCAAACCGGGCGAGACTGAGCTGATTGTGCCAGCAAGCGTGGCCTTGGCACGCACCACAACTATAACGAGCGCTCAAGAAACGCAGGCTGCTCAGAACAAGGCAAAACAACCGGCGTATCAGCGCCACTTCCAGGCCTGGATTAATTTCTTCTTGCATCGCCAAACGCTGCAGGATTGACAGATACGGCTAAGGCTGCTAAACTAATACGGTACTGCAGAAACGTAGGAGATATGCGGGATGGAGCAGCGGCAGCTCGCGTGGCTCATAACCACGAGGTCCCAGGTTCGAGTCCTGGTCCCGCAACCAAAGTAAGGCACTCACGAAAGCGGGTGTTTTTCTTTGCCTTCGTGTACACATTTTCATGTGACAGCATACATATCTGCAAGGAATCGCAAGTGGCAATGCGTATGAGGAGGGGCGATAGCCCGTGACGACTGCACAACCGTGTCGATTCTTAATCAGTGGCGTAATATAGCTTGCGTATAACCTTGGTTAACTTTTAAAAAAGCCACTTGCGTAAAACATAAGCAGGCTGATATTATACTGATAAGTGAAGGTCAACACATTGACAAATACACAAAAAAATGTATAATAATAAGTGTTGTGATCACAAACAAAAACCTTAAAAGTAGAAATATAAAACATTAAAACAAAAGGGGATAGGCACCATGACAGTTAAGACCAAGAGCGGATTAGCATTCGAAGTTGCACCAAGCAGCGACAAGCGATTCAGCTTTATTGATCGTCTCTTGCTCGGCAAATCATAAACCATAGATTTTCCGTCACGAGATTTTCACTCATAGACCTTACGCACCCGGGCAAGTCCCGGGTGTTTTATATAACAATTGTTATTTTATCTACACATTTCCGAGTCTTATAATGTTGTAATATAGAACACGCATTGCACTTGTTCGGTTTGCTAAGTCACCGATGTTTTTTGAACTCATTTTGTTCAAATCAGTAAGGTTCTTTAAAGGCTGCTGTATGTTTTTCCCTAGAGATTAGGGGTGGGACATGCTAGGTTAGATAGGTATGATCGCAAAACTGACACAACAGATTCGATCGAGCGCCTTCCTAAGGCATAATATTATTTTTCTATTTGGCTCGGTAGCGGTGGGGGTACTGAATTACGCGTACTACCCGATTTTAGGTCGTTTATTAGACATTGAAGCATATGGCGAGGTTCAAGCAATTGTCTCGCTTTTTTTACAGTTGAATATCTTTTTGGCAGTGCTGGGACAAGTGACCGTTAACGTTGTCGCGAACTACAAAGACAACACCGACCGTGAACGGGTAGTGTATGAGCTAGAAAAGCTGGGCTTGTTTATGAGTATGGCTGGTCTGGTGGTGGTGGCACTGTTTGGCTGGAAGCTCAAAACGTTTTTTAACTTTACGTCGGTCTGGCCGTTTATTGTGGTAATGATCGCGGTCGTTGCGAGTGTGCCTCTAGCATTTCGCAGCGCTTTTTTGCGTGGCCATAAAAAATTTGGTGCGGTGTCTCTGGCAAATGTGTACGGAGCAGCGTTCAAAATTGTGTTGTCAGCTGGCCTGGTTTGGATCGGTTGGAGCACGGTGGGCGCCATCTTCGGCTTGGTAATCGCCCAGCTGATCGCCTTTGCGTATGCCGCGGCAGTAGCACGCAGAATCGGCTTTACGCGCCCTGACGGCATATCAATTCACAGCTTGCCTAACTGGAAAGTTCTAGCACCCGAAGTGCGCTATGGTCTGCTGGTGCTTTGCGGATCTCTAACCGTTACTATCTTGTCGAGCCTCGACATTTTTGTAGTAAAGCACTTTTTTGATGCTACCACGGCTGGTCGGTATGCTGGTATTTCTACGGTGGCTCGCATGATTTTCTTTTTGACTGCGCCGGTTGCGCAAGTGCTGTTGCCATCAGTTAAAATTCACGCAAGTGCGCAGCAAAATCGCAACTTGTTACTGAAGTCGCTGGCGCTCGTTGTGGGGCTTGGCGGCATTACTTGGCTGGCATTTGTGCTGTTTGCAAACAAGATTATCTCTATTCTGATGGGTCATGCATTTACCACTTACGCCCATTTGTTAGGCAAGCTTAGTTTAGCTATGTTAGTTATTTCTGTATTGAATCTGGTGGTTTCATATTACGTTGCGTTGCGTCGTTTTGGCGTAGCGATTGTGGTTATTGTTGGAGCGGTGATTACGGCGGCGCTTTTGGCGTTGTCGCACCAGACTCTGGACAATATTGTCTCTAGTTTATTGTATGGCAGCACGAGCATGTTGATATTGCTGGTGCTCTGGGACGTGATAACTAACTTTAAGAGGATGCGAGAAAGTGATGGAAGAATTACCCCATAACAAAACCCAACACACAAAATCTCACAACCAACAGAAACTGGTTTCTATTGTTGTGCCGGTGTACAACGAAGAGGCTAACGTGCCACTACTTGTTCGAGAACTAATTCGTAACGCTAAGCAACAGCCGTATGCTTTTGAGTTCCTACTTGTAGATGATGGAAGCACTGACAATTCAGTCGATGCGATCCAACGGGCGGCAGCCGAAGACGAGCGCATAAAATTGGTGCAGCTTGCCCGAAATTTTGGCAAAGAAGCGGCCGTGAGCGCTGGGCTCGCCGAGGCGCGCGGTGACGCCGTGCTTATTATGGACGCCGACTTGCAAATGCCGCCGGCACTTATGGGCAAGTTTTTTGCCAAATGGGAGCAGGGCGCCGAAGTGGTTGTTGGTGTTTTTGCTGAGCGTAATATGAGTAAGTTTCGGGCATTCGGTGCGCGCAATTTTTACAGAATTATGGGCAAAATTGGTAGCACAAAAATTACGCCCAATGCTACTGATTTTCGATTACTGGATCGTGAAGTTGTAGATGTGTTTAATAACCTGACTGAACGAAATCGCATTACGCGTGGCTTAATTGACTGGCTAGGGTTCCAGCGTGACTATATTTATTTCAAGTCAGCCCCTCGTCAAAATGGTGAACCTACTTATAGCGTCAAGAAGCTCATACAGTTGGCGATTAACAGTTTTACGGCTCACAGCCTCCTGCCTCTAAAGCTTGCCGGCTATCTTGGCATTTTTATTCTTACACTCAGCATTCCTTTGGGTGTTGGTTTGGCCGTACTTCGATTTGTATTTCACGACCCATATAACTGGGGCATTCATGGCACTATGTTCCTGGCGGTGCTGAATCTGTTCTCGGTTGGTGTAGTTCTAGCATGTTTAGGGCTGGTGGCGCTCTACATTGCACATATTCACGCTGAAGTTATAAATCGTCCATTATATATCGTCCGTCGCAAGCCAACGCGCTCAGTACAGCAAGTTGTTGACGACTCGGATGTTCCCGAAAATGCCAAGGCAGATGAGCGTGTCTTTTCGAATGGCGAGGTGCAGGGCGCATGAACATCCTGTGGATAACGTGGAAAGATATGGGGCACCCAGAAGCGGGCGGTGCGGAAGTAGTTTGTTACGAATTGTGCAAACGACTCGTGGGCGATGGTCACCATGTCACTATGCTTACCACTGATTATCCCGGGGCAAAAGCGCGGTCCAATATCGACGGCCTGTCGGTGATTCGTATCGGCAGCAGCCGATACACACATCCATTCCAGGCTTTGTGGTACTATGTAAGGCACTTACGTAACAAATTTGATGTAGTTATCGAGGAAGTGAACGGCGCCGCGCCGTACTTTACAAGTTGGTTTGGGCGCAAGTCGTCACGGTACATGCTGTATCACCAGCTTGGTCGCATCAACTGGAAGTACGAAATTCCGTCGCCATTTAGCTACTTGGGCTACTACGTGTTAGTGCCGATCGCCACGCGCCTTGCAAGTTGGGCGGGAGCGCCGCTGATTACCGTTTCGGAAAGCAGCAAGCAAGAATTGAATCGTTACGGTTTTGATGCTGCAGCAACAAATATTATTTCTGAGGGCATTCAAATTCGCCCGCTAGATCAGATTAGCTCTGTCGAAAAATATGCTCAGCCAACGGTGCTCAGTCATGGCAGCATGCGAGCCATGAAACGTACCATCGATCAAATTAAAGCATTTGAGCTAGCCAAAAAACAGATTCCAAATTTGCAGATGAAAATCTCGGGAAGCTCCAGTGGCGCTTATGGCAAAGAGGTAATGGACTACATTGCGCACAGCCCTTATAAAAGTGATATTGAATATCTGGGCCGCACAACCGACGAACAAAAAATAGCTTTGATGCAGAAATGTCACGCCATTTTGGTGACCTCAATTGAGGAAGGCTGGGGTCTGATCGTAACCGAAGCAAACAGTCAGGGAACGCCAGCAATTGTATACGATGTGGCTGGCCTTCGCGATAGTGTACGCCACAGTGAAACAGGTTTAATTACAGCGGAAAACCCCGCAGGTTTAGCCGATGGCATTGCGCATATATTCTCTGATCAGCAGGCCTATGGAGCCATGCGTCAGAAGGGTTGGGAGTGGAGCAAGCAGCTGACGTTTGACCAAAGTTACAAAGATTTTAAACAGGCGGTACATTTAGCATGAAAGTCGCATTTTATTCTACATACATCCTTGAATATGGTGGCGGATTCGAAAAATATCTGATTGAAACGGCCAGCTATTTAACGAACGAACTTGGCGTAGCCGCCGATATCATTACCATGGATGACGCCTTCATGAGTCGTCGCACTGACATGTATAGTGCTTTTTACATGAAAAAAATGGATAAAAAAGCCAACTACAAAGAAGACATTGCCAATATTCGCGCGCGCTTGGGCGAGGCCAACTATTACAAAGTCGCCAATTATAAGCAGCTGCGAAAAAAACTGCAAGATTATGATGTGGTCTATACCAAAAACGAATTGGTGGAGTCATTCATCTTTAAGTTTATTGTGGGGTATAAAAACATTCCGCCGGTTGTCTTTGGCGGCCACACACCGCTGATGTATCCGAATCCCGAAAGCTTTCATGCTAAGTTACATAATTTCTTATACAGTAGCTGGTTATATAAGTACATGGCAGGCCCAGCCCGCCGATTTCACGCGATCAACGCCTTTGAGGCAAATTTGTACCAACAGCTTTTTCCGAAGCGCGAAGTATTCAAAATCTTTAATCCTTTTGATATTGCCCGATTTAAACAAGGCCTGGAATTGACCGACCGACCAGTAACAGACGACGCCATCAGCATCATGTGGGTGGGCCGTCTGACCGAACAAAAAGGCGTCAAAGATTTAGTGGAAATCGTCCGCAATGTGAATAAAGAACTACAGGGCAGCGTACCTGTTATTTGGAATATTTTTGGTGACGGTGAAGAGCGTCAACTCGTAGAAGATCTTGCTGCAGAATGTGACAATGTGCGCTATCATGGACACGTCGATCAGAAAAAAATGGCCCAAAGCTACAAGCAGCAACAGCTATTTTTGAGCACCAGCAAATGGGAGGGCTATCCGTACACCCTGATTGAAATGCAGGCGTTTGGATTGCAGGGATTTGCCTATAACATCCCTGGACCTTCGGACATTTTCCAGGCATACGAGGGTGGCCACATCGCCAAGACCAAACCAGAGATGATCCAGATGCTCGTGACGGCACTGCGTGACTACAAAACCGCACACGGCGTGCCGAAGAGCCAAGCCTCCGATCAATTTGAACCACAGAATATTTACAGCCAACTTAGAACAATGCTTGATATGGGAGAACAGTCATGAAAATTCTGATTACCAACGTGTACAGTTACAAAAACAAAGGTGACGCCGCAATTGTGGTGTCACTGATTAAAGAGATCCGCCGCGTGTTTGGTCAGGACACTGACATTTTGGCGCAAACGGCCGACATCAAACATGACGAAGGCAAATACGATGTGCCGGTAACGCAATCATTACTGTGGACATTGCTGTCGCGCGTCCGTGACGACAATATTATCAAGCGTTTGTATGTGCCAATTAAAGGCATTTGTAGCCTGAGTTTGTATTTATTTTTTGTGAACGCATTTCAAAAAGAATTGCGCTTTTTGCTGAACCGCGACATGAAGCAATTTGTAGACGAAAACAAGCAGGCTGATTTGGTAATTGCCTGCGGTGGCGGATATTTGCGCACGGCGCACGGCAGTTTGCGCGAAACCATTTTGCTGTTTGTAACCTGCCTGAACTTTTTGACCGCCAAATATTTGGGCAAGCAAGTGTATTTGTACTCGCAATCAATTGGTCCAGTGCACGGCAGTTTGCAAGAAAAGATGCTCAAGTTTACGTTGGATCGGGTTGATATTGTGCAGCCCCGCGAAGATGTTAGTGTAGCGTATTTGCAAAAACTGGGCATCAAAGCGCAGGTGGTTCCAACTGCCGACGCCGCATTATTGTTGGGCGGAACTGGTATTTTTCCAGAACGCGTAGCTAAATTGGACGAGCAAAAAATGCACGTTGGCCTAACGGTTCGCAAGTGGTTCAAAGACAAGGCTCAGCTGGAAGCTTATGAATCGGCTGTGGCTCAGAATATTGATTATTTGATCGAAAAACATAATGCGCAGGTATTTTACATTCCGCAAGTGATTGCCGAAAACTTTGGTGACGATGACCGAATTGTAGCCAAAGAAGTGTGGGAAAAGGTACAGAACAAAGACTTGTTTACGGTGGTTGATGCTGACTTGCATCCGTTTGAAGTCATTGGTTTGTGTGGCGCCATGGACATCTTTATTGGCACGCGCATGCACTCCAACATTTTCTCGCTGATTAGCAAAGTGCCGGTGGTGGCTATTGAATACGAACACAAGACTCGCGGTATTATGCGCGGCTTGGGGCTGGAAGATTTAACCATTGATATTAAAGATGTGACGCCGCAAACGTTGCAGCAGCGCATCGACTTGTTGCTAAACAATAAAGATACGTATCGCACACGACTGATCGATAACTTGCCAGGGCAGGTAGCTGAAGGACAGAAGGCCATCAACTCCATTAAAGCAGCGTATGAAGGAACTATTTAAGAGCAAACAAGACCGATTGTATGTGTGGCTTTTGGGCATCATCGCCGTCGCCACACATCTTAAGTGGCTCTTTGAATTCAAGGTTTTTACCTCAGGCGACTGGTGGTATATTAGCCTTGCCCGACTTATAGATTTTAGGCATTTTTCGCCAATTTGGGTGACGGACGGCATGGGCTCAACCAGCGCGGTGCCACCGTTCTATTTTATTCGTTTCTTAGAGGGTTTGACTACATTTGTGGGCGGCACATTTATGATTACCGAAAAGATCTTCTTCTTTTTGCCGATTGTAATTGGGTCCACCTTTGGTGCGTATCTTTTTTTGCGCCAGTACCTAAAGCCGCCAATGGCATTTTTGGGTACACTGCTATTTGCGTTTAACACGGCAATGATTTTTAACTACGCCGGTGCACTGACGATTGCCACGGCGTATGCGCTCTGCCCGCTGGCGCTGTACTTATTCATGCAATATATGGCGCGACCCAAAAACGTTTTGCTGCTTATACAAAACGCGCTCATTTTTTCAATAATTGCGGCGTACGAGCAGCGCATTGTACTGTTGGTATTCGCTATGGCATTTGGCTTGGTGATCTTCAACACGGCATTTGGTGGTTTTAAGTATTTGCAAAATCGCTTTTGGCCGATAGCAAAATTGCTGGCGATTTTTGTGCTGTTGCATGCCTTTTGGCTGATTCCATATGCGGTAAATGCCAAGTCTGGCGTGACATTCTCCGATCTGCTGAGCCGCCAACTACTGGTAAGCTTTAGTAGCATTCAAAACTCGTTGACGTTGTATCATCCATTCTGGACGGGAGCCAGACCGGCAACGTTTGTGGTTCAGCATATTCCGTACTTTGCATGGGCATTGCCACTGGTTGCGTTTGCTGGATTTCTGATTCCTAAAAACATTCGCGAAAAGGTCCTAGACCATACCGAATACTTATACTGGGCGCTGGTGGCTTTGGTGGGAATGTTCTTGGTAAAACAGGTGAACGATCCGTTTCCAACGGTGTATCCATGGCTATATGGGCACTTGCCCGGCTCGGCGGCGTTCCGCGAAGCATCCAAATTTTATCTGCTGATTGCGATTGGATACGCGGTGCTGGTACCGCGCTCGATCATTTTATTAAAGGCGTATTATGATGAACGTTTGGCTGGCCAAAAAAACCCGTGGCACAAGTTGGTGTTTGCAGGCCCTGTGGCTGTGATGGCGTTTTTGCTGATTTTGAACGTGTGGCCTCTACTTACTGGCAGTTTCAAAACGCTGTACACCGCACGCCAAGAGCCTAAAGATTACCAGACATTCAACACGTATATTGGCACCCAAAAAGATTTCTTTCGGGTGCTATGGGTACCAACAAATTCGCGCTGGGGTGATCAGTCTAACATCCATCCAAGTGTCACGGTTAGCCAAATGGCAAAAGGCGATTGGCTAACGCAGCTGGGCGCTGACCCAGACGATGCTTTGGCAACGTTGCGCGACAAATCTGCTGGGCTGTTCGACAAACAAACGTCCGACGCTGCATTAAACAGCGCGAGTATAAAGTACGTTGTAGTGCCGATTCGTGACACCGCCAACGAAGATGATTTCTTTACTAAATATGGTGATGATCGGCAAAAATACATCGATCAGTTAAACGACAAACCGTACCTAAAAAAGATAGACATTGGTACACGTGATCTGCTGGTGTATGAAAATGAAGATTATAACGGTTATATAACCGCTTCTAACAGCTTACAAAAAGTGCAGAGCAACATTCCGTCGCTCGATAATGTATACGCCGTAACCACAGGATACGTAAAACAGGCATTTAACGTTGCGGTTGATTCGGCAAAAACAACGATTAAGCACGCCACGGCGGCTGTGTCTGATCCATTCCAGGATATTTCGGCCAAAAACGTAAGTACTGACGGCAAGCTAAGCACTACAATTACCACCGATGCGACAGCCAAAGTATATGCACAACCACAGCAAACGGTACGTTACGAAATTAAGAATGGCACGTTGACATTTTACGCCCGGAACAACGGCGCACTAACGGCTAATGGCCAGCAATTGCTGGGTCCAACTGGTGAGACAGTGCTGGCCACAAAAACACTCGATCCGCAAAAAAACCACGCACTACAGATTGGTAAGACAACTTATATGTTGGCAACGGCCGACGCGACACGTAGTTTGGGTGTGGTGCACAATGCGATCAAACTGTATGAGTACACGCCGACCAACGCGGTGCAGAATCCATCTTTTGAGCAGGGACTATGGCAAAAAGACGTCCAGGATTGCAATAATTACGATAAAAAATCGGTGATTAATATGATGATCGACACCCGTGTGATGAATGACGGTAAGGCGTCGTTGCAGCTTGACGCTGACAAACATACAGCTTGTACCGAAAGTAACAAAATTCCCGTGGCCGCCGGAAATTACATTCTAAGCTTTGATTATTTGGCTACGAACACGCAAACATTGGGGTATCAAATTGTATTTAACGACCCTGCACACACTGTAATTAAGCAAGATATTCAGCGCGAGCATTCGTACTGGCAAACGTACCGCAGCTCATTTACCGTGCCAGCTGGCGCCACAAGTTTTAGCATAAAACTGTTGGGCTATCCGGATTATTTGGGGCGCTACACCGGTGTTACCAACTACGATAACGTGCGTGTCAACGCGGTGGACAACATTGCTACGGTGGCGGCTCCTGCGTCTGCTTTTACGCCAGTGCAATTGCCTGCGTCTGCCAAAACTACTTTAACGTACGTAGATCAATCGGTTACCCAAAGTAAAAATCTGGTTTCTAACGGCGGGTTCGAGCAGGGTGCTTGGCAGAAGAAAGTTGGCGACTGCAACAATTACGACGACAATGCCAAGATCAAAATGAGCCTGGGCCGTGGTGACCAATCCAAGAATAGCTTACAATTAAGCGCGTTAACACACGCAGCTTGTACCAGCCAAGGCAACATTCCGGTAAGTGAAATGCAGACGTACTTGCTGAGCTTTGACTACCAAAGCAGCACCTCAAAGTTTGCATATTACCGCATTGAATTCAACGACGACAACCACACCGAATTTGATGGCAGCGCCCCAGTAAAAGGTACAGGTTGGCAAACGTTTAGCAGGCAAGTGCAAGCTCCGTATGGCGCAACCAAAGCGCGCGTAGCGTTCTTTTCGTATGAATCGCAGTACAAAACAAAATGGGTAAATATTGGCTACGACAACGTTGGCTTGCAGCAAGTTCCTGATAGTGAGTCGCAGTTTGTGGTGGCCAGTGGCGCCAAGCAATTGCAAGCCCCCAAGGACCTAACCTTTGATTACCAAAGTGCCACCGACAAAAAAGTACACGTTGCAGGCGCGACCACTCCATTTTATGTGAATATGGCCGAGAGTTACAATCCGCTATGGACACTCAAATTGGCTTCGGGCGCAACGCCAAAAACCGCAATTGACCACTACGCTTTGGACGATTATGCCAATGGTTGGTATGTTGATCCACAGGCGTTGTGCCGGGCTGAATCGTCGGCTTGCCATCGGAACGCAGACGGCTCTTACGACCTAGAATTAACCATTGGATTTGCACCGCAGCACTGGTTTTATACTGGCTGTTGGATAAGTGGAATTACATTATTAGCGTGCTTTTTGTACTTGTATTGCGCCCGCGATCGACACCCAACTGCTCATTACGAGCAGACACGTCGCGTGCTTAAATACAGTAGTTTGATTATAAAGCGGAGGAAGTAATGACTCATTTTAAAAAGTATTTTTCTCAATATGTGTTTGCTGGCCTGAGCCTGCTGGTGATGTTGCCACTGCTCAAAAGCGGCTACGTGTTGTCGCTGGACATGGTCTTTACACCACACATTTCGTTGCCGGACCAAGTCTCGCCAAGCTACCCGTTTTGGGCTTTGATGCATATTTTAAATCTGGCTATTCCCAGTCAAATCCTGGAAAAAGTGCTCTTATTTAGCATCTTATTTGTAAGCGGCTGGAGCATGTATACGCTGGTGCAAAAATTGCGCCCCAACCATCACGTGGACGACCAAACGTGGCAGTGGGGCAGCTACTTTGCTGGCGTTTTGTACATGTTTAACCCGTATGTGTACGATCGATTTATGGCTGGCCAGTACATGGTTTTGGCTGGCTCGGCGCTGTTGCCGTTGTTCACATACACATTATGGCGGTTATATAAGAATCCCAGCAAACGCAGTGCATTATGGCTGGCCGCTACTACGTCATTGACATTAATTGTTTCGATTCATGCCGTTGGGCTGCTGGTGATTCTGACGTTTGGCATGCTGGCGGTTGTAGTTGCTCGTCATCGTGATAAAACAGCCGGATTTACTAAGTGGCTCCTGATTGCCATGATTATAACAGTGGTGGTACACGGCTTTTGGCTTGTTCCTACGGCACTTGGCCACGGTAGTACAGCCACTATTGTTGACGGTTTTACTTCTGCCGACCAGCAAGCGTTTGCCACCAATCCTGGGTCGTTGGGTCTGATTGGAAACGTGTTGGCTTTGAACGGATTTTGGGGCGAAAGCAAAAACTTGTTCTTTACTGCGTCCGATATGTATTCGTGGTGGTTGTTTCCGGTTATTGCGTTATGGGTGCTGGTGCTTGCTGGTGCAGTGTCGCTATGGCGCCGTCGCCGCGCAGTGGCTGTCCTTGGTCTGGTTGTCATTGGCGTTTCAGCGTTACTTGCGGTGGGCACAGCCGGTACGTTTGCTGCTCCACTGAACCGATTTTTGGTTGATCATGTGCCGTTCTTTGCTGGCTACCGCGAGCCACAGAAATTTGTAGCGCTGATCGCATTGGTATATGCCTTTTTTGGTGGCGCGGCCGTGGCCACAATTACGCAGCAGTTTAAGCACGATGCCAAACTAAAAGAGCACTGGCAGACTGCCGGCGCCATTTTTATGCTCATTCCAATTTTGTGTACACCTCTGATGCCGTGGGCGTTCCATGGCCAGCTGCACGCTGCAGACTACCCGGTTGAATGGTATGCTATTCACGATCGACTGAACGTGCAATGCAAAAACAACTGTAAAGTACTATTTTTGCCATGGCACTTATATATGCACTATGACTTTGCTGACCGAATTATCGCTAGCCCTGCTACCAAGTTCTTCGGGTCGTACATTATTTCTAGCACCGATCCGGAACTTGACGGTGCCGCCGGCTATACCCAGAACAGTTTGCAGAAGACCATTTCTACCTCCATTCTTCCTGACGCCGAGCAGGGGAAGGATATTGCTGCCGCATTGCGCGCCCAGCACATTCAGTATGTTTTGCTCGCCAAAGAAAACGATTTCAAGCGGTATGCGTATCTAGACAAGCAAAAAAGCTTGAAGGTCGAATTGGATACGCCGACACTTAAATTATACGAAGTGGAGGGCAAATAATGCACGCGCTTATCGCGCGGGTACGCAAGCTCATGGCCGCCTTTC
Organism: Saccharimonadales bacterium (SeqCode); assembly: GCA_035247965.1. Classification (GTDB taxonomy): domain Bacteria; phylum Patescibacteriota; class Saccharimonadia; order Saccharimonadales; family UBA4665; genus CAMLQK01. The sequence continues at coordinate 766,651 of DATFHW010000025.1, read as the reverse complement.
GACCGCTCGCTTACGGCGTTGGTCTGGCGTTGCTTGTGTTGCTCGGCTTGTTGTTCAAGGATGCATCCTTTGGAAAGATCGTTATCATTGCATACGGATTCGTTGCGCTGTTGGCTGGTGTCAAAAGTGGCGAAACCTTCAAGATGGCTGTTATCGCTCTTGTGGGCACAGCCTGCTTGTCGATGTTTCGTAACGCTGATCTGGCCGGAAATTTTGCGCAATACGCGTTTTTGTTGCTGTGTTTTGGCGTTTTTTCAGCCGCTGGCGAACAATGGCGCGAGAGCCGTGTAAAAAAGTTGTAAAATAGTGCAATTACATTGATTACGCAATTAGCCTTAAGTACAATTAAAGCTGTATTGCTTCGAAAAGATATTAACAAATTTAAGGAGATGCAAGCTATGAAGCACATGATGAGTTCCTTAGTCCGATTGGTTAAGTCATCAAAGCTCGTTGCAGCTTTCGCAGTGGTTGCCACTGTGGCTGCAGTGAGTGCATCGAGCGTCGCAGCTGCTGCACCAAACTACTTTAGTGTTCCAAAACCAACGACACAAAAAGTTTGTTACACGCAGTACGGTCCAGGTTGGCAAGCCCTTGGCTTTAAGAACCTCGACCACTGTTTACGCTATGTGTCTACCAAAGCTCCAACCAGCAAGGCTGATTGTAACACCGGTTGGTGGTACGTATGGGGCTTCAACAGCCGCGGCCAATGCGTGGCATGGGTAGTACAACACGGTGGTAGTGGTTACGCCGGTGACCCTAACGAGTGGTACTAAGCCTTTAGGTTTATAAACACTCGCACAGAAAGGACTCCCTGAAAAGGGGGTCTTTTCTTTTACCACGATGTTAGGGTTGTGCGCTTCCAGGTATTGGCCGCCGTGCACACATACAAATACGTGCTATCCCAGGCAATTTCACCGACTGTTCCGGTGCTAGCGGCCGTTGCTGGGATCGACGGTGTAGTAACAAACAGCCTGGTGAGCGTCGCTCCGTTGGTGTCGAAGGTGGCCACTGTAGTGGGCGCGTTGTCTGTGCTACCTGACGTGCCTGATTTAGCAACTTTTACTTGGACTGATGCGGTTCCGGTTCCGGTGGATGAACCGGTTGATAATATAAGACTTCCGGCATCTTTGTTGGTATCTCCTAAAAATGCACCACCAGATTGAACGGTAAGGTTATGGCCCACGCCTCCAGACGCCGTTCGGCGAGCCACAAAGAGCGAGCGATCTACCTCGCCGCCCATGGTTATGCCATCGGCGGATCCGGTAGTAGAGCCGGTTCCAATGGCTAGTCGTCCATTTTGGGCCCCAGATATATTGGCGCGTTCGGCAACAGTGTGGTCGGCGGTGCCGGAACTACTGCCGCCCGTGGTGAAGAATCGAATTGCCGATGATCCTGACCCCGTAACTACGCCACCTTTTATAAGTACATCACCACCATTGCCATTTGTGGCGCCCACTGCCGCTCCTTCGGCAATCAGCTTTAGGTCGTCGCCCGAACCTGCATCGGAGCGCGCAGCATTTGGGTTGATGTCGGAGCCGAGTAACCGGTAAGTTGTGGCGTTAGTATTAGGGAACACCACATTGTTTGAGACATTCGACGCGAATGAGCTATTGAGCTTTATAGCATTTACTTTAGAGGTGCCGTAAATCTGGTTATTGCTGTAGGTATTTATATAATGTGGGCCGCTGGACTCAGTGGTTTCCTCGTAAATACCGTATTTCATAATCGTGGCTGTAGTGTTAGAACTTGGCAGCGCTGTGCCCGACACTAAACCGGTTGTTGGCTCAGTCCAGGTAACTGGACCGAACGTATTGGTAAGAACGTCTTGTGTTTCTTGTTGCCAAGCTGTGGGTATGGACACCTGCAGGGTCTCCGCGCCGCTGGAAGTTCCTACATAGATGTTTACGATTTTGGCGCCGCTGGGTGGTCCGTAGGTGTCACTATAAGGATGAGTGAATTTGAGCAGTTGTCCGTCCGCTAAACTTTGCGTAGCTTCGCTTGCTGCTATAGTTTCGCCAGTGTCATTTGCCCACGTGTACGTGACATAGTACGTACGTGTGCCCAATGATCCGCCGCTTGCAGTACTTAACGTTGCGGCGGTTGTGGGATTGATCAGGAGACGGTCGTCAATCATAGTATTGCTGTCGATTCTAACGCCGTTGCGTCCAGTAACGTAGAATGCTGCCGCTCTGAAGGTGCTGCCGGCGCTATTATCGGTTGGCGTATTGTAGAAAAAGTTATGGTGATATGATGACGGCCAATGTCTGGAGTAACCCCAAAGACCAGCGAATGTAATTTCTTTGAACGTATTACCAGACCATTCAGCAAAAAATGCGGCATCGTGGTCAACTATGTTGTAACACTGATAAAAAACATTATCTTTGATGCGGATCATCTGGTCGCCATCTTCTTCATAAAATGGGCCATTGTATGATTGGCCAATACTAAAAGCAGTGCGTATTTTCCAGAACGAATTCCTCTGAATTACTACATCCCAACTGGACTGGATGCTCATGGCATACTGTTCAATGGTGGTATTGCCGTTTCCGTTGCCCTGAAAGTAGTTATTTGTAAAGTGGAGCGTCCGAACACCAGTCCTGTTCGAGTCAGTAAAATCGCTAACTGGTGCACCGAGAGCTGTGCTGGACAGGTGGTTGTTTTGAAACATACAGTGATCAATTGACCAGTTTCGGTTGGAACGTACGCCCGGAGCTGCGGCTTCGTCGTCTTTTCCTGGTTGGTAAAACGCAATGCATCCGTACTGTGAGTTTTTGAATGTGCACCGGTAAAAGCTGATATTTTCAACTGATCCGCCTCGAGCGTGCCAATGGTATTTTACGGTTGTGTCAAAAACACAGCGTTCCATGTGTACGTTCGAAACAGGGCCTCGATCGGTGTTGCCGCGCCCAGAATACAGCGTTATAAGGCCAATGTCATTGGTGGCCAGATTCTTGAAGACACAATTCCGGAATGTAATATTTTTGGCGTATGCGCCAGCTGTGTACGAGCCTCCTTTAATGCTCACGCCGTGTACATTGGCCTGGCCATTGACATCAAAGGTAATATCTTCAAAAATAATGTTCTCTACAGCACTATTGGCGGCATCCAGGTTAATGATTCCGTTGGTGAACGGGCCAGTAGCTTTTAAGACTGTTTTGCCATGATAACCTTTGAAGTGAATGTTTTTGTAAGCACCAGTAATGCTAGCGCTTACGGCATGTGTGCCGGTAGCTAATTGCACGGTGCCACCGCCGGCAGCATGGGCTGTGTCTACAGCACTCTTAATTGCTACAGCGTCGCTCGTGGATCCATTGGCTGTTGCACCAAAATCCAGCACGTCATACACGCGTAGCCTGTTCTTGACTGCTGGGCTATCGGCGGTTCCGCCCAGATCTCCACTGAGCTTCACTCGTCCTTTAACGCTTGTTGTGGCGTCCTGAACGGCGTCAGATATTTCGGTGGCACGCTTTAACGTACCATCGTTATTATGCTCAACAGACAAAAAGTCATTTAATACTTTGCCCCAACTGCCCGCATCGCCGCCAGGATTGGGAAGCCGCGCCACCACACATCCTTACCGCATCTTTTAGGTTGTTGGCGTCATAATACGCAGGGTTCCTGCAAAAAGCAAGTGCTTAAAACGCGTGGGCTATTTAATTTCGCGCTCAACAGCGATGGTGCACTCAGTAACGAGCGCGGCAATTGCGCCCAAAGCGGCCAAAACCGGCGCCAAAATAACGCCCACCACACCAACGGTTAGAGGTAGTTCCACCATGGTTTTACCCGACTTGTCCTTGATAATAATGCGGCGCACGTTGCCCTCGGCAATAATTTCTTTAACTTTACGCACGAGGTCGTCGCCCTTAACTTTAAACTCTTCTTTTCGTGTAGCCATAACAATCTCCTTTCTTCATACTATACCGCAGAGTTAGCTACTAACCACAAGCTTGTTGTAGAATAGTTTACATTTATCCACAGCTGTGATACGGTGAGGACAGTTATAAATGTTCAAAGAGAGGGCAGCCCCTTATATAAGGCGCCCTCTCTTTTGAATTTCACAACCGAACAGGAGATGCACTATGTACGGTAAAGGTTCTGGTTCAGTGATCGGTGGAGCAACAGTAACAGGTGTTGGCGCGGTGGTTTTGCCACACACCAGCGGTAACATGGTAGGTTCAATTTTGGCCTATAGTGCGATCGCCATTGGCGTAACGGCAATCATCAGCCAGATGATCGTGCGCGTTATCCGCCGCAAGTACAGCGCTTAGACAGCGTTTGCAGGGAATAGATGCGTGTCCTGCACCGAACGCAGTTGGTGGTGGCTATTGCGACCCTGCTTATTATAAGCGGCGGTCTGTATGTTGGCGTGCCGTGGATGCGTGCTACATGGCAACGGCATCAGGGGAGTGAACAAAACGCCGCTACGCTTCAGGCTGCTACTAAGAAAACGGTGGCAGTGAACTCGTTTACGCTGCAAAATCCTGTGCAGTTGGCGCTGCCGAGGCTAGGAATATCGCTCGTTATAAAACAAGGCGTATATAATAAGTCAACACAAAGTTGGCCGCTTGATCGCACGAGCACTTTTGTGATGCAGCCCTGGCAGAATCAAGATGGCATACAGCTGCCAATGACGCCGGTAATTTACGGCCACGATATTCCGGCGGTATTTATGCACCTGAACGGTGTGGCGCCCAATGAACTACTAATTATTACGCAGCAAAATGGCACAAAATATACCTTACGTTATATAAATGACGTAGTGGTGAGTCCATATAATAACTCGGTATTTGCTGTGCGCTACCCCAAAAGCGTTTTGCTGATGACCTGTACAGGAGCCCACTTTGAAAGTCGTCGCGTGCTACGTTTTGAATTGGTTGGCCAGGGAAGTGGTGCATGAACGTTTCGCATAACATGTATTACCTAATTGCCGCGCTCAGTTTGCTGAATTTTATTCGTGTGCTCGCAATGTTGATAGGTGCAGATATATATGACATCAAACATATAATACGCAAACGAAAGCAGCAGCGGAGCCCGTATAAGCCGCTTATAACAGTGGTCATCCCGGCATATAACGAAGAAATGGGCGTGATTCGCACGCTGCAGTCGGTAATGGCTAACACCTACACCAGAGTGCAAATTATTGTGGTCGATGACGGCTCCAAAGACAGAACGCTGAGTATGCTGCGGAATTTCCAGCGCCAGCACAAAGGCAAATTTACAGTGGTTCATCAAGCAAATGCCGGCAAGGCAGCGGCTATTAACCGTGCGGTGCGGCATTGGGCAAAAGGTTCGCTGGTGATGGTGGTTGACGCCGATTCGTTACTGGCTCCAGACGCGATCGCTAATATGGTAGCGCACTTCCGTGACCGCACGATTATCGCCACGGCTTCGAATGTCAAAATTATCCCTACGCGCAGCATGTTGGGCATTGCGCAACGCATTGAATACCTGATCTCCTATCGTATGAAGCGCTCGCTAACTACCTTGAATATGGAATATATTGTGGGCGGCGTAGGGTCTACGTTTCGTCGATCTGTGCTGCTCAAAACAGGACTGTATGACACCGACACCATGACCGAAGATATTGATCTGACGGTAAAATTGATTCGCCATTATGGCAATAAGTCATATCATGTGCACTACGCGGCCGATTCAGTGGCCTACACTGAGCATGTACTCAGCTTTAAATCACTGGTCAAACAGCGTTTTCGCTGGAAGTATGGCCGGTTTCAAACGTTGCTTAAAAACCAAGACCTGTTTTTTAACAACGGCCATAAATACGACAAGCGCCTTACCTGGTATCAGCTGCCGTACGCTTTGGTGGGTGAATTTGTGCTGCTACTGGAACCGATTCTGGTAGGGTACATCCTATTTGTTGCAGTAAGATTTGCCGATGTTACATCGCTGATTAGCGTCTATATTATTGTGACCGGCTTTGTATTTTTGATGCTGACCGGCGAAGATAGCGAATCAACGCGATCAAAATTCGTACTTAGTACAGCACTGCCACTAGCTTACGTGCTAATGTATATATTAACGGCAGTAGAATTTGCAGCGCTAGTTTCCTCGATCCGACAGAGCCGGCAATTGTTCCGCCGCGAGATGCACAGCAGTAGTTGGGAGCATGTTGAGCGCTCCGGTGGCTCGGTGACAGTTGTTTAACAGATATGACATATTAGCAAAAATATTGTTGAATATATGTATGTTGTGTGATATTATCTGAGTGATTGTTGTGATTTTATTCACAAAAAAGCGCGTGAGCGCAATAAGGATCAGATGCGGTGATCATTTTTAACACGGACAATAGCAGCCCATTTCTTGTCTTGTGGTACTTGTACCTATTGTTTTTGGGCGCCGTCATTTTGATCAATCTGCTGGCCCTTGCGGCAACAGCGCTTCTTTCGTGGCGGACACGCAGACTAGAGCGCAAATACGCTCCAAACAGGGGTAAGGCATGAGAAAAGTCCAGCCAAAACCCAAGCGTCGCGCTGGTAAAAAGTTTACCAGCTTTGTTTCGCGCAGCGTTGTTTTTGCCATTTGTGGTTTAATAAGCGCTTTCTTACTTATGTCTGGTTACGAATCGGTGTATAACCGTTCGTTGCCACTGGTACACACCATCGACCCTGTAAATTTGTCGGCTATGACCGAAAGCTACAAGTTGGATGCCAAAACCTACGACAATAAAACATTGTACGGTGACTTTGGTAAGCCAACTACCGTAAAATTCCCTGACAGAAGTTTCCGCTTTAATGTTGCTGCACCTATTTATTACAAGGGCCAGTGGTTGTCTCGTGCTACGGCGATGCACTTGCTGCTTCCCGAAGATACTCGCAGCGGCAACATTGGCGTGGCGATGTTGTACTGCCGTGCTGGATTCCGCACGCTGAACGCTCAAAACTTGCCAGCAGTGGGCGGTAACATTTTTATGGACACTGACAAAGACTGGCGTTACGTGTACAAAATCACTTCGGCAAAGGTGTTTTCTGACCAGGTTCCGTACATTGCCAGCGACACTGGAACCAGCGGCAAATTGGTTATTGACTGTAACGATGCTGCCGGTCACAGCAATGTGGTGGTAGAAGCTACGCTGCTGTCGGTACAGGGAGTTGACCAGTAATGACGAACGAATCGCTCTTTTTGTTTTTCCGTAACCTGACTATTTTGCTGGCCACAGTTATGGTGGTGAAATACTTTGTCTTTTTGGCGCTGGCAGCGCTGTATCCGGTGAGCCAGCAGCAGCGCCGGTACCGTGTTTTGCGTCGAGAGGCGGCTCGCCATGGCAAGATTCGTCGTTACCAACCATCGGTTTCGGTGATTATTCCGGCCTGGAATGAAGAAGTTGGCGTGATCAAAACGCTGAAATCGGTGCTTGCCAACAAGTATCCCTATCTGGAAATTATTGTGGTTAACGACGGCTCGACCGACAACTCGCGCGAGCTGATCGACGCCTTTATTGCCGAGCAAAAGCAGCGCAACAAGCGACTGCGCATGTTCCAATACTATATTTCTAACGGCGGTAAGGGCCGCGCCTTGAATCATGGTATTAAAAAGAGTAAGGGCAGCATTATTTTGACAATTGATGCTGACTCGGCACTGGCACCCGACGCGATTCCAAACTTGGTTGAGCACTTCCGCGATGGTCGCGTCGCGGCTGTAGTGGGCCAGGTGCGCGTGGCAAATGTGCACGGGCGTTTGATCGGTCGCATGCAACAGCTGGAATATCTGTTTGGCTTTTACTTTAAGCGTGCGCACTGCGTGATGGGCGCCGAATATATCTACGGTGGCGCCTGCGCAGCCTTTCGTCGATCGGCCACCTTTGAGTACTTTGGCTACTTTGACGAAGCTAACAAAACCGAAGATATTGAGATGTCGATGCGCACCAAATACCACGGCTTGCGCTCAATTTACGCCGAAGATGTGATCTGTTACACCGAGGGCGCGGCCAGCTACATGGGCCTGATCAACCAACGCCTGCGCTGGAAGAAAGGTCGTTTCGACACGTTTATTCGCTACCGCCGCATGTTCTTCTCGATGCATCGTGACCACAATAAGTTCTTGGGTTGGTTTGTGCTGCCGTTGGCGCTGATGTCTGAGGCGCAATTGCTGCTGGAGCCAATCGGCGCAACACTATTGATTACCTATAGCATCATTTCTGGCGAATACGTTTCATTGGCTTTGAGCATGTTGTTTGTGGGCATTTCGTATCTGGTGGTTGCCGTGTTTGGCACGCGCATGAGCCTAAAGGAGCGTGCTCGCTTGCTGGCTTTGTTGCCGTTTACATGGCCGCTGTTTTACATGGTTGTGTGGATCGAATTCCACGCGTTGACTCGCGGCGCGCACATGGTTTTGCGCGGCGACCAGCTGGAGTGGCAAAAGTGGCAACGGGAAGGAATTTAGGTTTATGAAACGTCGACATATGATTTTAATTAACCTGTTCTTTTTGGGCCTGATGCTGTTTTCGGCTGGCATGGTGTATCAGTTTATGACCGGCACCAAGCCGCTGGCATTTATTAAAAACCTAGGCCACAGCCACAAATCCACCTTGGTGACTACCGACGCATGTACTGCTAAAAACCCCCTGAAGTTATCGGGAGCCAAGGCTGCGCCTCTGGTAAAATTGTCACAATATCAGCAGGCTTGTCACTCGTTTGTAACAGACACGGCAATGGTTTTTGTGTCGATGCCAATGTCTAACGCCGAAGCCAAAACCTATGCCGTGCAAGATGCCGACATGCTGAAGGACTTTTCAAAACACGGCGTACGACCACTAGTAATTGCTGAGCCAACTGACCAAAGTGGTGCACAGATTGACTTTTCTGACACGGCTTCGGGTTCCTACAACGACTATTTTAAAACGTATTTTGAAGCTTTGAAGGCTGCCGGTATTTCGGATGCGCAACTGGGCATTTGGACGCCGTTTCCAGAGGCGAACTTGCCATACTGGAACAACAACCAGCCACAATATTTTGCGCCATCTGTTAACAATTACGTGAGCGCACTGCACACCTCGTTCCCAACGGCGCAAACCAGCGTTATGTTGAACTCGGCAACCTACGAGGCCAACGACTTTAACTGGGAAAACGGCGATTATAGCAGCTTGCTGCCATACGTAAAGGGCATTACGCCTGGTAGTATCAACTACGCCGGTTTGCAGGGCTTTCCGTGGATGGCTCGCCAGGGTGGCAATGGTTCTATTTTGAACGCCGCAGAATTTTTGAATCCAAGTTTGTTGAGCGAAATGGCCGATGCGCTGGGCACTAAAAAAGTCTGGCTTAACACCGGTACGTTTGGTTCTAAATATGCACTTGATCCGGCCGCTACGGTCACTATGACGCCCGAACGCCGCAAAGCGGTGCTCACCACCATTGACACACAAGCTGTCTTGTTGCAAAAGAAGGGCTACGAGGTTGCCGTGAACATTTTTGCACAGGACAAAAGCAAAGAGTCCGAAGAAACCAACTGGTCTTACTGGAGCGGCACAGATCCGTTTAGCTCTAGTTCCACGCCGGTGATTACTGATTTTATCAATCAGCTGAACTCACAGAATATTAGCTTTTGGCTATTCGACAAATAACCTATAGCCCGAGTAGCAAGCCAGCGGCAGTGCCACTTGCCAGAATAATTAACGGGTTAAGTTTATATTTGTTACTGGCAACGTAGGCTGCACCGGCAATGGTGACAATGGCGACAGAAATGTGCTGCGACTCCAAAAGATTAAAGGCTGTGGCGGCAACCAGCCCAGCCGCAGCCAGACCAATTCCCGTGGTAAACCCTTTGGCGTATTTGTGCTGCAACAGATGTGAAAAATGCTTTGCAGCTATGACCGAAAGTGTGAACGGAACTACGTAAATGCCGATTGTCCCAACTAACGCACCCGGAAGTCCACCAATTCTGTACCCCATGAACGCAGCTGTTCCAAATACTGCTGGCCCAGGCGTGGCAAAGCCAAAAGCCAGAACAGCGGAAAGATCGGTATTTGAAATCCAGTGCGTTTGTTGTACGCCAACTTGATAAAATAAAGCCTGGGCGCTGCCACCAAATGACGCAAAACTAATGAACATCGATAGACCAAAAAGTTGTAACAGATCAGTCATGGATCGATTCCTGTTTTTTGGACTGTTGGACGAAGTTTACGGCAAGGCCACCAATCGCAAAAATGCTAATCAGGAGGAGCGTATTGGCGCGTAACCAGATCCTTGCTGCAAAAGCGACACCCACGACTGCCCATAAAGGTATGTTTACAGCGTGCTTATCTCCTATTTTCATTGCGTTTGCCAGAATTATTCCGCTCAATGCCGCGATTAGTCCGCTCGCGTGACTCATAACGTGTGAGCTAGAGAAATGAAAGTATGCTACTGCAAATGCTACAATCATGCTGATTCCTGGCAGCAGAAAGCCAACGGTAGCTACAAATGCCCCTGATAGTCCATATAAACGGTAGCCGACATTTGCGGCGATGCACACTTGCGTACCACCTGGCAAAATTTGAGCGTATGCAACAGCGCCATGTAGGTGTTCGACTTGCAGAATGCCTCGCTTGCCTACGAGTTCTTTTTCTAACAGTACCGCCGTTGTTGACCAACCGCCAAACGCCGTTGCGCCAACCTTAAGAAAAATACGCGCAATCTTCGACAGACTCAGCTTCGGCTGATGTTGGGCCCTCATTTTTGTTTCTCCTTGAGACGTTTTTACTATATAGCACCATACGTGGTGTTTCAACGTTTATTTGATACACTACGTATACAAAAAGGAGGGTCTATGCAGCTTGATGATTTAACCAGGCGCGCGGTGGAAATTCGCGAGCAATATGACCGTTTGAATACTGCCAGTGGTAATTTGGCATGGAACGAGCAGAACTTTATGGCTGGATTTGTGGGCGACGTCGGTGATCTGTCTAAAATTATTATGGCCAAGCACGGATTGCGCCCCATGGAGGACGTGGACGCAAAGCTGGCGCATGAGCTTGCGGATTGCCTATGGTCCGTGCTGGTACTGGCCGACAAATATGGTGTAGACCTGAACGCTGAGTTTACCAAAACTATGGATCAGCTTGAGACGCGTATTGCCAAAGCTCAGTCTGGGGCTGAAGGTGATCACAATGTCTGACGGGCAAAAAGTAGAAACCTTTGTTGCTTTGCGGGCGATTGTAGCTGCGCTGGACAGGCGATTTCCGGATGGCAACTCGGCTTTTCAGCGAATTTCTAGGTTGGCCGAAGAGTGCGGAGAGTTGGCCGCGGCTGTGAACCACCGCGAAAACATGGGCATTAAGAACCAGAAACATGGCGAAGCCACCGACGAGCATTTGGTAAAAGAACTACAGGATGTGTTGCGCGCCACCCTAGGAATTGCGCGGCATTACGGTGTGGAGGCTCAGCTAGAACAATCTGTGCAGGAATTCTACCAGTCATATCAGAAGCAAGGATTTATCTTTTAATTCTTCGCCGAATGGCAATCACCGTAACGAAGATCATTGTTGCTAGCTCTACCAAGGATAAAACTTGGCCACTATAGAAGGTAGTTAGCCTTACGGCTTCATGACCGGGGCAGCGTCCGTAGCAGTACCAGTTCGTGAGCATCAAAAGATTAATCTCTAGCAACATACACCCAATTACGCAGAGGGCTATTGCATGACCTAATAACCTTAGCGTCGACGTTTTCTTAATCCAATTTCGAATCATAGCAGCATTTTAGAATGGGCTCGTTGGAAAATACAAGCCCAACGCAACAGTAGTAGGATGCTGTATTATTTACGCGCTCACTCAGGGCCGTTCTCTCATGGCGACCAATCATACTAAAATTGCCGCAAGGTAGTAAATACAACACTTTACAGATATAAGTCTAATTTGCTTTTGGAGGAAACAAGGCATATATTCACAAAGCGCTTCCCCCAAATAAGGCAAAACTGGAACTTGGAAGCTAGAAATACCTTCTAATTTTAAAGGCTGCCGCAAAAATCTGAAGTATATTCGCAACCCATAAACCTGACGACAGGAGAATTCTAATGAGTGAGACACTGGGCGTAATTGGCCTAGGCTATGTTGGTTTGCCTTTGGCAGTTCAGGCTGCTGAAAAAGGCTACGACGTAACAGGGGTAGATTTAAATCAAGATTTGGTGAATATGGTAAATAGCCGTGAGTCACCATATGTTAATGATGAGCGTTTTAATACGGCTTTTAGGTCAGTTGGACTTGCAAGTCTAAGAGCTACAACGGCATATGACGCCTTGCAAGACGCAGACAATATTGTAGTTTGTGTACCTACTCCAACAGAAAACAACGTTCCAGATATTAGTTATGTTACAAAAGCTGCAACTCAAATCGGCAACTTGCTTCGTACTGGTCACTTTGTATCGTTGGAAAGTACGGTTAATCCGGGTGTCACCCGTGATGAAGTGCTGCCCATCTTGGAGGAGAGGTCAGGCCTGGTTGTAGGACGAGATTTTCATCTCGCTCATTGCCCTGAACGGATTGATCCAGGGAATAAGCAGTTCTTTGTAGGAAACCTAAACCGTGTAGTCGGCGGTATCACGCCAGAATGCACAGAGCGTGCAGTTGGCTTTTACTCCAAAGTAGTTGATGCCGAAATTATACCGCTTGGCTCAACCGAGGAAGCTGAGTTCGTTAAATCGTGGGAAAACAGTCATCGTAACGTAATGATTGCATTGGCAAACAGTGCTGCAATCATTTGTGATGCTATGGGTATGAATATCGATAAGGTGCTGGGCGGGCTTCAATCAAAGGTTGACCAATTCGGTTTGCAGCTTGCAAAGCCAGGCATTGGCCCGGGAGGACATTGCATACCCGAGGATATCCATTACGTTATTAAGAAAGCACGACAAAACGGAATTGATACTCGATTCCTAGATGATGCCGCGGAACTTAACGACAAAATGCCACGCTATGCTGTAGGTCAGCTCTCAGAGATGATAAAGGCACAAGGTGAAAAGATTGGAGATTTAAATGTGGGCCTCATGGGTCTTGCCTATAAGCCCAACATTGCCGACATGCGGCGTTCTCCATCGGTAGAAGTGGGCTATCATCTTATGAGAAAGGCAAAGTCGGTGGCTGTTCATGATCCTTTTGTTACAGCTGACGCTAACGCAATTAGAGGCGCTTTAGTTATGCCAACACTTGAAGAAACGCTCGAGTATTCAGACGCACTTTTTATAGGGACGGCCCATGAAGAATACCTACAAGGCTTAACTGCACAGTTGTTAGCTAAAGCCGGTATACGCTACGTGCTCGACGGCCGTAACTGCCTGGATAAAGGATCTATTCTAGACGCTGGTATACAGTATCAAGGCATAGGTAAGTAATGCTAAACGCTCATCCTGTTACAATAGATAAGATGAAGCAGTATCAATACATACTCTTAGACTGGGACGGAAACTTAGCAAAGACACTAGATATATGGCTCGCTGCGCTGAAAGCACCACTAATTAAACGAGGCCTTTCATTCGCAGATGAAGAAATTGGGGCTAATTTCACTATCTTTAAAGAGCGCATGGAAAGCCTTGGCATTACAGACGTTGACGCTATGATCGCCGAGGCAGATGAAATTGCAACTCGTGAAGTTCCAAACGTCGAGCTGTACCCCGATGCCATTACAACACTTGAAGCATTGCATAAAGCAGGCAAAAAGATTGCTCTTGTAACGACGTCTCGTCACGATCAAATTGCTCCATTGCTTGCTAAATATGAGCTGCAAGGCTGGTTCGACGAAGTAGTGTGCGGTGATGATGTATCACACCACAAGCCACACCCTGGGCCAATTGAAAAAGCATTAGAGCTCTTTGGTGCAAAAAAAGAAGAGGCTGTCATGGTCGGAGATTCGGCTAGTGATATCGTTGCGGCTACCAATGCAGGTGTCGATTCAATTCTGTTTTTCCCGCCACAGCACGACAAATTCTACGACATTGAAAAACTGAAAAAACTACAACCGACTCATATTATTGAGAACTTTATCGATATTGTTCGCATTGCCGCGTAATATCCACTAAAGTGTTAGGAGATTTAATTATGATAGTTGCTGGAATGGCCACAATGCCAGATCGCTTATCTTACTTAGAAGAAGTTGTCGAAACAGTCCGACCACAGGTTGACGTTCTACGCGTGTACCTTAACAACTTCGTTGAGGTACCGGACTTTTTACGCCCTGAAGAAGCCATGATTTCAAGCGAGGCTCGTGGTGACTTAGGCGCAGAGGGCAAACTTTATTGGATGGATGGAAAGAACGGACTTGATGACTATACACATTACCTGACGATTGATGATGACCTAGGTTATCCGAACAACTATGTACAGACATTAAAAGACGAATTTGATGCACGTGGTGGTAAAGCGATCGTGGGTGTGCACGGCTCTACCTTTCTGCATCCAATGGAGAGCTTTGTTGAGTCACGAGATGAGCGTTTTCGATTTTATGAGCCACTAGGTAAAGCTCGACAAGTTCATCTACTTGGTACGGCAACCACAATGTGGAGTCGTGATACCATTCAACTCGACCTTGATGATGATTTCCCAATGCGTAACGCTTCTGACTTGCAACTTGCGGTAGCTGCTCAGCACCAACGAGTGCCAATGATAGCAATTCCACGACCTGAGCAATGGATTACTGAGCAGCGTCCTTGGGACTCCGAAGGATTTTCTATCTGGAAGTCTACAAAGGCAGAAGGCCATAGCCAAGCTAAGACTCATTTGGCAAGAACAGCAGTGAGGCGATGGCAGTTATTTCCTGACCCCAGAGACTCGTAATCAACTACGTTTGATTCGGGAAATAGACAAAAGATACTGCGTGTCTGGTGTGTGGCTTGCATGCAACAAGTCAAAACCAGTTTTATCTAGAAGCTCGTATATATCTTGTGCGGAGTTGTGTGTGACCCTGACTAATAATATAGTGTCGTGCTTATCAAGGTCTGCAGACTTTCTGACACCATTAAACGAGAAATACACGCAAATATCTTCTTTCAATTTGACTTGGATGCGGCGCTCAAACGCTTTGTGATCAAAAGTCATTTCTACCTCATACAGCGAAGGGTCGATATTTAATATGTCCAATAACCACTGATGACGTGGTGAAAGGATTTGAGTGACGCTTTGATTTATGGGCTCAGGATTAAAATCAAAGAACTTTCGACTTACGGGAGTGTCCAGCTTATCGTCGTACATAAAAAGGTCACGTTCGCCCAGGCTGTCATGAATAATTCGAAAAGAAGTTGCCGGTGTTTTGAAGTTGCTAGCCATGCCCCCAAAATACAGAATAATATTTATTGCATCCGGATCGTTGTTGCAAATAATCTGGTCAAAACGATCGTAGTTTATGTCTATACGATGGCCGGTAAAGGGAATCTTGCCCTTAAACCACATTTGTATATTGTTTTTGACGATGGCAAGTATGTCGGGGCTAAAATCAAGTCCCGTGTATGTAACCTGTTTTTGCATATCTAAAAGCTGCTGCAAAAATGGGCGCACCGGCATGGCATTGCCAATGGTAATGTCTATAACGTTTACTTTTTTGTACCCTGCAAGTAGCCCCTCTACGTAAGCATCGTTGAGCGCGAGTAATTGCGCGCCAACTGTAATGATGTTGGTAGTGCCTTCGTCTGTCATGCGTTTCGCGTAAGCGTCCCAGCTTTGAGCGCCTTTGCCAAAATATGAGTACTGCAGGGGAATCTCATGATGTAGCCGAAGATTAGCTATAAGGTTTTCAAGTTCGGCTGTGCTGTACAGCTGATATAGCTCATCGTCTGGCGTTATAGTTTTCCGCATTTGCTCTTTTTATGCAACTTAGCCGTGCTTAATCTGTGAGACAGTTAGTAGATACTCTTGGTCCTCGGTCTGGCTAGACTGCAGAGTGTAGAGGCCACAGCTGTCCAAAAGACCTACCACATCTAAGGCGGAGCTTTGACGTGCTCGCCACAATAGAATGTTATCTCCTTTATTGAAGTTTAGCATCCGCCCTCCGTCGGCAAAAGATAATTCCAAACTTAAGGCAACGTTAAAACGTATACTGATATGACGTTCTCGTCGTATGTCGTCATAGCCCATCTCTATATCGTAGAATGCTTTATCTATGCCCATCATATCTACAATGAATTTATGGATAGGTGCTAGTGTGGGTGATTGGGCGAAACCATTCTCACTGTTAAAATCAAAGTATCTTCTTGAGAGAGGGGAGTCGAGCTTTTGTGAATGTATGAGTATGTCATGAGCACCCATGCTATCACGAATAGCCTTAAAGGCACGTTCCGGCTCACGCAGATTACTTAGAGTTCCGCCTAGGAAGAGAATAATATTGGCCGTGGATGAAGAGTGCTCACTGAGGTACTCGCTCGCGACTATATTAGAGAAACGCTCATAATTAATGTCAATTTCGTAGCCCTCAAATAGGGGTTTACCACCAAACCATTTCTTAATATTTTTGTGAGCAATACCTAGCATTTCTGGACTAATGTCGAGACCGATATAACGCCCCATCTTACCCGCCTTCTTTAAATGGTCAATCAAAGACCTCACAGGAAGACCATTACCCACGCCCACATCTATAATATTTATCCGAGAATATTTATTAAGAAGCTCGTCGAAGTAGCTCTGATTGCGCTCAATAAGCAGGACTGTACTGGTTAATGTGTTGGGAGTTTCTTCTGTAGCCATGCGTTGTGCATACTCATCGAAATGTCTAGCACCACCATTAAAATAGCTATATTGGTGCGGGATCTCCGAATAAATCTCAATGCTGCGAATGATGTCATATATCTGCGCGTCATTAAACAACTCATAAAACTCGGGTTTTGGTGTGACTGTTTTGACCGCGCGGTGCGGGCGGTACTTTTTGCCGCGTTCCACAAGTTGTTCAATGGTGGAAAGGTTCCTAGATGTATTGGAAACATAGGTCTTGTTTCCTTGGCTGTGCAGGTCGAGGTCTAGCTTACCCTGTTTGGCTGCTTCGATCCAGTTTCGGACCGTCCTAACAGACACATGATATGTGTATGCGAGTTCAGAATTCTTGAAATACAACATGATTTTTGCACGGTCCTTTAATTAAAAAGTTGTTGACATGTTTCCGCATAAAGCAGTAACATATACGTAAGCAGCTGCCTGCGAACATAAATGCCGTTATAGTTACATACCGTAACATGTCTTTATTGTTCGTTCAAGCAATTTTCTACTCCAAATGTTGGACTTAGCATTTCCATAAAGGGAAACATTAAGCCAAATTGGGAAAGATGTCCCACCGAAATTCATTATATGCTTTTGGGAACAGATGTCTACCCTTAAAAGTAGGAAACTCGTAACCGCCAAACTCCAGCTGATCCAATCTGTTACCTGGCCAGGCAGCAGAACAAGATGCGGGACGGTGCTTGGGCTTGGCATACACCACATAACGGTGTGCGTTAGTGTGGCCGAAGTGTCGCCATGCGCCCGCCAGCAAAGGATGCCCCAGGCTATGAGTGCAGATACATTTGACAAAAAATACAACGATGGCAAGCCGGTCCAGACCAAAACCATCGAGCTAGCGCCCCATAAAGGCCGAGCTGTAGGAATGGGCGTATACAACGCAAAAGATCCGGAACCGGACTTTGAAATCACATTCTCAACAGATTACGACGAAGAAATCGGCGTAGCACACGACCGACTCGATGCCGGCAGCTCACGCTACCTACTCTTATATCAATTTCACAACTTTGGCAGCAAACCCTGCACCATTACGTTAACGCGCAAACCCTACATGAAAAAGGACAGGGAGTAGCATGGCGATTATCCAGTGGCCCAAAGACTTGCCTGTGCCCAAAACAATCACCTGTGTGTTGTGCGGCCAGGCCAAATCACCCCTGGCGGTAAGCGCCGGCCTGCAAGATGCTACCGGCAAGCAGGCGTTTGCCTGCGAGGAACACAAACGAGAGCGCCGCTACATTGTGGGCTGGGCCGACTACGAAGTCACCCAGCGACAATCCCGAATTCAGTACGCGGTTATGGCCGAGGCCGCTCATGGATGATCTGTACATTGAGCTCCGTACTCTGCACCGGGGAAGCATGTCGCACGACATCGCCCAGCACTTGTTTACGCGCCAGTTTTTAGGCCGGGCGATTGTGCTGTCTGATCGCCCGATGGCGCTGGCCTCGGCGGTGGGAAAGCAGTGGCAGCAGCTATGCCGAGATGTGCAGCGCGCCAGGTCCAGCACACTCCAAACTAGTCGCGTTCGCGAAATGGACCGCGAAATTACACACATGCAACAGCTCAAGATTGTTGGTCAATTGTCGGCCAAGCCGTTAGTCGCGGCCGACGTCCTTATTATTGACCCGGCTACGACACCGATTCCCAACGGTTGCCAGACCTTATATATAGCGTGCAAGCTACCAGACAAGACACTGCGAAAAGTGCTGCATGCCATGCCGTCACATGCTGTAGTGGTCAGATATTAGCCGCCCTTTAAGCTTGACGGCAGGCAATGGTACAATAAAACCAACAATCAAGCCTAAGGGGGATTTATGGATTTGCAGAACACCTTTTATGTAATCGGTATCATCTACATGTCGCTGATGACGATCATTATTATTGCGCTGGTGATCGCGGTGTTTGCCATTAAAGCCAAAATTAACGAGATTCATCGCCAAATAGAAGAGCGCCTGCACTCTGTAATTCAGATGGTAAAAATGGGCGAAGCCGTGGTAGATAAGGCCCGGGATTTTGCTGATCGTCACAAGAAATAATGAACGTTATTGAGCGCGCCATTCAGCGAATAGACGAATTTCAGCAGCGCCGTCCGGCGTTTGGCCTGCCGTTTGCGGTGTTCAAAAAATACGGCGATGACAGTGGTGGCTACCAGGCGGCGCTGATTACCTACTACGGATTTTTGGCAGTGTTCCCATTGTTGCTGGTTTTGCTGACGGTTCTGCAAATATTTTTCCACAACGACGCACAAGTAAATCATCAAGTTACGTCGGGTGTCAGCCACTTCTTTCCGGGAATTGGCGGGTTACTGGAGCAAAATGTACATAGCATTCGCCGGTCAGGCATTGGTCTGGCGATCGGTTTGCTGCTAACTATTTACGGTGCTCGCGGCGTAGCCGATGTGTTGCAACACACGCTGAACAACATCTGGCAGGTACCACGAATGCGGCGCGCCGGGTTTCCCCAAGGGTTGTACCGTAGTTTGCTGATTATGGCTGCCAGTGCCTCGGGCTTTGCGGCAACCGTTGCCGTGTCCAGTTTTAGCGCGCTGTTGGGCCACGCAACTTGGGTCAAAATTGTGGCTAACCTTGCTGGTTTTGGCGTGTTGTTCGCTATCTTGCTGTTCATTTTTGCTACTTCTACGGCGCGCCGAGTGCCGCGCAAAGACATGATGCTCGGCACTGGCATTGCGGCGGCGATTATCCAGCTGCTGCTCACCTTTGGTAGCGTGTTGTTGGCGCATCAGCTTAAAAGTTTTGACTCGTTGTACGGAACATTTGCCGTGGTGCTAGGTATGCTGTTTTGGATTTATTTACTAGCGCAGGTGATCGTGTACGCAGTGGAGATCGACAGCGTGCGGCACCTAAAGCTGTGGCCTCGTGCTATTCAGGGCAACAAACCAACCAAAGCCGACCTGCAAGCGTACGAGCTATATTCGCACGTCAGTCGCTTTATTCCGCAAGAGGAAAAAGTTGTCAAAGACCACCGTTTTAAACACTAATATAATTCTTGGTGTTTTTCGTTCAAAAAGCGATTCCACTGGCGGAACAATTTAAGTACAGTCTTGAGCGGAAGCTCAATAGTCATGTCCAGCACAAACGCCACCAGGTTCATACGAGCGTACTTACGCGACAGCCACTGGCCGACCAAAATGTACGGCAGGTAAAAGAAATCGCGAATAATGCTGAGTATGTTTTGCTCTTTGCTGACGATTTCGAGCTCACGAATCATGCTGCTCAGGCGGAATCCCAAGAAACTAGCGGTAGACAGGAAGACAAAGAAGATCACGCTTTGTATGGCATTAAAATGCAGCAGCATTAACAGATACAACGTAATAGCGAATGGCACAAAAAAACAAATGGTGTACAACAGTTTTGTGCCGGCTGACGCAGTTTTGCTGCTGACCTGCAAAACAGGTGCCGGTGAGGTTGGCGATGGGTACAGCACACCGCTCATGTAATCGCGAATCGCGTGCGCATTTTTGATATCGGGCGGACGCAGGCCAAGTTTTAATCCTGCCATGTACAGCGGTGGCACAAGCAAGTTGACGGTGAGCGGCAAAAAGGCCACGGATCCTACAAAAATAAGGTCATATGGCACTTCCACGCCGGCGCCAATCAGCATTTTAGTGACAAAAATGAACGCGATACTACGCATAATGCCTTTATTAACGCGGCGACCCACATCGCGGTAATCCTGGGAAACGACGCGGTCATAGGTGGTAAAGAATTGTTTCTGATCGGCAAGCAGCTGTGCGGTGTTGGGGTTGGACTCCACCATACTTTTGAGCATACGAATTGGTGCGCCGTAACGGCTTACGCTGCGCTCAACTTTTTGTGTCTGCGAGCTTACAAACAGCGAGTCTACTTGCTGGTTGAATGCCACAAACGCCTGAATATTGGCCTCGGCCTTTTGCTGATACATGTTCATTAGGTCGTAGCGCACCATGGCGATATCCGACTTTAGCAGTGATTTGTGCACCGCAATGTACAGGCAGATTTCGTATTGCTCAATAGTGCCCAGGCTTTCGCGAGGCAACGCTTGCAAATAGTGGTAATAGGCAAAGCTTGCCAAGGCGTTCAAGTGATAATGCGGGTTTAACAGTTCTTCGGACTGCACGGCAATAATGTCGAGCACCCAATCGGTGGCGTGCTCGCGCGAAACATTGGCTTCGCGAAGCAGACGATATGTTTGCAGCGCGTAATGGGCAAAGTTGGTCAGCTGCGGCGCAATGTGCACGCCAAACGTGTCATTGGCGATGTAGCCGGCTTGCGTTAGCTCGATAACCAGTTCCTCGCCGATGTTATCTACCTTGCGATGAGTAGAAAAAGGCAAGCTGCGCTTGTAAAAACGACGAATTGCGCGCTGCAACAACAGGTGCTCCTCGGAGTATTCAGCGGCGTTACGGAGTTGTTCGTAGGCGCTGGATATTTTTTTGCCTAAACCGGGCACACGAATATGTTGACCTTCGGCATTGTATTGTGCGGCCGCCATGTTGCGTTGTTGAGCGCCCTCTAACTGCTGCGTAAGCAATTCTAACAGAGTAGGGCCTGGTTGTTGTGGCGTCATCTTATGTTTATTATACCAATAAATTGGTCTGACCTGAATGCATCATTGTTGTATATAAAGTTACATACTTTATGGGCAACATTGATTAAAATGCGGGCACGATAACATAAGCAGAATTACAAATGAAGCATTCAGAAGTATTCCAAGATACGTCCAGGCATAGTGAGGATCTATATTTTACTGATACACCACCAGGAGATGTAGCATATTTTGAGCAACCATTTGAGCAGTACTCGCTAGAGGGACGGATTTTGTACAACAAAGGTCGTGAGGAACCATGGATTTTGTCCGTGCATGGCGCTCGGGCTGATTACACAAAAGCGAATGCAGTATCGTTTGGCCTTCAGCAACGGGGATATTCGCTTTTAGGTATGAATATGTCTGGTCACAGTAAGGCTGGTGTGCTTGCTCCTGAGCAGACAACCCTCGGAGACAATATTCGTGAAGTAGAAGCTTTCTTTGATTATTTGAAGAGCGATCATAAAAAAACCGTTATTGGGTATAGTTTGGGCGGTACGCCAGTGTTGAAGTTGTTGGAAAATCATGCCAGTGAAATTGACAAAATTGTGTTGTTTTACCCTGGGATCTACAGCAAAAATGCCTATGACAAACACTTTGGAACCGAGTTCCGCGACGTCATCTCGGAAGCCTATAGCTATCGAAACAACGACACTATTGATCTGCTTCGTCGGTTTAACGGCCGATTGTTATTGGTAAAAGGTCAGTACGATGGCCTTGATCCGCAAGAATACGGTAAACCTGCCGGCACGTCTGCTGGCGAAATTGAAGTGCAGGGCAAAAAATACTACAGCCCGATTCCCAAAGACGTTATCGACATGGTCTATGACGCTATTCCCGAAGACCGTCGCCAACTGATAGAAATTCCCGATTGCGACCATTCAGTCATTCTGTGGATGCGCGACCATCCTGCCGAAGCCCACCACCTAATCGACAGAGTCCATCAGTTTTTACATGCTAGCTAGGCTGTGTTGAGCGGTTCGCCGTGCAGCAACGCAAACGCTTTGCGAATCGCTTTAATCTCGGGATCATCGGCTCCTTTTGGTCCTGCGTAGATGGATTCGATTTCGTCTTCGGAAATCCATTTTGAGCCAGCGTGATCCTCGGGGTGCAGCACAATGTCATCGGCCGAACCCACTAATGTAGCAAAATAAATCACCTCAATTGTGTGCGACCCTTTAACGGGGTTGTGGTAGTCAAATACATAAAACGGATCGCCCAAGTGCACATCTACATCAAATTCTTCATGGATTTCGCGCTTCAGTCCCTGTGTGATTTCTTCGCCAAAATCAATGTGACCACCGGGGATTTCATACACACCAGGGAGGAATTTTTTGGTGTGTGCTCGCTGTGCTACAAAAATGTGTGGCACGCCATTAATGGTTTGGTGAATCAGGGCGCAAGCGCTAAAAACTTGTTGACCCTGGGCTGGGGTTTCGCTATCGTGCTGTACTTTTGTCATCCTACTATCATACGAACAGATGCGCGTGGCTGCAAGGTAGCAAAATTAGGAGCCTAAGAAACAACGTTCACAGTAGTACCGTTTTCGGCCCAGTTGTAGATCCATTTGGCTGTTGCCAATGGGAGCTCGACGCATCCATGTGACCCTTGTGAAGAATAGGGGTCGATGTTTCCAAAATCGCTGGCGTTGCGCCAAGTAGCGTCGTGAAATCCATACGTGCCATACTGATTGTTCAAAAATGGCATCCAGTAATACACGTAATCATTCCAGCTGCCAGTGCTGTCTGACCCCTTGAGGTACAGATTGGTTTGCTTGCCATATATATGATACGTGCCGGTTGGCGTAAGGTCGGCAGCCAGTTTTTCCTGGCCAGTTACAACAGCGGAGTCGTATTGCTGAGTGCTACCAGCACAGGCCCACAAATGGCGGGCAGAAATGCTTACAATAATGAGCTTGTTGGTGGTATTGGTGCTGCACGGCGTGGCCTTTGTTTGAGGCGACGGTGTTTTTTGGGTGCCCATGCTGGCTGCAGCTGTAGTGGTTGTGGAGCTCTTGCTGGCTGCGGTAGCGGTGTGGGTGTGGCCAAAGGTGTGCCACGCGTATGCGCCGATGCCACCCGCAATAACCATGGCTGCTACAAAGCGCCAGGGGTGACGTTTTTTGCGTTTAGTCTGAAAGGCTTGTCGCTGACGATACGAATACATAGCCATAGCATACGCCAAGAAGTGTTTTATTCGCAAAACTGTCGCAAATACGCAATGATTTTGCTGCGCGGCCTAAACAAAACAAAAACCCGAGAAAACTCGGGCACTTGTTTTGGTAGCGGCGAGTGGACTTGAACCACTGACCCCAGGCTTATGAGTCCTGTGCTCTAACCAGCTGAGCTACGCCGCCATATCGGGTCGCGCGTGGCGCAACCGAAAATACAACCACTAATATAGCATATTCTGCATCTGTTGACTAGGGCAAACTAGGGCAGGCAGCGCTTTAGTCTTGGCGAGCCTGCAGCCATTTGCCCAGCTCATGCCAAGCGGTGGGCAAGTGCGCCGTGGACGAAGACCCAGCGGCCATATTCTCGGCCACCGTGGTTTTGCCGCCATCAAAAGAGGCTAATGCCATAGGTGGTGTTTTTTTGGAGTCACCTTGTGGCTGCTCGAGCAAAATTCCTTCCACGTCTACGGCAAAAATAACCTGTTCGTGCTCGTCTTGATAGGCCACCAATTGGCTGAGCACAACGCGTCGATCGGTGATGCCGGCCAGGAGTCGCAGCCAGTCGTCTATGGTGAACCATTCATTCATCGACTTCATGTAGGCGCCCGGAAAGCCGCCCAAAGCCGGAATGATCCAGGAATCATCGGTGACAATCACGGGCTTTTGCACCAAAGCGTAGGCGTCGGCTGCTTTGCGCGCAACAATCTTTTTGGCGTCCTCGCCCTGGATTTCGTCAATATCGTAGCCGGCGACTTGCTCCAGCTTCACACCGAACTCGGCACAGACCTTTTGCGCGGTTCTAAATTTATCTTCGTTGGTGGTAATTACGGAGTACGTGTTCATGCTGGTACAATTGTACAATGAAGTTGAAATCTGTTCCACCAGGGAAGTATGTGCTGGCGGTATCGGGCGGTGTGGACTCGATGGTGCTGTTGGACGCGCTCGCCAGGCAGCCGGGCCTCGATTTAGTGGTGGCGCATTTTGACCATGGCATTCGACCAGATAGTGCTGAGGATCGTGAACTTGTGGCGCAGACGGCACATCGCTACAAGCTGCCCTATATATATGAAGAAGGTCATTTGGGCCCCACCGCCAGTGAGGCGCAGGCCCGAAAAGCTCGCTATGATTTTTTGGAGCGGGCAAGGGCGCAGCATGGTGCGCAGGCGATCATTACGGCACATCATCAGGATGATTTGCTGGAAACCATGCTGATTAACTTGATTCGCGGTACTAATCGCAAAGGCCTCACGTCTTTGCGATCACACGGTAAACTGCTGCGTCCGCTTTTAAAAACAGGGAAGGGCGCTATTTTGCGGTACGCTCAGGATCATCATATTTGTTGGCACGAAGACAGTACCAATAGTTCTGACGCTTACCTGCGCAACCGATTGCGCCAAACCGTTCTGCCGCGGCTTTTGCCCACGCAGCGCGCGCAGCTATTGACCATTAATCAACAGGCAACAGCGGTGAACACCGAATTGGATCAACAGATTGCCGAGTTGCTCGACGCAATTACGCCGGGCGGAAAACTCAGCCGCCCCAGCTTTGCGCAATTGCCGCACGCGCTCGCCAAAGAAGTTATGGCTGCTTGGCTTCGCGCATACAGTGTTCGGAATATGTCCGCCAAACAAATCGAACGCTTGGTGATTGCGGTCAAAACCGCCCAGTCTGGCACAACGCACAATATTGAAAATCGCAAAAACATGAAGATCACCCTGAAATTTGCGGAAATTGTTCTTGAACCCCTCTCGCAAAGACGGCCGCAGGGTGTATAATGCTCAGGTATGGAGATAATTCGTGGATAATAAAAAGACTTTTCGTTCCAACAACAATAAGGGCGGCCGCCGCGGCTTTCGTAACGCCGGCTTTGTTGCCCTACTGATTCTGTTTGGCCTCATTATTTTTGCTGCGTATAGCCAGCCAGCAACGCTTAAGACAATTCCGCTTTCCGAAGCTGTTTCGCAGGCGAACCACGGCGATTATAAAAAGATTGAAGTTGACGGTAACCAGTTGACCATTACTAAAAAAGGCGAAGATCACGCGACGCTGAAGTCGTATTCAGACCCGAACTCAACATTGAAAGAAGAAGGCTTTAATTCGTCCAAGACCGAAATTTCCTTCAAACAGCAGTCCAGCGGCGGCTCAATGTGGGAAAACGTTGCGCTTTCTATCATCCCGGTAATCATTATTAGCGCCGTGCTGTTCATTATGTTGCGCAGCGCCCAAGGTCAGGGCAATCAAGCTATGAGTTTTGGCAAAAGCCGCGCTCGCTTGTATGGCAACGAAAAGGACAAGGTTGTATTTAACGACATCGCTGGCTCCGCCGAGGCCAAGCAAGACCTGCAAGAAGTTGTTGAATTCCTAAAATACCCCAAGAAGTTTGCCAATGTTGGCGCTCGTATTCCTAAGGGTGTACTGTTGGTTGGTCCTCCGGGTACCGGTAAAACCATGTTGGCTCGCGCCGTAGCTGGCGAAGCAAACGTGCCATTCTTTAGCATTTCTGGTTCCGAATTTGTGGAAATGTTTGTGGGTGTTGGTGCCAGCCGTGTTCGTGATCTGTTTGCTAAAGCCAAAAAGAATGCTCCGTGTATTATTTTTGTGGACGAAATTGACGCTGTTGGCCGCCGCCGCGGCTCCGGTATGGGTGGTGGTCACGATGAACGCGAACAGACTCTGAACCAAATTCTGGTGGAAATGGACGGCTTTGAGCAAGGCCAAAACGTGATTGTTTTGGCTGCAACGAACCGTGCCGATGTGCTCGACCCAGCCTTGCTACGTCCTGGCCGCTTTGACCGCCGCGTAGACATTGGCCTGCCTGACCGCAAAGACCGCGAAGCAATCCTAAAGGTTCACTTCAAAAAGAAGCCAACCGGCAAGAACGTTGATTTGGATGCGCTGGCAGCAAAATCTGCCGGCTCATCTGGCGCAGACTTGGCTAACATTGCCAACGAATCAGCTATTATTGCTGCTCGCTTGAACCACAAAGAAATTAGCAACGACGACGTCACCGCTGCCTTTGAAAAAGTTGCCATTGGCCCAGAGCGCAAGAGCAAGGTAATGAGCGAAAAAGAGAAGGAAATTACCGCGTTTCACGAAGCCGGCCACGCCATTGTTGGCCACGTGTTGCCCGACAGCGACGTGGTGCACAAAGTTACCATCATTCCTCGTGGTGGTACCGGCGGCGTAACCTGGTTTATTCCGCCAGAAGACAAAAGCTATCACTCAGTTGTTGAATATAAAGACGTCCTGGCTCGCATGCTGGGTGGCCGCATTGCCGAAGAAGTTATGTTTGGCCGTGATCACGTAACTACTGGTGCTGGCAGTGATCTGCAAAAAGCTGCAGAACTCGCCCGCGACATGGTAATCAACCAAGGTATGGGCAAGAAATTGCAAGACCAGGTATTTCATGTTGAAGATGGCATGATGCTGGAACGCATGGTGCATGAGCGTGAATATTCTGACGAGACCGCCAAGGTTATTGACGATGAAGTCGAAGCCTTGATCAAAGAAGCGGCCGATCGTGCTCGCGCTGTGATCAAAGAGAATAAAGAACACTTGCGTGCGCTTAAAGATCGCCTGCTCGAAAAAGAAACCGTTGAAGCCGAAGAAGTAAAGGAAGTGCTGAAGGGCAGCAAAATGCCTGCATCCGCAGCCTTGTATTAGCAATAGCTTCGCACGCTTTAGCCAACAGAGCGCTCACCTTGCGGTGGGCGTTTTTGGAGCGTGAGATTTCACAAGCATAACGGTGTATACTATGGGTATCGGCATAACCGATATAGCAGGTGCGCCGAAAATCTGATATAATTTAGACAACAATTGGCAACAAACACGAATGAAACTTGGAATCTTGCAACCCAAAGCTAGTGAGCCCGTGGAGGGCTGTTTACTATTGCTGCAGGTGCCGCGAACCAACGACAAAAAGGCTTTGGCTGCCGAGCAGATGCTGGCCAGTTTGCACGGTTTGTTGACTCTGCCCGCGGTCAGTAGCTTTAGTGGGCCAGTTCGCGAACGCATCAGTTTTGAAATCGCGGTGGTTAACAAGCGTATTGGGTTTTATGTATGGGTGCCCAAATACCTCAAGGACTTTGTAGCCGAACAGATTTATGCGCAGTATCCAAGTGTACAAATTTCTGAGGTAGAGGATTATTCTGCACCAACGCAGGACCACCAAACCATTCTGACTACTGACCTTCAGATGACATCCAACGATGTGTTACCAATCAAGACATTCCAAAGTTTTGATGTCGACCCCTTAGCTGCTATTACGGCCACGCTCGCCAAGTTTGACGACAACGAAGAGGCTTGGGTGCAACTGATTATGCGCCCGGCGTCCAGCCAGTGGCAGCGCAAAACTGAACAGTATTTGTCGGGCATTAAGGGCGGCAAAACCAAGACTACTGGCTTGTTGCAAGCTTTGTGGACGCCACCCGAGTCAACCACAACACCACCAAAACTAACCGAATTTCAGCAGGCGCAGGCTACTGGTGCTGACACCAAAAGTCAAAAACTCGCCTTTGAGGCGGTGTTGCGCGTGGTGTACCGCAGTCACACGTCCGAAACGCAGGCTCGCTTGCGCATGCAGTCGATCATCGCCAGTTACAAACAGTTCAACAGCACGTATTTAAACGGTTTTGAGCAGGGTAAACTTACCGCTCTAGAAGCGATCCCCGAGAATTATTTTGACCGTGAATTTGGCAAAGCTCGGTACATTATGAACATCGAGGAAGTAGCCACCTTGTATCACTTGCCGCACACCACGGTAGAGACGCCCTTTATTTTGTGGGCGTCCAGCCAAACTGCGGAACCACCGGCCAACTTGCCAATCGCTACCCCTGGCCGTACCGACATTAGCCCGATTGCTATGACGCACTTCCGTGGTCACGACACAGCGTTTGGTATGCCGCGCTCGGACCGTGGTCGCCACTTGTATATCATTGGTCAGACTGGTGTGGGTAAATCTGGTTTGCTGGAGCTGTTAACCATTTCTGACGTTTATAGCCCCTATGGTTTTGCTATTATTGACCCGCACGGCGACTATGCACAGAACATCGTAAAACGTATTCCGCAGGAGCGCATGAAAGATGTTATTTACTTTAATGCGGCCGACACCGACTTTCCGATTGCATTTAACCCTATGGAAATTTACGATCCAAAGCTCAAAAACCACACGACGTCGGAGCTGATTGGTGTGCTCAAGCGCATGTTCGAGTCTTGGGGTCCACGGCTGGAATACATTTTGCGCTACAGCTTGCTGGCGTTGCTTGATTATCCGAACGCAACCATGTTGGACATCACACGCATTTTAACCGACAAAGCTTTTCGTAAAAAAGTACTCGACTATGTAGAAGATCCGGTGGTTTTGAACTTCTGGACAGTGGAGTTTGCCAGCTGGAATGACAAGTTTGCCGCCGAGGCCGTGGCACCGGTTTTGAACAAGGTGGGCGCGTTTACCGCTAACCCGTTGGTGCGCAATATTATTGGCCAGCCTAAAAGCAGTTTTAACGTTCGTAAAATTATGGACGAGCGCAAAATCTTGATAATTAACCTTAGTCGCGGCTTGGTGGGCGAAGACAACGCCGCACTGCTTGGTGCGCTTATTGTGACCAAAATTCAGATGGCAGCCATGTCCCGTGCCGACATTCCCATAGAGGAACGCACGCCTTTTTATTTGTATGTGGACGAATTTCAGAACTTTGCCACCGACTCGTTTGCTACTATTTTGTCTGAGGCTCGAAAATATGGCCTGAACCTAACCGTGGCCAACCAGTACACCGCCCAAATGATGCAAGAAGTGAAGGATGCCGTGTTTGGTAACGTTGGTTCGATCATTGCCTTCCGAACCAGCGCCGACGACGCCCGCGTGATGATGAAATACTTTGAACCGAAGTTTGAAGAGCAGGATTTGGTGCACATGCACAACCGCCACTTCGTGATTAGCATGGCAATTGAGGGTGAGAAAGCTGCAGCATTCTCGGCCATCAGCCTAAACTTACCGCCAGAGGAAACTGATTGGACGAACGCTATTATTGCTGAAAGTCGCCGCATGTACGCTAAGCCGCTCAAAGAAGTAGAAGGAGTGGTAAACGAGCAGTACGTTGTTAAGAAACCTGCAGCGCAAGCGCCCAAAACCGATAAGTCTGCCAAAGAAGCCAAGTCCGATAGGTCTGCCGAAAGATCCAAACCAAAGGCCGAACCCAAGCCCACTCAGCCCAAAGAAACGGTAGTGGTAAGCGCCGACCAGCGTAATATTATTGTGCGAGCGCTGTCGCGTT
Organism: Saccharimonadales bacterium (SeqCode); assembly: GCA_035247965.1. Lineage (GTDB taxonomy): Bacteria > Patescibacteriota > Saccharimonadia > Saccharimonadales > UBA4665 > CAMLQK01. Next base: position 736,948 of record DATFHW010000025.1, on the reverse strand, counting down.
TGGCACTGTCTTCGCCGACTCCTACCACTGCTACGGCGCCCAAAAAGGAGGCGCCAAAGACTCAAAAAACAGAGAAGTCTAGCGCCCCCGCCAAACCTGCTCAACCAAAAGTTGCCGCACCTAAACCAAAACCTGCAGAGCCAGCTAATTTGCTCAAAGCTGATGGTGAAGTGACCATGTTCTCGCGCAGCGGTGGTGCACAAGAGGCTGCTATTTCGCTGCACCAAACGCCGCCGCAGTCACCGTCAGCGCCCAAAACCGAAGCACCATCGCCTGTATCAGCAGATCAGGACATGGGCCTCGAGGGTGAAGATGCGCCAAAAAAACGTCGCCGTCGCCGTCGCCGTTCTAAGTCTAAAACCGAAGGTTCTTCCGAGGCCGCATAAACTGCTGTAAAATCCGCTGCCCACGGTGGTCATAGACAACCTTAAAGCGTATACTAAAAGGAACAAACCTAAAACACAGTTTATATTGCATGCAGGAAAAACCTACTCGACGTACGCGTAAAAAGATTTCGCTTGGCGGCGTAGCGATGTTACTTATGGTGACGACGCTCGTTGGTCAATTGCTTGGTTTTATGCGCACTCGTTTAGTAAACGCCAACTTTGCGGCCACCGGCCCACAAAGTACAGACACCTACTTTGCGGCGTTCAACATTCCTGACTTCTTCTTTTACACGCTTGCCGCTGGTGCGTTGGGCGTAGCTTTTATGCCAGTGCTTACCGACAAACTTACCAAGTACGATCGCAAAGCAATGTGGGAATTGGTTGCTGGATTGCTTAACTTGTTAAGCGCCATCATGCTGGTGGTCGCGGTGGTTATTTTTGTATATGCCGAGTGGCTGATCCGCCACATTGTGGCGCCCGACATGGATCCGCAGCAGATGCATAATGCGGCCACAATCATGCGCTTATTGGCGCTGAACCCACTGTTCTTTACGCTGTCCGGTATTTTGACGAGCGCGCAACAGACGTTGGGCAAATTCTTCTTTTACGCCGTTTCGCCATTGTTTTATAACTTGTCGATCATCATTAGTATCTATGCATTTCGTCACACCGACATCGGTATTGTGGGACTGGGAATTGGCGCAGCAATTGGTGGATTCTTGCAGTTACTGGTTGTTTGCCTTGGATTGTTTGGGACTAAATTTCACTGGCACCCACGCATTCCTTGGCGCGATCGTGACTTTCGTACCGTGCTTAAAAACTTGCCGCCGCGGTCACTGGACCAAGGTGTTGACCAAGTGCAAAGCATTATCGAGACCAACTTTGCTCGTCGCTTAGGCGAAGGCTACATTAGCTACTACAACAACGCCTACACGCTGCATACGGCACCAATTTTGCTGCTGGGTACCGCAATTTCAACCGCCGCTTTTCCGCGCCTCAATAAACGGCTATCGCAAGGACGCCCTGATCTATTCCGCCGCGACTTTTTACGAGTTTTGCGCGTTATAATTTGGCTGGCCATGCCCGTGGTAATTGTTTGTTTCTTTGCCCGTGGCTATCTGGCTCGTTTGATCTTCTCGCGAGATGCGCAAGAAATTGCGCTGATCTTTGGATTCCTGTGCGTGGCGATCTTTTTCCGCACATTGTACGCTATTATTTCTCGATGGTTTTATGCTCAAAAAGACACCAAAACACCACTGTTTGTTTCGCTCTTTACCATTGGCTTGAACTTTGCGCTGGTTACCGTGCTGGCGCGACCCAGCAGCTACGGTGCTGCCGGTTTGGCCATGGCGCAGTCTATTGTGGCGGCGCTCGAAGTTATTGTGCTGTTTAGCATTATGCTGGCTCGTGACACCAAGCTGTTCGACGCTGCCTTTTGGGGTGGTATCGTGCGTATTATTTCGGTTGGCGGGTTCAGCGTACTTGCGGCATACACCACGGTCTCGTTTTACCCACTCGAGGCAAGCGACCGCGGCTTGGTCACCCTGGGTAGCAAATTTGCCTTGATTGCTGGCGTGACCTTCCTGGTGCATATTGGCATTTCGCAACTCTTTAGCCTCGAGGAAGTACGCCCGGTTTTTGCCTGGCTTCGACGGCTGTTGAAACCGATCAAAATTCAGTATTAAGCGGCCGGGGTCATCCGCACCACCACGTTGCAGCTTTGATCCCACAAGTTTTTTAAGGAATAGCTGAGTATGTAGTCGCCATTCTGCGGCGTTCGAAGCAAAGAGACCTGCACTTTTGCGATGCCGGGTTGGACGTCTATGTCAAGTTGCGGTTCGGGAAAGCTATTTTCGTATAGTCCAAGTAAAACTTCGTGAGTTTGCCCGGCGTCCAAGGTAGCTCGACTGATTACCTCTGGTTTTAGGGAGGCGTCGTGCGCGCTTACTCCTGCTGTTGCTGTGTGGACCAATGTTTCGCTCATTTTTTATACCCTCTTGTTACTACCGTTTTTTAAGCTGCTTTTTTGTTTTTCTTAAAACCGCGCTAGGGATAAAGTACGTATTCATAGGGATTCGGAAGTGAGTAAAAAATAGCCGCCCTGGGATGAAGGTCGATACTTTAATGGTACAGGCCGAAATGGAAACCTTCAAGAGCATAAGCGTGATAATTTTGTCACAATTTGCGAACAGGCAGAGGCATGGCTAAAAATGCCCACCTCTGTTATAATGCAGAGCAATGAATATGGAAAATATCAGAAACTTTTGCATTATTGCGCACATCGACCACGGAAAAAGCACGCTGGCCGATCGCTTGCTGGAGCTGACCGGTACGGTTGAAAAGCGCCAAATGAAAGAGCAATTGCTGGATCGCATGGATTTGGAGCGTGAACGCGGCATTACCATTAAGTTGCAGCCGGTGCGTATGGACTACAAAGGTCACCAGTTGAATCTGATCGACACCCCTGGACACGTGGACTTTAGCTATGAAGTTTCGCGCAGTCTTGAAGCGTGCGAAGGCGCTATTTTGGTGGTAGACGCAACGCAAGGCATGCAGGCGCAAACCTTGGCCAATGTATATCTGGCGATGGCCGCCGATCTGACGATTATTCCGGTCTTGAACAAAATTGATTTGCCAGCCGCCGATGTTGAGCGCGTGACCAAAGAAGTTGTGAGCCTGCTCGGCTGTAAGCCAGAAGATATTTTGCACATTTCGGCCAAGACGGGCCAGGGTGTGGAGGCGGTTTTGGAGCGTGTGGTCCGTGACATTCCGGCGCCAACAGGCAAGCCGGAATCGCCCACTCGAGCACTGATTTTTGATAGTTACTACGACGATTACCGCGGTGTGATCTTGTATGTGCGCATCGTGGATGGGCAGATCAAAAAAGGTGCAAATATTCGTATGCTAGCCACCGATGCCCGGGGTATTGGGTTGGAGGTTGGTGCCCTCAAACCAGACATGACACCAAACGCGGTCTTGCAAACGGGTGAGATCGGTTATATTGTGACTAACCTGCGCAGCACGCGCGAAGCCCGCGTTGGTGACACCGTAACGTTGGCCGGCGGTACCGCCGATATAATGCCATTGCCAGGTTACCAGGACGTAAAACCATTCGTGTACGCCGGATTTTTCCCCGACAGTAACGAAAACTACCAACCCCTGAAAGATGCCGTTGAAAAGCTGAGCCTCAGCGATTCCGCGTTGCAATTTGAGCCCGAGAACTCTCCGGTACTTGGATTTGGCGTGCGTATTGGATTCTTGGGTTTGCTGCACATGGACATTGTTCGCGAACGGCTAGAACGAGAGTACAACCTGGACTTGGTGGTTACGAATCCATCAACTGATTATCAAGTGACATTGACGGCTGGCGACGAACTGGACATTAAGAGCGCTGCGGATTTGCCAGATCCTGCCAAAATTTCCGAAATTCGCGAGCCGTGGATCAAGGGTGAAATTGTGGTGCCGCAAGATTATGTGGGTGCGGTGATTCAGCTGATCGTAGGTAAGCGCGGCATCCAAAAGAACCTGAGTTACATCGATGAACGCACCCTAGTGAGCTTTGAAGCGCCGCTAGCAAATCTGTTAACTGATTTTTACGATCAACTTAAGAGTATTACGTCAGGCTATGGCTCGTTTAATTATGAGCTGGCTGATTATCGCGCCGAAGACCTGGTACGTCTTGATTTTTACGTTGCCGGCGAACGTGTTGATGCCTTGGCGATTATGGTTCACCGAAGTGAAGCGCCCTACGTTGGCCGCGAAATCGTCAAAAAATTAAAGGAAGTTATTCCACGCCAGCAATTTCCTGTTGCTCTGCAGGCGGCCATTGGCGGTAAATTTATTGCGCGCGAAGATATTAGCGCATACCGCAAAGACGTTACAACTGGCTTATATGGTGGTGATGTGTCTCGTAAAAAGAAGGTTCTAGCTAAACAAAAGCGTGGCAAAGCACGCATGAAGCGCTTTGGAAAAATCGATATTCCAGCCGAAGCTTTTACCGTTATGCTGAAGCGTGATTAAATCACCTGAACAAAAATACAACAATACACCTCTGGTGGCCAAAAACTTGCAATTTTATTGAAGCATGTTTTGCTCTTGAGAGGTGAAGGAACTCGCTGGATAATGCGGCCGTCACGATCCCGGGGTACCGCATCTTGCTTCGGGACGTGACTAAAAGTTATGCTTTGTTGGTTTGTAGACGCTGCAGGTCTGCAATAATCTCGGCGGCATGCTTTTTGGGGTCAACACCCTCGTACTTTTTTACTATCTCGCCCGTTGGGCTAATGATGTACGTATTCCGATGCGTGCCCATGTATTCCTGGCCCCAAAATTTACGTGGCCCCCAAGCACCATAAGCTTCAATGGTGGTATGCTCGGGGTCGCTCAATAGAGTAAATGCTAAGTTGTGCTTGTTGGCGAATTTCTTGTGGCTGGCTACCGAATCTTTGCTGATGCCAATGACCACGGCGTTGCCAAACTCCGCAATTGCATCACGAGCATCACGAAAATTGCAGGCCTCGGTAGTGCAACCGGGCGTGTCGTCTTTGGGGTAAAAATACAAAACGACCCACTTGTTGGCGTACTCCTCAAGGGTATGCATGACGCCATCTTGGTCAGGGAGCGAAAAACTTGGTGCTTTCATGAGCAATAATCTCCATTACACAGGCATTGTACCCTTTTATAAGGTAGCGATACAGAGGAGTTTACGGTATAGTACGCGTATGGAATTAGACGAACAGCTACGGGCAAAGGTTGCGCAGTATCGCCCCCAGCCTGAACATTTTGCTCATCTGCAAGGTATACCATTGCTGTTTATTGTTGGTATTTCGGGCGCAGGCAAGAACGCAATCTCTACCAAGCTCAAGGCTGACCACCCCGGCGAATATCATCAGCTAGTCACTAATGTTACGCGAGCGCCGCGCAAGAATAATGGCGTGCTTGAACAAGACGGCGTTGACTACCATTTTATTAGTATGGAAACTGCTAATAAAATGTTGGACGACCAACAATATATTGAGGCTAATATCTATAGCAACAATATCTACGGTACAAGCGTAGATGAGCTTGCATTGGCGCAGCAAAAACACCGCATAGTTATCGGTGACATTGACGTAAATGGTGTCGCTAATTTTGTGCGACTTGGCCTGCATGCGCTGCCAGTCTTTGTACTGCCTCCTAGCTATGATGTGTGGCAACAGCGCCTTTTAACGCGATATCCCAGCGGTGCCATTGATCAGGCCGACTGGTTAGCTCGTATGAAAACAGCACGTCATGAAATTGAGCATGCGTTAGAAACAGAATATTTTCACTTTGTTATTAACGATGATCTTGACGAGGCCGTACAGACTATTAACGCTATCGCGCATGATACTCCTACTGAACACCGGCCGCCTGCGGCAATTGCCGTGGCACGTGAAATAGTTGCTGCTATTAACGCAAAGCTTGGTGAGCTCGCTGCGTAATGCCGCTTGCTCGATACCCAGAAGTTACCACACTAACCGTTGACGCTGTCGGAGCAGATGTTATGGAAGGTATGCTTCGAGTAGACGAGAATACGCTTGCGCATAGCTTGGCGACAGGAGCAATGACCATGGAGGCCATGCGATGGGCGGGCTGTACTGAAAGTACGATTGCGCTGGGAGCAGTTGCTGGTGTACTGCACGATGTGGGCAAGTTCCACCCCAAGATCCAACACCTAATGGCCGAGGCCCAGGGTCAGAAATTTACACCGGACCAGGCGCGACTTATGCGCACCCATGCCTCGCGTGGCTTTTTGAGTCTTGCTCGCAATGGAGCCCCTGGTGCATTACGCAACACACCCGCCATAGATGCGGCAGCATATACGGCTTTGATGCACCACCATGCCTTCACCAAAGAGCAGTATGCTACTAGTGAATATGCTGGCATTGCTCACACGGTTCAGCTGTGTGATGTTGCGCATGCTCGTTTGCTGGATTCTACGCGATCTTATAGGGTTGCGCGAGATGGTGCCGCATACACTCCGCACCAGATCGGACGCCAGATTGTGAGCCAGTTTACTGAATTACCTCCACAGCCGGATGGCCAGATAATTCCAGTAGAAGGGCTGGTCTTGAGTTGGGCCGAAGAAGCTACGCGTCGTCAAGACCTAGCACTCTTGACTGATGAGTGCTAGGGGCACTATCATATACAGTATGACCGAACGTCAAAAACAGATACTCCACGCTGTGGTTGAACAATACGCCGAAGTAGCAAGTCCGGTAGGTTCAAGCTTGCTGGCCAAGCTATTTGGCGTGAGCTCGGCAACCATTCGGGCCGAAATGGCCGAGCTAGAACGCTTGGGTTACATTACGCAGCCGCACACCAGCGCTGGCCGTGTGCCAACCGACAAAGGCTATCGTTTTTACGTTAACAACTTGGGTGAAAACCACCATGAAACTGGGACTGAACGCCGTGCCGAGCGAGCTCTGAGTGCTCGTGTACAAACGGGCGGTCTACCGGAACGCACTATTCGCAACGCGGTAGACACGTTGGTAGAATTGACACATAACCTTGGTTTGGCCACCATCGGCAACCAGCTCTACATGAGTGGCCTCAGTAATTTATTTGGCCAGCCCGAATTTATGCAAGCGTCGCAAGTGCGCCAGGTAGCCCAATTGCTCGACAACCTAGAGCCATGGTTACACGAGGCAGCTCCCAACCAACCGTTGAGCGTCTATATTGGCCAGGAGAATCCTATTGGCCGCAGCGCCGGCTGTTCACTGATTATTAGCCGCTTCCGCAGTCCATACTCCGACCAAAGCTACATTGGTGTATTGGGGCCAACCAGACAAAGTTACAAAGACGTCATGCAGCTTGTTCGCTTTGCGGGCGAATCACTAGAGGAGGTTTTATATGAATAAACACATTGACATTGACGAGGACAGCCAGGCGCAAGACCAGCCACGGCACCCTAAAAAACACATGGAAGTAGACGTAGTTGCACTCGAGCAGCAGGTGGCAGAATTGACTGACGCACTGCAGCGCGAGCGCGCCGACGCCACCAACATCCGTCGTCGTCACACCGAGCAGGTTGCCAGCCTCAAAACAATGATCAAGGCCGAAGTCGTTCGCGATCTGCTACCGGTTATCGACAATTTTGAGCGCGCGCTTAGACACGTGCCCGACCACCTAAAAAACGATGAGTACGTCAAGGGCGTGCAGGGGATTGTAAAACAGTTCGAGAGAACTCTTGAGCAGCTGGGCGTTACGCGAATTAAGACCGTCGGCCAGCCATTTGACCCCAAGTGGCACGAAGCCGTAAGCATGGAAGAGGGTGATGGCACGCAAGAAGTCGTGAGCGAAGAGCTACAAGCTGGCTACGCCATTGGTGACGAAGTAATCCGCCACGCAATGGTCCGCGTCAAGCTTGCGTAAAAAGTAAATCTGGCACTCTTGACTCATGAGTGCCAATTATTTATGCTAGAATAGTAACAGCACCTGAACCTACTTATTGCTAAATGAAAGGGAAATATAATGGGAAAAATTATTGGAATTGACCTGGGAACCACTAACTCAGCAATGGCTGTAATGCAATCTGGCAAGCCAGAAATTATTGCCAACTCTGAGGGCCAGCGTACCACTCCATCGGTTGTTGCCATTAACAAAAATGGCGAACGTTTGGCTGGCCAAGTGGCTCGCCGCCAGCAGGTTACCAACTCAAAAAACACTATTTACGAAGTAAAACGTCTGATTGGCCGCAACTTTAACGACAAAGAAGTACAGCGCGATCTAAAACTCATGGGTTATGAGATTGTAAAGAGCGGCAACGGCGTAAAAGTAAAAATGGGCGACAAAGAATACAGCCCCGAAGAAATCAGCGCCATGATTTTAAGCAAGCTAAAGGCCGACGCCGAAAGCTTCTTGGGAGAGCCTGTAACAGAGGCGGTTATTACCGTTCCGGCTTATTTTGACGACTCGCAACGCCAAGCAACCAAAGATGCCGGTAAAATTGCCGGCCTGGAAGTAAAGCGCATTATCAACGAACCAACTGCCGCTGCTTTGGCGTACGGCTTGGACAAGGGCGAAAAGAAAGACGAAAAAATCGCTGTGTACGACCTTGGTGGTGGTACATTCGACGTTTCCATCTTGGAACTGGGCGATGGCGTCTTTGAAGTAAAGTCTACCAACGGTGACACCCACCTTGGCGGCGCTGACTTTGACCGAACCATCGTGAACTACTTTGTTGACGAATTCAAAAAAGAAAACGGTATCGACCTGACCGACGACAAAGCCGCCATGCAACGCTTGCGCGACGAAGCCGAAAAGGCCAAGATCGAGCTTTCAACTGCCCAAGAAGTTGACATCAATCTGCCATTCCTGACCGCAGACAGTGACGGTCCAAAGCACTTTGAGCACAAGCTAAGCCGCTCAAAATTGGAGCAATTGGTAGCCGAATTGATTACCAAAACAGCAACCCCTTGTGAAAAAGCTTTGAACGACGCCGGCCTGAAGGCTAGTGATATTGACGCTGTTGTGTTGGTGGGCGGTATGACTCGCATGCCAGCTGTGCAGGAAAAAGTAAAGCAGATCTTTGGCAAAGACCCCATGAAGGGCGTAAACCCTGACGAAGTTGTAGCAATTGGTGCCGCAATTCAGGGCGGCGTCTTGCAAGGCGACGTCAAAGACGTGTTATTGCTGGACGTAACTCCGTTGAGCCTTGGTATCGAGACCATGGGTGGCGTCATGACTGCGCTGATCGACCGCAACACCACTATTCCAACCAGCAAGAGTCAGGTCTTCTCGACCGCTGCTGACAATCAACCGCAAGTAGAAGTGCATGTGCTGCAAGGTGAACGCGGCATGGCCACCGACAACAAATCACTGGGCCGCTTTATTTTGGACGGCATTCCTTCGGCACCTCGTGGCGTGCCTCAAATTGAAGTCACCTTTAATATTGACGCCAACGGCATTCTGAACGTTTCTGCCAAAGACAAGGGCACCGGCAAAGAGCAGTCCATTACTATTTCTGGCAGTGGCAACCTGGACAAAACAGAGGTCGAAAAAATGGCCAAAGAAGCTGAAGCTCATGCCGAAGAAGACAAGAACAAACGCGAATCTGTAGAGGCGCGCAATCTGTTGGAAAGCACAATTTACCAGGCAGAAAAGATGATCAGCGATTATAGTGATAAAATGAGTGAAGACGATAAAAAAGCACTTGAAGGAGCCATCAAAGATGCTAAAGAAATTAGTGAAACTAGCGATAAAGAAACAATTGAAGCATCCGCCAAAAAAATAAACGATGTTATGATGCCGATTGGTGCCAAGATGTACGAATCAGCCGAAAAAGCTGAGGGCGACACCGATGCTCCCGAAGAAGGCACAGAAAAAACCGACGCAAGCAAAGACACCGACGAGCCCGTAGAAGGCGAAGTCGTTGACGACAAAGACAAGAAATAAAGGGGATGCCCGCTAGGCGCACAAAAAAGTATGTTAGGATTTGGACGCTCACGCTCAGCAATTGATGACCGACTGCCAGTAATGGTACAAGTGGTCCAGGACAAAAGCGCCTTTGCAATGGCTGAGCGCTTATGGAAAGAAAACACGCGTGCAGTGCGCCTTGACCCCGGCACCGCCAAAGAGTTCTTGCGGTTTGGTCTGGTACAAGCGGGCCAAGCCGTGTGGTTTGAGCGCGATCAAAATCGTGCCGATTGTTTTGAGCTCATCCTGACCTGGAAAGAAAATGACACTCGCGTGGCCGACATTTACGTGGTGACCCCTGGCTCTGGCCATAGCAGTGGCAACGCCGACTACCTCAAAAAAGTGCTCGACGCGCTCCTTACTACCGCCGCGACGCTACCGATAGACAAAGCAAACTAATTATATTTTTATGTCCAAACGAGATTATTACGAAGTTTTAGGAGTTGGCAAAGACGCGAGTGCCGATGAAGTCAAAAAGGCATTTCGTCGCGCTGCCATTAAATACCACCCAGACAAAGAGGGTGGCGACGAGACCAAGTTCAAAGAGGTCAACGAAGCCTACGAAGTTTTGAAAGATCCTTCCAAGCGCCAGCGTTATGATCAATTTGGTCATGCTGGAGTGGGCGATGCTGGCGCCGGTGGCAATCCGTTTGAAGGCTTTGGCGGTTTTGGTGGCCAAGGACAAGGCCAAAACGTGCACTTTGACTTTGGTGACCTCGGTCTTGGCGACATTTTTGAGAACTTTTTTGGCGGTGGCCAAGGTGGTCGTCAGCGCAGCCAGCAAGCTCGCGGTCGCGATATCGAGTCCAAAGCGGATATCAGTTTTGAAGAGGCGGTATTTGGCACCGAAGCCAAACTGCATTTAAATATTGAAGACACCTGTGAACATTGCAACGGTTCAACCGTAGAACCGGGTCACGAGCTCAAGAACTGCGATACCTGCGGCGGTTCCGGCCAGGTAGTGCGCAATGTACAGACGATTTTTGGGAACATTCAGCAGGCCAGCATGTGCCCCACCTGTAAAGGTCGCGGCAAAATCCCCGAAAAAGCCTGCACCGTTTGTCACGGCAAGGGCACGCAACATCGTGCACAAGACATTACCATCAAAATTCCGGCGGGCGTGGATGATGGCGCAACCATTCGTTTACGTGAACGAGGCGAAGCCGTGGCGCATGGCCCCAAAGGTGATCTGTACGTCAACATTCGCGTTAAGCCACACAAAAAGTTCACGCGCGAAGGCGACCTTATCTTGAGCGAAGAGCACATCGACATGGTTGATGCAGCACTGGGCACCGAAATTGATGTTGAAACGGTGGATGGTGTGGTTCGTATGAAGGTTCCAGCTGGTACTCAAAGTGGCACTGACTTTAAACTGGCCAATCACGGTGTGCCACATTTGCGGGGATCGACTCGCGGCGCGCATATCGTCACGCTCATTGTTGATACACCAACCAAGCTTAGCAAAAGGCAAAAAGAGCTGTTGGAAGAATTTGCCACCAACGGCAAAAAAGGTTTCTGGAAATAGCGCTTTAGGTCGCTGAAGCAGCCGCAGTCTGCACAGCAACGTGATCGTTTAGGAACGCCATATCTTTGGCAAATTGCTCAGCATTGTTATTGTGCAAAATAACAATCACGCACATCTTGTAGCCATCTGATGAACTACCTACAAAACTGCCTAGGCTGGCAGGAACTGACAAATATGTCAAAGATGGCAACTCTCGCAGGCGGTCTTCGTTGGCAATGCCGGTAAAAATGCCGGGCGTTTTGGGGAACAGCTCAAAAACACCAACTGGTTCGGATTTTGTAGCGTCGATATGCGGCTGCTCACCCAAACAGAGCCGAATAGCATTGGCCTCTAAATCAATACCATTGGCCATGCTGTGCATGCGGTCGCGATAGCCGCCGTTACGCGCGCCGATTTCCACAATTTGCGGGCCGTCGCTCGTTAAAATAATCTCAATATGAGCTGGTGAGTTCTTCATGCCCAATGCTTTGCAGCCCAGAGCCGCAACCTCGCGAATGCGAGCAACAGTTTGAGCGGGCAGCTTGGACGGGAGTAGCCGGCTATAGTGAAAATTGTCGTCAAAGCCGATATCGTAGCCTGTTTGGTAGTCCACCACGGCATCCAAAACATGTGGTTCACCGGCGCTGTCCACAAATGCGTCCACCGAGTGCACTGGGCCCTCCATAAATTCTTCGATCAGCAGCTTTGGTGTCACGCCGGGTGCGTATTTGGCATATACGGCGTCGATTGTGCGCATGGTTTTGGCGTAATTCTGTAGCAGCTCGTCCATATTGTGCGCTTTGCTAACTAGCAAACTTTTAGACAAGTTGGCGGGTTTAAGAATGAGCGGAAAATCATGTACCTCGGCAAAAGCACGCACACCTTCCTGGGACGTTACCACTGCAAAATCGGGGCTGATTTTTTGCGGAGCAGCGCTGAACTTCTGACGCATGATGAATTTATCGGTGCAGGCCTCGGCTGCTTCTTTGGGCAGGCCAGGCAAGTTTAAATGCTCAGCAATTGCAGAGGCATCACCAATAAATCGTTCGTAAATTACCAGCACACCGTGAATTGGCTTTTTGGCGTGCAGCTCATCAACCACATGCAATAGTTTTTGCCGTGATGAAAAATCAGCCACCACGCGATGCTTCAACTGTTTGTCGGGGAATTTAGTAAGGCGCTTGTCTTTAATGGTGGTAAAGTCAAAACCATGATCCGACAGATACGAGCGAGCACCCTTTGTGCTGTCGCCCACAATAATAAGATGAGGAGTAACCATAACCATTCCTTGACAAATTCGTTATTTTATAATAAAATTACCACAGTTATTTTACATTTACAAGCAATAATACACGCTTAATAAAAGTCTGATACTATACCATTATGGCACGAACCGATTTTCACAAAGTTATTGTAGGCCGCTCTGAATCCTTGCACTTCATGGATTACAATATGGCCGACATCCCCGCAAAAGTTGACACGGGCGCATACCGCTCGGCAGTACATGCTGATAATATCCAACTTTCCGAGGATGGCAAAACGCTTTCTTTTCGTTTATTGGGCGAGCACCCGGTTTGCGGCGCGCTGGCCACCGATATGAGCACCGATTCTTTTAAAGTTGTGCTGATTTCGAACTCGTTTGGCCACACTGAAGAACGCTACGAAGTAAAACTGCGCGTAAAACTCGGACCAAAAATTTTTACGGCAACATTCTCGCTTGCTGATCGATCAAAAAAGATTTATCCAATTTTGTTGGGCCGCAAAATGCTCAATAACCGTTTTTTGGTTGACACGGCGCACGCCCAAATCAATCGCGTTGAACTTAAAAAACAGTATGGTATTTCGTTCCCAGATGACGAAGAGGTGGAGGACCAACAATAATGCGAATTGCAATTTTGTCACGTGGTGCCGCGAACTACACAACTCGCCGACTTAAAGAAGAGGCGATTGCTCGCGGTCACGAAGTAAAAGTGATCAACTATTCTAAATGTTACATGACCATCGAAAAAAGCAATCCGATGGTGTATTACAAGGGTAAGCCGTTGACTGGTTTTGATGCAGTGATTCCGCGCATTGCCCAAAGCTACACCAAATACGGTTGCGCTGTGGTTCGCCAGTTCGAGATGCAGGGCATGTACACGCCGTCTAAATCAATTGCCATTAACCGCTCTCGCGACAAATTACGCACCTATCAGCTGCTGGCCCGCGACGGAGTTGGGGTTCCTAAAACTGTATTCGCGCACGAAACTGCTGACTTTGAAGATGTGATCAAAAAAGCTGGTGGCGCGCCACTGATTGTGAAAGTGGCTCGCGGAACGCACGGTAACGGCGTGGTATTGGCCGAAACCGAAAAAGCCGCCAAAGCTGTAATGCAGGCCTTTTATGTAGAAGGCGTGAGCTTTTTGGTACAGGAATTTGTAAAAGAATCGGCCGGTGAAGATATTCGTGCAATCGTGGTGGGCAGCCAAGTTGTTGCCAGCATTAAGCGCCAAAGTTTGGACGACGACTTTCGTTCTAACACACACCAAGGTGGCGTAGGCAAGATTGTTAAATTGACTCCCGAAGAAGAGCGCACGGCGCTCCGTGCCGCCAAAGCCATGAACCTTTCTATTTGTGGCGTAGACATGATGCGCTCCAGCCGCGGTCCGCTGGTGCTTGAAGTAAACTCGTCGGCCAGCATTAAAACCCCCGAAATGCTTAGTACTCGCAACGTTGCCGCAAAAATGATCGAATACATCGAAAAAAATGCCAAACAACGCAATCGCAAAGACCGCGTGGGCGCCTAGAAAGCGTTTGGTAGTAACGCTGGCTGCTTTGGCGGCCTTGTTGGTGTGCGCTGGTTTGTACGCCAGGCATCACCAAAAGTATACGCATATTGGATCCCACGCGTTTGTGACCGAAGTTGCTAGTACGCCCGCGGCGCAGCAGCAGGGCTTAAGCGAGCGCACCAGTTTTTCGTCTCGGCAGGCAATGCTATTTAGCTACAACCGACCGCAGCAGCTGTGTTTTTGGATGAAAGATATGTATTTCTCGCTCGATATATTATGGATGGACGCGAGTCACCGTGTGATTTCTATGCAACAAAATGTTTCGCCCAAAACCTATCCACAGCAATTTTGCGCGCAGGCGCAGTATGTGTTGGAAATTCGTGCAGGCCAGGCAAAAGCCAGCGGCGCGCATATCGGACAGCAAATAGATTTTTAACGCTCATGCTATTATGGTGGTATGGCACATGATATCTTGCCGATAGTTTTGCTGTTGGCTCCACCGCTTGTTTTTACGCTGCTACGCATCAATGCCGTGCTGGTTTTTTTGAGCCTCTGTTTGGGTGATGTGCTGGTAAAATATGTTGCCAGCGATGCCAATTCGCTGCTCACGTTATTTGCGCCGGGAGTCTCGGGTAAGGTAACCAGCTTTATTCAGGTTGTTGTACTGTGTTTGCCAGTGGTACTGACCAGTGTTTTTATGGTCTTAAGTGTACAGGGCCGTGTGCGCATCATTACTAATATCCTGCCGGCTTTGGGTGTAGGGTTTTTGGGTGTGCTCCTGGTGGTTCCACTGTTACCGCCCGAACTCCGCCAAGGCGTGCAACAGGGGCACGTATGGCCTGAGATTCTGAAGCTGCAATCACTAATCGTAGGAGTAAGCGCTGTTGTGAGCATCTTGTTTTTATGGACGCAGCGTACGACCATCGGGCACCAGACAAAGCACCACAGCAAATAAAAAAGACCTGCATCGCAGATCTTTTTTATTTGGAGGGCCCACTGGGACTCGAACCCAGGACACGTAGCTTAAAAGGCTACTGCTCTAACCAACTGAGCTATGGGCCCACAGCGGCTATTGCTAACAGATTATATTATCCTGATTTTGGCAAAAAAGTCAATGGCCAAGTGGAGCGATCACCCGGATAGAGTAAAGATTAAAGCACAAGCATCTTTACAAAAAAGCAAAAGCAAAAGCATGATACTATAGAGTTACTATGAAAAACAAACAAACACATAGCACAAACCTATCAACTACTAAAACTCATAAAAAATTAACACACATCAATGTTCGACACGTTCCCGATAGCGGCTTTTACGTCCCCGTTATAAGCAAACTGTCGACGGATTATCGCAACAGTGGTGGCAGCGGTGGCGCTCTGAAGCCACAAGCAAATCCACCCGATGAACCTACACACTAGTCGCTATAAAGAGCCTCCCAATAGGCTCTTTTTGGTTTGCAAACTTACATAACTTGTCTTTAAAAAGTAGTGCCATAAGGACTATACTGAAAAGGTAAAAAGGACATATTTATGGCTGCGAAGACAAAAACCAAATCTGTTAAAGCATCTGACAACTCCCTGCCGATGGTGTTGCTCAGTTTATTCACGTTATTTTTAGCTTTCTTGTTGGCGTGGTGTTGGCGCGTGCATATGGACGCCGTCACGGTTTGCAAAGCTGGTAATTTGCAACTGTCGATGGGCGACTCGTCGGGCGCTGCCGGAACAATCTATCGCAACGCAGTCGTTACTAACCAGGGCGACAACGACTGCACGCTTACCGGCTACACCGGCGCGTATTTGATGGACGCCAGCAATGTGCAGTTGGGGAGCGGTGCGATCGCTAACGCGTTGTACACGCCGGCCCAAATTACGCTTGGCGCTCATGGCGGAAAAGCGCACACGGTATTAGGGTTCCCGCAAGCTGGCAATTTTGATCAGGGTGTCTGCAGCAGTAACGCAACGACGCTGAAGCTCTTTTTGCCAGGAGTGACAACACCACTTGCAACAGCCTTGGATCAGGCAAATTGCCCTGGATTTAGCGCTACAGCATTGAAAGCCGGCTCCGGAAATCACTAAAAAAGCTGTACTTTGAACGAACCTGTGCTACCATGCGCGCGTGTTCCACAAAATAGTACACCATCGCTTTAGGCGAGCAACCATTCTAACCACGGCTGGTATTGCTCTGTTGGCCGGTCTGGCGGGTGGCCAACATATGGCCGCGAGTATTTGGCTGCCATTGATGTTTATGCCGCTGCTGATTATTTCGTGGCGCTCGCACAACCTTATAACGCTACTCAGTTTGGTGATTGTTGCGGGATGTATGGGCATGTGGCGAGGCGCTCTGTTTGCGTCCAAGATGCACATATACGATGCTGTGACCGCCCAAAAAGTGGAGCTGGTGGCCACGGCACTGACCGACGCCGTTTATGATGAACATTATCAGCTTACATTTGATGCTGGGCATGCGCAGTTGCCAACTGGCGAAACGCTGCCGGGAACGCTAACGTTGAGCGGGTTTGGTGCCTCGGCGGTTTTTAAAGGCGATACGGTGCGGGTTTCGGGCAAGTTGCGTCGTGCTCGTGGTAACAATGTGGCGCGGATAAGCTATGCTCAAATAACAGTGCTGGCGCACCATACGTCGCCGGTTGATGTGCTGCGACGCAAGTTTGCGGCAGGTATGCAATCGGTGCTGCCGGAGCCGGTGGCGTCATTCGGCATGGGCATTTTGATCGGGCAGCGCAATACGTTGCCCGAGGCTGTTTCGACGCAGCTCACTATGGTTGGCCTGACACATATTATTGCTGTTTCTGGCTATAATTTAACCATCATTTTGCGAGCTGTGGGGCGGTTATTGCAAAAGCGGTCCAAATTTCAGTACTTGGCAATTAGTTTGAGTTTGATCGGGATGTTTTTGTTGCTAACCGGCAATAGTCCGTCGATCGTTCGAGCTGCGGTAGTGTGTTGTCTGGGCCTGGCCGCCTGGTTTTATGGTCGCACCGTGCAACCACTGGTGCTTTTGTTGGTTGCGGCGAGCATTACGGGCTGGGCGAATCCGTTGTATGTGTGGGGAAACGTCAGTTGGTATCTGTCGTTTTTGGCGTTCTTTGGTGTGCTCGTATTGTCACCGGTGATAACGCGGCGTTTATATGGCTCGCGTGAGCCAGGATTTTTGGCTGCGATTGTGTTGGAAAGCTTGTGCGCCGAGGCCATGACGTTGCCGTATGTGCTGTATATTTTTGGGCAAATGTCTACGGTGAGTACGCTGGCGAATGTGCTCGTAGCGGCATTGATTCCGCCCGCTATGCTGTTGTCATTATTTGCTGGTTTGGCCGGAATGCTCGCGCCAGCATGGCTGGGGTGGCTTGCGTGGCCGGCCATGATGCTCATGACCTATATGCTGGATATTGCTGCCTTGCTGAGCCGAGTGCCGCACGCTTTTTTGGAGCATATTGGCTTTTCGCTGAGCATGCTGTTGGCCAGCTATGGAATTGTTGGCGGGGTTCTGTTACTGATGCGCGCGAAAAATGCTCGAAATTATGCTATAATAACAGATAAGACGCAGCTGGCTCCGCCAGCTCCAGATACATCATAATTGCCGAAAAGGAGAATTACATGTCAGGACACTCAAAATGGTCTACCATTAAACGCGAAAAGGGCGCCAAGGATGCGGCTCGTGGCGCAGTATTTACCAAAATTGGTAACGCGATTGCGATTGCAGCTCGAAGTGGTACCGATCCAGACATGAACTTTGCCTTGCGCCTAGCAATTGACAAAGCTAAGGCCGCTAATATGCCGTCGGCTAATATTCAGCGCGCCATTGATCGCGTAAAAGATAAGAACGCCGCGCAATTACAAGAAATTTTGTACGAAGGTTATGGCCCAGGTGGCACGGCAATTTTGGTGGAGTGTGCTACCGATAACATTAACCGCACCTACCCGGAAGTGCGCTTGGCATTTAGTAAGCATGGCGGAAACATCGCCGAAAAAGGCGCTGTGGCATTTCAGTTTGAGCGCAAAGGCTTGATTCGTGTAAAGGGAAGCGGTGACGATCTAATGCTGCAAGCGTTGGACGCCGGTGCCGAAGACGTGCAAGAAGAAGGCGATGAGTCTGTTGTGTACACCGATCCAAAGGCATTGGCGCAAGTGCGCGAAGCGCTAACTGCGGCTGGCACAGAAGTGGTGGAGGCTGAGCTAACGTTTGTGCCGAACAGCACGGTAGAAGTAACTGACGAAGCTACGGCCGGCAAAATCATGCGCCTAATGGATGCGCTGGAAGGTTGTGATGACGTGACAAACACACACGTCAACTTTGATATTGACGAATCCCTTATAAAATAACATTTGCAGGTTTGGAAAAAGCGGCTTGCGAGCAAAGGTGGGGTGCTCTAGCAAGCCGCTTGTTTCTTTTTGTTGTCTGCCCACGAGTGGCCAAGTGCGCAGGTGCGGGTGCTGTTGTAATTAGTCGTTCAGTATGCGCATCACAGCCATTCCGTAGTCACCGCAGCTGGTCTGGTTGGAATAGTGCACGATCAGCAGGATGCCTGCCGCCATAAGACCAAAAAGTAACGCTGGCCGCAGAAAGATCCACGGTGAAGCCAGTTTCCCCCTGGGGTCAATGACCTTGGTCATGACAGCGATTATGACGAGCCCGACAGCCAGGCACAGAAGAATGCCGGCGATGTCAGTAACCACGATGTGCTCCGCTTTCTAGTTGTTTGAAACGAGCCGCGCCACATAGCGCATGCGCTGAAGACAAACGTTAGAGACATGATGTTCGTACCCATCTGGAATATGTTGCCCCTAACGACGCCAAAAAGAAACGCGACGATTGTCGACTGCCAGATTGTATACTGATTTTGACTAAAGCGCAATGCTATCTTGGGCTATGGTGTACTTGGTTGGCAATGTACTGAGCGGCATCTTGCGCAAACTGCGGATCTTTCCGGTGCATGGCGAGCTCGGCGGTGCCGAACGTAACCCCGGCAGAAATAAAGTTGTGACTGCCCACCATGGCCTCGCGTTCGCTTGCCAGAACTTTAGCGTGCATGAACGGTTGGTGTGGCGCAACATGGTTCTCAAAAAGTTTTTTGGGCAGACGCATTCGTTCTCGACCTTCTGAAGCGAGCTGCGCGGGTGCCTCGAGTATGCCATGCTTGTACGGCAGATTGTACAGTACAGTGACATCCACACCGCGTGCCGCTGCTCGTTTCAGCGCCAAGGCTGTTTGGCCATTTGGAAAGTATTGGCACGTAATGAGCAGCTGCTTTTGCGCATTATCTATAAGGTCCAACGCATGCTGCAAAATGGTTGACTGTCCACGAACACCAACGTCTAATAGCAAAGTTGTGTTGGCATCGATGGCATAGGTAAGGTCGTGCTCGCCAAACGCCTGCAAAGTATAGGGCGCTTTAATAAGGCGCGACATGCGAGTGTAGAGCCAATCGGCAGTTTGCGGACTTACAAAACTGATCATTTCATCAAAATAGGTGGGTTCGTGCAAGTTGATGCCACCAATGAACACGTGATTGTTAAAAATAGCGGTTTTAATATGTGAACGCCCAACAAATGGTGGCGAAACGAGCGAATGGGGCTGATTGGTAATAACGCAGTGCACGCCGCTTTTGCGTAAACGATTGAGCGCGCCTGTAATTGCGCGGTGTTTGCGGCCTTGCATCCGCGGATTGACCCCGGGCCACACAAATGAACCAACTAACAGAGGTGTTCGATTGGCGTAGGTAATGGCATACGCGTCAAAAATGAGTGTTACGTGGGCGCCACGCTCGCTGGCTCGGGCTAATGCTGCAACAACGTGCGGGACGTGCTCGGGCTCAAAACCCATGCTCGCTACCAAAATGCGATCGCCTGAGCCACTTTTGTTGCAAAGGGTAACGAGCTCGGAAAAATAAGCAGGGCGGTTGTAAAAAGTGAAATCTTTGACGCCCGAGGGTGTAATTGACATGACCTTATTTTATACTAAAGCTATGCGAATTTTAGGAATTGACCCGGGAACCGGCATTTTGGGATTTGGCGTGATTGATGTGATGCGCGGCAAGCCGCAGATGGTGGATGCTGGTGTTATTCGTACACCGGTGCACGAAGACGACGCCGTGCGGTTGCTGACAATTTATGAAGAACTGACTGATATCATTGCCTATAGCAAGCCAACAATTATGTCGGTAGAGAAACTGTTTTTTGCGCGCAACGTAACCACGGCCATGACTGTGGCGCAGGCGCGCGGCGTGGTGCTCCTGTGTGGCATGCAGGCCGGCATGACTATTTTTGAATACACGCCAATGCAGATTAAACAGGCGATTACCGGCTACGGCAAAGCCGACAAAAAACAGATGCAGGAAATGGTGCGCGTGCATTTGGGCTTAAGCGAAGTTCCCAAGCCCGACGACTGTGCCGACGCCCTGGCTGCCGCACTCACCCATGCCCAAAGCGCGCATTTTGCGTAAATAAACCGTAAGCTGTTCTCTGGAACCAATCTGTGGCATAATACATAAAGATGATTGCAACACTTACTGGCCAAGTTGCCGAAAAAATTGCTGACCAAGTGGTGCTCGACGTGGGGGGCGTGGGGTATGGTGTGCTGGTGACGAACGAAGACTTTGGCCGTCTGGCCACTGGCACAATCGCCAAAGTCTACATTTATGAGCACATTCGTGAGCAGGCTCATGATCTGTTTGCGTTTGTAACGCTAGACACCAAACAGCTATTCGAACAGCTACTGGGCGTAAACGGTGTCGGCCCCAAAATGGCGCTCAGTGTTTTGAGCGTAGGAAATGCTGGCGAAGTTCGCTCGGCAATTGCCAGCGGTGACACCAAAAAAATCCAGCAAGCACAAGGCGTGGGCAAGCGCGTAGCGGAACGCATCGTGGTGGACCTAAAAGATAAGGTTGGACTTGCCGGTGTTGACCTTGCCGACACGGGCATGTTGCAGGCCACCTCTGTTATTGAGCAAGATGACGCCGCAGCAGCGCTGATCTCTTTGGGCTTTTCGGCACAAGATGCAGCCACGGCGCTACAAAAAATTCCGGCAGACTTGCCAACCGAACAGCGCATTAAACTGGCGCTCAAAGGGTAATCATGGCAGTTGAACGAATCGTAAATACCAGCACTAATGACGCTACCGAAGACGGCCAGCAAGAGCAAGAGTTCGAAAATGTTCTGCGCCCCAAAGACTTTGCCAATTATATTGGTCAAGAACGTCTAAAACAGAATCTAAAATTAGCAATTCAGGCCGCCAAAAAACGCGGTGAGCCTTTGGACCACGTGCTGTTGTACGGTCCGCCAGGCTTGGGTAAAACAACCATGGCCAACGTGATCGCTAATGAAATGGGCGCGCAAATTAAGGTTACCAGCGGTCCGGCAATCGCACATGGTGGCGACCTGGCTAGTTTGCTAACCAACCTGCAAGACGGCGACATTCTGTTTATCGACGAGATCCATCGTTTGAACCGCCAGGTCGAAGAAGTGCTGTATTCGGCAATGGAAGATTTTAAGCTGGATATTATGATCGGCAAAGGGCCAAGCGCCCGGAGCTTACGCCTGGATTTACCAAAATTCACGCTGTTGGGCGCCACAACTCGCACCGGTGCGCTGGCTGCACCACTTCGTGACCGGTTTGGCATGCTGCACAGACTAGAGTTCTATACCGACCACGAAATTCAGCAAATTATTGAGCGAGCCGCCGCAATTTTGCAGGTCAGCATAAAGTCCGAAGCCGCCAAAGAGCTGGCTACCCGCGCACGGTTGACGCCGCGCATTGCCAATCGTCTCTTAAAGCGGGTGCGCGATTACGCCGACGTGAACGGCGACGGCATTATTGACACCGTTATTAACCGCAAAGCGCTGGCATTGCTAGAAGTCGACGAGCTAGGGCTAGACCCTGCCGACCGCATGCTACTCACCGCAATTATCGACAGCCACCGCGGCGGTCCGGTAGGTGTGGAAACAATTGCCGCACTTACCGCCGAAGAGCGGGGCACTATTGAAGATTTTTATGAACCGTACCTGATGCAGATCGGTCTACTGGAGCGCACGCCTCGCGGTCGCAAAGTTACATCTAAAGCATATCGGCATTTGGGCCGCCCCTACCACAGCGATGAGCACACAAATCTGGTATAATTCCTAAAATGGATCCCAATCAACAGAACAATCAGCAGCAACCACAACAGCCCGACATCAAAAAACTAGACCCCATGGTGGTGCTGCGCCCTGGTGAGCGTGTGATTTGCGAAATCAAGCGGCACCCGTTCGGTATTTTGAGCATGTACTTTTCTGGCTTGGTCGCCATTGTGATCGCCGTTGTGCTGGCTGCTTTTGCGCCGCAAATTATTAGCACCAGCACTGACATTTCCGGCATGGCTATGGTGGGTGCCGGCATCGTTATTGTGGGCGTGCTGCTTATGTTGTGGGTGGCTACGTTTGTGTATTGGCAAAATCGCTGGATTGTTACCGATGACAGCATTACGCAGATCACTCAAGACGGCCTGTTTGGCCGCCGGGTGAGCCAGCTGTCCATGGAGAATCTAGAAGACGTAACGATCGACAAGAGCGGTATTATTCAAACGATGCTGAACTTTGGTACGCTCAAGGCCGAGACTGCCGGCGAGCGATCTAAGTTCATGTTCCCGTTTTGCCCCGACCCGGCAACCTATGCGCGCAAGATCTTGGAAGTACACGAAACGTTTATTCACCAGAGCCGTCACCAGCCGCAGGCAGTGAATCCGGTAACACCGATGCCATCATATAGTGGCGGATACCAGCAACAACCACCGCAGCAGCAACCTATGCCACAACAGCCTGCACAACAACAATGGCAACAACCAATGCCGTCACCACCCGACTCAGTGCAGCAGTTTGCACCTGGCCAATCGCAAAATGCGCAGCAGCCACAACCCACACCACAACCTGGCCAAGATGACCAGCAAAAACGCTCGAACCCGGCAATCTGGGGCGACTAGGCTACAAAACAGCCCCCACTGGAGGGCTGTTTTGTAGTGCAGAATAGTTTAGTTTAGGCTACTCTTGACGTATTTATCGCCGCCTTCTAACTGAGCAGTGAGGGTGTATTGTGCGCAGGCAACTTTTACGTTGTCGCACACGGCGCCTTCCGAAGTCGTAACTTGGTAGGCAAAGCAGTTGCTTGCAGGTGAGCTGCTCAAAACTGCCACGCCGTTAGTGGTGCAATGCGCGGTGTCTTTATCCCATCGGGGATCTTGCAGGGTTCCGGCCGACAAGTCCTTCATATTAGTTTTGCGCCACGAGGCGTCGTTGATATTGGCAAGCGTTGGATACTTGCTGTATTGCGCATAGTACGTCTCGAGCTGAGCCTGTAATTTGTCGAGGCTCGCTTCGCGATCGCTGTTGCGATTTTTGGCCTGCACGCCGCCGTAGGTAGTGGCAACGAGTGTGGCCAAAATGCCCACAATTATAACGACTACCAAAAGTTCAATGATGGTAAAGCCGTTGGTTTTCTTGATACTTTGATTACTAAAATGTTTCATCTGTAGCAATTATACGCGACTTATCAAGCAAGCCTCAAGTATTATGACGCAAATTACGGTCAACGACGTGCAAAACATCTTTAATTGTCACGATACCACGGAGTGCTTTAGTGATTCCGTCCAGGGCTAGCGGTACAAAATTCTCTTTGAGTGCGTGCGCTTGCAAGCTGGCAGCTGTGGTTTGAGGAGCAAGCAATGCGTGCTGCAACGTTTCGCTCAGCGGCATAACTTCTACCAACGCCACGCGACCGTTATAGCCTGTGTGGTTGCAACGCTCGCAGCCTTCACGCTTAGGGCGCCACAAATGAGTGATTTTGCTGGCAGTACTATTGGCGCGGTCGTCGTTGCCCATGCCAAGCTCGATTGCCTGCTTTTCCAGTTGATTGATTCGGCGGAATGCACTGGCGGAACTAATGCCAAACACGCGTTCGAGCAGTTCAAGTTGTTCGGCGGTGAGTTCGTAACGTTCGCGGCAATGCTCGCACAGCTGGCGAACCAGACGCTGCGAAATCACGGTGCGAATAGTACTAGCTAACAGATATGATTCAATGCCCATAGATCGCAGGTGCATCAACGCGCTGGCGCTTGAATCGCTGTGCAGCCCAGCTATAACCAAATGACCGCTGAGCGCTGTTTGCACGGCAAGTTCAGCTGTTGCTTTGTCGGGCACGTTTCCAACTAACAAAACATTTGGATCTTGGTGCAGAGCGGCCTGCAACCCAGTAAACATAGTCAACCCAGCTCGAGGATTCACCGTGGTTTGACTGGCGTGCGGAATGCGGTATTCAATGGTTTCTTCAACGGTTGCAATATTGAGCGTGGGATTATTGAGTGCGGCGAGCATGCTGGCGGCAGTTGTTGGCCGGCCGTGATGTTTTGGTGCAGCAACAACAATCATGCCGTGGCTACGGGCCAGAGTAGCCTGTAGGCTGGCGAGGCTGGAGCCCCAAAAACCCAGGTGTTCTAACTTGTGCGGTTCACGAATTTGTGGTGCCAGATGCAGCACAGCTTTTTCGCCACCAAGAACTGGCATAATGGCAAGTCTAACAGTGTAGCTGTGGTCGTCAACTTGTACCAAAAACTGACCGTTTTGCGGCGTGTGGTTATTGGCGGGGTCCAGATGCGCTTGATTTTTGAGATGCTGCATCAGAACAGGCAAAGCGCCCAGCGGGATCTTGTGCCCGCCTTTCAGTGCGCCGTCCACGCGGTAGCGAACCTGTACATATTGATCTTGCGGCTCAATATGAATATCGCTGGCCTGCCAAACCACGCCATGTTCTAACAGTAGCTGGATTGTTTGCTCGACCTGTTCAGGTGTAAACTTTTCGGCACTGCCCAAAAGCCGCTCAATAAACGAATTCTTCCCATCCATTTACGCCTATTATATATAGAACTTATGGTTGTCGCTACTATTTTCTGAAGATTTGTTGCAAGTTGTGGGATTGTTCGGTATATTGCTGGCCAGCAGATGCGAGAAAGGGCGCTACCCAGACGCTTTTCTGGTATAATAATAGTAAATCAGCAAGACCGGTGGGGTAACAATTCGGAGGGTATTACGAATGGCAGATAAAAAAGATTCTAAAAAGGCGGCAACTGCGGCAAACGCAGAGCTTGCTCAGCAAAGCGACGGCAAAAGCAAAGCGTTAGGTTTGGCTCTGGAAACTATTGAAAAACAGTTTGGCAAGGGCGCCATCATGAAATTAGGCGAAGCCACGCACCAAAAAGTTGAGTGCTACCCGACTGGTGCTATTTCTTTGGATTTGGCTTTGGGCGGCGGCATCCCCAGGGGTCGTATTATCGAAATTTACGGTCCAGAAAGCTCTGGTAAAACCACGCTAACATTGCACGCTATTGCCGAAGTGCAAAAGCAAGGCGGCACGGCGGCGTTTATTGACGCTGAGCACGCGTTGGACCCAAGCTACGCCAAACGCATTGGTGTAGATGTGGACAACTTGCTGCTGAGTCAGCCGGACAATGGTGAGCAGGCACTAGAGATTGCCGAAACATTGGTTCGTTCGAACGCGGTTGATTTGATTGTGGTTGACTCGGTTGCGGCATTGGTTCCACGTGCAGAAATCGAAGGTGACATGGGCGATAGTTTGCCAGGTCTGCAGGCTCGCCTAATGAGCCAAGCCTTACGTAAACTAACCGGTGTTATCAACAAATCAAAAGCTACAGTGATCTTTATTAACCAGATTCGTATGAAGATTGGTGTGATGTTCGGTAACCCTGAAACGACCACCGGTGGTAACGCGCTTAAATTCTACGCATCGGTTCGCATGGACATTCGTCGCATCTCGCAAATTAAACAAGCAGACGCAGTTATTGGCAACCGTACTCGCGTGAAGGTAGTTAAAAACAAGATTGCGCCGCCGTTCCGTGAGGCTGAATTCGACATTATGTACAACGAAGGCATTTCACGTTCTGGTGACGTTTTGGACATGGCTGTGAACCGTAATATTGTGGACAAGGCTGGCGCTTGGTTCGCTTACAATGACCAAAAAATTGGCCAGGGTCGCGAAGCTGCCAAGCAGTATTTGCAGGCTAACCCCGAGGTGATGGCAGAGATCGCCGCTAAAGTTAAGGAAGCTGCTGCTGCAGAGTAGGTAAGGCGTGACCGCGACAAACCACGTATTAACAGGAGCAGTTATTGCAACGGTGGTAGGGTCGCCGGTATTAGCGGTACCGTTGGCATTCGCATCGCACTTTGTGCTAGATGCCATTCCACACTTTGGAATTCACGAAGACGACACCTTAAAGCGGAACGGCCATTGGCTGTTCCGCGCGGTAGTGACAACAGACACCATTCTTACAATTGTTGCGCTCGCTTTAGTACCAATAGCACTGCACAATGCAGTGAATGCTTGGACGGTGCTAGTGGCCATGCTGGCAGCATTGGTGCCTGATTTATTGTGGATCCCACACTTTATTCATGAGATTCGGCATAAAGTTGCTCGTACACGAACTCGATTTATGTTGTGGCATCAGCGAATTCAATGGAGCGAAACACCATTGGGTTTGATTGTTGAGCTACTGTGGGCTACTGCGGCAATTACTGTTATGGTTCTGGCAACATGAAAATTACGCAGATTAAGCAACAGGTTAAACGCCCTGATCGCTATTCAATTTACGTTGACAACAAGTTTGCGTTTGGTTTAAGTGAAGCGGGCCTGCTAAGTAGTGGACTGGCCAGCGGTCAGGAAATTTCTAAAGAGCAGTTCGACACACTTAAATCTGACGCTGCAACTGACAAGGCATATGGTAACGCGTTGCGATACGTAGCAATGCGTCCGCGTAGCGTGTGGGAGTTGCAACAATATTTTATGCGCAAAAAAGTTGATGAGCCAGTGGCCAAAGAAATAATTGACCGTTTACGGGCGGTAGACTTGCTAGACGACCGTAAATTTGCAGAGGCGTGGGTAATGAATCGCCGGCTGCTCAAGCCCACCAGCCGGCGTAAATTACAGCTTGAGCTTCGCCAAAAGCATGTTGCCGGGTCAATTATTGATGCGGTTTTGGCTGCAGAGGCCGAAGTTGCCACCGAGGCCCCTGATCGTACGGCGTTAGCCGAAATTATCGCCAAAAAACAGGCTCGCTACCCTGACCAAATTAAATTTATGCAATATCTAGCACGCCAGGGATTTGGCTATGATGATATTAAGCGAGCACTACAAAATCCTGAAGAAAGCTAAGCAACGGCGCGGGCACCAGCGGGGACTTTCTCGAGTAAGTCCTGAATAATGACCTTTTTATCGGTGATTTCAACGATCTGTGTTCGATCCACGCCTAAATTGCCGCCACTAATTTTGTACAGCGGCCTGGAAACATACAGTTTTTGAATGTACATACTGTTAAGTTCTACGGAGTAGTCTTCTACCTTGCCAACGCGCATGTGCCGCGTGGTGGTGACTAGTTTGCCGATAACGTCAAATCGCATAGCAAGTACTTCGTGCAGGCGGACCAATTCGGAAGCGTCGGTGAGCACATCATAGTCGTTAACCACAATTCCTTGCGGGATAATATCGCGAATGTCCTGATTGATTAGGATTACCTCGTGTTTGCCCTTGTTATTGATGTCTTGGCAGTAAAAGCCCTCAATTTTTAGATTATTCGGATTAATAACCGGTGCCACAGCCACCGCCACTTGCGTGCCGGTACGCAAACTCATGACCGGCAGATTTTTTAGAGCACTACTTAGTTGAAGCATACTACAGCAAGTATACCGCTCTTTGTAAAACAGGGCAAAAACCTTGTGGTTATCAAGGGTGTTGTAAAATTATTTTGACCATTTGCTTGCATTTTGAAGCAGCCATTCATACAATCGCGCTGTCATGAAAAAATCTACACATTTATTCGTCCGCCTTGTGAGTGTATTGCTTATTGCTGCGATGGCTCTGCCTGACTCTGTGTTGGCAAGTGCCACTGCCACGGCGGTAGCCGCGCCTGCAATACTTATTACCGAAATGTCACCTGGCACTGCCGTAAGTGGTTCGCAAGAGTTTATCGAGCTGTACAACCAGTCTACGCAATCTATTAACTTAAGCGGCGAGCAATGGCAGGTGCAGATCGCTTCGTCAAAGGCTACCACATGGGACGGCGCCAAAACGGTAGCGCTCAGCGGCACGTTTTACCCCGGCACATATCTGTTATTATCGAGTAACTACACGGTAACGGGCGACACACAGAGCTATCTGCAGCAATATGCCAGCGCACAGTTTAGTTCTGGATTGACGGCGACATCCGGACATATTCGACTGGTGCATACGGTAAACGCGGTGATTACTGAAGTTGATCGTTTGGAATGGAGTACGACAGCAAACGGAACATATACGAGCTCCGGGATTGGCGGCGCCAGTGTGTTTGCGTTGGATTCTGCAATAGATGCGGGCTCTAGCATTAAGCGAAAAACTGATGCAAATCATACATTTATGACTACCGCTGATGTGGCACTGAATTTTGCGGTGTCGCCATGCCCCAGTCCAACAGCTAACAATACGGCGTCCATAACACCATTGCCCACCACGTCAACAAGCCCATTGCCCACCACAGTGGATATAGCGAATCCGTTATGTGCAGCAACAAGCAGTGACCCAAATCAGGAAAGCGAGATCCCTGTTTCTTCAACCGAACCTCCCGCTGTGTTATTACCCGCCGAGACAATTGTCTCCACGCCAACTGCCACGACGCCCACTATTCCTGCGGCTGATGCTGGTTTAAGCGCGCCACAAATTACCGAGTTACTACCCAATCCTGGGTCACCTCGTACTGACGCAACTGACGAATTTGTAGAATTGTACAACCCCAATGCAGTGGCGTTTGACCTTTCGGGCTTTGTGCTAACGGCTGGCTTAACGGGGAATAAACAGTATACTTTTCCGGCGGGCACCACAATTCCGGCACATGCGTTTGTGGCCTACTTTTCGGAAACTACCAAGCTTAGCCTTTCAAACACCAGCGGCAAGGTTATCTTGCAAGACCCACTGCAGCGAACAATTGCACAAAGCGGCGTGTACGACACCGCCAAAGATGACGTAGCCTGGGCTCGAGCTAACGGCAAGTGGTATTGGACAACCCAAGTTACGCCAAACGCGGCGAATGTTATTCAAGAGCCGGTTGCTAAAACCAAAAAATCATCTAGTTCGTCTAGCTCTAGCAAAAAGACATCCACGGTCGCCAAAACAGCCAGCAGCAAAAAGTCTGCATCAGCAGCCGACACGCAATTGACATCTAACACCGTGGAAGACACACCGCTGCATCCGCTAACGCTTGCGGTAGTAGGAGGATTCGCGCTACTATATGGTGCATATGAGTACCGTCGTGACATGGCAAACAAGTTCTACCAACTCCGAAGATACCGAGAAGCTCGCCGAGAAGCTCGGCGCTTGTCTAAAGGGGGGTGAAGTTATTGAGCTCGTGAGTGACCTAGGCGGTGGCAAAACAACCTTTGTGCGTGGTTTGGCTCGCGGGGCCGGTAGCAAAGACCGAGTCGCCAGTCCCACCTTCACTATCAGCCGGGTATATGAAGCTGGCAATAAAGAGATTCACCATTTTGACTTTTACCGATTAGGCGAAGCGGGTTTGATTGGCGAAGAATTGTCAGAAGTTTTGGGTGACCCCACTATTATTACCGTTGTAGAATGGGCCGACATAGTACAAGACGTACTGCCGGCGCAGCGACTGACCATTACCATTGCAAAAACCCCTACCGATGGCCGTGAGCTTACATTCCGTGCGCCACTGGCACTGGATTATCTTATAAAGGCACTGCAAAAGTGATAGTTCTTACCATTAGAACCGACAATCCGCAGGCCGAGATTGGTCTATTTGACAATCAAACCAAACTGGCTTACAGAACCTGGGAAGCGCATAGAAAACTGGCCGAAACTATTCACCAAACGATTGATGAAGTGCTTGCCGAAGCCGACAAAAAGCCAGAAGATTTGCAGGGCATCGTTGCCTATGAAGGTCCCGGCAGCTTTACGGGATTACGTATTGGTCTAACGGTGGCCAACACCCTGGCCTATAGCTTGCAGATTCCGATCGTTGCCAGCAAAGACGACACTTGGGCTCAAAAAGGCATTAACCGCTTGCACGCAGGCGAACAAGACGAAGTTGCGCTGCCGTTTTACGGCCGTGACGCGCACATCACCACGCAACGCAAATAGATTTCCCGCCAATATTCAGCTTTTTATACTTTTTGTTGACCACCTAAACAAAAGCGGCGTATAGTTAAAAGTGGATTAGTCTTATTTTCGACAACAAAATAATCCATCTTAATTGATACAAACTACTAAAACTCAGATTCGACCATCAGTAGAACCGATACAATCCCAGGAAGGCTAGTGACGTGAAAGCGATTGCCAGACGGATGCACCGGCGATGCTGCTCGAAAAGAAAGGACATACCATGGACCCAATTACCATAGTACTTGCTGTGGCTGGGATTGCTGCTGGTTTTGGCGCAAACACGGTACTTACAAAACAACGCTTGGGGTCAGCGCAGGATCAGGCGCAGAAAGAATTAAGTAAAGCCAAGCGCGAAGCTTCCAAAATTACCCAGGACGCGCGCGACGAAGCTGCTCGGATTTCGGATGCGACTCGTAAAGAAGAAAAGTCACGTCGTAACGAGCTTAAAGATTTAGAGCAGCGCTTGGTCACCCGCGAAGAAACGCTCGACAAAAAGCTGGACGACCTAGACAAGCGAACCGAAAAGTTGCGTAAAGGTGAATCCGAAGTTGAGCAGCTGAAGGATGAAATTCGCGACATTCGCAAAAAACAGCAAGACAAACTGGAAAAAATCGCGCAGTTGACTCGTCAGGACGCAGCCGAAAAGCTCATGAAAATGACTGAGCGCGACATTCGCAACGACCTGACCGGCTTGATTAGTAAAATGCAAAACGAAGCACAAGACGAAGCCGAAGAAAAAGCTTCGCTTATTATTGTGACGGCCATGGAACGCATGGCTAGCGAAGTGACGGCCGAGCGCACCGTAACCAGCGTAAAACTGGCTGACGACGAAATGAAGGGCCGCATTATTGGTAAAGAGGGCCGCAATATTCAGGCGCTGCAACGTGCAACAGGCGTGGATATTATGGTGGACGACACACCAGGTTATGTGGTGTTGAGTTCATTTGATCCGGTGCGCCGCGAAGTTGCTCGCCAAACATTGGAAATGCTCATGAAAGACGGCCGCATTCACCCGGGTCGCATCGAAGAAGTGGTTGAAAAAGCGCAAAAGAACGTTGAAAAAGAAGTGACTCGTGCCGGTGAAGATGCTGCGCGCGAAGTGGGTGTAATAGGCATTCCAAAAGAAATTCTGCACTTGTTGGGTGAGCTGAAATTCCGCACTAGTTATGGCCAAAACGTACTCAAGCACAGCACCGAAATGGCACACATTGCCGGCATGATCGCCGAAGAGCTAGGGGCGAATATCAAGACGGCTAAATACGCCGCTTTGGTACATGACCTGGGCAAAGCCCTGACGCACAAAATGGAGGGCAAGCACCACCACATTTCGGGCGAAATGCTTCGTAAATATGGTGCGCCCGAAGCGGTCGCTATTGCTGCCGAACAACACCATGATGACGTCGAAGCTACCACTGTTGAATCGCTCATTATCCGCGTGGTTGATGCCATTAGTGCGGCTCGTCCTGGTGCCCGAAACATCAGTGCCGAAAACTTTGTAGAGCGCATGAAAGAGCTAGAAAACGTAGCCACTGGCTTTGAGGGCATCGAAAAGGCCTACGCCATCTCGGCTGGCCGTGAAGTTCGCGTCTTTGTAAAACCACAACATGTAGACGACTTATCTGCGGTGCGCCTGGCACGCGATATCGCCACCAAAATTGAATCAACTATGCAATACCCGGGTACGATTAAGGTTAACGTAATCCGCGAAACTCGCGCAGTTGAGTTCGCCAAATAAATAAACGATGCCGCATTTTACCGCGCAAGAACAAAACAAGTTCTATAATAGCCAGCCAGGTAAGCGCATTGGCGCTGTGGCCTGGCTGGAAAATTCGCGTGGTGAGCTGCTGATAGCCAAGCCATCATATAAAAAGGGCTGGACATTGGTTAGCGGCATGGTTGACCAAGATGAGTCTCCGCTGGCGGCGGTTATTCGCGAAACGCACGAAGAAATCGGTCTATTGCTGGGGGAAAACAGGTTCACACTTGCTGGCTATCGATATGTTATGGCGCGTGACGGCCGTACCGAAGAATCGCAACTGTATTTTCGCGCACAATTGACCGACGAAGAAGCTAAAGCCATAACGTTGCAAGATGGCGAGCTGTCTGAATTCCGCTTTGTGCCGCTGGAAGAACTGAAAAACTACGCTGATGCACCTCGTATGCAAGCGGTTATTGCGGCCGCGCAGAGTGGTTTTCCGTTCTATGTTCAAAACGAAAAACGAATAGTATAAGGAGTTTGTATGCTGGACTACGATGCGTATTTGTTTGATTGCGACGGAACGCTTATTCACACGCTGGACATTTGGATCGATGCTTGCCAGAAGGTGCTGGCCGACCATGGGGCCACGGTGTCCCGCGCGGAAATTGGCAAGCGTTTGGGCCAATGGGAACTAATGTTGCAAGGTGTTCCGGAAGCCGAATTTGCCCAAGCAGTGAAGGAGGTGAGCGCAATCGCGCATCCCCAAGCCGCCAAAGCACCGCTGTATGACGACGTGGCTAGCGTTTTGCGACTGTTAAAAACTGCCGGCAAAAAGTTGGCGCTCATTACTGCGACTGACAAAAGCGTGGTCCAAAAAATACTGGCCTATCATAATTTAGAAAACACTTTTGACATTGTGGTTACCGGCAGCGATATTTCGCAGCACAAACCAGACCCAGAGGGCATTAACGCAGTGCTCGCCGCATTCGGCACACCCAAACACAAGGCTATTATGTTGGGCGACTCCGACAAAGATTTGGGTGCGGCAAAGAACGCTGGCATCGATAGTTTATTGTTTTATCCAGAGAGTCACAAAACAGCGCACGACCATTCATTTTTGGCGTCATTCGGGCCAAAATATACCATCGCGCACTGGAACGAACTGGGCAATCAGTTGGCAACACCGCTCGCCGACGCTACAATGTAAGCATGCGTATATTGTATCTTGGTGATGTAATGGCCAGTCCTGGCCTGCAATTGCTGGAACGCGAGCTACCTGGCTTGCGCACTGAATTGCAGGTGGACATGGTTATTGCGCAGGCCGAAAATTTGTCTGACGGCAAGGGAATCCGTGTGACTGACTTTGAGCGCTTACAAGCAGCGGGCGTGGATTTTTGTACCGGCGGCAATCACACGTTCTTTCGGGAAGAAATCTACCCACAGTTAACCGACCCCGAAGAGCCGATTGTTCGACCAGCCAACTACCCAAGCAGCAAGCCCGGACTGGGCTACAAATATCTGGAAACGCCCAAAGGTTTGGTGTTGGTGGTAAGTTTGTTGGGCCAAATTGTGGGCCGCGACGCAGACCTTATAGTTGATAATCCGTTGCAAACTATAGATAAGATTTTAGAGACTCAAAAAGCCACCAAGCGCGCAGCATTGGTGGTGAATTTTCACGGCGATTTTAGCAGCGAAAAAATAGTGATCGGTCATTATCTAGATGGTCGAGCCTCGATAGTGGTGGGTGACCATTGGCACGTACCAACTGCTGACGCACGCGTGTTGCCCGGCGGCACAGCGCATGTGACCGATGTTGGTATGTGCGGCGTACTGAACTCAAGTTTGGGTGTGACGTACAGCAGCATTATTCCGCGTTGGCACGATGGCGTGCAGACTCGCAATGCGCTCGAAACAAATCCGCCGTTTCAAATTAACGGCCTCGTTGCGGATATTAACGAAGAAACTGGCCTGGCTACATCTGCCGAGTCGCTCCGTAGAATATACAGCTAGTCTTCTTTGCCGCCAAAACCGATTAACGCAATAATCACGCTGACGATCATGTCGATAATCACAATTTTGAGCCCGTCCAAATCGTGGCTGATGGCCATTAAAATGGCGCTACAAATCCAAATCGTGGCAATTACACCGGCGGTGTATGGGTATTTGATGAATAGTAAAAGGTCTTTAAGCATCGCTGGTCTTTCTTTTAGCTTTGTTTATAGCTTTCTTGATATCAATTTGCTGCAGTAATTGGCGGAAAAGCATCGGGTCTTTAACGGCCACGCGTTCCAGCCAGCGGTTTACGGTGTCAACCGCTTGCGAAGTGCTGGGCATGTATTCAGTTTCGTTTACAATTTCAGGATGATTTTTGCGTACGCGCTCGGTAACGTCCTCCAGAATTTTTGGCAAAACCTGACGCATAACACCCATGGTTTCCAGCAATGAAATGTAGGTTTGCGCAGCTCGTAAGACCTCTGATGATTCCAGGTTAATAACCAGGCCCAGGCGGTTGCCCTTGTTGACCATTTGCGAAAACGCACTGAGCATGCGGCCGTCGTCCAAAATTTGGTTTATGTCGCGAGTGCCTAAAGCGCTGTCGAACATGGTTTGCACAATTTTGCCCACTTCTTTCATGAGGTCGCGGCCACCATTTTGCTTTTTGATTTCCACCGGTTTTGTGGTGATGATCGGCGGCGTCAGCCCAGCGTTTTGTGTCACGAAGGCGCCCATGGTTGGCACGGCCACTGTTGGTTCTGGTTTTGGATCGGGATCGGCTAATGGTGCGCCAAAGTGCGAAACGCCCGGAATAAATGTGCTCAGTTTTTTGAGTGCGCGATACAAGTCATTTACAAAGAAGCGCATAAATTGCTCGAACATGTTGCCAACACTGCCGGTGTGGGCGTACATTCGGCCCCACTCGGCCAGTAGCCCGTAAAATGCGGCTTTGTTGCGCGGTGCCGGCGCGGCGATGCCAAAGTCGATCAGGCCCACTTGGTTATTAGGTAAAAAGCGGATATTGCCAGGGTGCGGATCGCCTTGAATTTGCGGCAGGTCAAAGGCGCCAGCCAGTAGCTCGGTGCCTAATTTTTCTAGCTGTAACTCTAGATCGGAACCCAGTTTTTCTTTGACATATTGCGTAATGTCGACGCCATGACTTTCTTTGAGGCGCAATAGTTCGGCGCCCGAAATGCCGTCCACGTATTCTTGCACAATAATATGCGTGGTGCACAAGTCCATGTAGGTTTCTGGTATCACCAGGTAGGGGTTGTCTTTGTATGCGTCGTAAAGATCGCGCGCAAACCGGGCCTCGGCCACGTAATTGGTCTCGCTAAGCGTGGCCTCGCGAAATTCTTTAATGGCGGTGTTCATTTTAACTGTAAAGTTGTCGTATTGTTTGGCGGCAAAGCGTTTGCTGAACATGCTCAGCAAACGAAGATCGTAGCGCAAAAGTTCGCGCACCATGGGCCGCAGCACCTTAATAATAATGCGCTTGCCGTTGGCGTGCTGGCCCATGTACACCTGGCCAAAACTGCCGGCTGCAAATGGTTCGGGCTGAATTAGGGCGATTTGCTGCAGCTGCTCGGCGCTTAGTTCTTCGCGTAAAATAGCAATAATATCGAGCGGCTCACTGGCCAGGTTTTCAAAAATCTTGAGCCGATGTGGACTGCGCCAGCGCTTCATAACAGGGGAGTTAAATAGCACGCCCTGCAAAAATTTGACGTACACCCCGCCCAAGTCCACGAACTCGTCGCAGACCAAATTGTACATTTCCTGCTCTTTACCGCGGCGCGTCAAATAATACGCCCGCGCCCCTAGTTGCGCCAGGCGTTTTGTTCGTTGACGTTTGATGGCGGCGATCGTTGGTTGTTGCTTGGACTTTGGCATACACGCTCCTATCGCTTGCTAAAACCGATCAAAAACAGTACTAACGTGGAAATAATTCCCGAAACGTACAATTCAAAAATGTCGGTCGGATCGCGGCGCGTCACAGCCATTAAAATGACTGCTACCCATATCAACACAATGGTCACAAATATTGATGCGTACTTCATCTCTGTCTATATTATAGCAAGAAAATCAAGAAACGGTAGATGTCAACAGCGGTAGCTGCTATAATGGCGCGGTCTAGTATACCCGAGGGAGAGGTTTTGTCATGAACGGCTTCAGGAAGGCTGCTTTGTGGGCGCTTGGTGCGGTGGTTGCCGCCGCGGTGTTCTACATCGCCTACCCGCAGTTCTTCACCGGTCCGGACCACAGCTTCAAGACGCCCAAGGGCGACTACGTGATGCGGCTGGACAAGAGTGGCAACCCCACGGCGTTCATCCCCGACGGCACGGCCCAGCAGAACCACGTTCAGCTGGTGGTAACGTTCAAGAATGGCGTCAAGAAGACCTGTGGCGGCCAGTGCCCCATCGACGGCCAGATCACCAAGATCGAGGCCAAGGTGGACGACAAGGTCATTGCGACGTGGCCCTAACGCTAGACCGCTGCGGATGACAGCGCATATATAAGCCTTATGGGCATCATCAACTGGGGAGTTTTTGCAACCTGGGCGGCGGCAAGGCGCGAATTATGAGCTCCCTGTGAGCTTTTTTGCGTTTTGCCAGCCGTTTCCCCTAAGTAACCCCTGGTAATTCAAAAAGTTTCTGGTATAATTGCAGCAGTAATCCATCACGGGGATTGGCGCAGTTGGCTAGCGCGCGCGGTTTGGGACCGCGAGGTCGAAGGTTCGAGTCCTTTATCCCCGACCAAAGAAAAGAGCTTGGCAAATGCCAAGCTCTTTTCTTTTGCTTTGGAGTGAGGGCTCGAATGGTTATTGAGAATCAACGGTGTTGATTCGACAGTCATATAGAATCGAGTCCTTTATGTCTGCTTGGGAAAGATAAAGTCCTTTACTCAAATAGAATCAGGTGGGGATGGCGAGCGGGCAGTGTACAAAAGAATACGGCTGCCCGCTCGGCATCAGAAGAAGAGCGGTTTAGCTCTTGGGCCGCAGAATGACCAGACCGGTGTCGGCGCTGCTGTCGCTGTAGTGCACCGCGGCCAGACGGCAACTGACGGATTTCCACACGCCGTTGTCCGGCACGTTGGTCGTCTTGGACCGCCCCGCGCACTCCAGACTGAAGTAGCCCTTGTCGGTGTTTGCCTTGACGGCGATGACCACTTTCTTGAGCGGGGTGAAGCGCAGAACGAGGGTGCCCGCCGGCTGCTTGATCGTGGTGGTCTGTGCAACGACAAAGGTTTGGTAGGTGGTGCGCGGTTCAGTCTTGTCGGTGTGTGACCTCTGACTGTAGACGTACCCGCCCACACCCAGCAGAATGACAGCCAACAGGATGCCTGTCTTGCGCAAGGCTTTCATGCTCGTTCCTGGCCCTTCTCTCGACTTCTGACCGGCACAGTGTGACACACTCTGATGTGAATGCCAAGAGTACCCTGTTACAATAGAAGTGAATGGAGATGGAAGGCGCCCACCAGGAACAGCTCCCCCAAGAGGTCATTATGTACCTCGACTGGTTCGATCGGGCAAATCCAGGGGACGTCGTGGAGGCGCACCAGGATTTGTACGAAGGCAAGCAGGCGGCCGATCCGATTCGGACTATGCTGCATGGCCACTTACAGCACGCATTAGCGCTGTACCCGTCGCACTCGTTGTACACTAATCCAGGCAGAGCGGCTGAGCTCTATGCGGCTTTTGCCCGCAGCGAAAACACCAGCGATACACAAGGCATGCTATCTGTTTTGGTAAATTTATGGAACACCGATCCGCGAGGCGCAACGCGGGTTACTAAATTGTGCTTAACCAGGCAGGCGCGTGACGAGGGCGATGAGGCAGTGCTTGCAGCTGCTCGCGGTACCGCTCAACAGGCGTTGCTCAATAACGTGTGGGCGGAAGACGGAACAGATAGCGTGATATATCTGGAGGTTGAACGTGCTCGCCGGGAGCCACCACCGTATCCGACGTCATAAAAGATGTGCTAGGATAATTGCATCGGGGTGTAGCGCAGCTTGGTAGCGCGCTGCGTTCGGGACGCAGAGGTCGTGGGTTCAAATCCCGCCACCCCGACCATATAAAAAAGATCAGCATCAGCTGGTCTTTTTTATATCTTTTGGACGACAGGGATTTGATGGAAAATGAGTAAAGTTGCCAGTGGCAAGTTTACTTCAACCAGAAAACAAATCCCTCTCGCCCCGACCAGAAACAGGGCAGTGTAATGGTTTGGTTATTGTGAAAGCGCTTGCTTGATACCAGCAATAAACTGCGATTCCAGTAGTTGGTTCCAGGGTAAAAATAGCGGGCTTGGCAGGTCATCAAACGTATGCCATTCCTGTTTCAAGCATTTGTCGGGTTCAGTGATTGTCTCGGTGCCACGCTGCCAGTCACTAATCATCCAAACTGTTACATAATGCTTATTTTCTTGGGCGAAGTAGTCATTAGTAACTGCTCCGAACCGTACATTGGTAATACCGAGGCCCGTTTCTTCTTTTACTTCCCGTCGGGCAGTATCCTCAAAAGACTCGCCAAATTCAAGATGACCACCCGGTACTGACCAAGAGCCGGCACCATGCGCCCCATGACGCTGCTGCATCAAGAATTTACCATCTTTAAAGATAAATACGCCTATTCCAACTCGCACAACCGTTGCATTTTTTGTCATGTTTTACATTGTAACAGAGGTTGTAGAGTGCACAACAACGTATGAAACGAGGGCAACCCGCAGTACAATGGGCCTATGGCACTCGTTTTAACTGTTATTGGTGTGCTGGTTGTCTTGCTCGTTGCTGAGCATTTGGCTCGTCACACTAATTTACACGCTGAACTAACCCGTAAGTTTGTTCACATGATTGTGGGCACCTTTGTGGCATTTTGGCCGTTTTTCCTGTCGTGGCGCCAGATTGAACTACTAAGCCTAGCATTTTTGGCGGTCGTTATTGTATCTGTTAAATTCACGATTTTTCAGTCGATTCATACGGTGCCTCGACGGGCATTTGGTGAAATCAGCTTTGCTATGGTTATTGGCTTTTTGGCACTCTTTAGCAGCAGCGCCGAAATTTTTATGGCGGCCATGCTGTGCCTCAGTATTGGCGATGCACTGGCGGCAATTATCGGTTTGCTCTACGGCGAGAAAAATCAGTATAAAGTGTTTGGAAAAACCAAGAGCGTTGCTGGTACGGCAGCGTTTTTTGTTACTGCCGTGCTGGTCATGACGTTGTATGTGACGCTGACATCCAATTCGGCAGGCATTATGAATCTGTTTGTGATTCCGGCGCTAGCAACAATCACCGAAAATGTGGCCGTGAATGGCGCCGACAATCTGATTATGCCACTGCTCGTTGCATTATTGCTGGGCGGCACTGCCTAAAACCTTAAAGCTAATGCTATAATAAGGCCATGCTCGCACTAGCGCTTTTCTCGTGGTGGTATACCACGGCCTGGAAGAACCTCGCCCAACAGATTGAGCGACGGGTTGACCGATGCCTGGATTTCTTTTCGGTAGGTCTTTTGTTCCGCACACTGTTTGATCCGTTCCGTCAGATTTCCGCCGGATCAGTTCGCGGGTCTATGGATGTTAAGATGCGCGCCTTTGCCGACCGCAGCTTTTCGCGCGTTTTTGGCGCATTTGTGCGCACGCTGTTTATTGTGCTGGGGTTGCTTACAAGCGCTGTGCTTATTATTGTGGGTTTTGTGCAGCTAATTCTGTGGCCAGTGGTGCCATTTTTGCCATTTATTGGCTTGGCGGGCTTTGCGCTAGGATGGGTGCGCTAATGAATCCTGATATTACATTCCAGAGCCTGCGAGCCCAAAAAGCGCGTATGGGACATCTGTTGTTGTCGCCAGCAATGCAGATGGTGCGTACGACTATGTTGCTGTTGGCTATAATTGGCGCTGCGTATTCGTGGTGGGCTGGAATGCCTGCGGGTTTGCTGCTTTTGTGTGTGGCTGGACCAGCGTTTATGTTGGGCGCTTGGGCCAAAAACGATCTGAAGGCAAATGCGCCTGCTCTACAGCCCCGATCGGTTGACGATGTGCT
Source organism: Saccharimonadales bacterium (SeqCode) (assembly GCA_035247965.1). Taxonomy (GTDB): domain Bacteria; phylum Patescibacteriota; class Saccharimonadia; order Saccharimonadales; family UBA4665; genus CAMLQK01. The sequence continues at coordinate 696,929 of DATFHW010000025.1, read as the reverse complement.
GGCTACGAGCATTTTGGGTATTTTGCCCAAAAATTACACCGTCAAAGACCTGGTGGACGCTGCGTTCAAGACGCCCGAAGGCACCTTTTTTGTTATTCGCTTTGGCTTATCCCACGATCTGTTTGCTGCCATTGCCGAACATGATCACACGGATGCAAAAGCTGTGTGGCAGGCGGCGGAGTCTATTCGACAAAACTTACAGCTCAAAGAAATTAGCGCTATTACAGTGCTGGTAGCAATTGTTGAGACTGTACCAAACCCCGATGCAATGTTGGCGCAATTTCAGTTGGGGCGCGATGATTTGCTGAAGGGCGTCGCATGGTATCATCACTTGCAAGATGTTATCGCTCAGCATAAAGAGCGCGTAAAAGATGGCGGTATTGGCCGCGACTGGTCTTTTGGCTATACGCCGATGCTCAGTCGCTTTGGCCTGAATATAAGCGAACGTATCACAAGTAGTGGACTACTGATGCGCGATGTGGCTGCGCACCAGGCGATTGTGGATCGCATGATGAATTTATTTACGCAGGGTGGTCGCCAAAATGCTGCACTGATCGGTCCGCTCGGGTCGGGTAAAACAACATTGGTGCATGCTTTGGCGCAGCGGTTAATGCTCGGTGGGCCAACGGTGCCGCGCGGGCTTAAGTTTCAGCAGGTCTTTGCGCTTGATCCGTCATCGCTGATTGCACAGGCGCATGGCCGGGGCGAATTAGAGGGATTGGTGCAACAGCTGTTCTTTGAGGCCTACAATGCCAAAAATATTATTCTGTTTTTGGATGACGCGCATTTGTTTTTTGAAGAGGGAACTGGGTCGGTGGACCTCAGCAATGTGTTGTTGCCGGTTTTGGAAGCGGGCGGCCTGCGCATGATTTTGGCCATGGACGATCAGCATTGGCAGCGTATTTCGCAGCGCAATGCGGCGTTGGCGCAATATATGAATCGCGTTATGGTGGCGCCAGCTAACGAAGACGACACGCTGCTAATCATCGAGGATCAGCTGATTATGATCGAGCACCAGCAAAAGGCAAATTACACGTATCAGGCATTGCGCGAGGCGTACAGACTGTCCGATCGTTACATGCAAGATCAATCGATGCCCGGCAAGGCACTGCAATTGCTGGAATCTGCTGGTGGTTTTGCCGATCATGGTTTGGTTGATGCGTCATCGGTGCGTCAGGCAATCGAACAAAGCATTGGCGTGAAGGTTGGCACTGCCGACACAACCGAGGAACGCCAGACGTTATTGAATCTGGAGGACCTGATTCACCAGCGCATGATTAACCAGACTCGCGCCGTACAAGTGGTGAGCGACGCTTTGCGTCGCGCTCGCGCCGGCGTGCGCAACCAGCAACGACCCATTGGTACGTTCCTATTTTTGGGACCAACGGGTGTGGGTAAAACCGAACTCTCCAAGGCTTTGGCGGCGGTATACTTTGGCGGCGAAGACCACTTGGTGCGCCTGGACCTCAACGAATATGTACAACCGGGCGACGTTAACCGCTTAATTGCCGACGCTGCCAGCGACCCGCACAGTTTAACGGCGCAAATTGCTCGCCAGCCATTTAGCGTGGTGCTGCTGGACGAGATCGAAAAGGCGCACCCCAATGTGCTGAATACGTTGCTGCAGCTGCTGGACGAAGGCATTTTGCGCGACATCAATAACAGGGAAGTTAGCTTCCGCGACGCGATTATTATTGCCACCAGTAACGCCGGCGCTGATCGTATTCGGCAGTATGTTGAGGCTGGTTGGCAGATGGAAGATTTTGAGCAGAAGTTTACCGATGAACTGATTACCAGCAACCAATTCCGTCCGGAGTTCTTGAACCGCTTTGACGAAATCGTTCTGTTCCGTCCGCTTAACCAAGAAGAATTATTGCAGGTGATCGACCTTATTTTGGCCGGTATTAACAAAACGCTCGCCGTGCAAAAGATTTCGGTGGCTGTTGATATGGACGCCAAGCGCCTGCTAGTGCAAACTGGCTATGATCCTCGTATGGGTGCGCGCCCCATGCGCCGCATCGTGCAACGTGCCGTGGAAAATATTGTGGCTCGCCGCATGTTGGGCGGACAAGTTATGCCGGGCGAACAGATTAGCATTACGGCTGCCGATGTGCAAACTATTCTGAGCCAAGAGGCTCGTCCAATGGCAGGCGGTCCAACTAGCCCTGCCAGTCCTGCGGCAGCTTCTGGCCAGGCTGCGGGTTCGGCGCAACCGTTCGTGCAGCAGACCGACAACAGCGTCTCGGTAGATTTTCACCACCAAGATTAACGTTGTTACCTACGTAGCTCTTTTCTACTTTTCGTGTAGTAGAACAGAAGTACCTATGTAACTAATTTGGGGAGGAGGACGCGGAGCGAAGAGCGAGTGCGAATGCACTCATGAAGCTCTTGCCCGCGCCCGGACCTCTGTTCCTTCCCCCTTGGGCGTTTTAGACGTCGAGCGCGTACTGGGTGGTCACCAGCTCCAGGTCGACGAGGGTGCCGACGGTGATGCTGGTGGGCCGCGACGGATCCGGGAAGGCGTTACGAATCCGAGGCTTCTTGTCTTTGGGCGCCAGATTCTCGGTCAGCGTCCAGCTGTTGGTCCAGCGTTGGACGTCGAAGCCCAGCCGGCGGAGCGTGCTCGCCCAGACTCGGCTGGTGGGGTGGTGCTTGTCGTCGTCGAAGCTCTCCTTGGTGACGAACCAGATGTTCACGCGCGCGGCGTCGGGATCGTTGCTGCCGAACCACCACTTGACCTTGCCCGAGAAGCGGGGCGCCACAATCATGCTCTGCTTGTTGAGGTGATTCCTCCACTCGTTCCAGAAAATTTCGTTGTAGTGCGCGTCGAGCAGTTCGTCGGCCCGCCGCGTAGGTGCCCCGATCAGAACGGGAATGTCACCGCCCGGCAGCTGATCCATGAGGGCGAAGACGGCCTCAGACTGCCAGCGGACGGGCAAAGCGGTCTCGTCCTGGGTGTCGTCCGACTTGGGCGCGGTCCACAACGGACTGCCGTCGGGAATGATCAGCAGGGTGTTGCCGGGCTGAGCTTTGTCGGACTTTTCGGCGATCGTAGCCGGAGAAGACAAAACTGCTCCTGTGGTTGGGCCCAAAAGGGCGGATTTGTGGGGGGAAACCCGCACGCAGAAATCGTACAGATTCCCGCCCACAAAAACAGAGGTATTAATGTGCTTTGGAGCGCACATCGGCTCAACAAAACCTACCTATAATATCATGGAAATTGTATTATGCAAGGCCCAACCAAAACAAAAAGACTTCTATGCAAGAAGCCTTTGATGTTCAATTTGGGGCGAATGATGGGATTTGAACCCACGGCCTCCGGAGCCACAATCCAGCGCTCTAACCAACTGAGCTACATCCGCCAAAATATAACAGATCTACTGTACCATTTTTGCTCTGAAAAAGCCAGCACTTCTTTGTGAACGAGGTAATGTTAAAAACACAGCAAAGTCTTTACAAAATACAAAAGTTATTATATCATATATATCGAAACGACGCAGCTCTTGTGCCGCTTTAAGTCCCCATTCGTCATGGGGCATTGGTTATTTTTTCTAAACAAGGATTATTTATCATGCGTTTAACAACAGATGGTATTAAGGGTGATGGACATTGGATGGACCGCTTAGTTGGCGGTCGCGGTGACGCTACTGAAGTAACTCCAGACGTAATGGAATACGAAGAGCTTATCCGTGCAGGTGGTTCTGCAGCGTTGACCGCTGAAGCACTTTACGCTGCGGCTCTCGAGGAACAGTTTGGTGCTACGGCGGTAGCAGAAGCTGTTGAAATCGACGAACAAATCGCTGCCTAGGATAGCGTAAACATACAAAAAACAGTGGCTGAGCGAGTTAGCCACTGTTTTTGTTTGGAGTTTTAATAGAGATAATTGTTTTGGTTTTACCCTACTGTTGGGTTATTTTGACACCCACGGTTTTGCCGTGGACTTTGTTTGGTACCCCGGACAGGATTCGAACCTGTGACCTTGAGCTTAGAAGTCTCTTGCTCTATCCAGCTGAGCTACCGGGGCAAACGCTGGTCAGATCTTCGTCCGCAGGTCGTAAAAACGTGGTGCGGGTAGCGAGAATCGAACTCGCGTCTCCAGCTTGGAAGGCTGGCATATTAGCCACTATACGACACCCGCAATTCTCCGAAGATATGGCTATTATATCAGACCTTCGGAGGATTTTTTACAGTTCGTGCAAAACTGTGATGTTGGCGCCGAGTGAATTCAAGCGTTCAGCCAGGTCTTCATATCCGCGCTGAATGGTGTAAATATTACGCAGCGTGGACACGCCGTCAGCGGCAAGCATACCGATCAGCAGTAAGCTGGCGGGGCGCAGAGCCGGTGGACAAACTACGTCGGCGGCGCGGAAGTGCGTTGGACCTTCGATGTACAAACGGTGCGGATCGGCCAGCTCTACCTGCATGCCAACTTTAGTCATTTCGGTGTAGTAAATGGCGCGATTCTCGTACATCCAGTCATGAATCATGGTGCGACCGTGAGTAACACCGGCGATTGGCACAAAGTACGGCAAGTTGTCGGCGTTCAGGCCAGGGTAGGCGGCCGAGTGAATCTTTTCGGTTAGCGCTTTGAGTGTGCCGTTGTGTTTGTGAATTGTTAGATCAACCAGTTCGGTGTGGCCGTTATGCGCTTTGTAGCGGTCACTAAGCTCGTATTTGAGCCCCATCTTTTTAAGCTTCAAAAGTTCTACCGACATAAATTCAATTGGTACACGGTGAATGGTAATATTGGAGTTGGTCGTAACGGCCGCGGCAGTGAAGAACATGGCCTCAATTGGATCTTCGGCCGGGGTGTAAGTGATGTTCTTTTTGATGAACGACACGCCTTTTACGCGCAACTGGTTATTGCCAATTTCTACCTTCACGCCTAATTTGCGCAAGAAGAAGCTTAAATCTTGCACCATGTAGTTGCTGGTACCGAATTCAATAATTGTTTCTTCAGGAGTTCGAGCAGCTGCCAAAAGTGCGTTTTCGGTTACGGTGTCACCGGCTTCAAACAGTGTTACGCGGCCAGCGGGCTTTTTGTTGACACTGACTTCGTAGTGACCGGTGGTAGCCACGATGTTAACGCCGAACTCTTCCAGCGCGTACAAGTGTGGCGCAACAGTACGGGTACCGAGCTTACAGCCGCCGGCATACGGAATTTTGAAGCGTTTGTGGTCGTGCATTAGCGAACCCATCATCATAAGGACTGAGCGGGTTTTGCGCGCAGCGGCAGCATCCATTTTAGAGAGTTGCAGCTTTTCGGGGCGGCGAATTTCCAGATCGTTGTCGATCCATTTTGCCTGTACGCCAATGCTCTCGAGCACCTCAATAATGCGGTAAACTTCCTCAATCCGGGGGAAAGAATTAAACCGCGTCACGCCGTAGTTCAGCAAGCTGGCACACAGCAGCGCAACCGCAGCGTTTTTGCTGGTTTTAAGCGTGATGTCGCCGTGCAGCTCGTGACCGCCTTCAATACGCAGGTTCACGGCGCTAGCGTTTAAAGTAATAAGTTGCTTATTTAATACGTCACTAATACGGCCCAAAATATCCAGGCTCAGGTTTTGCTTGCCGTGCTCCATGCGGTTAACGGCAGATTGTGAAGTTGCCAAACGGCGAGCGAACTCGGCCTGCGTAAGACCGCGTTCCTGCCTAATTTGTGCAATAAGTTGTCCAATTTTTTCGTTAGTCGAATCCATAACGCTTAAAATTATATCGGATATGATATAAATGTCAATAATGTTTATTTTGTATGTATGAGAACGTAATTTAAAACATTTGCAGTGTAGCACGGCCTAATGTTTGGTACAATGGCGGTATGATCTGATTCGGCTATCCCTTGACCCACACTGCAGCAAGCTAACAGGAGTTCTTATATATGGATGCCCAAAATTCTACAAAACCACCCAAAAAAGTAAACGATCAGGCGATTGCCGATTTAATTGTTGCCGAAGAAAAACGCCAGCGCGATGGCCTGGAGTTGATTCCGTCCGAAAATTACGTCAGTCGCGAAGTGCTGAACGCTCTGGGTTCGGTGTACACTAACAAATATTCCGAAGGCTACCCGGGTCGGCGCTACTATGGTGGCCAGGAAAATACCGACCAAGTGGAGCAGATCGCTATTGACCGGGCCAAGGCGTTATTTGGTGCCGATCACGCTAATGTGCAGCCGCATTCTGGTGCACCGGCTAACATTGCCGTGTATCAGGCCTGGCTACAGCCCGGCGACACCGTGCTAGCCATGAAGTTAGACCAAGGTGGCCACTTAACGCACGGTCATCCGGTGACCAGCAGTGCTAAATTGTATAATTTTGTGCGCTACGGTATTAAAGATGTCGAAACGGGCGAAATCGACTACAACGAGATGCGCGAAATGGCACTCAAGCATAAACCCAAGATCATTTTAGCTGGATTTAGCGGCTATCCGCGCAGCCTGGACTACGAAAAGTTTGCCGAAATCGGTCGCGAAACCGGTGCGATGCTGATGGCCGATATGGCTCACATTGCCGGTTTGATCGCCGCCGACGTGCTGCCAAATCCTTTTGACTATGGATTTCATGTTATTACCACCACCACCCACAAAACATTGCGCGGCCCGCGTGGTGGCATGGTGCTCAGCAAGGGAACGGTGAGCAATCCGCTGAAGGCGCCTGAAAAAACGCTAGAAAACTTGCCAACCCTGATTGACCGCGAGGTATTCCCCGGCTTTCAGGGCGGTCCACACATGCATACCATTGCCGCCAAGGCAGTCTCGTTTTACGAAGCTGCCCAACCCGATTTTAAGGTATATGCCCAAACCATTTTGGACACCGCCAAAAAATTAGCCGACGAACTAATGGCCCGCGGGTTCAAACTGGTAACAAACGGTACCGACAACCACATGATTCAGGCCAACATGATGCGTAGCTTTAATATTGACGGTCGCGTCATGCAAGATACGCTCGACAAAATTGGCCTGAGCGCCAACTGCAACTCAATTCCGTACGACACGTTGCCGCCGTATCGCCCCAGTGGCTTGCGTTTGGGGACGCCAGCGATGGTGACGCGCGGTTTGCGGGTAGAGCACATGGCTCAGATTGCCGAATGGATGGCTGAAGCCGCCAAATCATACACCGACGAAGCAAAATTGGCGCAGTTGCACAAAGAAGTGGTGGCGTTTGCGCGCCAGTTTCCACTGCCCAGCGATCGCTAGTTGCGAGCTTGGCGTTTAAGCCGATCGAGTAGTCGGCCGGCGCCGCGAGCGCTGAGCGATGCGACGCTCCACAGTTCGGAGGCTTTGCGCCCGATTTTGCCCAATGGCCGGCGTTCTTTCCGCATTGCCGTGCTCCCATCCACCAACTCTGAAGTACGGGTCCTGTCACTCATGGATGCCTCCGCCTTTTGCTCCCGTCCACTAACGCTGGGCTCGGCAGTGATGCCGTTGGCATATCCCTCGCCATCGTTTGTGGACTCGCGCACAACGCCTGTTGCGGGTGACGACGCAGCCTCGTTCCGATCAGAGCCGCTCTGCGGAGCAGCGACGGTCTCTGATTGGTGCGATGCGAGAGCCGGGCCCGAGTCTACGTCGGAGGGCGGGAACACTTCAGGAGGAATGCGCAGTTGCAGCGTCGCCGTGTCGTGCTGCTTATTGTATAAAAGATGGACGGTATCAAATGTAGGCGGATTATCGCGCTGATATCGCAACTCTTCGCCCAATGTGCGTGATTCAGCTAGCATGATATCTACGCTCGACATTGGCGGCTCTGGCTCGACTGGAGTAGATGCGATCCAGGTGTCGGCAGGTCGCTGCGCCCGGTATTCGCAGACACGTTTTATGCTTTGCAGGGCGATTGTCCGCGCCAGTGCTTCTCCGTGCATGCGTTGTTCCTGATATGCTTCGTCGGCTTGGCGGTCCCAGATGGTAGGCGTAGCGTTATAGGCCTCAAAAGACTCGTATTCAGTTCTAACGAGCTGGTCAAAAGACGCGGTGAGCGGGTCGTAAGGCTCCGTGCCATCTGACGGAACGCCCAAATCTTCTTCGTAGAAAAACGTATCTGTTCCTACGTATGGACGAACAAGTTGTCCGTTGGATTCATCATGAAATGTATGGTCGTTGGTATAGTGCGCGACATCATAACCAGGTAGTAGTTGTGTTTCGTATGCCATGGTGCCCTTTGCATTACAAAAAATAAAACACCGGCACCAAAAAGAAGTGCTGGAGTAACGTTATTGGTATACTCCTGTATGCCTGTAAAAGCAAGCATTATTTACTACATTTTGTGGCCGGCGAGCGGCAACGTATAATCAGAACATGGCAACAACAGAAACTCCAGCACCCAATCAACCCGCCGATCAGAATCCGGCAACAACAGATCCGCACACTATGCGTGCTGCGGTGTATCTGGTGTTTGAACGAGGCGACAAAATCTTGCTGTCACATCGTAGTAACAGTGGGTATCACGACGGCGAATACGGTGTTCCTACCGGCCACATTGAAGACGGCGAGCCAGCCTCGGGCGCCGCAATTCGCAAGGCCGAGGAAGAAGTGGGCGTTAAAATTCGCATGTCAGAACTGCGTCTGGTACACGTTATGCACCGATCCAGCGGCAGCGACAAAACCAAAGACTACATTGATTTTTACTTCTTGGTTTTGAACTTTGCAGGCGAGCCGATCAACAAGATTCCACGACAATGCAGCGATCTAAAATGGGTTAAATGGAACGAATTACCCACCAACACGGTACCCGAAGTTCGCTACGCGCTGGAGCGCATCAAAGAAGACAAAATATATTCAGAATTCGACTTTTTAGCCGAATAAGCTAGGGTAAGATTTCGGGTTCTTGCTCAAGAGTGATGTCGAATTTTTGGCGTACGGTGTCGATGATTTTTTGACGGAATTGCAGTAGCTGCGCGGTGGACGTGGCGTGCTCGTTTACCAAAACTAACGGCTGAGCCGGCCAGGTTCCCATGCCGGTCTCGGCGTCGTGCACATCTTTAAAACCGGCGGTTTCCAGCAACCAAGCCGCGGGAATTTTGATTTTGCCATCGGCAGCTGGCCAGTGCGGCACATCGGGATAGTTGGCCTGAATTTGTACCAAAACGCCTTCGTCCACAATGGGATTGGCAAAAAATGATCCGTTGTTGGCAACCACGGCAGGGTCGGGCAATTTGCTGCTGCGAATGGCAATTACGGCATCGCGAATAACTTGCGGCGTGTATGCGCCGCCCTCAACGGGATGCTCGCCAAAATAGCGTTCCAGTGCTTGGTAAAATGGCGGCTGCGGATTTTGGATCTGTAAGTGAAAGGTGAGCGCGGTTATAAAAAAGCGGCTGCGGTCGGTGGTTTTGAACCGACTAGTGCGATAGCCAAAGCCGCACTCAAACGACGGGATGCTCACAAATCCGCCCGTTTGTCGGTCATACGCCTCTACACTTACCAAAACATTGGCGATTTCTTGGCCGTAGGCGCCCACGTTTTGCACCGGTGTGGCGCCGGCGGTGCCAGGGATTAAAGACAAAAATTCCAGGCCAGTGGCGCCTTTTTGCACCGTTCGCTCTACAACTTTGTCCCAATCTTCGCCTGATCCCACGGTGACGTAATAGTTTTCGGCGTCCTCTTGCTGCTCTTCAAAACGCATAATTTTGTTGACCAGTAAGAGCCCTGGGAATCCTTCATCTTTCCAGATTATGTTGCTGCCACCGCCAATCATCATTACTGGCAGGTTGCGCTCTTCGGCCCAGGCCAGCGCCTCGCGAAGCTCCATTCGGCTGGTAATGTCAACGGCGTAGGCAGCCGTGCCCCCCAGTCGCATGGTGGAATGTTGTGCAAGCGGGACGTTCTGTAAGATGTTCATGCTTGCATTATACACTGCAGCCCGGCCCAAAAAGTTATAAAACAACCAGTGCTTTTGCTTGGCAAATCGCCTTCGGAGCGATACCATAGAATGTATGAGTGAGAAGTCACAAGAACAACCATTTCAACAACTGGGCAGCACCTTGCGTGATCTGCGTAAAAAGCTGCACGAAAGTGTGCTAGATGTTTCGGGCGCCGTAGAAATTGACGAGTCTGCACTCGAAAAGATCGAAGCTGGTCACGAACGGCCCAGCGAAGACATTTTGAATCTGTTAATTAGCCACTTTGGCATGCAAGACGATGACGCCGCAAATTTGTGGCACCTGGCAGGTTACGATCGTCCGCATAATCATGACGACGACATTCCCGAGGAACTGGCATCTGGCCGCGCCGGAATGTTGGTTATGGCAATCGATCCTCGGGTTATCTACAGCGATGGCGTGCACGTTAACGCTGGTCCGAACGGCGTGGTACTGAGCTTTGCGCAAACCGCAAGCATGCAGCAGCCATTGGTAACGGCTCGTGTTGGCATGAGTCGCGAACAGGCTCGCAACGTAATTCGCGTGCTGCAGGGCGCTTTGGACAAAACCGAGCCTCGCGAATTACCCAGCGGCAAACAGGCACCAGACGCTGATACTCCTGGCGAAACTCCCGCTAAATAATTTATAGTTGCATAGGCTGCTTTTACGCAGGTATACTAAGAAGCATAACATAAGCGTAATAAAACTATGTCACGATTACCAACGGTGGGCGGCGATTCGGGTAACTGGGGAACTGTCCTCAATGATTTTTTGCAAGTTGCACATACGGCTACGGGCGCATTGATTCGCGATGGCGACATCACAACCGCGCTCTCTACCGCAAATACGGCACTGACCACTGCCAATAGTAAACAAAGCAAGTTCATGCTTTTGGCCACGGATTATGGCGTTACCTTTGACGGTACTACCGATGACGCTGCCAATTTGCAGACGGCCATTAATGCTGCAATTAGTGCAAATCTGCCTTTAGTATTAGGCCCTGGAACTGCTGTTGTGGGCACGACACTATCTGTTAGCGCGCCTGTCACCATTGTGGGTAGCGGCCGCCAGGTAACGACGCTCAAGGCCAAAAACGGCCTAAACAACTATGTGATTAGCTTTACTGGTGGCACCGCAGGCGTTGGGATTATTGCAGCTCATTTGAGCGATTTTATGATTAACGGAAATAGCGCCAACCAGACTGCAGGCGGCGGTATAAAAGCGGACGGCGCAGTACAATGCAGCTTTGAGCGCTTGCACTTAAGCAGCTGCTATGACTGGGGTCTTAAACTTGGCCCAATTACGGGCGGCGCATTCGGTCACCACAACCGGGTTATGAACTGTTTGTTCGACCAAGGCGGACTGAGCCCAGGCTTTGGTGGAGGCGTCTGGACGACCTCTAGTGATGAAAACTGGTTTATTGGTTCTGACTTTGAATATTTAGGAGGCGCAACAGCGCCGATTGGCAGCAACCCGGTGATGTTTTATGACCAAGCCGGCTTGCAGCATATTATTGCCGCCAATTTTGTAGCCGGTAGCAATAATGCCATAGCGTTGCGCATCCAGAATACCAAAGATACTAAGATTGCCAGCTGTACGTTTGACGGCACGGCCGGCGACAGTGTTTTTATTGCTGGCAACAACTGCTTGATTGTGGGAAACGTTTTTACCAGCCCTGGCGACAACGGAAGTGTTGCGGCCTCGGGTGTGCACTTGGAATTCAATACGCACTTTAACGTGGTGAGCGGCAATGTGTTCGAGACCGCCAACACAGCTGGCAAAACACGCAGTCTTATTCGCGAGGAAGCAACAGGCGGCAGTGGCGACAACATCATTACCGACAATGCGTTAGTACAGAACGGTGCGCCCAGCGTGGCTTTGTTGGAAAGCGCCGGCGCAGCCACAACAATTACTCGTGATAACGTTGGCTGGAAGACTGACGCCAACGGAACCGCCACGGTGGCAAATGGTACTACCAGCATTGCGGTAACACACGGTTTAAGCGCAACGCCCACACTAAATATGATCTCGGTAACACCAACAAACAATATGGGCGCGGCAGCCAAATTCTGGATTTCTGGCGTAGGCGCTACACAGTTTACTATCAACGTTAATGCCGATCCGGGCGCAACCACAGCAACATTTGCGTGGTCAGTCAGAGCGTAGATTGTTCTTGATGTAGGTGGCGTACCAGTGTGCGCTGGGGCGAATCGTGCGTTTTAGCGTGGTTCGATCCACGTGGATCAAGCCAAATTGCGGCCACCACCCGTAGGCCCACTCAAAGTTGTCTAGCAAACTCCAGTGCAGATAGCCCCGCAAATCGACGCCACTGGCGAGCGCGCCTTCGAGCGCCTCCATGGTTTGCTGGAGCCACCATGTTCGTTGCGCGTCTTCGGCGTCGGCCAGGCCGTTTTCGGTAATGATAATTGGTTTATGGTACCGATGAGACAGCTTTTGTAACAGCGGTGAAATACCTGCGGGTTCCATGTACCACCCCAGGTCGCTAACTGGTTTGAATGGATTTTTGATGGCACCGCGCCAGGTGATATATTCGGTAAAGTAAAAATTCAGGCCAATAAAATCTTGCTGGTTTTTGATGCGGTCCAGAAACCACCAGTTCCAACCATATTCACGCAGTCGGACAGTTAACATGTTAAGTATGTTATTTTTAACTGGACGCATTTCTGCTAGCTGAGCAGCTACTCCAACCTGAATATGCGGTGCTTGTGTTTTAGCTATTTGGTACGCTCGCTTGTGGGCTTTGACCAGATTGCGCAACACACGCAGGCAAAGCAGCGGATTTTTACGCTGGGGTGGCCACTCGCCAGTTTGGTAACTGAGGCCGGCATACACCGTGGGCTCGTTGAGCGTGATCACATAGTGTAAATCGTTGCCAAATTCGGCTAGAATTTTGCGAACGTACTGGTCAAAATAGTGCAGATTGGCGCCGTGTTCAAAGCCGCCTTTTTTGGTAAACCATTCGGGCATGGTCCAGTGCCAAAGGGTAAGTACGGGGGTGATGCCGCGCTTTTTTAAGGCCGACAGGACTTGGCGATAGTGGTCAATCGCAGCTGCATCCCACACGCCTGGTTTGGGTTCGATTCGCGACCATTCAATGCCAAAACGATAGGCGTTCATATGTAACTGTTGCAGCAAATCAAGGTCATCGGCATAGCGATTAAAGTGATCAACGCTGGCACCAGAAATATAATTCTGGGGGTCCGTGGCCTGCGTTGCAATGGCGTGCCAGTTAGGCAGCTCGCCAAGACGCTTTTGAGCGGTACTCGCTAAGTGCTGCGCGCGTTCTTGCTCCCATACACTCCACTGATTATGTGTGTTTCCTTCAACCTGGTGACTGGATGTGCTCGCTCCCCACAAAAAATCTTTTGGATATGACATGCTTCTAGTATGCCAGAAGCGTTATGTAAAATAGAAATTTCAACAAACATAAGTGCTATAATAAAACCAAATGAGAGGGTAATGTATGGCGCGTTTACCAGTACCAGGTGGGGATACCGGCGATTGGGGCACAGTTCTGAATGATTTTTTGGATGTGGAGCACAATCCGGATGGCACGCATAACATCACTGGCTTGGAACACACAGCCAACAAAGGTGTTGCAAACGGTTATGCACCTCTGAACAGTAGCTCGCAGGTGGCGCTGAGCTACCTGCCGGCAATACCGCAAAGCCAAATCACTGGTCTTTCGGCAACGTTAGCCGCAAAAGTAGATGAAGGCGCCTTGGTGTTCAATGTAATGGATTACGGCGCCAAGGGCGACGCGGTGCGTGTGCGGAATGTTACGGCCACTGCCGGCAGCTCAACGGTTACGGCCAGCGGCGCATCGTTTACAAGCGCAGACGTAGGCAAGTCGGCGGTCGTCTTTACCGAAGACGGCGCAGGCACTATTACCACAATTGCCTCTGTAGGATCTGGCACGCAAATTACGCTGAGCAGCAACGCTGGCATTACGGCCAGCGGTACGGGCGCTTATCTGTTCTATGGTACCGACGATAGCGCTGCTATTACGGCGGCGTTCGCGGCGGCCACGCTGGCTGGGTCCGACACGACTGTTGGCCCGAATCAGCCAATTGGGTTGGGAATTGCTCGAGTCTTGTTGCCAGCGCAAGCTAAACAAGGCGGCTATGTGATCACGTCGCAACTTACGCTCCCCAGCGGTGTTGACCTGGATGGCCCGGGCATGTTAGTTAACATGTTAAGCGATCGATACCAGCCGGCAGTCATCATGAACCCATACGCCGTAAGCAGCAATTTACAAATGGAATGCTTGTTTGGCACCGGCGTGCAAGCTGGGACTAATACCACCGACCAGGCACATATTCGGATTGGCAATATTCGACTGTGGCATGTGGGGACGGCTATAGAAAGTGGGGGCTTAGGCCGCTCGCAAGATGCGTTGGCTTTGTTGGGCTATCATTTTGAGGTGAACGGATTTTTCTGTAAGGGAGGCGTGCGTGCTATTTATCATAACCAGGGTAGCGACGCGACGATTAACTATGCCTACGCTATTGGGTCGCTAACGGGCGTGGCTGTTAACGGCGGCAACCAGGTGTCGTACGCTAAGTTGCTACTGGATACGTGCGGCGCAACAGGTGGTGGAAGTAACGGTGTTACGATCAATAATTTTGCCTCGAACATTTCTATGAATATTCAGGCGTTCGAGGTCACGGGCACCACGCACACGCTCGACAATGTGGTATCGATCGGCGACACCAGTACCAATGTGAATAAAGATATTCAGTTGGACGTACAGGCTAACAACACTGGTGGCGCATTGCTGAGCATGGCGTACGCACAAGAAGCGTCAATTACCTTGCTGGGATCGAACTCGCAATTTCCGTCAGGCGCCAATTTGCCGATTACTACAGCGGTGGCCTATGGCACCGGCAACACTGGCATTAATGCTATCACGGCCATGCTGGAAACATCGATCACCCCATATACGGGCACCAAGCAAGGCACTTTTCAGTACAATCAACTGGATACAGCAACGTTTGCTAACAATGTCGCGGTAGCCGGAACGATTACTGCCACCAACGTGCCATCAACAGACATTTACAACGGCAACGCAATTGCCACGGGCGAAGAAGTTTTGCCTCGATTGAACGTAAACAGCGCGCAGCAATTGGCAGCCAGTGGCACATTGCACCTTACGTATTTTACGGCTCGAAAAACAGAGACGATCAATAATATTCGCATGGTTTCTGACGCAACTGCGGCCACCGGAACAACGCTGGCACGAATGGGCATTTACAGCGTCAATCCCAACACAGGTGACCTTGTCCTGCTGGCTGCCTGCGCCAATGACACCACGCTTTTTAACGGCACATTTACGCCATATCAACGGGCGTTAACGGCGGCGTTTAGTAAGGTCAAAGGTACGCGATATGCCGTGGGCGTTTTGGTGGTGGGCACGGGCATGCCGGCAATCACGGCCACAACGTGTGCTGGCACGGACGCGGCGTTGCCTCCCAGGTTATGCGGCGTTGTGGCGGGGCAGGCTGACTTGCCGGCCAACATTACTGGCGGAACAGTTGTCGAAGATTATCGTCTTTTCCAGGGTACCCTGACCCCATAGTACAAGTAATCAAAACATGATATAGTTAGCGCGTCAACTACCGTTTCCGCCTGGCGGACAAACACGAGGGAAGTGATTGACGTGGACTCTTTGAGGAGTCTGGGAGTAAAGGCGTCGTACAACGAGGCGGCTGGAGCTGTGGAGTTCTACTTGCCACATGATCTGCCGTTCAGTGCCGCAAGTCTGCAAGACACGCTGATGGCGATCGACCCGGTCGCCGAAGGCGACGTCAGCGCTGAGTTCACGCCTCGGTACGGCATGGCTATGAGTGTGGCGCTCGTTGGCGACGATCTGAAGGAAAACATCGAGAAGATGTTCACCAAACCGGTGCCGCTCAAGGCCACGCCCACCGAACGGGACGAGCACATCGACCTGCTGCACGTGGATGGCCGCGACCTGACGGTCATGATGGACCCGGCGCAGGTGCTCACGGCGTGGCAGCTCAAGCAGTTCCTGCGGAACCTGTCGTCGGCAGAGGACTACTGTGAGCTGCGCGGCGCGTACCTGACCCACATGTGGCGCCTGACGCTGCGCGAGAGCGGCTACTTCGCGCTCGGCACGGAGTACAACGGTGGCCACGTGTTGTCGGCGCAAGCACTGGCGAGCGTTCTGCAACCCAAGTACGGCGTCCGTAGCGTCGAGCACGTCGATCTGGTCATGCTCGACATGAGTGCCGACAGCGTGGGCCCTCGGTACAGCATCATGGTTCGCATCCACGTCAAGGGAGCCGCCTTCGCAACGGACTTCCACGACATGGCAGATCGCCTGCGCGACAACATGCCGAACGGCTTCTCGCGGCTGCTGTACCACATGGGCCCCTTCCTGCAGATGCACTACGAGGGCAGCGCCTGGCACATCACACACCCGCAAGAGTTGGGAAGGGTGATGCACAATCTGCTGCGTCCGGTTTTCGGCACCATCCGTGCCCTCCCGGCCGATGGTGCCGCGTTCCACATCCACTACCCGAATCCCGAGGAGTTCCGCCCGGCCACCGTGTCGCAGACGTCCGTCACTCACTACCTCCCGGTCGTGTCTGACCGCTGACCCGCCGTTCCGGCAAGAAAGGTAGTTGCCGCATAGGCCCGGGTGTTTTGTTGATGGCAATGCCATCGCTTTAGCAAAACACCCGGCCGGCAACACATGATAGTCACCGCACGGTTTGTGCGTTTTTTTGTGCCCAACTCCAAAAGTACATTTCACAACATATACACACAATATGTGTATTGCTTCGTGCGTTTAAAAAACTTATGATCATAGCGCGGGACCCGCCAATCACGGCGGGTTCTTTAATGCGCCCAAAAAAAGGAGAAAAACGCATGAGTACAAACCATAACAGGATGTTGACACCCGAAGTTGCCGACAATCCTTTAGTCACAGTTGTAACACCGGTGTATAACGCAGCGCACTGGCTGGACGAGACGATTAGTTCGGTTCGCCGGCAGACCTACGATAACTTGCGGTATGTCATTTTGGACGATAATTCCTCGGACGAATCACTGGAGGTGGCTCGGAAGCATGCAGAGCAGGACGATCGCCTAGAGGTCTTTGCGGTTCGTAACGGCAGCGTGTCGCTTACTCGGCAGATGGGGGTTGATCAGGCTGGCTCACCGCTGGTGGCTTTTTTGGATAACGACGATATATGGCATCCTAACTTTTTAGAGCGATCTGTGGCGGAGTTGCAGCGATTAGGGGAGCGAGCGGTGGGCACCTACTGCATGCTTAATTTGATCAATCAAAACAGTGAGCCAATCGAACAGCCGGGCGATACGAGCAAGGGTAGGCATTCGCTGGCTATGACCGGCGAGGTGGACTTTGACAATTACTTGTTGGGCGATACTCCCGCCCGCACAGCAGGGGCGGTGGTGATGCGAGCTGCAGCACTCGAGGGTCATGCTTTCTTGCAGGAGGCCGAACCTTGTGAGGACTATGAATTATGGCTGCGCATTTTAGACGCAAATCCTGACAAAATTATGTATGGATTGCCGGATAAGCTTCTCAGCTATCGGATTCGAGACGATCAACAAACTAGTAATGTGGAAAAGGTCTTTAAAACCTTGGACACAATGTATCAAACCTATGTTCCGCGCATGAAAGATCCCGAGGCTCGATGGCAAGTGTATCAATATGCTTCGCATGGCGCTCGAGCTCGCGGCCTGCTGGATTATGATGCGCACTTCGGTAGATTAGCCACTGATCTTGCTGCTATGCCAAGTATTGAAATTCAGCCGTACATTAAAAACGCGCATCGCCTTCACCTACGATAGTTCGCCGGAGAGGGCAATGCTATAATTAGGGCAATGGCAGACACCTTCAAAGCAAGATTAGTGAAAATTGGGCAAACGACGCTGTTGGTACTTCCCAAAGAAGCCAGCGCGCCGTTGCCGTCGCGCGGCATGGTGGCGATTACTGGCACACTGAATGATCATCCTTTTTGGGCTGTCCTGGAACCAGATGGGCGGGGCAGCCACTGGCTCAAGGTAGACAAACCGCTTCGCGACGCGGCGGGTATTGTAGTGGGCAAACTTGCAGACGTGACGCTGCGGCCAACCAAAAAATGGCAAGAGCCTGATATTCCAGCGGATATTATCGCGGGCCTAAAGGCCGATTCCGAAGGCTACAAAATCTGGCAAGACATTACGCCAATGGCGCGCTGGGACTGGATTCGGTGGATTCGTGCCACCAATAATCCCGACACCCGAGCCAAGCACGTTGATGTTATGCTTTCAAAATTAAAACATGGCATTCGTCGGCCATGTTGCTTTAACCGGTCTATGTGCACTGATTTTTCGGTAGCCAAGAATGGCGTCTTGTTGGCGCCCCAAGATTAGTCATGCCAGAGTTACCCATCCAGACATTTAAAACACGCAGCGAGCTCCGCGCATGGCTCCAGGAAAACCATGCGAACCACACAGGAATATATGTGCGTTTATACAAAGTACGCAGCGGCATTCAGAGTGTAACATTCGAAGAAGTACTAGACGAAGGTCTTTGCTTCGGATGGAGCGAAAACAAGCGGCTGCCGTATGACGAACAGTCGTACCTACAGCGTTTTACGCCTCGTAAAACCAAAGGTACCGCGTCACCGCGCAACAAAGAGCATGCTCGTAAACTGGTGCAACAAGGTCTTATGACCCCGGCAGGTTTGGCTGCGCTAGGCTACCGGTAGAAAACCACAGAATACGGTATAATAGGCCTAATGAATATCTTATTTTTTGGAACCTACAATACTAAAACAACGCCTCGCGTGCAGGTTATGATCGACGGCCTGCGTGCGCAAGGTCAACAAGTTACGGAATGTAACGTACCGCTCAAAGTACCTACTGCAGCGCGAGTCGCCATGTTGCGTCAGCCGTGGCGGCTGCCAATATTGGCGTATCGTATTTTGGAGTGCTGGGTGCGCCTGGCGTTCATGGCGCGCAAACAGCCCCGTCCCGATGCAATCGTGGTGGGGCATCTGGGCCACTTTGACATTCATCTAGCAAAGTGGCTGTTTCGACGCGTGCCACGAGCGCTCGACTACATGATTTCAGGTAGCGAGACGGCGCAAGATCGCAAAGCAAGCGGCGGTCTTAAAACCAAGGCAATTGCATGGTTAGACGAGGAGGCGCTCCGCGCCTCAGATATTGTGATTGTAGACACCGAAGAACATCGGCAGGCATTGCCCGAGCACCATCGCCAAAAAGGCGTGTCGGTATTGGTAGGTGCGCCAGAATCTTGGTTTGCTGTGCAACGGCAACATCGCAACACTCCCACAACACCGCTCAGCATCGTCTTTTTTGGCTTGTATACGCCATTGCAAGGCGCGCCTATTATTGGCCAAGCGCTAAGCCTTGTGCAGCAGCCTATGAAAATTACAATGATTGGCTCTGGCCAGGACGAAGTCGAAACCAAAGCCGCCGCTGCTCAAAGCAAAGCTGTTATTAAGTGGGTGGATTGGGTCGAGGCTGCTGACTTGCCTGCCACAGTAGCGGCGCATGACGTGTGTCTGGGTATTTTTGGCACCAGCGACAAAGCACTCAACGTGGTGCCCAACAAGGTATATCAGGGAGCGGCAGTTGGGTGCGCAATTGTTACCTCAGACACTATTCCGCAGCGCCGTATCTTGGGCGATGCCGCGCTATTTGTAAAACCGGGTGATGCACACCACCTAGCTCAATTGCTCGACGAACTTGCCAAAGACCGTACGCTGCTATCTGAGCATCAAGACCAGGCTCTTCAGTTAGCCCAGGCCAAATTCCGACCACAAACGGTGGTTACACCTCTGCTGCAGAAGCTTCGACAGCTGCAGTAAATACTGCTACACTAAAAAGCAAAAGGAGCGGGGAAGTGGGGAGCAAATTAGATACAAATGATATGTCGTTTGGCGCCGACAAGCGCGCGGCAATAGCGGAGATTTCGAGTCGAACGAAACACGATCTGGATTTTTACGTGCTGCTTATTGGCGCAACTTTGTTAGCTTTGGGCGCGATCTTTATGGACAGCACGCCAACGCTGATTGCCAGCATGATCGTAGCGCCGCTGGCGTATCCCATTCTGGGGGTCGGGCTGGGGTTTGTGCTGCGTAGCTGGGGCATGGCGTTTCGCTCGCTTGGCATGCTGGTGGGTTCATGCGTTTTGGTGGTAGCCATCGGATACAGTATGACCGAATTGTTCGGTAAAGAACGAGTCGTGAATCATCAGATCACGTTTGGGGGCAACCATGACATTGCCTTTTTGCTGGCGGTCGTTGCTGGCGCCATTGCCGCCTACGGGCTCATGCGGCCTAAAGTTGCTAGCGCAATTACCGGTGTGGCTATCGCCGTTTCGCTGCTGCCTCCTTTGGTAGCTACAGGGGTAGCCCTGGCCCCCGGTGGCTCAACCTTTGACGAGCCATTTTTGCTGTTTTTGCTTAATGTGTCAGGTATTTTGCTTGCCAGTTTATTAACATTCTGGCTGGCGGATATGCGAGCAGCGTATCGTAATAAGTCCTAATTTTGCTACCCCTGTTATTGTGAGTGGGCTACAGAGATGGATCAACACATAAGCACTAGCATTATTTACAACTTTGTGGTATAATATGCTTACTTCGTTGAGAAAGTGATTTCTCCGAGGCACATTACCAAATCCTCTCTGTTATACGTAAATAACTGGGCAAAAGCGCAGGAAATCCCCGCGTTTCTTTCCAGTTATTTACCGTTTTGTTTCTTGGAAGGATCCATTCATGATCGACTACCGCGTGGTTCGCCGCATGGCTGGCACCGATGACCCCAATGTGGGAACTGTCATCGCCTGGGGGAATGCGCCCACCTCGACTGCAATTCGCCAGAACCCTCCGTTGCACCTTGTGCAGCAGGACTCAGGCAATGCCGACCCCAACTACAAGTACATCCTTCAGGTGTACGTAAGAGTTGCGGGCTACTGCCTCGGCTGGCTGGACGTGCGAACGCTCAGCGTTACCACTCCCTGCTGGGAGACTGTTACTCGCAGCCGTGTCACCCTTGCCAGACCTTTGCTGGCAAGCGACGTGCTCTTCCCCAGCGACAGCCAATACTTCACCTACCACGACGTCCCGCTTGTTTTGGCCTAGCCCATGAACAAATCCCCCCACAGAGAGGTTCCGGAAGGGAATGCAAACGATGGCGCCTTAAAAAGCGTACTCCAAACATCGCCCGCATCTCCCTTCCGCATCTCCCCAAGTACAGCAGCCTGCCGTATTTAGCGAGATGAAGATTTGGCTTTTTTGAGCTTGTCGCCTAGCGCCCACAAGACGCCAAATGGCGCCACAAAACTCCACAGCAATCCAAGGATGGAAACCGGCGAGTAAGTAATGCCCACCAACACCACAAACGTGATCAGACTGTAGCGGATATAGCGGCGAATAAACACTTTCTCGTACGAGTGAAAATATTTGTCGGCAATGCGCCACCCAACCAAACCGGCGCCAAAATATGCTCCGGCGATGCCAAAAATGATTAACAGATCAAAAAACAGGCCGCCAGCGCTGAGCCAGCGCGGGCCGATCCCTGATACAAAGGCATAAAATCCGGCCACAATACTTCCAAAAATAGCCGACCACAGCCAGCATTTCCAGAAAATTTCAGATTTTGTGTGATACATATATGGTGATTGTATCACAACATGTATAAAAGTTGATCTGGCGACAAGGGGCCATTATAGTGAGCGTATGATTACACAGAACACGAACCAGAAAATTCTTATTGTCGGCACGGGATACGTGGGGCTGATTACGGCGCTCGGACTTGCTAAATTAGGCAATATTGCCGCGTGCGTGGACATTAATCCGGATCGTGTTGCCGGGTTGCGTGCCGGAAAGGCGCCGTTTTACGAGCCGCAAGTGAACGGACTGATTGCCGAAATGACGCAAGCAGGTCGGATCAGTTTTTTTGAATCGCTTGCCGAAGCGTATGACGAGCAACGTTATATTTTTGTGGGCGTGCAGACGCCACAAGACGCCAACGGCAAAAGTGACTTGTCTATTTTGCGTGCGGCGATTACCTCGATTGCTAAAGCGCTGACCAAGCCGGCATTGGTGGTGGTAAAATCTACCGTGCCGGTGGGCGTTTTTGACGAATTAGCCCAAATGCCAGCCGTAAAAGCTAAAATGGATCTGATTACCTTTGTTTCGTGCCCAGAATTTTTGGCTGAGGGCACGGCCGTGCGCGACTTTTTTAATCCGATGCGCACCATTGTGGGCTCCGATGACCAAGCAGTGAGCGAAGAGGTTGCTGGCTTGTTCTACGGTTTGGGCGGCACCAACATTGTTACCGATGCCAAGACTGCCCAGATGATCAAATACAGCGCCAATTCGTTTTTGGCAACGCGCGTGGCATTCATTAACGACGTGGCCGAAATCTGCGAAAAAGTAAATGTTAGCGTGCACGATGTGGCAAAAGCGCTGGTGATGGATCCGCGTGTGGGCGGCTCTTACTTGTCGCCAAGTATTGGTTTTGCGGGGCCGTGTCTGCCCAAAGATATTGCTGCACTGATTGAAACCAGCGAGCGCGTGGGCGCGCCGGTACTGCTATTGCGCGGTGCCAGCGAACACAACCAAAGCCATATTCGTCACGTGATCGACACGATTATTGCGCAGCTAGGGGCGGGAACTTGCGTGGCAGTATTTGGCTTGTCGTTTAAGCCCAACACCGATGATGTGCGTAACGCCTACTCGTTTAGAATTATTGAAGCATTGCTTGAGCGTGGCATAACGGTGCAGGCTACCGACCCACAGGCAATTCCAGCGGCACAGCGTATTTTGCCTAAAATGGATCTGTTAACATTTGCGGAAGATCCGTACGAGACGGCCAAAAACAGCGACCTGCAGCTGTTCCTTACGCCGTGGGATGATTACAAGCAGCTAGATTTGCAGCGTCTGGCTAAAGTAGTGAAGACCCAGAATATATACGATGCTATGCAAGTTGTATCGCAGCGCCACGCCTACCAGGCTGGGTTTGCGTACCGGGGTATTGGCGACGTGGCTGATGGCAATAACTCGCCAGTATTTGCCGTTTCTCAAAACCCCGCTGCTCATAAATAAGCTACAATATAGGCATGAGCAAGATTCCCCATAAGATCGGTCTGTGGTCATGTGTGGCATTTGCCGTGGGGTCCATGGTGGGGGCCGGTGTGTTTGTTTTGAGCGGTGTAGCCGTGCAAAAAGCAGGGCCGGCAGCTATTGCCTCGTTTGTTTTGGCAGGGTTGGCGATTTTGTGCTCAGCACTGTCATTTACTGTGGTTGCACCGTTGGCTCAGCAGGGAGAACTGGGCTATGCACCGGTGGGTCGCTTGCTAGGGCACCGATTTTGGGGGTTCATGACTTCGTGGGCGTTTTATTTGTCAGCGGTCATTTGCACCGCTTTTGTATTGAACGCCTTCGGCGCATACCTGCACGATTTCTTTTTGCCGGGGCTTTCACCGCTTACATGGTCGGTGATTGCAGCGGTGGGTATCACGCTGGCTAACTTGGGGAATGCGGCGAATATTGGACGCATCGAAGACATATTGGTGATTGTTAAAGTCGCGGTGCTCATTTTGTTAATTGGATTTGGGCTGGCTCACACGGGCACACATACGTTTACGCCCTTTATGCCGCATGGCGATCTGTCGCTATTGGCTACGAGCGGCTTGCTCTTTATTGCGTATCTGGGTTTTAGTGTGGTGGCCAATGTGAGCGGCGACGTAAAGAACGCCCAACGCACGGTGCCGTTGGCGATTACGATCAGCGTGCTGGGCGTGCTGGTGTTGTACATTGGCGTGGTAATCGCATTACTGGCGTTTCCGCAGTCGCATTATGACGAGGCAAGTGTGGGTGCTGTGGCCGAGCAGCTGATGGGCCCGGTGGGTGGTATTTTGATCCCGATTGCGGCGCTGGTTTCTACGTTGTCGGCGGCAAATTCCAATATTTTGGGCTCGTCCGAAATTATGGTGCGCCTAGCGGCTCGCAAAGATGTGCCTACTTTTGCTGGGCGGCTGTGGCGTGGGCATCCGGTGGTGAGCGTTTTGTTTGGGGCAGTTGTGTACATTGGCCTGCTTGCCAGTCGGCAAACAAATACGGTGATTGCCCTGGCCAACGTGGCGGCTATTGTGGCCCTGCTACTGGTGGACGTGGCAGCAATTCGAGCACTTAGCCGTGGGCAGTCCAAGACACGGATCCCCGGTGGCCGATGGATTCTTGGCGTGGGCTTTGCCAGTGCTTTGGGTGAGTTATGTATTTTAGGCGCCTGGCCAGTGGTCATGGGTCTGGGCCTGGTAGCTGCCGGAACAGCACTCTATTTAGGCCGGGAAGTTTTTCACGATCCTGTGGCGCATCGACAGTTAGTTTCTGAGCTTGCAAAATATGGTGGGCCAGTACTGCGCACGCTTCGCAAAATTGAAGGTCGGCTGAATGTCTAGTGTTTGTTCGTCTTGAATTGGGCGTAGCCCCGAGTACAATACATAGAGCAATGAGGGTAGTAACACGATTTCGTCGGGGGCTAACAAAGCAGGCATGGCTTATGCCGGTGTACTTTTTGGTTGCCGCCATGTTGTCGTACGTGCCTAACACTATAGGAGTCGCTATGGCTTTGACTGAACCACCGTCTGTGGCGCACGCCACCACAACAAACCAAAATGGTATGGATTATGACGCCTGGATCTATCCCGATGCAGCGGGTGCCATGCAAGCTGTGGCTCAGCATACTGACTTGCACGCCGTAAAAGCCGAATATATGCATGTAGAAGACGATGGCTCGATCACTCAAATTAACCAAAGCCAGGAATACCCCAATGGCTATTCGCCGCAAAATGCTCAGATTATTCGACAGCACAGCGAGGGTCAGTATATTACCATTTCGGGCGCGACTGAAGGTACTGAACAGGCGATGCAAAACAGTCGCACCATTCCCCAAATTGTGGATTTTGCCGACAAAATTAACTTTAGTGTTGAGCTGGACTGGGAAGATTTTGGCAGCTGGACGCCGGAATATTACCAGCAATATAAGTCGTTTGTGAGCACCTTGGCGCAGCAATTGCATAGCAAAGGCCAGCGGCTGATGATCGACGGTCCGCCCATACATGACGCCTCCAGCCAAAGTTGGTACCAGTGGAAATATGAAGAGCTGGCGCCGCTGGTGGACTACGTTGTTATGATGATCTACGACAATCAATACGACACCGGCGCCGGTAATGCGATTGCGCCGCAAGATTGGTCATTAGATTGCATGCAGTGGCTCAAAGACAAGGCAGGGGACAGGGGAATTGCCGGCATCGCGGCTTACGGGTACAGCAGCCAGAACGGTCGCATAGCAGTGAATACCAGCGATGCCATAAAACGCCGCGCGAATGTTCATGCCGATGCATTGCCAACTCGCAATGCCGCTGGGGAACTTGTGGTTAACAACGACGGCTCGTTCTATGATTATGCCGATGCACAAACCATGCAGGCTCGTCTGAAGCAAGTGCAAGATAGCGGCCTGACGCGGTTGTCTGTGTGGAGTCTGGGCGACAATCCATGGTTCAACTAGCTC
The DNA here is from genome assembly GCA_035247965.1 of Saccharimonadales bacterium (SeqCode). Taxonomy (GTDB): domain Bacteria; phylum Patescibacteriota; class Saccharimonadia; order Saccharimonadales; family UBA4665; genus CAMLQK01. Next base: position 671,477 of record DATFHW010000025.1, on the reverse strand, counting down.
GAAGTTGTTTTATGGCCTCTAATCTGTTACGCTACAAGCACTGAAATACGCACCCGTAGCTCAGCGGATCAGAGTACTTGGCTTCGAACCAAGGGGTCGCAGGTTCGAATCCTGCCGGGTGTACCAAAACAAGGCCCTCACGAAAGTGGGGGTTTTGTTTTGGTTGGCAGGATGAGACGAGTATGAGCATATCGCCAGTGGCGAAATGCTGTGCCCAGATGGAATCCCTCCGGGTGTACAAGTGGTAACTCTGCAGTCTAATAGTATCGAATCCTGCCGGTGCGGAACGCCCAATTCCTAAAATCGAATCCGTTGACTTTAAATTAAGCTTAACCGTATACTGAGGGCAAACATTCAAATAAAGAGGGCACGTACATGAAATTTATGACCAAGGCGCGTATTAGGCAGTACTGGCGCCAGTACACCATGGTGGCTGGATTCGCAGTAGTGGGAGCTCTGGTAGCGTTCTTTGCATTGGCCGACTCGCCGAACGCCAGTGTGGACTTTACAAAAGCTACTACAACCCTGGCCACAAAACCGTTCTCGAGCACCATTTCCACCTACGGCGAGAACAACACGGACATCATAAATAGTGCTTCGCAGCGTAGTGCACTGGCTAATCTAAAAGCCGGTTATTACCGCATACCGTTGCAGTGGAACGGGGGCAATATTGTGTCGAGCGCTGGCGGTCATCCTGCGGGATCGGGCGATGCCTGGGTGAACAGCATCAAGAACATTGGTGCTGAGCCTCAAATCGTGGTGGGTGGCTCGGCCGACAACAACTTTACGCCCGACGAGGCGGCCAACCTGGTACGCCATTTTAACAAGCCCACTACCGGGAGCGCCAACCCTGTAAATGTATGGGTTATTGGCAACGAACCAGGCAACGGTGGTATGTCGATCCAGACGTATTGCGATCTCTTTAATGCCACGGCAGCCAAAATGAAGGCCGTAGACCCAACTATTAAAGTGGCTGGCCCGGCCTGGGCATATTTTGACAGCAATACCATCAACACATTCTTGCAGTGTGCAGGCAATAACGTAGACATTATCGATTTCCATCACTATGCTATGGGCGGTAGCTTTTTAAGTGAGGCCACGGCACTGGCACAAACGGGTGATTGGGAATCAGAAGTTACTCAGACAAAACAGGCTATCGCGCAGTATGTACCGAGTCGTGCCAATCAAATAGAAGTGCAAGTAGGTGAATATAACTGGTCGTGGCGAGCTGAGGATGGCTACAACGGCTGGCAGGGCGATGATCGTTTTTATCAATCCGTGAATACTGTTTGGGGAGCGAGCGTGGCAGGGCATATTGCCAAAGCTGGCGGTCGGGGACATCAGTACTCTGATCTGAATGGCCCGCTGGGACTAACATTTGAAAAAACCGACGCAGCAAGTCACTATGGCCGCAAGGTGACCGATCCATTGCCTATTTATTACGGCATGGAAATGTTCACCGGCGGCACCTTGTTTAGAGGCTTTGGCACGAGCATGGTTGACGCCAGTACTACACTGAATAACGTTGAAATCTACGCCTCTAACAATGGCAAAAATATTGTGGTTGTCAACAAGGATCCTCAGGCGACACAGCCGCTTACCCTTAAGCTGACGGGATTTGGCGGCGGCTCGGCTGACGTGTGGCAAACAAGTAAAGACGCTCCTTTTGATGCGCCAGTTAAAAAAACAACTATCAATAATGTGAACGATTTATTAAGCTACGGTTTACCGCCCTATTCGGTAACCACCTTTGTACTTAACGACGGACAGGTTACAGCCACACCCCCTCCAACGCCTACCTATAGCTGCGATAGTTTAAGCGCACAATTGGGTGCTGATCAAAAGACCTATACCTTCACCACTGGTGCTAGCGCCGTTAACGGTGCGACTATAAGCGGCTACAGCTACACATTTGGCGACCAAACTGTCGTAACGGCGGGTGGCAAAACGATTCAACACGCCTATGCACCCGGCACCTATACGGCGAGCGTTACTGTTACTTTTGCTGTAAATGGTAGCCAGGTTCCGGTGAGCAGCCAAAATTGTCGAACCACTGTAATGGTAGCGCAGCCCACGGCGCCAACTCCCACTCAGCTTACCGTGCCCGTCCGCATTAACGCTGGTGGCACCTCGTACACTGATACTTCAGGGAACAAATGGCTGGCCGATGTAGACTACTCGGGCGGAGCCACCGATAACCAGGCTAAGGGCCGCACGATTGCAGGCACTAATGACGCCGCCTTGTATCAAGATGAGCGCTGGGGTAATTTTAGCTACCATCTCCCTGTGGTTAACGGCACCTACACACTTAAATTGCACTTTGCCGAGATCTACGATGGCTGTGCCAAATCCGGTTGTCGTGTGTTCACGGTGAATATCAATGGCAAACCGTGGTTGACCAACTTTGACATTGCAGCGAAGGTTGGTGCAAATAAAGCAGACACCGAAGAGGCCACAGTAACTGTTACGCAGAACGCGCTGGATATCAGTTTTGTGGGCGTCGCTGGATCGCCACAACTTGCTGCACTGGAGCTTCTGACCCCTGTTACTACTACGCCGACCCCACCGTCAACTCCTCAGCCAAATACCAACTATACGGCAATCAAAGGCATTGCCGGTAAATGTGTGGACAACCGATACAATACAAAAGCTAATGGCAACAAGATTCAGCTATACACTTGCAACGCCACCGACGCTCAGAAGTGGGCGCTGCAAAGTAACGGCACCATTAAGAACGCTAATGGCTACTGTCTTGATGCCCAGCGTTCGGGTACGGCACCTGGCACCATCGTGCAGCTCTACGAATGTAATAACACCGACGCCCAAGTATGGAAGGTAAATGCCGTCAACCATTCTATCGTTAATGTGCATGCCAATCTATGCCTGGATGATTATCGTTCGCGCACCGGTAATGGTACGCAGATTCAGCTATACACTTGCAACGCCACCGACGCCCAGAAGTGGGACTTCACCAATTAATTTGATACAAGCAGACTAGTCCTGCCGCGCCCGGCACGCTGCTAGTAGTCGCCCTGGCTAGATCGCTTCGTAAAAGCTGGAAATGCCCAGCTCGCTTTCGAGCGGACTCTGTCCCCAAGTAACACAGAACGCTCCCACGTCACGTGCTAATTGTTGGCCACGATGCTGCGTTTCTTGTGTCCGATAGCGCTGGCTGATTTCAATTTGAACGCTGGCTGTTTGCGCAAGTGCTAGATGCGCCACGCGCTGCACCAAAGTAGCTGGACTTTTAGCGGTGTACGCTTCGCCAGGCCGAGGTTGTGTGCCCGGTAAATATGTCCGATACCCGTGCGCTCTGGTAAAGGAGGCGAGCTCGTGGTCAACATCCGAATCACCTACGGTTTCGCGATGCGCTGTGCCCAAAATCAGGTCATAATCTTGTGTTTCTGGATGATTTCCAAAGCCGTGAATGTCTAAATGCAACACCGTTCCGTCGTGTTCGCGACGAAGGTTACATAATGCTTCGTAGGTTTTGTATTCAAAGAAGGCGCGGGTTTGCGGCGTGCGGTGTGCTCGATGCACAGCATCCATCAAAATAGTTGGCGCAGGTAGGTCGCGGGCTTGCAAAAAACGATGAATATCTTGTGCGATAAATCTGGTGGCACCGTCCGACGCCTTGCTGTGCGGAGCTCGAGGTAAGTCCCGCTCGCCAAGCGCCCGTCGCCATCCATTATGCGGAGCGGTAATCAGGACCGGCAGTGTGCCGTTTAGCTGCACGAATGCGTCTTGCAAATCTGGCGTCCAAGCCGAGTCGCCATGATGCGCGGTGGCCTCTGTGGCTGCAGTAAATAAGTCTGGAAATTGCGCGTGCACTTGTTTCACGCTGGCATTTCGGTAGGTGGCCAGTTCCATTACGCGCTGCTTGGACTGTTCTGACCAGGCCGAAATAGGGCTTTTGTTGGCCAAAAGCGCTGCTACCACTGTTTGTCCTAAGGTAGAAATAGTGTCGATGGCTACTTCGTGCGAAATCTCGTTGGGTCGGGGTGGCTGCACGTTGTAGGCAACATCCAATAACTCCTCCGCTTGGGCGTGGATATCTTCAAAATTACAAGTTAGCGTCTCGCGCGTGTACGTGCTGAACGGAAGTTACCAATAGAAATATTTGCAGCTACTATACCACCGCTAAATACAACTGGCAAGCCTAGCTGGCTTTGGTTTGAGCTGGTGGTCGCTTTGAGCGTTGACCGCCAAGTCGTCCTGCGCGCCTGGCCTTTTCGCGATCATTCGCAAAATTGCCACCGCTGTTGCTGCCGGCTCGCCGTGCTTTGTCTCGGTCGTTGGCAAAATTGCCACCGCTTTTTTGACCGCCAAGTCGTCCAGCTGCTGCGTGTCCAGCTGCATCGCCGTGCCAGCCGCGCCCCGGATGTTGCTCGTCTGCCATTCGTGCTCCTTTTCTTGGTTAGATTACTCTACAGTTAGGTTGCCGTGTTGGCTTGGGTCGAGGTGGTTGTGGAAGCCCCACGTGCCTTTGGTGGTCAAGGTGATAGTTTTGCTTTCGCCGGCGGCAATACTGCCCACGTTCAGTTCCGGATTGTCAGTATGGGTGGGATGCGGGTCGGAATCAAAGTCGAGCTCGCTACTGGAACTGTTAACGATTTTCACATTTTCGCCAGATTTAATGCTACTTGGTGACATACTAAAGCTGCTGCCGTCGTAGGTAATTGTCATGGCCGCCGTGGTTGAATCGGTGGTTTTGGCGGTGTCATTATTTGAAGAGCTGCTGCTTGAGCTACCGGTGGAAGTCGTGTCGTTTTTGTGCTTGCCGTGATTCTGAACATAGATGGCGCCCCCGGCGATAACCACAACTGCTACTGCGATAACTACGAGCTTTACTGTTTTGGACATCGGGGCGAGCCTCCATTACATAACATACCTTTTATGATTACGGGAAACGGTTATAATGTCAACAGGACAACATACTTTAGGGGGATTTATGCAGCGACTTTCGGCTATTACACCACAATTATTGTTGCGTAGTGGGCTGGCGATCATCTTTTTATATGCGGCAATTTCGTCGTTCACCAATCCGCAGGACTGGGTCGGCTATTTACCGTCGTTTGCCACCAAAACGGTTGATGCGCATCTGTTACTGCACGTCTTCTCGGTGTACGAAGTCACGCTGGCAATTTTGTTGCTAGCCGACGTGTTCACGCGATACGTGGCGTTATTATGTGCTGCAACGCTGGCGGGAATCGTGGCATTTAACAGTAGCTTGTTCGCTATTACCTTTCGCGATATTGCGCTGATTTTTGCAGCCTTGGCGCTGGCTCGCATGCCGCAATCTAGTCGCTAGATTGGTCTTTATGCAGTTTTTCCATATGTTCCAGAATTTTTGCCAGATCGTTGCCGGGGCCTAAAACTGGTTTCCACAAATCGCCAACTCGGGCCAGACGGCGGTTGATGTTTTTGATCGTGTAGTTGATGGGAAGCAGCCCTTTTTTAACTTCGTCCCAGTGCAGTGGCGCGGCAACAGTAGCGTCTGGCGTCGGGCGCACCGAATATGGCGCGGCTAGCGTTTGGCCCTCGCGGTTCTGCAAATAGTCCAGGTAAATTTTGTGCGGACGCTTGGCAGGCATGCGTTCCAGGCTGGTCAGTTTTGGTTGACGCTTGTTAACCTCTATTGCTAACAAGTGCACAAAATCTTTGGCCTGGTCATGGGTGTATTTGGCGCCCAGCGGCATATAAATATGAATGCCCGTTTTGCCCGAAGTTTTGGGTACGGCGGTAATATGCAGTTCGTTGCAAATCTCGTGCACGGTACGAGCCACGGCAATGACGTCGTTAAACGTCACACCCTCTGGGTCTAGGTCCATTACGGCCCAATCGGGTTTGTCTAGGTGTTGCACGCGCGAATTCCACGGATTAATCTCGATGCAGCCCAGTTGCACCATGTATTCTAGCGTTTCCAGTTTGCCGCCGACTAGCCAGTGAATATTGGCCTGGTTGGATTCGGAGTAAATGTCGACGGTGGGAGCCCAGGCTGGCAAATGCTCCATGTTTTTTTGAAAGAAACCGTGATCGGTGACGCCGCCCGGCTGGCGCAACAGCGAATGCGGACGGTCGGCCAAGTATGGCAAGATGTAATCGGCCACCGATTGGTAGTAGGTTATGAGGTCGCCTTTGGTGTATTTGTGTTTGGGGAAGAACACTTTGTCCAGATGTGATAACTCCGGTTGGTCTGTGGCGGGTTTGGTTTTGCCAGCCGGCTTTTCGCGCTTGATGTCCATGGGTTTTTTGTCCTCTCGCATGCCAACGAACTTGGGCTGGCGCATTTGGCCACCGCTGGTCCATTCGGCAAAATTCATTTCGCAAATCAGTTCGGGTTTAACCCAGTGCACAGCAGTGTCGGATTTAGGGATGTCGGTACTAAATGGTGAAGTCTTGCGCTCTAATTTTTCGAGTTTTTGGCGTAATGATTTGCGCTGTGTGTCAGGGATGCCGCCACCAGAATGGCCCACGTATTCAAACGTGCCTTTGTTGTAAACACCAACAATCAGCGACCCTAGGTAGGTGCGACTGCCTCTGGGCTCGGTGAAACCGCCGATTACCACCTCTTGCCGCAAATGCGTTTTAATTTTGAGCCAGTCGGCACCACGTACGTTCTCTTGATAGGTGCTGTCGGCACGTTTAGCAACGATGCCTTCTAGGCCCCGGTGCTCCATTTGGGCAAATAACGCGGCCCCTTTTTCTTCGACGTGATCGCTGTACTTTATAACGGACTGTGCCGGAATGATGCTTTTTAATAGGGCTTTGCGATCGCGCAGCGGCATGGTGCGCACGTCGTGGCCATCGCACCACAAAATGTCAAAAACTTGATAGCGGAGTTCGCCGTTGCCGGTGCGTCTCCAGTCTTGGAGCCATTCAAAATGAGGCGAACCGTCTTGGTCGACTACCACGATTTCGCCGTCTAAAATTACGTCGTGGTCCAGATTGTGCAGCGCTTCTGCCACGGGCGGGAACTTTTCCATAAAGTCGATGCTGTTTCGCGACCGCAACGTGACGTGTTGTGTATGTTTGGTGCCGATGGCTCGGAACCCATCCCATTTAATTTCAAACAGCCAGTCAGGCCTGTCAAAAGGTTCTGCCACCAAGGTGCACAACATGGGCTGCGGCTGCCAGGGCGTAGCTTTTTTGGGCATTTTACTGAGGTCGGGCAGTTTGTTGTGAGCGCCCAGTTGATCTACGGTGCGGCCAGTTTTGACCGATTCGTTTTGCTGGGTAATATCGGCTTCGGAGGCAAATGAATCACCTTTTTTAATCAAGAGCCACGCGCTGTCGCCCTGTTTGTGCATCTGAATTAACGCAAATTCGCCGTGCAGCTTTTTGCCGTGCAGCACAAAGGTAACGTGGCCTTTTTTGAGTTCTTCAAGCAACGTTTTTTCGGGATCGTCGGAGTCAGCGCGTGGTTCGTACCAACCTTCGTCCCAGATTATGACATTGCCGGCGCCGTAGTTTCCTTCGGGGATCACACCTTCAAACGTTCGATATTCATACGGATGATCTTCGGTTTGGATTGCCAAATGGTGTTCGTGTGGATCCGTGCTAGGGCCTTTGGGCACGGCCCAACTTTTGAGCACACCGTCCATCTCTAGCCGAAAATCGTAATGCAATGCCGTGGCGTGATGCTCTTGCACCACAAATGCCAACTTTTTGCTGGACGATTTTTTTATTGCGCCCTTGGGCTCGGGCGTTTTTTGGAACTTGCGCCTGGCAAAATACTTTCCAAGTCCCATTGTTGGCTAGCCTTTCAGGCTGGCTTTTAGCGTTTCCATCAGGTCAGCGCTGTTGGTGTGCTTGGGCGCAGCGGCAGCTTTGTGCGGCTTAGCGCCTTTAACTTTGGCTTTGATAATGTCTTCTAGCTCTTCGGTGTAGGTGTCGTGAAAATCTTCGGGAATAAACGGCCGCGTTTCTTGCTTGATCAGTTTAGTGGCAACGTCTAGCTCTTTGTCGGTAACTTCTTTAGCGGTAGGGAAGTGCAACTCGCCAGCTTGCCGCAAATCAGTTGGGTAGCGCATTTGGTTCAAAACGAGCGCGCGGCCCACGGGCATAATGGCGCCAATGTGCTCTTTTTGGTGAATTACAAAGCGAGCAATGGCCAACTTGCCCGATTTTTGCAGCGCGGAATGCAGCAGCGCGTACGCTTTGTCGCCACCTTTTTCGGGCTCTAAATAATAGGGTTTTTCAAAGTAACGAATGTCAATTTCGGCTGCGTCGGCAAATTGTTGAATATCCACGGTTTGCGTCTTTTTGGGGTTGGCTTTTGCAAAATCAGCTTCGGTAATGACCACGTATTGGTCAGGCTTATATTCGTAACCTTTTATAATATCTTCCCAGGCAACTTCTTTGCCGTCCGCTTTACAAATGCGTGCATAGCGAATAGGCGAGTGGTCGGTATTGTGCAGCATATCCAGGTCGATACCCTCTTGAGGCTGTACGCCGCTGAACATTCGTACCGGAATGTTTACAAGTCCAAAGCTGATTGATCCAGTCCAGATTGGTCGCATACTCCTTATGCTACCAGAAGCTTACATAACACGCAAAGCGTTAGTCGACTTCTGGTTCTGCTGTTAGCTGAAGCGTGTCGGGGTGCTCAACAAAGCGTTTGCGCACAATAATGGTGACCGATGTAACGGTGCAGTTCAGGAGTACATACACCGGATAGGCCAGCAAAATTGGTCGGCTAAAACTACCCACTGCAAGTGCCGCGCACAGTCCGGCCAAGCCCGAAAACACCCAGGTAGACAGCGTTTCGCCGTGCGGATCGTGATAGGCCTTAACGGCTACCAGCGCCGCGCCGATGCAGTCCACGCCAATGGCAATGAGGAGCGCAATGGTTGGTTGTTTGGTGATCGCCCACAGCGCCAGACCCATGCCGGCAATGGCCAGCGACAGTGCGTCGCGGCGAGTAAATTTGCCATAGCCATATTTGATTGCCAGCAAAAATACCACTAGGTTTCCAGTCATTTGCATACCGGTGACCCACACCGATTCGTGGGCGCCCTTTGCCATTTGGGTGAACAATATAACGCCACCGAGCGCAAACCAGATGAGCCACGCGGTGCGTTGTGGCCTGGTTCGTCCTCGGACAGTGTCATAAATATACGGAACATATTGCACGGCAGCGCAGGCCACCGCAAGGAGACCAAAGAGTTTCTCAAACATAAAAAAGACCTCTGGTTAGGTTTTGTAATTTCTAATCCGAGTTGGCCAACAGTGCTTAAGTGTACTACACTATTCCGATTATGGCTACTTATGTTGTGTGTATTACGTAGTACATCTTATTCAAGCCTATATAGTAGCTACCGTTACTAATATGACGATCGAGAGAGTTATTCCAAATTGTGCTTAAACAAAACGATTTCATCAAGCACAGCGCAAATAATAAAAGCCCAGAACCATTTTGTGCTGGCAAGGTGAAGAATTGCGTACGCGCTTACAGCATATATTGCAGATTTGGCCATATAGTAGGTAGCGGGCTTGAACTTCTTGGCTGAACGAGGAGCCATAAAGATGCTCCAAAAGGCTATAAGCGCGCATAAAAGAGCCACGAACAATATAATCTGTGCTGGTTTGGCTAGATTAAATGTAAAGCTCACGGCCGCAAAATAACCAAACGCAACAAGTTCAAGTAAAAAGGCAAGAGCAAGAGCGAGTATCATCTTAGAACAGATGCTTTAAACGTTCACTAGCAGTAGCATTTTGATGCCCACTGCATGAGGCTGGATCATGTGTTTCGTCGGCCTTTTTGGCGTTATTGCTAATGCCGGCATATTCCATTTTGAGCCGATTACTGGAGATATCGCCAAAGCTGATCAGCAGCTTGTCCTGGTCGCCAATAACCATGTTGCTAACGGAAGCAAGGCCGGTGTAGTCCTGACCATTCAACAGGAGGTGTAGTTTTTGATTGCCGCTGGCCACATACATATGATCGCGGGTTTTAATAAAGTCGTCGCCCAAATACCAGCCGATGTTTTCAAAGAATTGGCCCCACGTGACGGCGTTGTCGTGCACATGGATGACATCGTTTACATTGTTGTGCATGTGCGCACGTTCGGCTGGTGTCATGTTGTCGTACTGCGTGCAGGCCGCAACATCTTCATAATACGTAGGATCTTTAAATTCTTCGCGCTGGTCGTTAATATACACCGCAAAGTTGGCGTGATAGTGCGTGTGCTGCGGGTTATAAATGGCGAATCTGATTGCCAAAATAATCAGTGCTCCTAAAAGAATACCGCAGATAAACCAGGTTTTTTTGGACATACGGGTGAACCAGGGTTTTGTGGGGCCGTCAAGTGGCGTAAGTGGTGAAGACGCTGACATAGCTTAATAATATCGGTATATGGTGTGGTGTGCAAATACGCTTATTTTTTGCTAGCAGGGCAGTCGATGTCTTTGGTGTTGGCGTTCAGCAGGCGAATTAACAGCTCCCTAAAACAAGTCTGTTCTTTTTTGTCCAGAAGGCCATCTATAGAGTCCTGACTTTCTTGCGTCAGTTCCTGCATAATGTCGGCGCGCATTTGCTTGCCTTTGGTGGTGAGCCGCGCCATTTTGATACGGCGATCTTTAGCGCCCTCGGCACGCTCCACCAATTCCATTGCTACCAAACGATCCACGATCCCTGTTACGTTAGAGGCATCGCAGTGCATCAACATAGCAATCCAGCTCATGGGGTGTGGCTGATCGTCACTTAAAAAGCCCAGCACATGCAACTGCATGGTTGTTAAGCCGTGTTTATTGGCGGCTTCAATTAGCTGCGGCTTAAGGCGCATAACCAGCTCAAACATGAGCGAAAGGGTATTGATACCTGCATAGTTATCTTGCATAACTGCTATTATACGCCACAATAAAATACTTGACAACATCAAATATTTAGATTTACAATTGTTTTTGTAACTAAAATAACGAAAGGACATATTGTGAAGCAACCTTTTAAATGGGGATTGCTTGGACTGCTGGCGCTGGCTCAGTTCATGGTGGTGCTCGACACCTCTATTGTGAACGTGGCGCTGCCAGCAATTCAAAAGGCTTTGAGCTTTACCGCAAGTGACCTGCAATGGGTGATTACCGCCTACACGCTCGCCTTTGGTGGCTTTTTGCTGCTGGGCGGACGTGCTGCCGACTTGTATGGCCGTCGTCGCATGTTTATTACTGGCGTCGTTGGTTTTACGGCCATGTCGTTGATTGTGGGACTGTCTCAGAACAGCACCATGATGATCGTGGCTCGCGCATTGCAAGGTTTGTTCGCAGCTCTGATGTCACCAGCGGCGTTGTCTATCGTGCTGACCTCCTTTAAGGAAGGCGCCGATCGCAACAAAGCATTGGGTATCTGGGGTGCGGTAGCTGCCGGTGGAGCAGCGGCAGGCGTGTTGTTCGGCGGCTTGCTGACCGAATACACCAGCTGGGAATGGAACTTCTTTGTGAACGTTCCAATCGGTCTGTTCATTGCCTTCATGGCAACTCGCGTGGTGCCAAAGCACGCTCGCGAAGAAAAAGACAACGCATTGGATCTGCCGGGCGCCGTATTGGTAACTGGTGGCTTGATGACGTTGGTATATGTGCTTACCAAGGGCGCTGAATGGGGCTGGACGAGCGGCTTGACGCTTGGCTTGTTCGCCGCTGTCGCAGCTGCTTTGGGCGCATTTGTATGGAACGAGTCGAAGGCTAAGCATCCGCTGATGCCGCTCAGTATCTTTAAGGTACGCAACGTAACGGGTGCGAACATGATTATCATGCCGCTGACCGCTGCGATGATGTCGATGTTCTTCTTTGTATCGCTGTACATTCAGACGGTCATGAATTACTCGCCTGTGCGTACGGGTCTGAGCTTCTTGCCAGTAACCTTTATTATTGGTGCTGTGGCGACGATTATGTCGAACCAGGTTGCCAAAATTGGATACAAGCGCATTCTGATGGTTGCTCCATTGTTTGTAGCCGCTGGTTTGTTCCTGCTGGGACACATCCCTGTTAACGGAACCTACCTGGGCAGCGTTTTGCCAGGTTTGGCGCTGATCGCTATTGGTATGGGTGGCACATTTGTGACCGCCACTATTACTGCAACATCCGGCGTTCCTGGTGATGAAGCTGGATTGGCTTCTGGTTTGTTTAACACCTCGCAACAGATTGGTGGAGCAATTGGCTTGGCAGTTTTGTCGGGCGTTGCAACATCGCACACTACCAGCGAGTTGAGCAAATTGGGCCACGCGCCTTCGATGCTTGATATTGCTACTGCTACGGTTGGTGGTTGGCACATTGCCTTCTACGTTGGCCTTGGATTTGCCGTTCTGGCAAGCTTGGTTGCAACTTTTGTAGTGAAGCAGCACAAGCATCACCTGGCTGCGCACGCACCAGCGGCAGCAATGCACTAAATCGGTTCTTGATTTACCTAAACGAGCTCTATTACGGGGCTCGTTTTTGGTTTGCAAACATAAGCATAGGCGTATATGATGTGTACGTTAAACGGGAGCGCCCTTGGTACAGGGCGTATATTTTTTGATGCCGCATTTGGAAGTTATTACACCGCACGAGCTGAATATTATTCCTGATTCTGAATATGGCGAGCCGGTTGATTTGCCATCCAATACAGCGGAATTGGGCGTGCTGCGCGCCGACGAACCATTTGTTGAAAAGCTTGGTTCGGTTTGCCTAGGCAGATCGACGATTCCGGTAGGTCAGATTACCTACGGTGAGGCTGTGGGCGTGCCGCCAACAGATTTGGGCGCCTATTATGTTACGAGCAAGTTGTCGATTTCGGCTGCCTTGCGAACGCCTGGTCTTGAGCAGCTGGCGCCTCGTTTGTTGTATCCGTTTGCGCCGGTTTATGATCCAAAAACTGGTCAGTGCCTGGGATCCAAGGGCTTGGCGCTGCCTAAACTAGATGCAACATTAGCGCACCAAAAAGCGTCCACACTTCCGCCGGTGCCGCTTACCGCCGAAACAATCGAAAACACCTGTCCATTCCCATTTAAGGTCTACGATTTGATCGCGCCGGACGTGGTGAGTAGGCAAGATATTGTAGCTCACGAGTGGCAAGCGAGCGCGCAACCAATGCGCGTTATGTACGGCGAGACGACCTACCTCCCCGATTTATCTGAACAGCTCGGCGTGCCGGTGTTTCAGCCAGAGGTGATTGGTGTGCAAAATGACCGCGTTGCCAACGCCTGGCAGCTCTGCCATTTGGATGTCCCCACGGCGATGGGCAATGCCGCAATGCACCTGGTTGGCGGTGATTTAGTGCGCTCATCGCAGACGGGTCAAATGTGCGGATTCCGCGCCCTGAACCGAATCGCCCAGCAGCACTTTGACGAGCCAGTTTTTTAGGATATAATATGCTGGCTTGTTCCATCTGTTTCTCCGAAGGAGGAGATCGTTGTCATCGATTCTAGATCAGAATCCCGGCGCCACGGTGAGTGAAGCCCTGGAGGGTGTCCCCGAAGACCTGATCAGTCGGCGCGAGAGCTTGCGCATGCGTGCGCTCATCGGTGCTGTACCGGTTGGCCTGCTGGCGACGGAGTACAACAACGCCGATCTGGCGAAGGTTCTGGTAAGCAAGCCCGGTGGCAAACTGGCTGACCCCACGGTGGTGTGCGGCTTTACGATGCCCATGTCGCCCAGGCGGATTCCGGTCATCGCCGAGTTCTTCCTGGACTACCTGCGCAACGGACTGCCCACCGCGGAGGCTCCCGCTCCCGCGCCTGCACCTTCCGTCTCGGCGGCCGCCGAATCCACGGGCCACAAGGACCGTCGACAGAAATCCAAAGCACCGCGTCGCGGTGTGGAAGTGACGCTGGCTGATCTGCAGGGCGATGCCACGCGAAAGTTCCAGCGCACGCAACGGGCGCAGACTGCAGGCAGCAGTTCATTCAGCCCGAGGCACAAGCTCGGCAAAGGCCGTCCCGCTGGCTCGCCGGCCGACATCGCCCGACTGCGCCGCGGTATCCAGGAGTAACACCAGAGAGGAGTGAGCACGGACGGGGCTTGAAGGCCAGGCGCTGACGCGCTTTTTACACCTTCAAGTCTCGCCCGCTGCACCAGCACGACGCTTTAAGAAGGCTTTAAGGATATCCGGATAGTATGGCTCTGACCACCTGTGCAGCCTCCCTGCCAGATGGTTCTAAAGGAGATCATATGGAAGAAAATGCCAAGTCGCAGCACAAGCGGCCCGCGCCGCGTACGTTGAGCAAAACGACAAAAATTATTATTTCAACGGCGGTTGTTTTGACGGTTGCCGCAGTTGGGTTCTTTGGCGGCGTACAGTACCAGAAGAGCAAAAAGACCTCGACCGCGTCAAACGGTGGGTTTCAGAGCACAGGCGGTAGCGGTATGATGATGGGTCCAGGCGGTCAACATATGGGAGAAGCTGGAACGGTGACTGCAGTCAGCGCCACAAGCATCTCGTTTAATAGCCAGCGTAGCAGCTCGGTTGTTACCTACGCAATTACGAGCTCCACAACGATCACTGATAACGGCACGACAGTTACTGCAAGTGATATTGCCGTAGGTGATATGGTGCTTGTTGAATCAAGTGGCTCTGGTTCGACCACTGCTACGCGCATTGTGGTTAACCCAAGTCCTACGAGCGGTCCGCAAATGGACAGCTCGGGTGGCACCACTCAAACGAACTAACCTATAAAACCGCTCGGTTAACCGGGCGGTTTTTTACTGCAGCCAAGCCTGCAGTGCGGTAAATAATTGGGGGTAGTAATTGTTGGCGCGAGGCAGATATTTTTGCCGCGTCGTGTCGTTGCCGACATCGCTCATCAGTTGCATCAGAGGCACCCAAGCGAGCTGCGTAATTTTGGCGGGATCCACCTGCGTTGCTGCAGTATCTATATCTTGTTGCACCAAAAAAACGTGACCAAACACATTATGCGTGAGGCCATTGGGCAAAGGGTTTTTACATTGAATATTAAACAAATGTTTGAGCTCTTCGGGAGAGACAGCAATGCCAAGCTCGGTCTGTAAACAGCGTTGCGCAGCGGCAGCTGGTGATTCACCGGGCCGCACATGGCTACCGGTACTCACATCCCAAAGGTTTGGCGATAGTTCGACCCCTGGGGCACGAAGCTGCATAAGTAACTCGCCTTTACTATTAACGACCCATACATTAACCACACCATGCCACAATTGCTGGGAATGCACAGTGGATTGGTCTGCAAGTTTTCCGGTGGGTAAACCGGTGTTGTCGAGCACTTCATACTGAACGGTCGAAGTTGTTTCCATAGTTCTTATGCTAGCATGTACGTTTATATAAGCAAGGGTATGTGATATAATTCGCGATATTTGACGAATGGTCAAATTGTTTATTGCACTATACCAACCTATGGTTGGACTCACCGTGATCGTCAGATACCACAGAGAAGGGTGCTCATATGAGCATACGTGTGATCGAGCCGGGAAAACCGGTTCTGCTTCAAGAAGGAACGGGCACGCTCGACGTGGTGCTCTCCTGGAAACAGGAAGGAGGCGCACGCGTTACGCAAGTGGGTATGTACGAGCTGATTGGCAGCGACCACTTCAGGAACGTCGTGCAGCTGGCGCCGCCAGCGAGCCCGGGCGCGCTGTACAACCTGCCGTACGTTGAGCTCAGCGCTCAAGAAGACGCGCGCGGCATGGCGCATCACCGCGAGACGCTGCGCATCAACCTGGTTCACGCCTACATGCTCAACCGCGTGCAGGTGTTCGCCCACGCACAGGACGATGCGACGTGGAGCCAGGTTCGCAGTGCAGCCGTCAGCATCGGTCACCCTACGCAGGGCAACTTCGATTTTCCGCTGGGTCGTCGCTGGCTTGGTCTGCCCAGCCGTGGTCGCCGTTCCGCACGCAGCTGCATGCTGTTCACGCTGGACCGCGTCGCCAGGGACGTCCTGAAGCTCACGCCGCATGACACCTACCTCACCGACACACCCCAAGAGATCATCGCCACCTTCAAAGCTGGCCCCGCCTCCGCCCTCAAGGGTGTCCAATCCCATCACTGACCAGAGCCAGTTGGCTCCTGACATCACGAACCCCTAGACTTGGTGTGCATTGCACACACGCACCAGGTCTAGGGAATTCGTACTACGTAGTTTTGTATGGCGTAATAATTAGCGCTTAATGCGTTCAGTAGCGAGCACGCGACGAGCAGAAAAAATACCAGCGTGCATCAGCAAAAATAAGCCGAGCATGCTTGCGATGTGTACGGTACTGTGCACTGAATTGTTGGCGAGCATCAGGCCGCTGCCCACAGCGATGCTTAACGTGCTAAGGGTTGTAATTTTGAGCCATGCCGGCGTGGCACCGTGGCGCACCGCCTGCATAAACCATGCTCCATGCCGGCTCAGCGACAGCACGCTGCAAATAATGTGAATAATCAATGTCATTATTGGTAGTATAGCTGGTTTTGGCAGCGGCAGCTAGGCCTTGCGCAACGACGCGGTAAGCGTGACGTCCCCAACTTTGATTTCGGTTTCTGGACCAACGGGCACGGTGGTGAGCTCAGTGGCCAAAGTTTCTTGCTTAATTACATCGCCAAAGGTTACAACGACGTTCTGTGCTTGCTCGTCATTGCTGCTCAGATGCAGAACAATGCGATCTTCTACCTGCAAGCCGCTGGATTTGCGCAGATTTTGTACGTGACGGACGATGTCGCGCATCAGGCCTTCGGCACGGAGCTCATCGGTTAGTTCGGTGTTTAGTACGGTCTGTAGGTCTTTGCCATCGGCAAACTCTATGGTTTTAACGTTCAATTCTTCACAGATGATGGTTTGCGTGTCGGTGTTTGTGCGTAAAAAGTCGGGCGCACCGCTTACGGCAACGCTAGCCAGCGGCTGGCGCACTTTGACCTTGGCATCGGCACGCTGTTTAAGGCCGTCGGCGATCACGCTGCGCACTAATTTCATCTGGTCCAAGGCTTCGCTGTTAACAGTGCTGGCTTTTGGCCAATCGCTGAGGTGCACAGATTCACCACCGGTTAATTCGCGGTACAGGCGGTCCGAAATAAACGGTGCCCACGGCGCCAACAGCTGCGTGGTGCGAACCAGGGCAAAGTGCAAAACAGCGTAGGCTTGCTGCTTGTCTTGATCGTCCTCGCCCTTCCAAAAACGACGGCGGGAGCGGCGAATGTACCAGTTTGACATGTCGTCAATCAGGCCAAAAATTGGCGTGATGGCGTGGGCCAGGCTGAAGCTGTTGGCGTTGGTGGTAACTTCGTTGATGGTTTCATTCAAACGAGCCAGCATCCAAACGTCGAGTGGATTGGTGACCGTCGGCTCTTCGGAAACGGGTGCAGGTTTCCAGCCGTCCAGCTCGGCGTACATTTTAAAGAATCGCTGGCTGTTTTGCAGTGTGCCCAGCACGTTGCGTTGCAGGTCTTTCATGCCGTCGCGGTTAAAGCGCATGTAGTCGGCGTTTACGGCTTGGTTGTTGCTAAGCAGATATAGACGCAGCGCGTCAGCGCCCTCGTGCGAAAAGACGTCGTCCAGTGGCGGATAATTCTTGAGGCGCTTGCTGAGCTTTTGGCCGTCGGCAGCCATGATCATGCCATTTACCAGCACATGTTTGTAGGCCGGACGGTCGAACAAAATGGTGGAAATCACGTGCTGCACGTAGAACCACAGGCGTGTTTGATCCAGACCTTCGCCAATGTAATCAGCAGGGAAGGATTGATCAAATTTTTCTTTGTTCTCGAACGGGTAATGCTGTTGGGCCACGGGCATCGAGCCGCTCTCGAACCAGCAGTCGATGACTTCTTCGATGCGTTTGTAGGTCTTGCCGTCTTTGGTGAAGGTGATGTTGTCGATGAACGGGCGATGCAGGTCGGATAAATCAGCTTCAGGTGCTAGTTTTTGCAATTCTTCGATGCTGCCGATTACCATGTAGTCGTTTGGATCGTCCACGTTAACCCAGATCGGCATCGGCGCACCCCAGTAACGATTGCGGCTAATGGCCCAGTCGCGGGCGCCAGCTAGCCACTTACCAAAGCGGCCTTCTTTGATGTGCTCGGGCGTCCAGCTGATTTCTTGGGCGGTCTGTAGTAATTCTTTTTTGATAGCCGAAACGCGCACAAACCAGGTAGAAATGGCGTAGTAAAATAGCGGGCTGTCGCAGCGGTAACAGAATGGGTAAGTGTGCTGGAAGGTCTCGGCAGCAAAGACGTTGCCATGTTGAGTGAGCAGCTCGATCACTTCGCGGTCGGCGTCTTTAAAGAACATGTCGGCCAGTTGGTCCACGCCAAAGCCTTTGTTCATGCGACCGCTGTGATTCAGTGAAGACAACAGGGGGAATTTGTTGGTTTCGCCGAGCTTAAGGTCCTCTTCACCAAATGCTGGTGCCACGTGCAAAACGCCGGTACCGTCGTCGATGCTCACGATGTCAGCCAGCCAAACGTGGTACAAGTTCTGGCTGTTTTCGTATTTTGCTGGGTCCGCTAATTGGAATAGCGGTTCGTATTGTTTACCGGCTAGTTCCTCGGCTGGGATTTCTTTGAGCACGGTGTAGTTTTGCTCGTTTTTGAGCACATCGTCGGCACGTTTTTTGGCCAAAACGACAGTTTCCGACTTGCCGTTGTCATCGTTTAACTGCACATAGACGTAGGTTTCTTCAGGGCGAACGGCAATAGCGGCGTTGCCCGGCAGAGACCATGGAGTGGTGGTCCAGCCCAGCAAAAAGGCGTCTTCGTCGACCAATTTGAATTTTACGAACAAACTGGGGTCGGACACGTCGTCTTTGTAGCCTTCGTTGAGTTCGAAATTGCTGAGCGGCGTTTCGCAGCGAGGGCAGTACGGCATGCTTTTGAAGCCACGGTATAGCAGGCCTTTTTGGTGTACTTGTTGCATTACCCACCAGACGCTTTCGGTATAGTTGCGGTCCATGGTAACGTAGGCGTGTTCGGAGTCGGTCCAGCGACCGATGCGGTCAAAAAAGCCTTCCCATTCGCCTTTGTAGGTAAAGACTGATTCGCGGCAGGCGGCGTTGAATTTGTCCAAACCAAGTTCTAGAATCTGCTTTTTGCCGCTCACACCAAACTGTTTTTCGATGGCAAATTCCACCGGTAAACCGTGTGTGTCCCAGCCGTTGCGACGCTCAACGTAAAAGCCTTGCATGGTTTTGTAGCGGCCCAAACTGTCTTTGATGCTGGTTACCAAACTGTGGCCAAAGTGCGGCAGGCCGTTAGCAAATGGTGGACCGTCATAAAAACTAAAGACTGGCTTGCCAGCGCGGTTTTGAATGCTCTTTTGGAAGGTGTTTTCGTTGTTCCATGCTGCGAGCATCTGCTCTTCGGCGGATGCTGCGGGGCTGGTGCTTGGTTTGGTGTCGGCCATGTGCGTGGTGCTCCTTTTACAAAATAAAAAACTCTTCTGGGTAGGCCGGAACCCTTACAAAAGGGCGGTACCATCCGGCTTCCAGAAGAGTTTATATGACTCTTTTTGGCGCTTAGTTTTCGAGCTTACGGGCCGAGGCCGGTGGATTCTACTGAGCGGCGGGCCGCTGTTCTTTCCACTGCATCGTGGGTGATAACCACTTACTTGCCATTGTGGGCGGCAAGACGCATTTGTAGACAATTTTACCAGATTTTGCCTGTGCTCGCAAACAGACGCACGTGTGGCTAGTTTTTTTGTATGTTTGTGGTATGCGCTGATTATGCCACAAAAGCAAAGCACCCCGAGCGGCAAATCCCTAGAAGGGAAGTGTCGCCCGGGGTACGGGTCGTCGGTGGATGGGTCATTCGTGGTAGGAGGTGATGGACGCGGCCAGCTGGGGCGCCAGGTTGAGCATGAACTGCTCGCGGTCCGGCAGGTGCGGGGCGTCACCCTTGATCGAGACGTAGATCCGCGGCTCGTCCAGCTTGTCGCTGTCGAACTGCTTCTTGATGGGGCCGCTGAACACGGTGGTGCCGTTGAGGGCATAGTGCATGGTGCGGGTCTGCTCCCACGTGTCGTAGGTGCTGAACTCGCAGCCGGCGATACCGAACTCCAGCGCGTAGCCGTCGTCCAGCGTCAGCTGAATGGTGGGGCTGATGTTGCTGGTCTGGCGGTCGCACCACTTGGTGAAGCGGTTGGCGAACGCGCGGCCGGTGGTCTCGCCGAAGTGCATGTACTCGCCGGGCTGGCAGCCGTGGCGGCGCAGTGCGTCGGCGAACGGTGCCATGTCGAACCGGTACTTGCGGCCCTGGTCGGTGGTCTCCAACGGCACGTTGATGCTGATGGATTCCAGGATCATCGCCAAGTCGGCGTCGCGCGCGAGCTGCTGCTCTACCGGCAACTCCAGGCCCCGAAAGACCTTGGGCGCGCCGATGGGTGCGATCTTCATCTTCAGCACCTGGTGGTCCGCGGTGAGCGGCTGGATGGTGATGCCCACCTGCGGGAACGGCGGCAGCATTGAACTGGCGTTGTGCTCGAACAGGAAGTTCCGGCCGCCACGGGCGTGGAACTCGCGGTTCAGCGTGTCACACGCGGCGGTGTTGCTGGGCGCGATACCCTCGGACACCAGGGACCGAGACAGCAGCATCAGGGGCAGCGAAGGCAGGGTTGCGATACCCTCGGTCACGGCCCGCTGGGCGGCCTCGGCCAGTCGGTCGACGGCGTCCCAATCGGCCTCCTCGCACAGGAGCGCCAGAATGGCGAAGGCGTTGGGGATGTCGTTGGGGCTGAGCCGGATGCCGGAACGCCATTCGCGGATGGAGGGCGTGCCGATGGTGGTGGGTGCAGCGGCCACAGGGGTCACCTCTTTCTTGATTGTGAATGTCCACAGGAACGATGGCACAATTATACCATAATTACTGTGAATATTCAATGCCAGGAACAGCGAGCGTCCTAGGGTACGGCATCGAGCATGTGGCGCCAATAGGCGTACTGGCTTGTGATGCGACCGATGTTTTTGATGCGGTGCATGCGCAACGCGGTTTTTAGTCCGCGTTTGCTGATCATGAACGCTGCCGTGGTTTCGCGCGGGTTAACCACAAAGCGTAGTCGACTAGGATCAACACAGACCGAATAGCTGTAAATATGCGTGCGATTGACATGCGACCTGCTGCGGTGGCTGTACACCGTTTTGCCCAAAAAACGCAGCTCTTTGGGTTGTAACGTCACGCCTAGCTCTTCTTTGACCTCGCGAATAGCAGCCTGTTCGGTGGTTTCGCCAGCGTCGACGCCGCCGCCCACCGAAATTTCTACTTCGTTCGGATGATACGCCAGCGTGGGCGCTCGTTTTTGCATAACGACCCGCCCATCGGGGGTGTAGACAATCACGTGTACGCCGCGATGCCACAATCCGGCGCGGTGCACCTCGGTGTACGCAGCGGTTCGGCCCAGCATGTTGTCGTGCTCGTCAACCAGATCGTATTGTGATTCGGGCGCTTCTTTCATAGCTCTATGGTAGCAAATCTGGTGATATGTGCTGTAAATTTTGTTGCACGCGCTGTAAAACGAGTTCAATACGTTTAATAGTTTCTGGTCCGTCGTTTAGCTGGTCGCGATCGCGAACAAACCAACTTTTTACATACGAGCCGTGAGGAAATTGTTGCCACGTTAGATCTACGTGCAATACCCGGTCGCCAACCTTAAAAATGGTCCAGAAGTGTTTTTCCTCGCCGGTTGGTGTGATAATGCGGCCCTCAACAATCTGGGCCTCGGGAAAATAATGCTGCACTACGCGCGAAGTGTCATAGCAGTGGCCCAGCGCAGGATTACCTGATTCGGAAACCTGCCCAAAAGCCGTGTCGGGTTGCCACGATGCCTCAATGGCCTGACGCAGCACCAGCATGTCTACTACCACAGCTATTTCCTGCGGCTTTTTTGATGCCAAATGATCAAGACCAGGGCAATTACGCCGGGCAGCATATGCACGGCCAACACACCAACAAGTGTTGGGCCACCCCAGGAATCTTTATACGAGGCTGGGTTGCCATAATCCATAATAAACGGCTCAACAAGGGCTCTGCCAATCAAGTAAACGCCCAAAATGTAGCCAAAGATCAAACCGATGCGCGCAAAGAAATTTTTCATAACTGTAGTATAGCAGTTTAACTTTAGTGATCGTGATAGGTATGGGTTAGCGCGTGACCTTTGCCTTTTTTGAGCAGGTACAAGTTCACCGGATAGGCCGCAACGAACGCGGCCGATAACGAAAGCACACGGCTGAGCCAGTACACCGGATGGCTCAAATTTTTGTCCATGGCTCCCGGCACCAACAGCATAATGAGGTTGTCGGCTATGGTCATAGTCAAAATAGAGACCGTGTCGGCCGCAAACACCAAACGAAGTGCCTTCAAAAATGCCAAACCAGTTTTAACAAGCGGCCATGTAGAAACGGTGTAGCCCGAAATAAATGACAAAACTGCCGCCAACATCACCGTTTGATGCGCTGCAAAACCAGCGTGCGTACCGATGGTAACGCCAATAAGCTCACCAATTGCGCAGCCCGTCAAACAATGCAGCGTGGCGCTGGCCGCCATGTTCTTGGTGGGTGCAGCGTGATGATCGTGGTGCTCTTCGTGTTCGCTCATACAACCATAATAACAGGTCTAGTATTCAAGATTCGCCTTTGCTACGGGTAGCATAGCCCAAGTATAATCCGTTTTTTAGTCATAGACGGAATGTTTTTGTTCATGGGGTCAGTATAGCAAACATCTATTTGGCGATGCGTTTTGCGTCTGCCTATTTGGGCTCCAGGGCGGCTACGGCCTTGGAATTGAACCCCTTAACTACCAGCCAGACTCCCAGCGAGAATTCAAAAACGGCGACTAACAGTGCAGCTAAACCAGCCACTGATCCGTGTTGAGTGGTGAGGTTGAACATCACAACGCCGTAACCCGCCAATAGCGGAAATGCGCCGACGATTCCAATAAGCGCAATGGCACGCGGCACCAGCTTTGATTTGTACAGCAAAAGACCCAGAAGTAAATCGTTGATGGCAGGCAAAAAGCTTTGACTCTGTAAGAAAATACGGTCGTAGAGCACGGAAAGAGTGTGGGCTGTGGCTTCAAAACCTGCACCTGCGTTGTTTTGGTGGAGTGTTACGATCGTCATAAGACAAGCGGTGCCTACGAATATTGCACTGGCTTCTAGGGTTCGGGAAGCGACCAGGCCAAGCGCAAGACTTTCACTTTGTTTCTTTAGTAACGGAAACAGCACCACAGCGGTGCCAATCCCAGCCAAAGCTACTACAATTTCCAGAATGGCACCAACAATTACACCGGAGTCAGAACCGGTGCCAGAAATAAAGTGCGCGCTTTTAACTGGACCATACAGTGAAAGTGTTGGGATCGAGACAAAGGTGAGTAAATACAGCAGGCCTGCTGTCAGTGATATTTTTCGATGTGAAGGCATAATTTTTCCGTTTTTGGTTAATTCTACAAGGCTAAAAAGTCAGGAACCAAATGCTGGCTGGTTGATGGTGAGGGCTTTGAAAGTTCCGCGCATTTCATAAACGGTTCCTTTTGCAATAAAGCAGGCGTCGCCTACGCGCAACATCGACCTAGTGCCGTCGCTGTTAATTTGCAGTTCACCGTCAAGCACATAGTAAATACGGTCGTACTCACACGTTCCTTTCTCGTAGTAATCTGTTGCCTCAGTGGTCGCCAGCGATACGGCTGGGCTTATTTCTTTTGTAATAAGGTTATTCGCAGTTTTATTTTCTGCAATTTGGCGGATGGTGCCTTCGGATGCTTTGACGACTTTATACATAGTACTATTTTAGCAAACAAAAAGACCCCTCTGCCGAGAAGTCTTCTATAGTGCTTATATTTGGAGGGCCATCTGGGACTCGAACCCAGGACACGTGGCTTAAGAGGCCACTGCTCTAACCAGCTGAGCTAATGGCCCACATCAGTGGGCTAACGGAACGTATTGTAACAGATTGCTTGCACTTTTTCCAGTCCTTTTTTGGTGGCTGGCAGTGGTGCTGGCTGGACGGGTTCAGGGGTAGATGCAAAAGATGCAAATACGTAAACCCGTCCGGCCGAGGCATCACCTCCTTGGTGTGTTCGTACGGTGGGTGGGGTTGACCAGGCGGGGTCAGATCCAGGACGGGAAGTTGTCCATCAGATCGTGGGGCAGCATGTCACGCTTGAGTCGTGGGTCGATGCGAGGAGCGATCTCGTCCTCGTCGGTGATGTCCACGAGACGGTAGGTGCCGAACGCGTCGGTGCTGATGATGCCGTTGAAGTAGGTGCCGCTGTGAAACAGCAGGCTGAGCATCAGGATGCCATCGCCCTGCCAGACAGTGGACTCGCCACCGCTGTGTTCCACGCGAACGATCTCGTAGCGGCGACAGGCGCGCTCCCAGATGTCCAGGGGGCACCAGGCGGCGCGCAGGGTGTTGGCGGCCGGCCGGACGTGCGCGATGACCTTGTCACCCTTGCGGGGCAGGTGTCGGTCGGAGTGCAGGAACAGCCGGTGGTTCCCCAGGAAGGGAAGCCTGCTGCCTTCCAGGTAGAGCGGAATGCGAGCGTCACGGATGTGCATGGCGACTTCGCCTTCGGGTGTCTGAGCAAATGCCAGACCCTTGGCGAGGTTGTGCCTTTCGATGACCAGTTCAACGACAGACGGCATGGGATTTCCCCCAGTTTGGTGTACGAACAGGAAGGTGCTGCATCAGGGTCTCTCAATGAGTCTGACTGTGAAATTATACAGTATTTTACCTATTTTGTCAATTAACGTGTACGTAAATCACCCCTGTTATGTAGTTGACGTAGAAGAGTCATCATGGTATAATTTCGCGCGTTGTGGCTGCATGCGCAGACAACAGGGGAAAGACAATCATCGTCAATCAAGGGATGAACAAGATGAACCGCAAGCTCGCCGTTGGAGCTGCCGCCGTGCTCGCTGCCAGCATCCTGACTGGATGCAGTAAGACCACCGGCACCACCCACGATGTGGAGCTGGGCCCGCAGGTGATGCACCCGAACATGCTGGTGATCGTCAAGTGTGACGAAAACAAGCATGTCGCCGTGACCACGCTGCTGATCACTGGTACGTCGGATCCGTCGCGTCAGCCGATCTTCGTGACTCCCACGACGCCCGCGGTGAACACTGGCTTTGACTGCTACTTCCGCCTGAAGGCGAAGTCTGGCAGCGACCTGTTCGTTACCGCCAACCTCGCTGACGGCGGCTCTCTGTGGTACTTCGGCTCGACGCTGACGGCCAAGGGCCTCAACATGCTCAACAAGCAGAAGGTCGTGCCGGGTGTCTCCAAGGGTGGCGAGTACCGCATCTACGTTCAGGTCAACAGCCTGCCCCTGACCGACTCGTTCGACAGTCGCCAAAACTGGAGCGGAGGCGGCACTGCCAAGGGCGTCAAGAATTACAACCGGCGCGTGGCACAAATGAACGCCCTCAAGCTCAACAAGCTGGCCGGCATCACCTACGCTGGCTACGGCGTGTAGCGCATCCCCATCCACTCCGTGTCGTTCGGGCCGAGGCAACCCCTCACCAGGCCCGAACGATGCACAACCCACATGAAGCCCCTACACCAAGGGGATTTTTTATGCCCTCAATCTGGCAACACTTTAGTTTTACAGATGAAAGTGCTATACTTGCCTTGCATGAAATTACTGAACGGAAAAGAACTTGCCGGTTACATCAAAGAGCGCCAGGCACACCAAGTGCGCGCACTGCGTCAGGCCTGGAATATCCAGCCTAAGCTGGCAATTGTGGTAACTATTGATCATCCAGTGATCAATGTCTATATGCGCATGAAACAAAAGTATGGCGCTGATATTTTGATCGATACCGAGGTCCACCGCGTGGCGCAAAAAGATGCGCCCAAGCTGATTCGTCAACTGAACGAGGACGACTCGGTGCACGGCATTATTGTGCAGTTACCTCTAGAAAATCCAGCCGAAACTGACGCAATCGTAGATTTAGTGGCCCCCCAAAAAGACGTGGACGCCCTGGGTAAAAACGCTGTGTTTGACCCTGCGACGCCGATGGCTATCTTGTGGCTGCTGGCCGGTTACAACGTGGACTTTCGCGGCAAAAAAGTGCTGCTGATTGGCCGCGGCAAATTGGTGGGTGCGCCCTTAGAAAAAATGCTGCAAAAATCGGGCGTTGATGTCTCGGTTGCCGACCGCGCTACCGCCGACCTCAAGGCCGAAACCTTGCAAGCCGACATTATTATTACCGCTACCGGCAGTCCGGCGATTTTGTACCCAGACATGATTAAAGAAGGATCCGTGGTTGTAGACGCTGGTGTGGCTGGCGAAGAAGGCAAAACAGTTGGCGATCTGGCTGAATCGGTCTACGACCGCGATGACATCAGTGTGACTCCGCCCAAAGGCGGCGTGGGCCCGCTGACGGTCTGTGCATTATTTGACAATGTTATTCGCGCGGCTCGCCTGCGTGCTGAATCGCAAGGCACATCTGCCGAACAATCTGAACAGGAAACCTAAATATGGCAAAAATTGGTGTGTTTGACTCTGGCTTGGGTGGGTTGTCGGTTGCTGAGGCGATCAAAATGGCCATGCCCCAGCACGATGTGATTTTTATGAACGATAATCAGCACATGCCGTACGGCGACAAGCCGCTGGCGGATGTGCGCGGTTTTGTTTTGCCAATTTTGCAAAAGCTGGTAGATCATGGGTGCGACTGTATTGTAGTTGCTTGCAACACCGTTACCACAAACTTTATTTCAGAGCTCCGTGACCAAGTCAGTGTGCCACTCATTGGCATCGAACCGATGGTAAAGCCGGCTGCCGAGCAAACTAAAACTGGTGTTATTGCGGTATGTGCCACGCCTCGAACTCTGCAAAGCCCTCGCTACGATTGGCTTAAACAAACCTACGCGGCAGATAAAACCGTGCTAGAACCAGATTGCAGCCAGTGGGCGTACATGATTGAACATAATAAAGTGAACGACCAAGTAATTGCCGATCAAATTGACCAGTTATGCGATGCCGGAGCCGATGTTATTGTGCTGGGCTGCACGCATTACCATTGGATTCAGGAAAAAATTCAGGCCCTAGCCAAAAACCGAGCGGTGGTCATTCAGCCCGAACGGGCGGTGATTACTCAAGTACACCGGGTGCTGGCTCAGCGGTCTACAGCAGCTGCGTAACTACCTGTTTGAACTGATTGCCGCGATCTTTGTAGTCGGTGAATAAACCAAAACTAGCGCAGCCGGTAGATAACAACACCACGTCACCAGCTTGAGCTGCTTTGCGCGCGGTTTCTACAATGGCGCGCATAGTGGTGCCGCCGTCAACGATGCTGGTAAAGCCGACTTCTTTCAGAGCGGCCACAATTGCCGCGCCAGTGGAGCCAATAATAACAGCGGTTCGGACGTTGGCATGCTTAACTGCCTGTGCTAGCCCGCTGTAGGACGCACCCTTGTCGGCGCCTCCCAAAATAACCACTTTTGGCTCTTTTAATGCTTCCATTGCCACAATGGCTGTTTCGGGCGTGGTTCCAAACGAGTCGTCGTAATACTTCACGCCGTCTAGCTCGCGCACAAATTCCAGCCGGTGCTCCAACCCAGTAAAAGTGGTGAGCACCTTGCGAATGGCGTCGGGTGCCTTAACCACTTGCCACACAGCGGTTGCCGCTGCACAAGCATTCTGCCAGTTATGTTTGCCCAGCAACTTCAATTCGCTGGTTTGGCAAATTTCTTCGTTGTCGATCACAATTGCATCGTCATCTACATATGCGCCGGGTGGGGCATAATAGGTGATTTTTTTGCCAGGGCTGTTGCTGACAATCTGATGCGAAACCGGACTGTCGGCAAAATAAATAGCCGTATCCGTAGGTTGCTGATGCGCAAACAATTGCGATTTGGCATTGATGTAGTCTGGCATGTCGACGTGCCAGTTGAGGTGCTCGGGAACAACCATAAGGCACATGGCAATATGCGGCGCGTGGGTGATGTCCATCAGCTGAAAACTGGAAAGCTCCAGAACAACCCACGAATCAGGGGTGACTTGCGCCAAAAAGTCAAACGGCGAGACACCGATGTTGCCGCCCAGAAATACTTTTTTGCCGGCGGCCTCCAGCATTTTGGCGGTGAGCGTGCAGGTGGTACCTTTGCCTTTGGTGCCGGTTATGCCGATCACATTTTTGGTAGGGCAGACGCGCAAAAACTCGTTCACAACAGTGGTGATTTTGGGTTTGATGGTAGGATTTTCGCGCAGCAAAATGTCTGGGTGAATACCGGCGCTGCGCATAATGACGTCAAAGCGGTCCAAATTATGCAGGTAACCCGGGCCGAGCTGGGTGGCAATGGTGCTAGGCACTTGCTCGTTTGCGTTGTTGCTGCAAACGGTAATCTCGGCACCCTGATCTTGCCAGTAGTGCAGGGCGGACTGGCCTTCAATACCAAAACCAATAATAGCTACTTTTTTAGGCATCGGTGTCTTCTGCAAGTTTGTTTTTAACCAATTCGGCAACCTGGCGTGGGGTCATGTCGGCCTTTAAGATCAAAGATGTAACGTGGAGCTCTTTTACCTCTGGCGGGATTTCTTGCTCACCGCGGTTGGTCAAAATAATAACTTTGATGTCTTTGCCCCAGTCGGTCTTGCGCATTTTGGCAAGCATTTCCTCGCCGGTCATGATGGGCATCATAAGATCAAGCAAAATCACGTCTGGCTGCATCGCTTTGGCGAGCTCTAGCCCCAGCTTGCCATTTTCAGCAGTTTCTACCTGGTAGCCTTCTGCTTCAAACTTAATGCGGTACATCTGGGAGATTGCTTGATCGTCTTCGATGATTGCTATTTTAATCATTCTGGCCCTCTTTCTATTCTTAGTGTACCACTTTGGCTACTATCCACGCCATTATGTTGCTGGTTTGCCAAGTATCTCGCGCACAATGGCGACAACTTGGGCCGGCGTGTGGTGCGCCTTCACGATATACCGGTCAACATGTAAAAAACGAAGCGCTTGGGGCGCTTCATCCTTACTAATATTGGTCAGTACGATCACACGGGCGTCGCTTCCCCACGTTTCGGCACGGAGACGCGCGAGCATCTCGGTGCCGCTCATAATTGGCATCATGAGGTCGAGTAGAATAATGTCAGGCTTAAACCTTTGGGCAAGTTCGAGACCTTCTTGGCCATTTCCGGCGGTCTCCACGATAAATCCCTCACGCTCCAGCTTGGCCTTGTAGATAAACTGCAGGTCATGATCGTCTTCGACGACAGCTGCTTTAAAACTGGTAGGTGACATCGGGCTCCTGAAAATTAAAACTGTACCCTGTTAGTAGTACCATAACCGGCGTGTGCGTTGCAAGATGCACGGCGTTGCGCATTTAGCCGTTTGGCGGCTGCTTGGAGCGGCTGGCCCCCGTGAATAAGGGTGTTAAGCATTGAGTTTTTTACATTATTAAACCTTGTCTCAGTGTCTCTTAATTTTATGCACGTAGTATTATTTACGTTTTAAGTGGACATCAAGTACGAGGGTCTTATATGATATAGGATAAACTAAAAATAGGACGGCTCAAATGAACCAGTACTATTCACAAGTCTCTTGGCTTGCTGATGAGCAAGCTATATCTAAATTTTCTCAAAAAGGTGTAGCAAAATATCAACACCTTCTATCAGGAGGCTATGAGTCTATTACTTATAATGGTTACCCAACAGGCTTAATAAAGATAAGCAGTGCTGAGGCAAGAGTAATACGCAAAAGTGTGGCGGGTAGGACCAGTAGTCGTCTGAGCTACATGCAAAAGGTTCTTGCTGCTCCATATATTTCAGATGCCCCTCAGTCACTGCTCCACCTCAACTCCTATAAAAAAGTTGAATCATTTAATGACTACAGTGACTTAGAAGTCGAGACTTTGATTAATTACGGATTTCCGGCGATATATTGCTCTTGTTTAGATTCTAAAAATAAAAGTCTATCTGATTGTTCGGAGGACATCGTACTGGATAGGCTCCGAATGGGGAGTGTTTATAATAGAGGCATCAAGTTTGACATCAAAAACAACGATGCCTTTTTCTTTATTGATCGAAAGGCCGCAACTCTTTTTAGAACTCAGCACCTCAAGGCAATTTTGCAAAAAGACACTTTTTCAATCCTTGCTCCCTCTCAAGATTCGATACGTTTTCTTGGCGGCGACTTAATTTCGCTAATTTCCAAATTGAGCAACACAAAAGAGCCTACACTTTTCCTTGAACGCATTATCGATTTCAACAGGAAACATCCCTTTTCAACGGTTTCCTCGGCAATGTTTGAACTCACGCATTACTGGCTGAACCAGCACACGCAATCGGTTGTTGTTTCAAACAGAATTATGCAGGATATTGATCCTGGTTTGAAAAAACATTGGACCATGCGAGGTTATTCTCTTGGTTCGAGCGCAAATGTAGCAGATGTTTTCGATGGACGTGACCTGAGTTTTGGCAACTTTGCGGACTATATAAAGGCTAGCTTTCTAGAAGAATTGAGTCAATATTACGGCGACAATCAAGAAAACTTGTACGATCTAGCACTCGATAATATTTTTTATGCCAAAATAAACCAATTAGAGACTGTAGCCAGTCTTGATCCAAGCACTGAAGCTGTCGACTCGATACCTCGCATACCAGCCGAACTCAAGGACTTTCTTTACTATGATGAAGACGAGAAGAGAATTGTTTTCGAGAAGGCGATAACAGGACTCGATAACTTAGGCGATCTATTGATGGTCCAGGGCAACCAGTTCCTCGTGAACCACTTGTATAAGTTGGTGTATATTCATGTTAAAGAATCAATTGGTGCTGAGGTCCTGAGAATTATTAAGCTAAATAAACTTGGCTATGTGGCTACTACGCTACAGCCAGACAACAGAGGAGAGTATTTTCTCTTGGCAAGTATTAGCGACGAAAGTGTAAATGCACGTAGGGTACACATAGGAATCGAGGATGAACAAGCAACGTTTACCGAACTCGACCCAATAGATGTATCGTTTGCGATTAAGACGTATGCAGATTTTGATCCAACACTTAACTACTTCTTGCCAGAAAACAACATCCTAAGCTTAAAAACTACACGCGCTAAAAGATTTATGCAGGTTTACAAGGCGAAAGAAAGCTATGTTGCAGATATCTTTAGTATTTACTACGCCCCTAAGGTTAACCGATCGAAGAAACAAATTGTCGCCGCTTTCCCATTCTTTAAGGAGCGAGAAGTATTGATCGAAAATATTAATGAGTTTATATCCTCCCACGAGGCCAAAGGAGATCTGCACGTACTTCTTATCTCGAATTTAACGCAAAGTGAGTTTGATGTGTTGATCTCTAAGATTGAAGTCAAAATAGGTAGTAGCCATAGAGGGTCCGAAAATATATTTTTGTATCCTATCAATACAGCAGAGATTAACGCAATCAATCTGTGGATGAGTAATAAAATTTTATGTTTTATGCTTGGTACATACTTTACGGACTTTCTTATTCAAGAAGGTTTGGGGGTGGACAGGTTCTATATGATTGAGTCGGATATATTCAACTCAAAATCCTGGTGGACTAAATATAGTCGAGAGCAGGTTGGAAGAAATGACCTACTTTTACTTAAGTTTATTGTCTATGCAAGAAGCGAAGCGGAAGCCGCATCCAAAGAGCCCCTACTTGATATAAAAGAAAATGTATTCTATGAGCTTTTCGAGAAACCACTTATGCAGGTATTCCATGGGGGGTTCTCGGGAGTAATAACAGGAAGTTCATACTGTTTCGGACCTGAAGCAGTAAAGAAAGTCCAATATTCTATAAAAAGATCTTTAATGGTTCAATCCATCGAATGGCACTTGTTGAATACAAAGAGCCTCCTGAATATTCGTCAGCTAGAGGTTGATAAGAAAATCCATTATACAAGTAGTGTGATTGATGATCGATTTGGGCATAGAATCCTGGGATTGTTTGAAGGCTTGCTTGAAAACTATCAGCATCTCTTACTTTCACGCATAAATGGCAACGATGATGTAACCTTTGGCATTAACGGCGATCTGCCACAAGTTCTGGATGGCGATTATTACACTGAAGTTCGTGAACAGGCGATCAAAATCTCTTCATATTTTGATGGTGTTTACTCAGATGTGCTGGGTAAGGATGAGTTCCAAAAGATCATGAACTCTCTTGTGAATAATAGCCTTACATTTGATCAGTGGATTAAAGTGTTATTGGTATACTTTAAAACTTGCCAAGGCAAACCCCAGGGTGTTGTTATCGAGCTTCTTAACTCGCTCCAACCCCTGTCTGTGCTAGCCTTCGGATGCTTGATGGGGGAAAAGTACCAGACTACAAAAGAATCAATCGAGGCAACTCTTAAGGGTCTGGAGATTATTAATAAAAAGCTCAAGCAAGAAACTCGACAAATTGTAAATATCAAGACAGAGGCCACTAAGAGGCAATTCATAATTTCGGATATTCATGGTGAGTACGGACTATTATGTGATGCCATGTCAAAACTTGGCTTGCTTAGCGATGGCATTATAAAAATGCCCAAGGGAAGTAGCTTGGTAATTGCAGGTGATATGCTTGACTGCTATTCAGGGGTGCCTCTAGATGAGGCAGGAAGAATCTTGCACGAACTGGTTATGGATTCCTCTGTACAGATTTCGGAGATCGAAGAAGCTCTGCAGGTTATTGTCGGCCAAAAAGAGTTTAGGCTAAGCGAAGAATCTTTAAGCTCTATAGATATGCGCGTTAAAAAGGAGCTCATTAATGCCTATAAGTCGTACAAAGTTCTGAAATTAATATGGCAAAGCTACCTTTTTAATAACGAGAATAGCGAATATGGCAATGTAGTAGCTTTGCTGGGAAACCATGAGGTCGATCTTCTCAATGGTAGATTGTTCTATTGTTCGTTGCAAAAAAGTTTTCTGCTCAACATGCTTGGCGTAGGTGGTGCTCACGAATTAGAATTCAAAGCCTTTAAAGAAGGCAAGGCTCCTCTCTACTCTACTGGTGAGATTGCAAAATATATTGAGAGGCCCCATGGTTATATTCATTTAACAGCAATGCTGAGTTGGCTAGCAAACCAGCCAATAGGGGCAAGCATGGATAATATTTTAATCATGCACTCAGGCCCTACGAAGACGCTTATGTCTCGAATTGATGAAGGAAGTATAAAAAACAAGTATGAAGCCGACAGATACCTCAGCGGCTTACGAGATACGGCGCTCACGGCTGATGACATATACTTTCTACCTAGCATCTTTGATTTTAGAACCGAAGTGGACACATTAGTCAGTGGTACTCGCACCCTCCGGCCATTTTTGAGTATGTATGGCTGTGAGTTTTTGGCTATCGGACACTCTCCATACTTGAACTTTCAGGTCATGGGAATGCCTACAGACAAGGAGACACTCAAAAGTTACCCAAAAATTCTTCATGCGGTGGGTATGATTAACGACACGGTTGTTAAAGTCGACTCCGGTCTTAAGGAGGATCCAGTTTCAGTATCTTTACTTGTTGTGTTCGATGATAAATTATCTTCTTTCTCAACATCTAATGGAATAGAAGCTATTTATGATTTTAAAACAGGCCTAGAAACCTCGGCTGTGGACATACGCAGGGCGCTCGGGGTGGCAAACTTAATTGAAAGGATAAAGACATGATATATATTGAGGCTAATTCTCATGAGAGCGCATTTGTGGAACTGTTAAAAAAACTGGATATTGAGGCTAACTATTCGCGTGATCCAGAGCTGTTGATTGAAGATCAGTTGGCATTCATGATTGATGGAAAAAAGCCCAATTCCAGCGCAACCATTTTTACCGGATCAGATTTTGAAATTCCAGAAGCAGTACAAAAACATTTTGACCCTGGTATTCTTAAAGAAGTAAAGGCACACTATCTAGGCTTGCTCGATCACGGATCAGAAATAGAATGGATTATAGATTATTTAAAGTCAAACCAGTTCTCTAAGCGTGCAATTATTAATTTTTGGAAGAAGTCAGATACAGATGTTTCGCACAAATGCCCTTGTGTTGTCTACTTCTTATTCCGTGTAACTAAAAATGGTTTAGATATGAGCGTACATATGCGCTCTAATGACGTAAATCGGAAAATGCTACTGAATCTACATTTGTTTAGCGCTATTCAAAAATATGTAGCAGCTGCATTGGGGGAAAAGGTTGGTCACTACTACCACTTCGTAGATACTGTTATCATACATAAAGTTGACCAAGAAAAATTTGCGAAGATTCAAAAGGAAGCTACGACTAGTGAAGATTTTTTTAGGGGGTATTAATGGAGTAGGTAAAACGACAGTTTTAAGACAATTGGGACTAAGATTACCTCACATCAAGATCATTCTTGGATCAAAGAGTTATATGCACTTTCTTGGTCTTGTGCCTAATGACTACGAGGGTTTACGTTCTTTACCCGAAAAAGAACACCAAGTTAAACTTCGAAAATTTATAAAAAAACACATAAGAGGAGCAAGTAAACAGCAGACTTTTATTTTTGATGGTCATTTTGTGGTCTTTGATCAAGGCAGCGCTCCTATAACGAAAGTAGCTGACTGGATAAAAGACTTTGATTTAATGATTTTGTTGGAAGCATCGCCAAGCGATATTTATAATCGTGTATTCTATGACCAAAAAAACAATATACGACAGCGCTCATACATGATTGATGATAAAGAGTTGGCTATAGATGTTATCCAAAAAAGGTTGAATTACACGCGTAACGTTGCGAATAGATCATCAGAATGGTTCAATGTGCCGCTGCTTGTGGTTAGTAATGACGAAATCGATTTAACTGTACAGACGATAATAGATTACATAGGAGATGAGAATGCAACGAACATTTGAAACAGAAGTTCTCGGACAGCTGACAAAAGAGCAGTTCGACCGATTTAAACATAGCATAGAAAAGAAGCTAGGGCCGCCTAAGCAAGTCAAGCGTCTATCTATGCAAATTACTGACTACGCAAAACGCAATTTGGATACTAGGATTCGCATCACAAATGGTGCAGCTGAGATCATGCAGAAAGTTGGCGATTGGGATGCTAAAACACGGGAAGAAATATCCGTACAGCTACTATCTATCCCAGATGAGATTTACGGCCATTGGCAGATTCTCGACCACATGCTTGATGCTCCTGCCGTGCAAAAACGTATCATCCAGATGGACAGCTATCTATTCATCACGCCGAGGTATGAGATCAAGCTTACGCACCAATCGGGGGTATCAGATGTGTATAACTTCGAAGTGGAGAGCTTTCAGAGAAACGTTGACCCTATTGAAGTTTGTAACGAGTTTGAGCTTAAGCCAGATTTGGAACCAAAGAGCGCAGAATATTGGGAGGAGTTTAACGAGCAAGTCAACCTGAATGCCCGAAAAATGAAAGACGAAGAGATATTACAAACCATCTCATTTTATTGTGAGAAGTAATTATATTGTTTGTGATATATCGCACGAATCAAACTTTAAATATTTACACGAAAAGAGAATACATATACGATGTGTATATCACCAGACGCATAAAACCAGCGTATGGGCGTTGACATTTTGTTCACTTCGTAGTAGAATACATACAGTATCGTAAGTATACGATCGTAGATTAGTAAACCAATACGGCCTCTGGCGAGAAATCGCTAGGGCCGTTTTTGTTTTAGAGAGACTGGACATGAAAATTCATATTGGTGCCGGCGTCGGCACAGGAACAACTAAGCTTTCCGCTTTTGACGCTGCACTGCATGCAGCAGGCATAGATAACTATAACCTGCTTTTGCTGAGCTCGGTTATTCCCCCAAAGAGTAACGTAGTAGTTCACGACAATAAGATTTTGGAACAAATGCCCGGAGGGTGGGGTGATCGATTATACGTTGTAATGGCCGAGCAGCGCACTGACGTTGCCGGCGAGGAAGTTTGGGCTGGCATTGGCTGGGTCCAAGATAAAGAAACTGGCCGCGGCTTATTCGTAGAACACGAAGGTTTTAGCGAGCAGTCTGTTCGCAAGGATATTAAAAGTAGCCTTGAAACGCTCATGAAAACTCGTGGCATCGATTTTGGTGAAATCCACATGAAAGTTACTGGCGCTATCTGTAACGGCGAACCAACTTCTGCAATGATCGTAGCAGTGTATCAATCAAGCGATTGGCATAACAAGCCGACGTTGTTTAAGGAATCATAGCCATGGAAGCGGAATTTGTAAAACCTGATCTGTATGAAAGCGGTCAGGTGGTTGAGGGGCAGCTGGAGTTGCCCGAAGAGGCTTCTAACGAGGTTGGCCAGGACGGCTTCCGTGGAATGATACACTCTGTGGCAAGTGCCGCTAACCTTGCATTCGTAGCGGCTGAAATCAGCCCGCTTAATGAGGCTGCTCGCTTGGGCGCTTTTGGCGCTGTTCAAGCTGTCACCGAAAATCCTTTAGCAAGTTCGAGCGCCTTTATGGCGACTACTTTTGCTATAGAAGCTGCTGGCGCTGTGGCCACTGCTCGTTTACTGAATACTGAGCGTGGATCACGTATCGCCGAACGACTACAGGGTGGCTTGAAGCGTCTTCGTTTGGATAAGGTACTTATGGGCAATATCGGAACGGAGGCTGCCGTCGCTATGGTTGCTGGCTCTCCAACTGCCACATTACTAAAGCACACTCAGGATCCGTCTCGTACGCTTGAGCAAGATACTCGTTATGGCTTAGTATCTTCTTTCGGTATCTCTGCAGTAACGGCTACAGAAATGTATCTTGGTACTAAGGGCGTAGAAGCATTTGAAAATCCTCAGCCGCTAACTGTAGGTGCTGGCCTTCTTGCGATTGCTGGATTGGCCGGTAGTATCAAATGGGCTCGTGACCGTTTAAGGCTGGCGCGCATGGGCGGCGACTATGGTGAAATGGTCGCAAAAGCTCAGGGTCCTCAGGTTGAAGGCGTTGATCCCAGCGAACTCACAAAAGCCTACAAAGAAAAAGCCCTACACTTTATAGATGTGCAAGTTGACGGAAAGAAGCGAAAGATTCCGTTCGCCGCTCCCATTAAGTACGCCAGTTGGATTAATCCAGAATTTTTTGCCGAACGAGGCTATGACACAGATGCGTTGCAGTATTGTGTATTGCCACAGAACGTATTGGCTGAAATAGGCCCAGAGGCTGTTGCCGATGCGCTGAGCAAAATCTCTGTCCAACATGATAACAGGCCCGTAGATTTGCTTATTGACTATCCCGAAACGGTAACGCCATTCTATGCTAGTTCCACGAAACAACTTGAATTAGACGACCTGGAGACACGGGCAGAGTCACCCGCGGCAACATACCACTATAGAGCCAAGATGACAGCTATACCATCAGAATCAGGCAACTTTATCCCAGATCAGCATGTCGAATCACTGAGTAAAGAAGAGATTGATGCAGAATTTCCACGTATTTGGCAAATCTATCAAGAGCAATTTCAACAACTGGTTGATGATCATCCTATTGCAGGAGCTTTGAAGGAAGCGGGCCTGCGGCAAGCGATTATGGCGGAGGGTAGTCGTTTGGCAGTCTATCGGGACGATGAAGGCAAGATTATGTCCTTTGGGTATGCAGTAGACGATCTGAGTCTATGCCCATGGCTTAATGAGGCTCACTTTGATGATATGAATCCAGAGGGCTTGCCGTACATGTACATGCCAGGTATCGCGACTTCTAAGGAAGCTACGACACCGCTGAGTACCAAAATTATGAATCACATATTGCAGGAGACGCTTAGCAAACGTGGTGACTTTATATTGACCTTTGAGTGCAGTAATTTGTCGGCACGATACATTCCTAAGCTTGTCCGTCGAGCTGTTGCTCAGTCAGGAATTGCAAATATGAGTGACCTTCATGAACTGAGACACCGCTATCAAATTGTGCGTACCAAAGGGGCGCAATAATGATCGAAAGTTTCCCCAACTTTACACGTCTAGACTCAACTATTCGCGCTGAATACGACGCCAAAGTTACCAAATATCCAGCTATGTCTGATCTTTCATTCGCGACACTAATGATCTGGTGGAATTTTGAAAATAACGTTGCAGTATCTAGCTTAAATGATAATCTGGTGATCTCTTACAATTTACCAGGAGAAGCATTGAGTTCAGGCCTAAGCTTAGTGGGCACTAATCGAGTCGATGCATCTATCGAAACGCTATTTGCTGAAATGACTAACACGGGTAAACTACCTCGATTAGTTCACGTGCCTGATTTTGTAATTAACAAAATAGCTCATCCAGAAAACTTTAATTTGGTGGAAGAACGGGACTATGCTGAATATGTAGTTCCGGCCAGCCGCTTTTACCCGTTCGATAGTATCAAGAGTGACGAACGTTATAAGCTACGCAAGTTTCTTAATGCGGTTGAAGGTCATGAATTGGAAACGAGAAGTTTGGACTTGAGCAATACTCATAACCAGAAACTTTTGCTAACAAATGCAAAGAAATGGTGGCAGGAACATGGCAAGCAAAGTGACGCCCGCGGCGATGAAATTAGGGCACTACAAACTAGTGTTACGCAGGCGTCTGAACTAGACATAAGCAACGTATGTTTATTTATTGATGGTGAACTGTATGGATTCTCGCTGTTTCAGGTTTCACACGATGGCCAATACTTAATCGGTAATCACCTTAAAACAAAATGGGGCTACCCGCGCATTTTTGATTACATGGCGCACATTACTGCCGGTGCTGCTATCGAGAAAGGCGTGCCAAATCTAAATGTCGAGATGGACCTCGGGATAGAAGGGCTGCGTCAACACAAAATGGAAATGCACCCAGAGCGATTCTTAAGGAAGTATACGGTTATGCCAGCCCTCTATCGCGAAGAAGTAATACACAAACCCAAAGAGCTTATGCCTAAATTAGCAGACAGTACTATATAATATAGTGTAATATGCTTAGCGAATCGCTTATATACATTCCTTGTATCTTGGGGGTATTCTCTATTGGATTATTTGTATTCACAAGAAGTAAGCAAACTGCTTTTAGAATGTATAGTCTCTTCTCGCTTATTCTTGGTATATGGCTGACTCTAGAGTTCTTTATTGATGCGCATCTTGGAAATGCTACATGGGTATTGCGATTTGTATCTTTCTTAACGATGGTGATGGCGCTCACCTTCATATTTTTTGCGTACTCCTATCCAAACCACGCTTTATTAGCTAGAAAAAAGACATTATTGTTAGGAATTCCGCTGCTGCTATTCTTGCCAGTCACATTTACGGATTTGGTAGTGAAGATAGCGAGCTACCAAGATAAAGCGCTTAATTTTGTAGCTGGCCCTCTATTTACTCTGGACTCCGTCATTTCTGTTATGTATATGCTGTTGGGCATCATCGTGCTACTGGGTCGTGTGCGCAAAGTCGATGCAGTTCAACGAAGTCAGATTTATCTTATGATCATAGCGTTTGCGTTTGCCTTAACCGGCAATGTCTTTGCTGGGTTTATTTTTGCAGATAGTCAATATTGGCAAGTAATGCGTCCTCTCTCTATTTTCGCAATGCTGATTATCATTGCTTATGCAATGGTTTACCGTAAACTGTTCGACATCCGCTCCTACGTTGTTCGGGCTGTAGCTTATGCAGTAGCGTTAGCTTTGGTAGGTTTATTGTTTGTCTTGGCGGCAGTGGTGCCTACAAATTACGTTTTAAAAGACCACTTGGCTAACGGCACAGCACTATATCTTATGCTAGTGATGCTGTTACTGGCATTCTACTTCGAACGTGTGAAGAAGTATTTTAACAAATTGACTAGTAAGATATTCTTCCACGATTATTATGAATCACAGGATTTTTTCAATAAGTTGAATGATTTGCTAGTTGCCACCATCGACCTTAAAGATCTCTTGAACGGTACGATTAGTATTGTCGAAGAAACGTTGAAGACAAGCTATTGCATGATAGTGTTAAGACGAGAGGGCAGTGAGCCATATATTTTTACTAATGGTGCATCCGTCAAGAATATAACCCGCCACGACTTCGAGACGGTACATAGCAAAATATCCAATGATAAGGCGACTTTACCACAGGTTGTAGTCGCCGATTACCTAGGGACTGAGAATAAAGCACTGCAACGAATTATGGTTCGTTACGAAATGGAGATAATGGCGCAACTGGGCGGTGCTTCAGGGGGTCAACCACTTATTGGTCATATTATAATTGGCGCCAAGAAGACAGGAAGCCCTTACACTAACCAAGACATAAGTATCATTGAGGCGATGTCAAACGAGTTGACTATTGCGATCCAGAATGCTCTGCGTTTTGAGGAAATCGAGAAGTTTAACATAACTTTAAAGAAGGAAATTGAGCATGCCACATTGCAGCTTCGTCGAACTAACGACAAGCTACGCAAAATGGACCAGACCAAAGATGACTTCATTAGCATGGCGTCGCATCAGTTGCGCACGCCGCTTACTAGCGTGAAGGGCTATGTGAGTATGGTTTTGGATGGCGATGTGGGCGACCTCAATCGCAAACAGCGCGACTATCTGAACCAAGTTTTTGTGAGCTCGCAGCGCATGTCGTACCTCATCTCTGATCTGTTAAATGTGTCGCGTTTGCGCACCGGCAAGTTTATTATTGACCGCAATCCGTGCAATTTGGCCAACGTGATTCACGAAGAAGTTTCGCAACTGATCGAGACCGCCAAAGCGCGCGAATTGCAGCTAATTTATCACCAGCCGGAGCATTTCCCTACACTTATGCTGGACGAAATGAAGATGCGCCAGGTGATCATGAACTTCATCGACAACGCCATTTATTATACGCCCACTGGCGGCAGTATTACGGTGACGCTGGCCGACAATCCACAGAGCATCGAATTTACCGTGGCTGACACCGGAATCGGTGTACCCCGCAGCGAACAACACCATTTGTTTAGCAAATTCTTCCGTGCCCAAAACGCCCGCGTGGCGCGGCCAGACGGAACGGGTTTGGGCCTGTTTATGGCCAAAAAAGTTGTCACGGCGCAAGGCGGCGCCATTATATTCAAGAGTCGCGAAGGCAAGGGCAGCACGTTTGGATTCACTATGCCAAAAACAGCGGTCAGCATGAGCCAGTCTGGCCCTAAAAAAGTTATCCTGCACAGCTAATTTTGCCAAAATTGCAAAAAGCTGTGGATAACAGCTGGCGCGTCGCAAAATGTTGTGCTACAGTCATAAGTAACGATCGTGACTGACCGCTACACCTAAAAAATCCCATGCCGAGAGACAAGGGATTTTTACTTTATAAGACTGTGGCGATGCTGGGCGGCGTGTTTTGTAACGGCTAAAGAGCCAACACGCCGCCGCAGCGGATTCCTCCAAGGGGTTTTAGAGCCTGAGGCCCTGCTTGAGCTTGTAGATGCAGAAGCAGCTAAAAGTCAGCGTGCAGCCTGCGATGCACAGCAGCGCGGTGTCTGTGGAGTAGTGCTTGTTGACCCAGCCCATGATGGGCGAGACAACAAATAGAGCCGATTGGACAGCGCTTGCTACTGAGTACACGGTTGCGCCGTGATCTGTTAGCTCCTTAGGCATTTGGGTCTTGATCACGCAGGTGAGCAACGGGTCGGTGACTGCCGTGGCCAGCGCGTTTGCTAGCAGAATGGCGATCGCTCCGCTGAGCCCTGTGGGTAGTCCCGCAAAGGCAGCGCAGGTCACAACCACACCGGTGAGCGCGATCTGGATCGTCATACGCGCAACGTGTCGCAAGACCTTCTGAACGAAGTGCGCAAACACAAAGGCTGCAACTGTCCGAACGGCGTACACGTTCCCGTACATGTCGAGCGGCACACCGGCAGCCTTCATGTCTGGCTGGGTCAACCACAGCATCGCCAAAACAGAGGCGTTGATGCCGGTGGTCAGCAGGACTGTCCAGCGAACTTGTGCTCGCGTGACGAGCATCAGCTTGCTGATGTGGATCAGCGAACTGAACTCGGGGTGGGCCAATCGACTATGAATGGTCTCCTTTGACTTGATAGCATACGCCGCGGGGAGAGCCAGGGCGAACGCGATCGGCTGAATCATGACAGGCAGGGACAAACTGACCGGAGCCAGATACCCACCAACGAGCACTCCGAAGAGCTGGCCTGCTGCTCGTACCTGAATGGCACGCGCCGAGTAGTCGACGATCTGTTCGGGATCCGTTTCCGTCACCATGGCCTTGGTAGTGCCGTAGGTGAAGGCCCACGCCACGCCAGTGAGGCATGACGTAACGATGAACTCCGGCACCGTGCGGCACCAGAACGCGAACAGACAGCTTTGCAGCAGTTGCAGCACGACGCCGATCAGCAGCATCCGACGAACGCCGAAGCGAACCGCCAGATAGCCGAAGGGTGCATCGCAGACAGTGCCCACCAAACTCATGAGGGCCTGTATTGCTAACACCGTGGCGACATCGATGCCAAACTGGTCATAGAACTCGACGGTGATGGCGACGCTAAAGTGAATCGCCCACAAGCATTCGAGCACCAGACACAGCGCGACATTGCGGTGAGTACCGCCAAATCGCATCGAAATGCCTTTCTACCTCGAAGGGAATTGAGCTATGCGCTCCGTAGCTAATTTATATAACATTAGGTCTATTTTTGCAACTTTTTGGAGTATTTTATGGGGTAAACGTCTTTTCTTTTCCCTGGAGTTGTGTTAAAATAGAGCAGTTGTTGACGCAGGAAATGCGCGACATGAGGCCTGAAGAGCCTAACCTCATATGCTTCGCATATGTTTTACAACTGGCCCATATTACTTCGTAATATGAAACCAAAATGCTCGGATAATAAAATTATGTAAACACAATTTTATTCATCCTCCGCTTTTGGCCTCATCGTCTAACGGTCAGGACACCGGGTTTTCATCCCGGCAATCGGAGTTCGATTCTCCGTGAGGTCACCAAAAGAGATTTATATAGTGTTTTCGAACACGGTAGCAGATTGCAGAAAAAGCTTCGGATTTTGTCCGAAGCTTTTTCTTTTTATTCCCACCTCCGTAAGAATGTTCCAAAATTTAGTTTTCTCTTATGGCTGAGTTATTCAAGATTCGTTAACATTTGCTACTTTACGTATAAATTAACGGATTATTGACACTTAAGCGTTATTTTAGTACACTTAGTAGTATGATTAGCGCATACAACAAAAGCCGTATTAAAGAACTCAAAAAAGAATTTGAGCAGCTTAGGGCAGGTAAAGAGTCGCTATTGGTGATGATTTCTGAGGCAGAAGTCCCGGAGCTCGTTTATAACTCTAATGCGATTGAAAACTCTACTTTGACGCTTCAGGAGACCGAGCGCATCATCCTCGAATTAGAAGTAGCTCGCAATGTAAGTGTGCGGGAACTTTTTGAGGCAAAAAACCTGGCTCGCGTCACAGAATATATTCGCAACAAAAAAGATATAACAATTTCTAAAGAAACGATTCTCTTGCTGCACAGGATGCTCATAGGCGGTATCAATGACAATATTGCTGGGCGATTTAGGAAAACAGGCGAATATGTTCGTGTTGGCAGTCATATTGCGCCAGCTCCTGAGCATATAGAGCAACTTCTTGATAACCTCATTACTGATTACGAGAGCTCCCACGATGACTACTTTTTGGATCGTATCTCACGTTTTCATCTTGAGTTTGAACGAATTCACCCCTTTGTAGACGGTAATGGTCGGATCGGCCGGGTGCTTATAAACACGCAGCTTATGCTGCACGGGTACCCATCAGCCATTATTCGCAATAAGGGCAAACGGGATTATTACTACCCCGCATTCCAGGCCTACCAAGACAATAAGGCAACCGAAAAACTTGACGAGCTTCTCACGCTATCACTCATTGAGTCGTTGAATAAGCGGATTGCATATTTGAAGGGTTTAGAAATAGTGAAGCTAACAGATTATGCAAAACAAAAAAGTGAATCATCGAATGCGCTCTTAAATGCCGCTCGTCGCCAAACTATTCCAGCTTTTCGTGAAAAGGGTGTTTGGAAAATAGGCGCATAAACTCAGCGCTCTTAAACAGTGCGCAAGGTGCTATACTGGATAGATGACAGATCAACAATACTTGCAACGGGCAATCGAAGTGAGTCAAAGGTCACCCGAGCCCATAGGCTGCGGCGTGCTTATTGTTCAAGGCGAAAGCGTAATCGCAGAAACGCATAACTCTCAACGAGCTGATAACATCGCTGTTAATCATGCCGAAATCAAAGCCATAATTGAGGCAAACAGGCGAACCGGTTCCCGTAAACTTACAGATGCGGTCGCATATTGTAGCTGCGAGCCATGCGCAATGTGTTTAACTGCCTTGTCGTACGCAAAAGTTTCACGAATTGTTTTTAACAAATTTATGAAAGACCTATTTCCAGACGATCCACAATCACAGCTTAACCCGTTTGAGTATGCCAAGACTTTGAACTTCATTCCCACTGTCGAGCAACTAGACATCTAAATTCTCAAGTTCAAGCGACAATCTAACGAGACTATCAAATAAAGTGTTCCACATTTGGGACGTAGAGGTCACAAAAACAAGAGCCCCACTCCGGTGGGGTTTTTCTTTGGCCCGCTTGCGAAGTACAAGATGGTACTATAAATGCATGCACAATCCTCAAAACACATCGTGTCCTTTTTGCGGAGTTGACCCTGTCAGAAATCCTACG
Source organism: Saccharimonadales bacterium (SeqCode) (assembly GCA_035247965.1). Classification (GTDB taxonomy): domain Bacteria; phylum Patescibacteriota; class Saccharimonadia; order Saccharimonadales; family UBA4665; genus CAMLQK01. Next base: position 627,012 of record DATFHW010000025.1, on the reverse strand, counting down.
CTGGAAGAGAGCGAACATGTTCGTGTTATCTTTAGCAATCCTCGCCTGGTAAAGGGGCATTTGCTTGTTATTCCCAAAAGGCATGTCGAACAACCCTGGGAACTTACAGAGGTTGAGCTGAAAGAAATCTTCACACACATCCATCGTTTGCAGCAAAAAATATCTTCAACGCTTGGAACGGGCTGTGATATACGCCAGAACTACCGGCCATTTATGAAGCAAGGTAGGCTCAAGGTTGATCATCTGCATTTTCACTTGCTTCCGCGAACTTTTCAGGATGATCTCTATGAAAAGTCAATGAAATATGAAACCGATATTTTTTCAGAACTTCCGTACCCGGAAATTAATGAAGTTACGGATGTATTGGAAAGTGCCTACGAAGCACAGCGCTAGCGGCTATACTATTGACATGATCGATGCAGAATTACCTATCCGGTGGGCGACAATCAAGAATGAGCTGGGTCATTTGCGCAGCGTTGATGGTGGTTTTAGCCAGGCTCGCCGAGGTTTACTTGCCTTGCCAGACGGCACGCAAGTGTTTGTTAAACTTGGCATGGACGAAAATACGAAGCAGTGGGCAAAGAAAGAGGTCGCCGTATATCGTTTTCTTCAGAACAATAACTACAAATATATTCCCACGCTTTTATCGGTAAACGACGACGAAAGCGCGTTTGCAATAACTGCTCACACCCCAGAAGATGGATGGAATTGGAACGAAGATTGGACAGAAGATCGCATTAATAAGACGCTCGAAGCAATGGATGCACTTGCGGCTCTTCAGCCTAAAGGTGATGATGATCGCTTCTTTTCCGAGAAAGCAGTAACCGAAAATGACGATGGCTGGAAAATATTGCTTGATTCGCCGGACTTGCGGGCGACGTTAATTAAGAAATTGCATGGAGTGGGCAGAGGTGCATTGGCGGATGCGCTTGATATCGCTCAAGAGGCCAAGAAAAGCGCACAGTTTGTCTTCAGAGATGACGCACTCGTACACAACGATGTCCGTGCCGACAACTGCGCGTGGAATCCGTCTGCAAAAGAAGTAAAACTGGTCGATTGGAATTGGGCGCAGCGCGGTGACCGACGAATTGATCTTGCTGCAACACTTACCCATGTGCAAAAATCCGGGTTTGCCGTATTGCCACAATATGCCAGCAGACTAGATGGTAACGCATTGCACTGGATGGCGGGTTTTTGGTTTAAGGCCGCGGCTACTCCTATCTGGGAGGGTGGTCCTGAGCATCTACGGGATATCCAGCTATTTTCTGGTCTAACGGCATGGGATTTAAGTCACGATGTGCGTCAGACTTTTTTGTAATTTTTACGTTTGCTTTGCCAGGATTCTGGTATAATCATAAGCAAGAATATCGCCGTGTAACGTTAATTAACTGAGGATAAACAGGGAAAGAATAGACAATGGCTCGCCTTCCGACTCTTGGTAGCGATGATGGTGTTTGGGGGCAGGTGCTCAACGACTTCTTAGGTGTGTCTCATAATAGCGATGGCACGCTTTTGCCGAGTGCGGTTACAAATGCTGGCGCGGCAGCGGATTCGGCTGTTGTGCATAATTCGGGTAGCGAAACGGTGGCCGGCACCAAGACCTTTAGTGCTTCGCCCGTTGTTCCGGTGCCAACATTGGGCAGTCAGGCCGCCAACAAAACATACGTTGATTCTGTGGCGAGCGCTGGCGCTCCGGATGCTACCACTTCTACCAAAGGCATTCTGCAGCTTGCCGGCGATTTAGGCGGCACAGCAACCGCGCCAACAGTTCCGGGGCTGGCTAATAAGCAGCCGCTCGATAGCGACTTAACTACGATTGCCGGGCTCACTCCAGCAAATGATGATATTTTGCAACGCAAGACGGGCGCATGGACAAATCGCACTCCCACCCAGTTTAAGACTGACTTGGCGCTCACCAAAGCCGACGTTGGCCTAAGTAACGTACCCAACATTGACGCTACTGATCGCGCCAACCAAACCGGCACGCAAACAGCCAGCACTATTTCTGACTTTACAGAGGCCGCGCAAGACGCCGTAGGCGCCAGTTTAACCGATACCAGCACTATTAACCTAATGTACAACGATACCGGAAATACTATTACTGCCGACGCTCTCACGCAAATGTCGGTAACCAGTGATGCTAGTGGGCTCAAATTATCCGGCGATGCCACCACACCGGGCACCAGCAAATACTACGGAACCGACAGCGGCGGTACCAAAGGCTACTTTAGCCTGCCAGCAAGCGGTGAAGCTAACACGGCGTCAAACGTCGGTGTTGGCGGCGTGGGCGTGTTCAAGCAAAAATCGGGCGTTGATTTGCAGTTCAAAAACATCAACGCAGGTTCTAGCAAAGTTACCATTACCGACGACACCGCTAACAGCGAAGTCGATATTGACGTTGTTCCAGCAAACTTTACGGGCATTCCCGAATCCGCCGTAACCAACCTGACAACCGATTTGGCAGGCAAGCAAACAGCCGATGCTACCCTTACTGCACTAGCTGGCTTGGACGCTACAGCTGGCTTGGTTGTAGAAACTGCGGCCGACACCTTTACCAAGCGTACACTTACCGCTGGTTCTACCAAAGTTACCATTACCAACGGATCGGGCGCCGCAGGCAATCCAACCATTGACGTGGATCAAACCCAGCTCACCGTTACCGAAAGCCAGGTAACCAATCTAACCACCGACCTGGCCTCCAAGGCTACGGTTGCCAATGGTGGTGGTGAAACCTATTTTGACGCTGGCAACTCCGGCGCGGCGATAACGCTAGACTTGGCAAACGGCAACGTCCAAAAGTTAACTCTTACCGCCAACTGCACCATTACGCTAACCAGCCCGGCAAGCGGCGCCATGCGCTCGCTAACATTATTAGTTTTTCAGGATGCCACAGGTTCGCGCACCATTACCTGGCCAGGTAGCGTAAAATGGGGCAACGCCGGAGCTCCGACGCTCACAATTACTGCCTCCAAAATGGACATGATTTCGGTGTTTACTGTTGATGGCGGCACCAACTGGTATGGAGCGCTCGGCGCCAAAGGATTCTAGCCGTGAGCTTGCCTGCATTTCGCGCTTCTGCGTTGCGACGACGCGAGCAATTTCCCGGCCTGATTGCGGCGTGGGGTTTTGATGAAGGCACCGGTACAACGGCTCGCGATAGCTCGGAACACAATGTGCCGTTAACAATTAGCGGTGCAGTGACATGGGTAGCTGGTCACAGCGGAGGTAGTGCACTCGAGAACAATGGTACTGGCACGGCTCTTGGTGCTAACTGGACCACGCTAGGTACGCCAGTAACTATAATGTGCTGGGCCAAGCCAACCGATTTAACAGCGGGCACCAACCGTCCGCTTATTGGTGTATGGAACGGAACGGACGCAAATACGTCAACGGAATTTGCGCTTTGGGCGCAGCGAGGCGACTTTAGCACGTCCAACGTTTTGCAGGGAAATGCTCGCATAGGTGGAGGGCTGGTTGCTGTAAACCAAACGGCTCTAACACTGAATACCTGGGTGCACGTAGCACTGACCTATGACGGTTCAACGCTCCGATTGTATCGTGATGGAACAGAGGTGAGCAACTTTGCCATCACCGGTAGCGTTACGACTGGCACATTTGATTTTATTGTTGTACCAAGTGGAGCGCATGCGCAAGTTGACGATGTGCGCGTTTTTAATGCCGCACTCACGGCAGCGCAGATCGCCAGCTTTATGGGCGACCCAGTTGCTCCCTAATCCTAAGAAGATATATAAGATAGCGTAAGCTTTTTTTGTAAGTTAACCGCAAGTTAACACGTGGTTGCTATAGTTAGCAGCAAGTAGGGTTAATGTTGTCTTCAGGGGGAAGCATGCACCACGACGAACATACAAAAAAAGGGTCGCATAGACTGGGGCGCCAGCCGTTGCCACAGGGTAAGGCGCTTGGCTTGGCGATCATCGTTACAGCTTTAGTAGTCTGGCTTTTGTGCTGGATATTCATGCCAGGCAATGGCAATAATGCTTCGCGCACCGAATCATATAAGAAAGTGAGCGGCGTGGCCGGCCTGAACGCGCATATTACATATGACTGCAAACAGTCTTGCGCCCAAAAGTACGCCTTTAACGTGTACCTTTTTAATACTGATGGCCAGCAGGTGAGCGTGGTTCGACCAGACAAAGATGGCCATGTTCGATTAGCTTTGCCAGCCGGAAATTATGTGCTGCTTGTTGGAAAGCAATTTGGTGAAAACAAGGAATTTCCTCAGGAAAAACTGGCGCTTAAAGACGGTCAAGAGCTTGATGTAACACTGCAATACAAGGGGGGTGCGCAATGAAATCCGTAGTAAGTCAGGTTAAAAATATAATGCAGCAACGCAGTGTTATTGTGTTTGCGATAGTCGCGGTGCTCACAACGTTTTCGCTGACATTTCAGAAGCCAATGGAGGCCGTTGCCAGCACTAACCCTGGTTTGGACAGTGGCAACGCACAAGTGACTACGGTGGGCGGCGATACAGTTTTGCAATACAAAACTACGGGAACGAGCACCTTTAAGGCGCCTGGTGGCGTCAGTAACGTCCGCGTGATGGTCATCGGCGGCGGCGGTGCAGGTGGTACTGACAACGCCGGCGGTGGTGGCGCAGGTGGATTCATTGAAAATGCGAGCTATGCGGTCACTCCTGGCACCGCTGTTACTGTTACAACTGGTACTGGAGGAACAGCGCCGGCAGCTCCTGGTAGTGGCAAAGGTGGCAACGGCGGGAACTCGGTCTTTGGAACACTTACCGCAGTAGGCGGCGGTGGCGGTGGATTTCACGGTGGCGGAACCGGTAATAATGGTGGTTCTGGTGGTGGTGCTGCGGGCAACGCGGCTGCTAGTGGTGGAACTGGAACAGCCGGTCAAGGCACTAACGGAGGAGGCAAACCTGCCACTACCGAAGGACGAAACGGCGGTGGCGGTGGCGCCACTGCTGCTGGTGCTGATGCTACCACGAGCGCACCGGGCGCTGGTGGCGCCGGCAAGAGTTCGAACATTACCGGCAGTAGCGTAACCTACGCTGGCGGTGGTGGCGGTGCCGGCCGTAACGACAGCGGAAATACTGTAGCAGGTGGAGTCGGTGGTTCTGGTGGCGGTGGACAAGGTGCTGGCAGCAACGGCGTTGCAGCAGCAGGTGCGACCAATACTGGTTCTGGTGGTGGTGGCGGTGCCAATAACCCAAGTAATGCTTCGGACCCTGTAAGAAGTGGTGCGAGCGGTGGCTCCGGTATAGTTATCGTTCGTTTTACGACTCAAAATGGTCCTGACCCTGCCGGCGTGAGCGGCGTGGCTATGTGGTACAAAGCCGACAGCGCTGGTAACACCAATGCACAGTGGAACGACTTTAGCGGCGCAGCCCGTAATCTTACACAGGGTACAACTGGAAATCAGCCGGCTCTGACTGCAAACCAAATCAACTTTAATCCAGCATATGTCTTTAATGGAACAAGCAGCGTCTTTAATATGGCCAACCAAGGCATTGGTGCAACCGATAGTTTGACCGCATACTTTAGCGCTTTGGCGACACGGTCAGATGGTGGCTATCGTTACTTCACTCAATTTGGAGCCGATTACCCAAGTCTTACGCTGAACAATGGCAAACCTGACTTATATGTGCGTGGTACAAATCCGCAGCAGTACACGTATTCGACCAATCAGGCAGGTGCGCCTCATATCTTTAGTTTTGTATCGCCCAACGCCAACAACCAGACGCGCTCAGTTGGGGTTGACGACCAGGCAGAGACCCAGACGGTAACTTCAGGTACATACACAACGAACAGTGGCAACACAAATACCACATTTGGTGGCGGTGTTAATAGTTTTGCCGGTCCTATTGGCGAAGCAATTTACTTCAACCGCACGTTGACTGCCCAAGAGCAGCTGCGCGTGTTCTCATACCTGGCAATTAAGTGGGGTATTACGCGCTACCAAGGCACAAACAGCGGTAGCTACCTGGATAGCGCGGCTACTACTATTTGGAACAAGGACACCACATTTGCCAATCGAATCGCTGGTATTGGACGCGACGACACTAGCACCTTGAACCAAAAACAATCAGTAGGTAGTAGCGATGTAACCATCGGGCGTGGCGCGATTGCAGCCGACAACGCCGCCAACAGCAATACATTTGCAAACGACAAATCCTTCTTGCTATGGGGCGACGACAATGGCTCAACGAGCACGACATCTACCGTAACGGGTGCCTACACGCGTATCAGTCGAACGTGGAAAGCTGTAAGTACCAATACACCAGGCCAAGTACAGATCAGCATTCCTAAGACGCTTATTGCGGCTACGGGCGGAAATGGCGCTGAATTGTATACAAATACCACGAACACCTTCGATGCGAGCGCAACACGCACGGCTATGACCGCGAGCGGCAACAACTACGTTGCAACAGTCACGCTTCCTGCTGGCACCAGTTACTTCACCTTTGGCTCGCTGGCCGGCTCAGACCTCCAGTTTGTAAGTAAGACTGCAACTACGCCAAGTGGTACAGCAATCACAAGCTACACGCCGGGTGAAGCATTGCAGTACCAACTTGTTGTCAAAAACAATGGCCCATCTGATGCTGGACTGGTGACGGTAACAGATACGCTACCTACAGGTGTCGTACCAAAGGCTGGCGGCGCAACTGGTACGGGCTGGACCTGTAACGTGAGCGGTCAAACGGTAACATGTACGCGCACTGCTTTGGCTAATGGCAACACGGCCCCAACAATTACGGTTGAAGCTAACATTGCCTCTAACGTTACTGGCGCTAAGAACAACACTGCTTCGGTTAGTGTTGCCAATGACCCTGACCTGAGCAACAACAGCGCGAGCCTGAACCTGCCCGCTGCTCCAAAAGCCGACCTGTCTATTACCAAGGCTCATAACGGCACGCTTACGGCAGGTAGCACCGAAAACTATGACTTCGTCGTCAAAAACAACGGTCCATCTGATGTTTCATCGTTTACCGTTACTGACACGCTGGATTCCAACCTTTCGTATGCCAGCGTAACTGGCACCGGTGTGAGCTGTGGCGCCGTGAGCCAAGTTGTAACTTGTACTGGTCCGGCGCTGACTTCGGGTAGTACATCATCGTTCACTATTACGGTTAATGTATCGGGAGCCTACGCCGGCGGCACGGTAACCAACACCGGAACCGTGGCCGTTCCTTCTGGGGTTACCGATCCGAACTCTGCCAACAACAGCTCAACCGACAGTTCGAACGTCGTGGTTTCAACAGAACTTTCTGTAGCCAAAACCCACACCGGCAACTTTACTGCAGGCACTAACGGCACCTTTACGATTGTTGTTAATAACGCCGGTCCGTCCACCACGGTAGCTAACGGTGTTACGGTGACGGACACCTTGGATCCTGACTTCTCATACGTATCTGCTGCGGGCACAAACTGGACCTGTAGCAATAGTGGAGACACGGTAACCTGTAACTACGGTGGTACAATTGCCGCCGGAAACAGCTCAACGCCGATCACTTTGACCGTATTGGTGGACTCAATTGCCAGCGGGTCTGTATCGAACACTGCCGAAGAAAGCAGCACAACACCCGACCCAACCTCCAATAGCACGTCAACCGACACTGTTACTGTTGACGCGGATGCTGACTTGGCGCTCACCAAGAGTCACGTTGGTAGTGGCTTCGTAGCTGGTCAGCAAGAACAATATGCATTTAGTGTGACCAACAATGGCCCATCTGCCGACTCACCAAGCTACACAATTACCGACACATTGCCAGCGGGCGTTACGTTTGTGGGAACAGTAGCTGGCAGCGCGGCAAGTTGTTCCGCCGTCGGCCAGGTTGTAACCTGTACAGGTGGTGCGATTGGCGCCGGCGATCCAGCGCAGGTCACGACCATTGACGTGGCGATTAGCGGCAGCGCTAGCGGTACGATCAACAACAGTGCCACGGTAGCGACTGCGGCTGGCATAACGGACTCTAATAGCGCTAACAACACGGGCAACGATTCGGCTAGTGTTGAACCAAACGCCGACTTGTCGATCAGTAAAACCCACACCGGCAACATTACTGCTGGCTCCAATGCTACGTATGACATTGTGGTGAGCAACGCCGGTCCGTCCAACGTCTCGTCGTTCACTGTTACCGACACTTTGGACAATAACTTTACCTACGTCAGTGCCACCGGCGCAACCTGTAACGCCGTCGGCCAGGTTGTAACCTGTACAGGTGGTGCGATTACTAGTGGCAACCAGGCCACAATCACTCTGACTGTATCTGTTGAGCCGTCGGCCACCGGAAACCTGGACAACACAGCCACGGTTGCAGCTCCAACTGGAGTGAACGACCCTGATACCAGCAACAACAGCTCAACGGCGACGAATACGGTTGTCGCCAGCGCCGACTTGTCGATCAGTAAAACCCACACCGGCAACTTCAAGGCAGGTAACAACGGCGTTTTCACCATTACCGCAACCAACAACGGCCCATCCGACGCCTCTACAGCCACAATTACCGACACGTTGCCAGCAGGGCTTACCTACGTCAGCGCTACCTCAACCGATACTGATGTAGTATGTAGCGACTCGGGCCAGACTGTAACCTGTACCACCGGTCCGACCATGGCCAATGCGGCAACGGTGCCCATTACCTTGACAGTATTAGTTGACCCAACTTTTACCGGCTCAACCATCGACAACACAGCTTCGGTCGCTTCGGCTACAACGGATCCGACTCCTGCCAACAACAGCGACACAGACACCGTTAACTTTGACCAGGCGCAGGCCGACGTAGAGATTACGAAAGCACTTCAGGGCACTATTACCGCCGGCGAAGATGCTACCTACAAGTTATCGGCTACCAACAACGGCCCGGATAACGCGGGCAACATGCAAATTACGGACAACCTGCCAACCTACATGACATACAAGGGCTTTACGAGCTTAACTGGCAGCTGGAGCTGTTCGGCAGCTGGCCAGACCGTAACCTGTACAATATCAGACTTGGCAAACGGAGCTACTGACGAGGTTGACATTGATGTAGCGGTTGGCGCGGATGCACCCAATCCTGCCGTCAACAGCGCAACGGTAAACTTCAACGGCACAAATACGGCTACGACTACTACGGCCAGCACTTCAGACCCGGTTGATTACTCTGCTGATCTCTCGATAGACATTACACACGAAGAAAAGACCTACCGCGAAGGCGACCATATTACCTACACCTACACGCTCACAAACCACGGCCCATCCGTAGCTACTGATGCGGTTATGACATCGCAATTGCCAGAAGGGCTGAAGGTGGACAACGTAAGCGGTACCGAGCCCGGTGGTAGCTCAATTTTGGCCAAGCTCAACAACGCTATTTTCCCCCGAGCCATGGCTGCAACAAATCCATTTGGATGCACGCTGAGCGGCACAACGCTTACCTGTAACGCGGCAACATTCCCCGTCACGAGCTACCAAATATTCCTAACAGGTACTATTAACAAGACCGGCAACCTGGTTACTACCGCAAGCATTACGTCGGCAACACCCGACCCCAACCCGAACGACACCACCGCAACCGACACCGTTGTTGGCGTACTGGCAGGTGCCGGCGGGGGCAGTCTGACCAACACTGGCCAAAAGACTGCACTTATTGCAGGAGGAGCTACTGCCTTGATCGTCGCTGCCTTGTGGATTCGCCGCTTGCGCCGCCGAGCACACGCGATGTAATCTACGAACGGTACGCCTTCAAAAATGCTTCAGTCTGGGTGATGGTTGACCGCGTGTTGGCCATCACTTGATCCAGACTGTCCAGCAACCTGCTCACAACATTGTCTGGTTTAAGCAGACCACTGCTGGTCAACGCCTGCCGGCTGGAGGCGATATGCAGCGAAATAGTTTTGCAAATTTGTGGCAGACTACGGTGCCAGAACTGGTGCGCGGACTTTGCCATAAGGTCCTCCAGATCATATGTGCCTGGCGGAATGCGCAGCGAGCGCAAAATATGCGTCACAACGTAGGTGTTTTGCCCGGCGCGCAAGTCGTCCTCCCAGTCATGAGCGTCGTCGTTGAGCTGTTTGGCAATCAGGTAATGGCACAGTGCTTCTTGTAGTTTTTGTGCCCGAGAATCTTGGGGCAAAATACCAGCTGCCGCGAGCACGCCTGCTGGAACCAACGTATGCCCCAGCGATCGGTTAGCAAGTTGCTGGCGTTTGCCGAATTTTGGCAGAGCGCCGATAGCAATTTGCTGGTCGTGAATCGCAAAGCGGCAGTGGGCCGTTTCCCAGGCATTGGCGCTATCCATGGTGGTAAACACTTGGTCAAGGTGTGCTAGCCAGGCAGCGTTGTCAGGCGCCGCCTGCTCAAAATGGTGTACCGAGCGCCGCATGGCAACGTTTGCGGCAGGCAAAACGGCGGGCGGGGCATCGCCATCCAGCACGTCATCATACAATGTGTACGCGGTCCAGCCGTATAAGTTAGCCGTCGCAAGATGGTTTATAACTTCCGGCTTGAGCAGTAGCGGTTGTCGCAAATCTTTGTAAAAATGGTGAGCCAGCGCAATTATTTCTTCGCCATTTTTGCCGTGCACCGCATGTTTGAGCGTTGCGAGTAGCGGTTGCCTAACAGATACGCTTAAGTTTTGACAGTCAGCTATGGCTTGCTTGGCAATGGCGGCAGTGTAGGTGCTTGGGCGTTTGGGCTGCGCGGCCGGCTTTGCCACGCGCGGCTTTTTGGTTTGCAGCGCCTCAAGAACAAACGCGGTGGTTAGCGCCGCCGAACCGCCGTAATGCACCATGCCGTCTCTTGTAGGGTCGATACAAAAAGCCTCGGCTGGCCACGATCCGTCAGATTGTTGCGTGGCCAACAAATACTGCGGCGCGGTTTTGGCTACTGGTTGTTGCAGATTGTACAGCGCGCTTACGGCCAAAGCAGTGCGTAGCGGAGTACCCCAATGCCCGTCGGACTGCATATTATCGCACAAAACGCGTGCCAACGCCGCTTGTTGCGGACCTCGATATGTGCGAGCTATGTAATAAATAATGGGGTACATGTCAGGATAATACGGCGACCGAAAGGCTTGCTGAACAATAGCCGTTTCCAAATAAGCCGTAAGATTTGGCAGCGGCTGCACGGCTAGCTGCAAAAAGTACGCGACGTTGGCGTTAACGGCAATGTCGGTATCGAGCCATATTTTTGGACTGTTAGCGGCCACCAGCCATGTCCGGTAGGGACCGCCCACGGCGACCTCGGTTGCGATCAGCAGCTTGGCCATATGAGCCAGCGCCTCTTCGGTAATAAGCGACGAGTCATGTAACCACAGGCTGGTTAGCGCGCAAAACGTATCGTCCAGATCATCAGGGTACGGCATAGTTTTATTTTGGAGGCTCGTACGTGTCCAGTAGTTGAACGACCAGTGCGGATTTTTTTGGGCCAGCAAAAAATCCGCCAGCTTTTGGCGGATTGCCGCCGTGCGCGGAACAGTGGCAAGCGCGCTCAATATAAGCGCCGGAGCAAATATGGTGTGGTAGGTATGTTGGGCTACAAATGGTGTTTGCTGCGAGCTCGAATTACTCAAAAAAGATCCATCTGATTGCTGGGCGGTTTGCAAAAAATGGAGTGCTTTTTGGAGCGAAACATCCATGGGCTAATCAGCCTTAGTGGGCAGCGTGACGGTAAAGATCGTGCCAAATTCCTTGGAGCTTTCCAGGGCAATGGTACCGCCAAAATCCTTTTCGACCATGCGTTTGGTGATCGCCAGACCGACGCCGGTGCCATCTTTTTTGGTGGAGTAGAACGGCTCAAAAATTTTGTCGTGCTTGTTGGCTGGAATACCTTTGCCAAAATCGGTAACAGAAATAACGATGTCAGACGCAGTTCGCGTGGCGCGAATCGCTACAGTTTTGTGCTGGCTGGCGTAGCCGTCGTATGCGTCGATGCCGTTTGAAATAAGGTTCATGATAATTTGCCAAAAATAATTAACTTTGCCAGTGTAGGCAAGCGCCGAAGGGTCGGGTGCGGGCTGCCACATAACCTGTACCTGAGCAGCAGTGGCTTTGTATTCCAGGATTTTAATAACCTGGTCGATTTCGGTGGCAATATTAAAGCTGGTAATAGTGGTTTCACCTTGGATTTGGCCGCGCACCTGCTTAATAAGACTGTTCAGGTGACGGGTGCTTTCCTGTACTCGCCGTACGGCAGTTGATCGATTCTTTTGGGCCTGCTTGAGCCCCTCGATATCGAGCGACAGCACAGTTAAATAATTAGCCATGTCATGCAAAAGTGCGACGCTCATGTGGCCGAGCTCCGCAAAACGATACAATTCCTGCGTGCGCTCCAAATGCGCAACCTGCACCTGGCGCGTGCGCTCCTCAACCGTAACTTCAAGCATTTCTTTTTGACGAAGCAACGCGCGTTCTGATCGCTGTGCACGTGCCAGTGACCGCTCCATAGAACGGTTAAACAGCCACGAAATAAGCGCTATGTTTCCCAGAATAATGGCGTACACAATAACATCGTAAAAGCGTGCAGGCGTTGCCGCCCAAGACTTATCGGGGTGAGCAATGCCCGCGTGCAGCAGCGCCACAAAGAGCATCTGAATGCCAACCACTAACAATGCTGCATATAACGAATACCGCGCGCCCAGCAAAATGCCGGCAAAAATAACTACCAACGCAAAAAGCAAAGTGCCAATAGGAGCTTCCACTCCCCAGAGCCAGCAGGCTGCGGTGGCTGCTATAAAATACACAACCAGCAAACTGTAGGCCGGCAACGTAAAGCGCTGGCGCAAAGCCATCGTATATAGTCCCAGTAGTGCTAGGGCCACGACGCTAATAACAGCGATACGCAAAAGCAAATAAGTGAGGTGTAACAAGAAGTAATTAGCGCATACAATAATGAGCGCGCCAAAGGTTAAGCACAGCGTGCCTAAAAATATGGTGTGTAGGGCTAATTCGCGGCTGCTTGTATTTGGATCTGTAGATCGAGGCGCCAACAAAAAAGCTACGCCCCGCTCAAATCGTTTTGACACCTGAGTAGAACGTAGCATAACCTTAGAACTGATGGCCTAATCCGCCCACGGCGAGGCCACTCCGACTTCTTGAATAAGTGCTTTTTCGACAGCAGCGTCACTTCGAGTGCTCGTGCTGGTCAGAATGGTGGTAATGACATTTTCCACGCCATTTCTCCTTTTTATATTAGTGGTGCGTTGCCCTTAATAGTACCACGCTAGGGTGCTCTAAGGACATATCCTACGCCACGCGCCGTTTTTAATAGTGAGGCGTTGAAGGGGCGATCAATCTTGTCGCGCAGGTGTTTAACGTGAACGCGAACGGTATTGTTCCAGACGTCTTTGTCAAAATCACCCCATACGTGATTAAAGATCATTGCTTGCGTTACCACTTTGCCTTGATTGCGTGCCAGGTACTCTAGGATGTCGAATTCTTTGCGGCGCAAATGAATAGCAGTGCCTTCATATTTAACGGTGCGTTGAGCCGGATTGATCTGTAGCTTCCCAACTTGCAGCAGTTGCGGCGGCGCGCCCACTTGCCTGCGGCGAAGCAGGGCGGTGATTCGAGCGCGCAGCTCCTCCAGATCAAACGGTTTGGTTACGTAGTCGTCTGCTCCTACGCTAAATAAGTGCACTTTTGTTTGCACGGTGTCCTCGCCGGTCAGGATTAAGACGGGCGTTAGAATGCCGGCGGCTCGCAAACCATTGCACACCTCGGCGCCACTCATGTCGGGCAAGCCAAGATCCAAAATTATCAGATCAAAACGACCGGTTTCGGCCTGGCGCTGGCCGCTGGCGCCGGTTCGTGCCATGTGCACTTCAAAATCGTTTTCCAATGAAGCTTGGAGTCTCCATGCTAATGCAAGATTATCCTCGATGATTAAGAGTCGCATCTGATTGAAATATTACCTTACTATTAAATATATAGCGAAAATGTTAAATATTTGTTAATTTTTGCTATAAATCACGTAAGAGCTGTGGCTAGTGAATGGTAGCGGCCAAAAAATTCTCAATACGCTTCAGGGCATTCTGCCCGTCAGCGGTTGTTAAGTCAAATTGGTATTCGTGCGGCAGCCGTGGCTGGTGGCTCTCGGTGTAAAAAAGCGTGTCGGTTGCCACGCCCAACTTGGTCAGAACAGCAGCAAATTCTTTGGATTGCGCCTCCAGCGGATCAGCATTACCAGCCGTTATAAAACTGGGCGGAAAGTCCTTGGTTACATAGTCGGCCACCGATGCCTGCTTGATAGTTGCATCAGACAAAAAGTCTTTAGACCCGGAATATGCCCACAAAACCGTCTTTAGGAATTTGCCGTCCTCGCCATTATAATTGGGCAGAGTCAGGTCATAAGCACCACAGTTCAAAATAGTTGCCTTCAGCTGCGAGGCCGCCAATGGTGCAGAAATACCAATTGAGTGAGCATACGACGGATTAGTGATGATAGTGGCGACCTGTGCGGCAATTTGCGAACCAGCTGAGTCGCCAGCCAGAGTAATATTATTGGGGTCAATGTGCAGCCGCTTGGCATTTTGCTGCAAATAGCGCAAAGCTGCCGTGGTCTGCACAACAGGGGTAGGATACTTGGCATTAGGCGCAATTGTGTAATCTATGCCCACCGTGGTGTAGTTTTGGCCGGCCAGGATTTGCAAATATGGATCTACAGCCTCTTTGTTGCCAGAAATCCAGGCGCCGCCATGCACCCACACAATAGTTGGGAGTGCCGTGCTAGTGTTGGCAACCTGCTGCGGATAAAAAACATCAAGTTTGGCGTCTTTGTCGCGTTCGCGGTATTGCTGATTTTTAACCGAAACAATGCCGGCCGGCACATATTTTTCCATGCTGGCTGCCATTTTGGTGCCACCTTTGTCAAAGAAGTAGCGAATGACTAATGCATTGGGCCAAGGGCTCACCTGAAAGGCAATATAAACTGCAATCGCCAGTACTACCAGCGCCCCAGTAATAGATGTTACCCAGATAACGAACCGTTTGTGCCGAGCCAAGAATGACGATTGAGCTTTCATAATACTCAGTATACCGCGCCGACAGCAATTATTAATATACAGTTAAAATGAACAGCAAAATCATTGCTGGTGTGCTCCAAAAACATATATAATCATACGTATCATGGAACATAAAAACTATAAAAATAACGAACCCGTTCAGTTAACTGTGTACAAAAAAATCACCCGTCGCCGCCTGCTTATTGCGGCGATTATCATTTTGGCGATTGTAGCTGTTGTTGTTGGCGTTGTGCTTTACAAAAACCATCAGAATCATAAGGTGAAGGAAACGTCTTCTACGCAAAAAACGAAGTTTAGCAACATTACCTTTGACACCACTGTAGAATGGAACAACGATTATCGTATGAACGTCATGTATCCGGTGACCGGGCAAAAACAGCTGGATGCCGCGGCTCGAGCCAAAATAGACGACTACGTTACGGATTTTCGCAAGCAGGTGGCCAGCAAGCCCAGGGGCAGCGCGCCGTACGAACTGAACATTTTAGGAATGGTTAATTACGCTAGCAAAGAAGCAATTAACTTTGAATACACCGGTAAATGGGTCATAAATGGCAAAAAGGGCGACATCACCATAAATGCCTTGTTCGACCGCGTTACCGGCAAAGAGATTCAAACCTCGGACCTCTTTAAAGATAGCGCCTATTTGCAAACAGCAAGCGATACTGCGCGCAAAGAACTGCCGGGCATTTTGGGCACCATGAACTACAATCAAAGTCTGGTGGAAGCTGGCACCACGCCAACCGCGGCGCATTTTGATCAGTTTGAAATAGTGGATAGCAATACGATCAACATTATTTTTGAGCCAGGTCAGGTAGCGGATATTTCGCTGGGAATAATCAAAGCGCCGCTCGCTATCAATAGCTTAAACGGCGATCTGAATGACGCTATTGTCGGCAAAATTTTCCCTGATTATATTGCGCAAGTGCAAGCTGCTGCCCAGAAAGCTGCTGCCGAAAAAGCAGCCGCCGACGCTGCAGCAAAAAAGGCCGCCGCCGGGCAAGGCGCGCAGCCACTGGTCAATGGTTCAAACACCGATTGTACCAAGGTAAAATGTGTGGCATTAACGTTTGACGATGGCCCAGGGCCGGGCACCGCAACCATTTTGGATACACTCAAGCAATACAAAGCCCACGGCACCTTTATGGTGGTGGGCTCGCGAGTAGCGTCGTATGCGTCGCTGGTGCAACGTGAGGCAGCAGAAGGCCATGACATTGGCAATCATACTTGGGATCATGCTGATCTGACAAACATGAGTCTGGCTGACGCGCAGAGCGAAGTTAATCGCACGGCGCAAGCAGTCACCAATGTTGTAGGTAAGCGACCGTTCTTTGTGCGCCCTCCGTATGGATCGTATAACCAGGCAGTGGTGAATGCTGTGGGTGAACCATTTATCCTGTGGAGCGTTGATCCGGATGATTGGAAAGATCGCGACGCCAACATCGTGTACCAACGAGTGATGTCGGCGGTTAAGCCAGGGGCAATTGTGCTGTCGCACGATTTGTACCCCACTACGGCCGCAGCCTACCAGCGCATTATTCCGGACCTTATTCAGCAGGGATATACATTGGTAACGGTGAGCGATTTGCTCAATCTTGATCCGGCCAATCCGGGGACGGGTGTTTACATCCAGCAACAGTAGTCTAAGGGTTTTGGGCTTTCTGTAGCAGGTCAATACCACCGCGTTCTTTCCAGCGATCAAAGGTGGGACTGTTTGAAGCATGCCGTTCGCGCCACATATTGTAGGCGTCGCGGCTATAGGAGACGGTTTGCACATCGTGCAGGCCGTCGCCTTTTTCCAGACTGCTTGCGGCTCCCGGCCCGCCGTTGTAGCCTGCGGCAATCAGTTCAACCGTAACGTTCCAGCTGGGAGCTTGATCGCTCGTTCCAAAAACATCCCGCAAGTGCGCCAAATACGCAGCGCCAAATTCAATGTTAGTCTTAGGGTCCCAGATGTTGTACGAGGCAACCGGTTTTTTGAGGTATTTGCTGGCAATATCTTGCGCAGTGGGCGGCGTAATTTGCATTAATCCTTGAGCTTGACCACTGTCGGCCTTGGCGTAACCGCCCGACTCCATGGTCATAATAATGGCTAGCAAGTTAGGGTCGATGTCATATTTTTGCGCCATTTGGGTAATGGGCTGCTGCCACTGTTTAACAGAGGCGGGGACCCATGGAATGGTAATGCCGCCGGTTGCGGCGAGCGGTGTGGGTTGTACTTGCATTTCTTTTCCAATCACAAGCGCCACTAGTGCCAGCCCCACACCAATGCAAAGCATGAATCCATCACGGCGTGACAGATGCACCAGCTTGCGCCGGGCGGGTCGTTTGAGCAGCTTTTTGATGCGCTTCATTTTCATACTTATATATAGTACCAGCAATGTAAATCGCTTTCGAATGCGCGCCTTTGGCGGTACACTAACACAATGCATACTGACTTTTTGGCGATTGTGTTCGGGTTGTTGGCCGGATTTGGCTGGGGAATTTCGGGCTTTTTTGATGCCAAAGCTTCGCGAACCGCCGGACCACTGCTGGCGTCACTGTTGATCAACTGTTTGGTGGCGGTGGGCTACGCCCTTTTGTATCTGTTGTTTTGGCGTAATGGGCACCACGTGCAAGCAACCGGCGTGTATTACGCTACTGCGTCGGGCGTGGTGATCACCCTGGGTGCGCTCAGTTACTTTAAGGGGTTGGCGCTTGGGCCCGTGGCGTTGGTGTCGCCACTGAGCGCGGCGTATCCGTTGGTAACGACAATTATTGCGTTTGCGATATTTGGCGCTCGCTTAAGTGGTCTGCAAATACTGGCTATTTATATGATTATGGCTGGCGTGATGGCGGCGTCGGGTCTGTTGACCGCCAGAGGAATCGCTACTCGCAAGCTGCAAAAAGGCCCGTTGTTGGCCTTGGGAACAGCCATATGTTGGGGGCTGGGCTATGCGTTTGCGGCACAGGCAATCACGCGTTTGGGTTGGCAGTTGGCATCGTTGCTAGAATTTGGTGCAATGGCCGTGGCATTCGGCGTATTTATTCCGATGGTTAAGGCCACCGAAGTTATTACGCTAAAACACGTGGTTCAGGGCTGCAAAAACAGGTTCATTTTGCTGTCGGGCGGCATTTCGCTGGGCGCGGCCACCTTGCTGAACGTTGGGCTGTCGCGCGAAAATAGTTCCGGCGCCATTGTGGCGGCTCTTTCTGCCTGCTATCCCGTGCTTACGGTTTTGCTCGCTCGTCGCTCTTTCGACGAGGCGGTTGCGCTGGTGCCCTTTATTGGCGCATTTGTGAGCATTGGCGGTGTTATTTTGCTCAGTTTAGCGCACTAAAAGTATGTACTTTTCACGACAATTTATGGTTAAATAGTGGTAATGCTAAAAACTAGGGGTAGTGTATGGCGCGGTTGCCAAATCCTGGATCAGATGCCGGTACTTGGGGTACAGTATTAAACGACTTTTTGAGCGTCGCGCACAATAGCGACGGCACGCTTCAAAGTAGCCAGGTAAGCGCCGCAGGCGCCGAACTTGTCAGCAACAAGGGCGCGGCCAATGGCTATGCTCCATTGAACGGAAGCTCCAAAGTGCCAACTGCTAATTTGCCCGTAGGCACCACTAGCGGCACCGTTGCCGCCGGCGATGACAGCCGTATAACCGGCGCATTGCAAAGTGGCTCTGCCGCCGCCGGTGATTTGAGTGGCACCTACCCCAACCCAACTGTTGCCAAAGTTAATGGTGTTGCCGTAAGCGGTACTCCTGCCAGCGGCAAAGTTCTTACCGCAACTAGCGCTAGTGCTGCCTCGTGGCAAACTGCCGCCACGAATGCCTGGCAATTTAACGTCAAGGACGCCGCGTACGGTGCCGTGGGCGATGGCACAACAAACGACACTGCTGCAATTCAAGCGGCTATTGACGCAGCCGCAACCTATGCTGCCGCAAATTCTGGTTACGCCGAAGTTATTTTTCCACCAGCTGTGTACGCGCTTACTTCAGCTGGCCGAACCGACCGAAGCGGAAACGCGCAGCTGGCATTGCCGGTGGTTGCAGAAACCGCCAACAAAGTTACGTTGGCCTTTATTGGCACTGCCGATGCAGCGTCTATGCCACACTGGAACGCGACTGCCGGACAGATTAACGGAGTTGTACTCAAATCCACCTGGAACGCAACCGACCTGTCGGCCACTTCAAACGAAGGAAGTGTGCTGGGCGGCCCCACGCTACCAAACGGCTACGTATCGGGCGCAAAATATTCTAACTGTAATATTGTTATTCGCGGCATCCAAATTCAGGTGCCGCACACGAGTCGTGGCTCTGATACGTCTGGTATCGACTTGCGTGGTATCGCGAACGCTCATCTTGAAGACGTCAGTTTCCTTCCAAATGCTACACCAAACCAACTCAATGCCAGCTATAGCACCCCAGGTTGGAACTTTGGCATAGCCATGCCGGCCCCGGGCAACAACGACCTGTCTGTCATGAACAACTGTTCGGTTGAAGGCGCAACCTATGGTTTTTACATGGGCGAGCACCTATCGGCCGACCGATTGGCGGCAATTTACTGCTACACCGGTATGCTCACGGGCGCTTTCTTTAGCTCGGTCGTGCAGCAACACTACAACTGGATTGGCGGCGCAAGTATTGAGGCATGCGTAAACGGTGTTCATGTTGTAGCCAGTGGTCGCGTGGTCATTAACGCTCTGTCTGTAGAAGGTAGCATGAATCACGTCGTAGACAGCACCGGCGGCGCAACTGGCAGTATCAATATTGGAGGCAGTATTTCGCCGCTGAATGTTTCAGACCCAACTGATATCAAGGTCACGTATATGGATCAAGGTCCGGGCGCAACCACCGCGCCAACAATATCGGCCAGTACCACAGCATTTCGTAATCCATTCTGGCGTGATGCCGCGGTACAGGTTAATAACGGTACGGCAACGGTAACTGCTGTTGCCGTGGACGGCACTGCTGTTTTGAGCGGTCCGGGTATGGTAGTTGTGCCAACTGGTAAAAGCATTACGCTGACGTATTCTGGCGGAACGCCCACCTGGACCTGGACGTTATTGTAGCCTACATTTCAGGGGGAGAACTGAGGGGCGGCCAACGAAAATGGAATGCGGCCGCCCCTCGGCATGCCAAGCGAGTGCTTGGGCTTTTTGGTAGTGCAGGGAGGTTGGAGTGGGGTTATGTAAGTGAGGAACGCGCGAGGCGTGTAATTTTGTCGTAAAGCTCGGCGATGTCGCGACGTCGTTCGAGTTCCTTGACGAACTCAGGGTTGAGCACGCTGTTTTCGTCCAGCTGGTTCAGAATCTCTGCGGGAGAGAATTTTTTGATCTGGCTGAGCAAAAAGGATGCTACCTCGTCGATAAGGCCCTTGTCGAGCCGACGGTGAATACGCGAGTATGCCTCCTCGGCTTGAGGAAAAAGCTCAGCAAAATGCTTGACGAAGTCGTCGGGGAACGATATTCGTCGGGGCTCACGTGGCACGAACACTCCTGAACATCCGAATCTACAGCTACATGAAGAACTTACACCACTTAGGGTCAAATCGCAAGCGCAAATAAAAACACCCCAAGCCTTAGGGTGCTAAAAATACTTGGGGAGAGGACGGGTTCGCGAGGCAGTGTGTTGATTGTCGCATGAGCGACGCTGCTTTCCACGAACTCGTCCGTCCCGTTTTGTTGTTGATCAGGTGCGCGGGCGGCGCAGGTTGTTGCAGGCGGCGACGCCGACCATCAGGACACCCATCAGGACGCTGAGCGTCATCATCTGCTCGGAGTCCAGGCAGTGCGCGATGCCGAGCGTAAGAGCGGTCTCGACCTCGTCGGTGCTGGTGTTCAGCCTTTCGGCTGCTGCGGCGACGCGGGTGACGTCCAGCCTGGCCATCAAGACGGCGGCGGTCTGAACATCGGAACCCTTGGCGGGCATGGTGTCACGAAGCGCGTCGGCGACGTTTCGCTGGTCGGTCGGCTGCGACAGGTAGGTGTGCAGGTAGTTGTCGACCAGCGACAGAACGAAGTAGTCGAAGACCATGTCGCTGCCGTAGGCCAGCTGCGCCATGGAGGAGATGACTCCTGTCTTCTGGTACAGCTTCATCTGGATGGCGACGTTGCGGGCGTGCAGAATGCGCGCGGCCTCCTCCTTGGGAAGACTCTTCAGGTACTCCGTGTCTTTTGTGTCCACCGGGGACTCCCTTGGGGTGAGTGATCGAACAAAAAAACGGGAACGAGCCAAAGCTCGCGCATATTATATAACAAAAGTAAGCAAGAGTAAAGTTAGGCAGTTGCGCCAAAGCGCTCGGCTTTGATGTGTTCTGCAGGAATTCCCAAAGCAACCAGTGTATTGGCCATGGCTTCTACAAAAGGCGTGGCTCCACATATATAACACAGTGGGTTTGGCGGCAGGCTGTCGAGCATTTCTTGTAGCAGCGCCGCGTCAATCCGACCGGTTTTGCCGTGCCAGCCAAGTGGTTTTTCGTCGGTTACAGTAATGGTAGTGTGGTCGGCAAGGCTGTGTGTACGTAAAAGTTCGTTTTTGTAGATAATTTCGGAATAGGTTCGTGCGCTATACAACAGATGAATGGGCGTGGTGGATTTAGCCAGGGCATGTGCCTGCAAAATACAGCGCATCGGCACCACGCCAGAGCCGCCGGAAATCAGCAAAACGGGGCTCGTACTAGCCGGATCCCACATAAAAAACTTGCCCAAGGGACCGCGAATTTCCACTTGCGTGCCTGTTGTTGCCGTGTGATGCAAATAGGGCGAGACCTCGCCGTTGGGCATGAGTGCCACGGTAAGTTCCAGGTGATTTTTGCCAGTGGCAACAGATGCGGCGGAATATAAGCGCGCCGCCTGGTATCCGTCGGGCGCCGTGAGACGAATTTCGTAGTGCTGGCCAGCCGCATGATGCACGGGATGTGGCATGGCAAACACGAACGTCTTAACAGTGGGCGTTTCTTGCACGATGTGCGTAATGGTGGCGGCGAACCACTCGCTGGGTTCGCCTGGGCTAGACATCGGTGTCATATCGTTGCTCGCGCCACGGATCGCCGTAATTGTGGTAACCATTCATTTCCCAAAACCCTGGATGGTCTTGAGCAGTGAACGTCAGTTGTCTTATCCATTTAGCACTTTTCCAGAAATATAAGTGCGGCACAAATAATCGAGCCGGACCGCCGTGTTCATCGGGTAATGGCTGGCCCTCGGCTTCATAAGCCACTAAGGCCTGGCCGTCGGTTACGTCACCAATTGGCAGATTGGTTGTGTAGTTGCCGTGGCTGACCGCTATCAGGAATTGTGCTTTTTTAGTGAGGCCGCCCGCTTGGGCAATAAGCTCATCCAAAGACACACCCTGCCACTCCATACCTAATTTGCTCCAGCGAGTCACACAGTGAATGTCGGTGGTCATAGTGGTTTTGGGGAGTTGCATAAAGTCGTCCCAGCTCAGCGTGATGGGTTTGTTGACCTCGCCGTCAATCACCAATTGCCAATCTTTGGTACTGATGTGCGGTGTGGCACCGTAGGTGAGTACCGGCCAGTTTTTGACCTGGGATTGGCCGGGCGGCAGCCTGCGGTCTTCATCGCGTTTACCGCCAAAACCAACGTTAATAATGCTCATGATTTCAGTGTACGCGCGTGCGCAGCAGTGTACAATACAGATATGCCAAAGTTTATCTTCAACAAATTAGTGCGCGATAAAATTGTGGAGCAGCAAATTGCGTCGGGCGCCGACCCCGAATATTACACGCTCGACAAGACCGAACATGCCGAAGCGCTGGTGGCCAAGATTCTGGAAGAGGCGCAGGAAATTCCGGTGTCCAACCGCGACGAAGCAATTAAAGAAATCGCCGACGTACAACAGGCGTTGGACGACCTGAAGACTATTTTGGGCCTGGATGACCAGGAAATTGCCAATGCTCAAGCTGTTAAAAACGAGCGCGCCGGCGCCTTTACTGGCGGCATTTTTGTGGAGTCAGTTACGGTAGACGAGGGCGATAAATGGGTAGACTACTACCGCAAAAACGCCGACAAATATCCAGAAGTAGACGACGAAGTGCCGCCCATCAAACCACGCAAAAAGCGCTAAAAATCTTTGAGCTTTTGATAGGCAAACGCCGTGCGCTGCGCCACCGTAATCACGGACAGTGCAATCAGGAGCAGGCAAGTCAGGCCCAAAACATTTTGACCACCAACTTGCGTATTAGGGAAGACTGCATACAACAGCAGGCCTATAAACACTAGTAGCAAACGCTCGGTGCGCTCAATTATGCCCACACTGGCGGTCAATTTGCCTTTGGCGGCCAGTTCGGTGCGTGACCGCATATAACTGATCAGATAGGTCAGCATTAACAGAGGCAAAATGATGTTCCAGCCCACCAAACCGGCAAAACCAAACACCGCTATCACCGTAAAATCGGCAAAACGATCAATGGTGGAATCCAAAAACCCGCCAAATGCCGTAACGTTGCCACTCAGGCGCGCCACCATGCCGTCCAGTAAGTCTACGCCGTTAAACACAAACGCCACCAACGCCCAAGCGTACTGTTCCTGCATAACTGCCCAAAAAAACAGCACCGGAAACACCAGGCCAAGCAGCGAAATTAGGTTAGGGTTAATGTGCTGAAGTACTCGAGCTACGGGCTTGAGTGGTTGCTCGATTACAGGTTTAAAAACAGTTAACATACTTTTCAGTATAGCGCAGTATGATGCCAACGTAGTAGCCAAAAAGCGCACATTCCCAGAAATATAAAAGCTTATTCTCAGCATGGTTTAAAGTTTGGCCTCTAAGCTGGAAGTAACATAACCAAACAAGGAGGGAATATGACACGATTATCGCTCGAAACAGTTATTCCGTTGGAGTACGAAACGTTGCCATGGGTTGGCTGGCCTGGAGGTTGGCTGGAGCGTTTGCGACTCGCGTATTTGCGGCAATCTTTGGCTCGCTTGGGGTTGTTGTCCAAAACGTAAATCCCAAGCATTTCGCCAGCATCGCGGCGCAGACTAAAAATGTTACCTAATATAAAAGGGGGAACAACATCACATGAAAAAGATAATGTTGCCAGCAGATTACGCGCTGGTGCTCCAACAAGTTAATGAGAGCGGCGAAGAAGACCTAGACACGCTTTCTGAATCACTACGCGTCGACAAAAAACGCCTGGCCCACATTGTGCAAGCATTGCACCACAAAGGATTGATCTACTTTAGCCGTAATTACCAGGAGCCGTGGATCCGTCTGAGCGCCAAAGGCCGTCAGTTGGTGCGATACGTTTGGCCCGAATCTGGCCTCAACCCCAGCCTTGGCTACTAATCATTCTTATATCATCCACAGCCCGCTTCCCACCGGCGGGCTGTTTTAGTTCATTGCGCTTATGTTTGGTTTTTGTTAAACTTTGCTCACTATGAGCACAGAACAATTATCTAGGTTTGAGGTTACAAAATTTGATACCACGGAGCGCTGGCGCGAGGGCTGGCCACACCATTTTCACTACGAAGTGCGTGACACTACTTTAGACCAAACAGCCGGTTTTCTGACCGTACGCCACTGGCTCGAGACTCACCAGGTAGAGGCGGATGACTTAGAGCTGCATAATCCGGCTACCGCAAAACAAGTTGGTGTGCATGTGCTTCGTGCGTGCGGCAAGGACCTACGGCTGTTGGCGATTCCTGAGCTTCGTTTTGCTGAGCCGTTACAGGACGAAATCATCATGGCTCGCGAAGCATTTGGCGACGATGCGCTACAAATGGCATACAAAGCAGATGCGTCCCAGGAGCGTCAGCCTTATCCGCAAACGCTGGACGAATTAGTTGAGCGTACGGCGCAAGAATTTGCACCACTGGCAGACGCCGGCCATTTGGATATGTGGATTGATCTGCGCGCGCAGAATATGACCGAATGGCCGGACGCACCGATGCATCAGTCGTAATGCTAATATTTGCAATCTAGACCAAAAAGGTAGATAATAGGGGCCAACGAACAAAAATCTATCTTGGAGTCCATATGACAATCATCGATAAAGCACCAAATGTTTCTTCACGTGTGTTTAAGCGCACCAAAATTTTGGCCACCGTTGGTCCAGCTACCGACAGTTACGAAAGCGTGTTGGGCATGATGAAAAACGGCGCCAACGGCTTCCGTTTGAACTTTAGTCACGGCAACCACGAAGAGCACGGCCAGCGTGTTGAGTGGGTTCGCCAGGCGAGCGAAGAATACGGCAAGCCAGTGGCAATCTTGCAAGACTTGCAAGGTCCAAAGATTCGTTTGGGTGACTTTGACGGCCAGATCGACGTCAAAGCTGGCGACGCATTGCAGTTTAAGTTTGGCGCAGACTACGCCGCGACCGGTATTGTTCCAATTCAGTACGACCTCAGTAAAAAAATGAAGGTTGGCGAGCGTTTGTTCTTGTTCGACGGTCGTTTACGTGGTGTAGTGGCCGACATTTCTGCCGACGGCGTGCTGACTGTGCAGATCGACAATGACGGCTTTTTGCTGAAGCGCAAAGGCATGAACTTGCCCGACACCGACTTTGGCGGCGACATCCTGACCGAAAAAGACTTGCGCGACATTGACTACGGTGTAACGCAAGATATCGACTACGTTGCGCTCAGTTTTGTACAGTCGGCCGACGATATTACCAACTTGCGCAAGATTCTGACCGAAAAAGGTTCTGACGCCAAAATTATTGCCAAAATTGAAACCCAGGCATCTATTGAAGACGGTGCTTTGGAAGAAATCGTGAAAGTTTCTGACGGTGTTATGGTGGCTCGCGGCGACTTGGCCGTAGAGGTTAGCCCCGAAGCTGTGCCAGTGGTGCAGCGCAACATTTTGGGTTTGTGCCAAAAGTACGGCAAAATCAGCATCGTGGCAACTCAAATGCTGCTCAGCATGACCGACAACCCCGACCCGACTCGTGCCGAAGTTTCTGACGTAGCCAACGCAGTGATTACTGGCGCCGACTGTGTAATGCTTTCCGAGGAATCAGCCAACGGCAACTATCCGCTGGAGGCTGTGGCAACCATGAAGCGCATCATTTTGTATACCCAAGAGAACGCTGCGCTAAATCCTATTTATACCGCAGACCGCAACACCGATAACTTGCAAGAAGCAATTACCTCTGGGGCGCTAGCGTTGGCCAAGCAGATTCACGCTGCAGCGATCATCGCACAAACCAAATCTGGTCCAACTGCGTTGAGCATTGCGGCTCGCAGGCCAAACATGCCCATTATTGTGGTAACTTCTACGCCACGTGTGGCAACCCAAATGGCTTTGATGTACGCCAGTAAATCTTTCTTGCGCGAAGACGTGGAGAACGTGGGCGCCAACCTGGCCGAATGGCTCAAAGAACAGAGCGTGTTCCAATCCGGCGACCGCGTTGTAATCGTGTCTGGTCACCAACCAGGCTTGATTGGCGGCACCGACACCATCAAAGTCCGCGTACTACAGTAGTAGCCTGTCTCGCTTTGCTTTCATCTTCGTGTAGAGTCATGTATCATTAGCTAAAACTAATGTGGTGGGCCGGAGGAAACATGTCGTTACCTGAGGGTGATAAAGAGGCAACACTACTTCTTTTAATTGATGACCTTAGGCGCTTATATGATCACCTAAGCACCAATTACCACGACCTTAAAAATAGAGTTTTAGCCTTAATTGCAGGTGAGCTGGCTATAGTTACGTTCATTTTTTCCGGTAAGAGCTTAGAGCTCTCTAAATTCACATCTGCAGAAATTATATTTTTCAGTGTTGGAATTGGTCTTATGGCTCTAGCATTTGGCATGTTGCTGTGGATTGTGGCAACGGCAGACTGGCTGATTCCACTTGATCTTAATGAATCGAGAAAATTGTATAAGAGGTACAATAGTAAGCTAGATTACCTCGAGTATATTAAGGAAGACTACGAAGCATGTACTGAGCACTGTTTAAGGAAAGTCGCCATTCGCGCTAAGGTCTACAATCGGACTTTACTAGTGCTTTCATGTGCTATAATAATACTGTTAGTGATTAAATTTACTAGCCACTAAATAAACGGGGGACAAAGTCATGACAAAGAATAAACCAACTTATATCCCGGCAGGATCTTGATGTAACAAAAGCCCCGAAAGGGGCTTTTTTAGTGTCTAGAAAATATCGCGAATGCTACAATAATAAGCATAAGAGGTACGCTATGTTTACCAAAAAGACAATCAACGATATTGATATAGCCGGCAAGCGCGTGCTGTTGCGCGCCGATTACAATGTGCCGCTGGCCGAAGATGGCAGCATCGCCGACGATTACCGCATTCAGCAGTCGCTGCAAACCATAAAAGCGTTACTAAACAAGGGCGTGAAGTTGGTGGTGTGCTCGCACTTGGGGCGACCCGATGGCAAGCCGGATCCAAAACTGAGCCTCAAGCAAGTGGCCCAAAGATTAGGCGAACTGCTCAAACAGGATGTGCAATTTGCACCAGATTGCATTGGTGAAGAAACCCAAAAAATGGCCGGCAGTTTGCAGGCTGGTCAGGTGTTGGTGCTCGAGAATTTGCGTTTTCACCCGCAAGAAGAGCAAAATGACGCCGGATTTGCCACTGAACTTGCCAAGCTCGCCGACATTTTTGTGCAAGATGGCTTTGGCGTAGTTCACCGTGCACATGCTAGCACCGAAGCGATTACGCATCATTTGCCTAGTGTTGCTGGATTACTTCTGGAAAAAGAAGTCGATAGTATTACCCGGGTGATGGATACACCGGAACGACCGCTGATGGCGATTGTGGGTGGCGCTAAAATTAGCGACAAAATTGACGTGTTAAACCGTTTTATAGATATTGCCGACTTTATCGCCATCGGCGGTGCCATGGCTAACACCTTTTTGGCAGCCGAGGGCATTGATGTGGCCAAAAGCAAATACGAGTCCAACGATGTGGCCGTGGCCAAAGATATCATGGCCAAAGCGCGCGAAAAAGCGAAGCGCGAGCGATTCATTTTTTACGTGCCACAAGATGGCGTGGTGGCCAAAAGTGTAGACAAAAATGCCACTACACGCATTGTTGACTGGGACGCGCACATGATTGCCGAGGTAGAAAGCTACCCCAAGCAGCCGCCAGAATCGAGCCGCGTGATCGCTGATGACGAAATGATTTTGGACATTGGTCCGTTCAGCGGCGCGTTTATTGCCGGCGGCATCCAGCTGGCAAACACTGTGGTCTGGAACGGTACTATGGGCGTCACCGAAACGCCAAGTTTACAGGGGCCGGTAGGGCCATTTGCCAAGGGTACCGAACTTGTTATTGACGCAATTGTGGGCGACTACGGTCACCGACCATACAGTTTGGTTGGTGGTGGCGACACTGCCGCGTACATCGCCGAGCGCAAGCTAATTGGCGCCTTTGACCACGTCTCTACCGGTGGTGGCGCCAGCTTAGAGCTGATGGCTGGCCGTAAATTGCCAGGCGTGGAAGCGCTCGAAAACCGTTAGTTAGCGGCGCGATTTAGTATGCACCGGCCCAACTCCTGACAGGACTGTGCCTGATTCATAACAGCGTGCAGTTCGTTGCTGCTGGCGTATTTTAAGGCGTCGAGCGCACAATCTCCTTCGGTAAAAGCAACCCCCTCGAGTCCGGGGACAAGCTGATTGGCTGTGCTGCCGGGTTTGGCGTGTTCTTCATTATGACGATCCAAAATGTGCCGTGGACATGACGTGTTTTCCATACAAAAACCTCCCAGGAACACGGTAGGACATTGTGCGAACAGCGTCTGTAAGATTTTGTACTTTTGCGGGCGCTTATGCTAAGCTACAAATAGATTTTAAAGAAACGCGTATGGCCCGAAAAATATTGCTCGTTGGTAACTGGAAAATGCATTTGAACACTAGTCAGGCAAGCCTGCTGGTGCATCGCTTGCAAGAGCGGACGCGAATTCACCGCAACATTGAAGTGGTGTTAGCGCCTAGCTTATTAACGTTGCAGCCACTCAGCAACCAGATTGATCGACGCAAATTTAGGCTGGCGGCGCAAAACGCGTACCACAAAGACGAGGGCGCTTTTACGGGCGAAGTCTCGTTTACCATGCTGCGCGATTTGGTGCACTACGTGATCGTTGGGCACTCGGAACGTCGGATTTATTTTGGCGAAGACCTGACCATGATCCGTGACAAAGTGCAGGCGGCGGTGCGCAACGACATTACGCCTATTTTGTGTGTGGGCGAGACCAAACAAGAACGTGACGAGGGCCAGACCAAGCAGGTTCTGCACGATCAAGTTACATCGGCACTCAGTAACTTGACCGCCGCCGAAGTCGCCAACATCGTTATTGCATACGAGCCGGTATGGGCCATTAGCACCTTTGGTGGCCAGTTGGCCAAGCCTCGCGAAGCCGAAGAAGCGATTCTGTACATTCGACACCAGGTTGAGCAGCTGTATGGCACGCACACTGCAAGCATGATTCGCGTGTTGTATGGCGGGAGCGTTGACGAAAATTTGGTCCGTGGCTACCTAGAAGTAGAAGGCTGTGACGGCGCGCTGGTGGGCGGCGCCAGCATTAATCCGTACAAGTTCGCTGGCATAATTGAATCCGCATACCGAATGCAACATGAGCAGGATAATGAAGAGTAAGCCAGCCAAAAAGACTGCTAAGACTGTAAAGACGGCGCCTCAGAGTGCAACGAAAAAGGTTTTTGACGTGACGCGTCCGGGCAAAACGCCGGTGTCGCCAACGTCTCGACCAGTAATTGTAGGGCATAAACCCCAAGTGAAGGATCCGATGATGTCAGATCGAGATGACGAACAACGTTCGCTGTTGGACAGCAACAAAAAAGTAACCGTTCAGCCGAGTGCCGCAGCCTCCACTGATGCGGGTCCTGCCGCTCCAGTGCTCCCGCCTACCGACGCAGACTCGAGCCCGGCTCTCGCATCGCACCAATCAGAGACCGTCGCTGCTTCTCAGAGCGGCTCTGATCGGAACGAGGCTGCGTCGTCACCCGCAACAGGCGTTGTGCGCGAGTCCACAAACGATGGCGAGGGATATGCCAACGGCATCACTGCCGAGCCCAGCGTTAGTGGGCGGGAGCAAAAAACGACAGATGAAGCGACAAGTGCGCCAGAAGTTTCAGAGGCAGAGAAGTCGGCGGAACCTTCGGCTGCCGATAGCGTTGCCACAATCGCGACCAGTTCAGTGGTAGACGATATTCCGCCATCGCCAGAAGATACCTCCACGCCAAAGCCCACCGCGCCAGCCGCCACTGGCAATACAACCAGCGGTTTGGTATTCGATGACCTTGACGGTGCCGATACCCCAGACTTGACTAAGCCCTCGCAGTCACTCGTTGCGGGTGGCACGGATGGAGGGGCGCCAGCAGCATCGACAGGCGTTGCGCGCGAGCCTGCCCGCTCAAGCGAGGCATTTGCAACGCAACCTGCCGAGTCTGAGTTGGTAGGCGGGAGCAAAACCGCTGAGCCAGCAGTTATGGGTCAGGCGGTGGTATCGCATCACAAGCAGTCTGGCGGTGCCGGCAAAGTGCTTGCCATACTACTTGTTTTGCTCATCCTGGCTCTTATTGCGTTTGATATTTTGCTGGATATGGGAATCCTGAACATGACCAACCTCCCGCACACCAATTTCTTGCCTTCAAATTAGCCAACTACGCTTTACAAAGCGCGGACCCTTCGGTACGCTGATTTGATGACAGAGAAATATTCGCTTAGAACAACGAACAAAGTTGCGATTTTGGGTGGCGCAGTGGCGCTCGGTCTTTTTTTAGCAGCCAATCAGTCCAATCCTACCGATGCTCCCGAGGAGTCTAACACGCCGCTCCCAGATGCTCGATATGCCATTGTCAAAGATTGTGTGCAGAACCCCGATGCTTACCAAAAATTCACGCTGGCCACCGGTCAGCATCTGTACATAACTGCTGGTTTAAAGCACGGCAAGCTTAAAAATCAGGACGTGCTGACTATTAACGGCAACTCGCAGCAGCTCACCGTAACACCGTATGGCCAAGAAGATCGCACGGTTTTTCCAGACAAGCTCACGCCAAAATTGGTAGAGGAGTTTCCGTTTGACACTCTGGGTAGCGTTGCAATTGGGCAGCTGAACGGCGACGCAAGTCCGTCGGTGATTTTGGCGTGCGACCTCCAAGCTTTGACCGAACCGGGCCAACCGCTGGCGGGCCAGATGATCGACATGATGCCTCCAATGCAATAATTAACAACAGCCGTGCCGCCGGTTAGTTGATACAATAAAACCATATGGGAAATGACATTCTTGATCCATGGGCAGACGAGCTTCCGCCCGACGCTATAACCGGTCCCGAGGCCGAGCTGGTTAAGGGTTTGAACGACGAGCAAAAGCGCGCCGTAATTACCACCGAGGGTCCGTTGTTGATTCAGGCTGGTGCTGGATCGGGAAAAACCAAAACGCTGACACATCGTATTGCGTACTTAATTTCGACGCGCAAAGCATCAGCATATAACATTTTGGCGGTGACTTTCACTAATAAGGCGGCCCGCGAAATGCGTGAACGCGTGGCTGTTTTGCTGGGCGAAGACCCCGACAACCGCAGTTTTATGCCATACATGGGCACATTCCACTCCATTTGTGTGCGTATTTTGCGCCAAGACGGCGAAAAAGTTGGCATCCCCAAAAGCTTTGTTATTTGGGACGAGTCCGACCGAACAGCAGCAATCAAACAAGCATGCAAACAGTTGGCCGTAGACGAAAAAAGCTATCCGGCCAAAGTGATCGCCAGCATGATCAGCAATGCCAAAAACGATTTAGTAACGCCCGACGAATTTGCGAATCGCGAATCCAGCCCTATTGAACGCACGGTGGCGCAGGTGTATCCGTTGTACGAACGAGCACTCCGCGAGGCAGCCGCACTAGATTTTGACGATCTGATTGGTCGCACGGTAGACATGTTGGCCACGCAAGAAGAAATTCGTCAGAAGTGGCAAAAACGCTTTCGTTACATCATGATCGACGAGTATCAAGACACCAACGCTGCACAGTATAAACTGGTGCGCATGATGACCAACAAAAGCAACAACATTGCTGTGGTGGGTGACGACTGGCAAAGTATTTACAGCTGGCGTGGCGCCGATTTTCGTAACATTTTGAATTTCGAAAAAGACTACCCAAACGCTACAGTTATTAAACTAGAGCAAAATTACCGCAGCACCAAGGCGATTTTGGATGCGGCTCATACCATTATCACCAAAAACAAGCAGCGTTCCGACAAAAAGTTGTGGACCGCAGCCGGTAGCGGTATGGCCGTGCAAATGTTACAGGTGGCAAACGAACGCGCCGAAGGCGAGGCAATTGTGCGCCGCATTCGTAACGGCGTAGATAGCGGATTCCGAAAGTACAGCCACTACGCTGTGTTGTATCGCACCAACGCCCAGAGCCGCTCGGTAGAAGAAACGTTTATTCACTACGGTATTCCGTACCGCATCGTGGGCGGTCAACGCTTTTATGACCGCAAAGAAATTAAAGACCTCATGGCCTATTTGCGTTTGATTTATCAGCCCGAGGATCGCGCCAGCTTTCAGCGCGTGGTGAACATGCCAGCGCGTGGCGTGGGGCCAAAATCGGTTGAGAATTTTTTTACCTGGAAGCAAGCCAACAAATTGACCCTATTTGACGCCGTGTCGCAGATCGAGAACTGCGAACTACTGACCGATCGCGCCATTAAAGGCATCAGCGAGTTGGGCGATCTGCTCAGCACACTACGTGATCTGATGGACGACACGCCGCCGGGCGGAATTATCGACAGCTTAATTCGTCGCCTGGATTACTACAATGTGGTCAACGACGGCACGCCTGCGGGTGAATCCAAAGTAGAGAACGTGAAAGAATTGTTGAACGTTGCACAAAACTACCAGGACGAAGGTCTGGATATCTTTTTGGAAGAAGTGAGTTTGGTGAGCGATGTGGATCAAGCTGATTTTGAAGGCAACGCGGTGACGCTCATGACGCTGCACGCCGCCAAAGGCTTGGAATTTCCGGTGGTCTTTATGGTGGGCATGGAAGAAACGGTGTTTCCGCATTCCCGCGCGCTGTACGACGAATTCCAGATGGAAGAAGAGCGCCGGTTGTGCTACGTAGGCATGACGCGCGCCCGCGAAGAACTATATATGCTGTACACCGTCAGTCGCATGATGTTTGGCGGCGCACAGCAAAATCCACCTTCGCGATTTTTGAGCGAGGTTGATGCTCAGTTCCAGCCTGACGCCGGTTTGTATAGTGGTCAGGCCAACAATTTTGCCGGCTTCAAAAGCAGCCACGCGGCCGAACCCCAAGACGCGCCAGTTGTGCCCAGTGACGAACCTCGGTACGTACCGGAATTAAACGAAGGCGACGCCGTACGCCATTCAGTATTTGGTATTGGCCAAGTTATGGAATTGGATGGCGACAACGCCACGATTTTCTTTAAAGGAAAAGGCGCCAAAAAACTGAATATCAGCTTTGCGCCCATTGAAAAACTAGAAGAATAACGGAGCAGAAGCGAGCGATGATGGGCGTGGCCCGACCGAAGTCAGAAGTATGCCACGCCCACTCGCGCATCTGAATGATCACTGGTGCTTGCTGGGTGATTTGCCCACCAGCCACAAGATTGCGACAATGAACCACCCCAGGCAGACGATGCCCAGGATCTGATTGATGCCCTGCAATCCAGCGCGATCGGCGTCGGTGGCAGCGACGCATTGCCAGGCCTTGAAGGTGAGGGTGCCCACTGCAAAGATGCAGAACAGGTTGACCGCTTTGTTGCCCAGGCCGCCTTCGCGACGACGCTGCACGCGCCACATGATCAAGCCACGCCAGACAAACCGCGCCGTTACAGCACAGGCAAAGCCGACTTTGACGTTTTGGCTCATGTAGGCTGCAAAGTCGCCCAGGTAAAAGATGGTCACACAGCCCAGCACGACGTCCGGCAAGTACCAGATCAATGCGTGTTGCGTTGCTTTACCGCCAAACAAACCCAGCCTGCCTCCAATTGCATAAGCCACCAGCGCCAAGGCGCCAGCGATCAGAATGTTTGCTGCAGTGTTAAGGGTGAAATCTGCCACAAGCTGATGCCTTTGCAGTCTCGTCTACTCCGTTAGCGTCCGTGGCTGTGCCTCGAACACTGTAACTATAAAATAAGCGTGTGATGGGCGCAATCTTCAGCCCCGTCTGATGTATAATAAAGACATGACAGATACTGCTATGAATGACTCACACCACGAACACCCTGTGCCTCGGCACGAGGGTCATAAGTCCCACCGCGCCGCTTGGTTGCGCGCCGCCGTTTTGGGGGCCAACGATGGCATTGTTTCTACGGCCAGCCTGATCTTGGGTGTGGCTGCCGCCAGCTCCTCCAAGCAAGCTATTCTGACGGCTGGTTTTGCCGGACTGATTGCGGGTGCGATGTCTATGGCCGCCGGTGAATACGTGTCGGTGAGCTCGCAACGCGACTCGGAACAGGCCGACCTGAAGCTAGAGGCAAGCGAGTTGGCCAATAGTCCCGACGAAGAATTGCACGAGTTGCAAGATATTTATGTGCAGCGTGGGTTGCAGCCAGATTTGGCGCTGCAAGTGGCTCAGCAGCTACACGATCATGACGCCTTGGCCGCGCATGCTCGCGATGAATTGGGCATTGACCACGAAGATTTGTCTAAACCGTGGCAGGCGGCAATGAGTTCGGCGGCCTCGTTTACGATTGGTGCGATTTTTCCCGTTCTGGCGGCGCTTATTTGGTCTGGTCACGCGGCAATTTGGGCGATTGTTATTACTTCGTTGCTAACGTTGGCTATCTCGGGTAGCATTGGCGCCGTAATTGGTGGCGGCAATCGTGTAAAAGCGGCTGCTCGTGTGTTGATTGGCGGCGGACTGGCCATGCTGATCACTGCCTTGGTTGGTCATTTTGTGGGCC
Organism: Saccharimonadales bacterium (SeqCode); assembly: GCA_035247965.1. GTDB lineage: Bacteria > Patescibacteriota > Saccharimonadia > Saccharimonadales > UBA4665 > CAMLQK01. The sequence continues at coordinate 592,172 of DATFHW010000025.1, read as the reverse complement.
GCGCTCTGTAGCACCAAAGTTGCTAAAAACAGTCAAATAGTGTATAATATAATAGCCTTTTAAGGCACTGTATTGTACCTTCACGCAGAAGAGAGACACGCCATGTCTGTGCGCCTCAGCCTTGCCGGCTTTGCCGCTCTTGGTTCGTCGATTGCATTTCTGGCAGCCTGTACCGCCGGAGTTCCTGATGGCTCCACGGCCACGGTCACCGCAACTTCCACCCAGACGTCCATCATCACGGTGACCCCGACGCCTTCGTCCACTCCCAGCTCGCCCAAGCCCGCTCCCGCTTCTTCCGCCCCCACGCTCACGTTTCAGCGCGGTGTGGCTGGCATGCTCGTCCACAACTCGGACGGCAGCGAATATGTGGTGGCCATCAAGCTTGGCGCGCTCATGACTAACCCGTCGTCCCACGAGAAGATGGGCAAGGTCGAGCTCGGCAGCACGTGCTCGTTCAACTCGTCGACCGACGCGGTCATGCAGTACACGCTGATTGCTTCCGGCCACTCTTCGGACCCGGCGGTGTGGAACCTGGACGTTCGTACCAGCACTGGCCGGGGCACGTTCCCGATTCGTTCGGAGCAGTACGCCTCCAACACCGGCAACCTGAACTGTGTCGGCAACGACACGCCGATCTACCAGAACGGTGGGTCATTCAGCTCGGACGGTCGCCGCAAGGTCTATGGTTACATCATCATCCCCGGCTACAAGACCGCCGCCCACGCCAAGACCAAGCTGGCTCACAGTCCGCTGCGCTTCAAGGTGGACGGTACCGTTCTGACCCGCCAGGGCTTCGGCTCCAAGCAGTCGGACGGCTACTACCTGTTGCCGCTGGGCTGATCACTCTCGATTGTGTGTAGGTGCACGCGCTTTTTACAGCGCCGTGGGGGCATAGGTGCGGATTTTCGCAAACAAAACCTATGCTCCTGCACCTCACCACGAATAGATGCACCGCCAGCAAGCGGTGTTTTTTGTTTTTCCGGGAACTGGCACGCCCCAGGTCTGGTACAATATACGTAAGCACTGGGGTGATCTGTAAAGATGCCTAAGGAATGTATGCAGTGCGTCAGTCTATGGGACAGAGAACGAAGCAATTCAAGAAAAATGTACATGCGGCTGGCAAGCGGCATGTTAAACGTGTAAAGCGGCTCGCCAAAAAGCCGCTGTTTACCATTCCGTTTGTAACGTTTGTGGTATTGCTGGCGATGGGCGTTACGGCGTTGGTTGCTGCAAACGGTGGTACGCCCAAGTTCCAACCCAACAACTCCAACATTGTTATTGTGAGCCACGACAAAACGCAGCAAACCGTTCCGACACGCGCCAAAACTGTGGGCGAACTTTTAACCAAACTGAACATTACGCTCAACAAGGGTGACGTGGTGGAGCCCACGCAAACCACCCCAATTGTGGGCGACAACTTCCGCATTAATGTGTACCGCGCTGTGCCGGTGACTATCGTGGATGGCGGCACAAAAACGTTTACTTACAGTGCCGCGCAGACGCCGCGCAGTATTGTAAAGCAAGCAGGCGTGCCGGTGTATCCCGAAGATGATCTTACTTTGGAGCCCACCAAAAACTTTCTGACCGATAGTTCAATTGGTGATCGGCTGGTTATTAATCGTGCCACGCCAGTGAATATCAATCTGTTTGGAACCCCGGTGCAAGTGCGTACGCACGCTCAAACCGTGGGCGATTTGTTAAAAGAAAAGAATATTTCGCTGAGCAATGGCGATACCGTGCAACCCGACGTAACCACTAAGTTAACAGCAAACTTGCAAGTCTTTTTGGTCCGCAAGGGCAAGCAGGTAGTGAGCGAGCAACAATCTATTGCCGCGCCGCAGCAGGTAGTAGAAGATGCCAGCCTCAGCTTTGGTACCACTGTTGTGCGTCAGCAGGGCGTGCCGGGCGTCAAGGTCATTACTTACGAAGTTGATTTGCAAAATGGCGTGGAAGTCTCTAGGCGAGCCATTCAAGAGGTCGTCACGCAGCAGCCAGTAACCGAAATTGTTGCTCGAGGTAAAGCCGTATCAATCCCAAGCGACAAGCAAGCGGTCATGGCCCTGGCCGGCATTAGTTCCGGTGACTACGCATATGTAGACTATATTATCAGCCACGAATCTGGCTGGTGCCCAACCAAAGTGCAGGGCAATCCTGGCAGCTGTCCGGCGTATGCTCCGGATACCATTCCAACTAACTTGGGCTATGGTTTGGGTCAGGCTACACCGGGCACCAAGATGGCGAGCTTTGGATCCGACTGGAAAACCAGCGCCGTAACGCAGCTCAAATGGGCCAGCAGCTACGCCGTGAGCCGCTACGGCAGTTGGGGCGCAGCGTATAACCACAAGGTTTCGACCGGTTGGTGGTAAGATAAAAGCATGCAACTGCCTTCTACCAAAAAATCGCTTGGCCAGCATTGGCTGCACGACGCCGAAAGTCTGGACGCCATTGTGGCTGCCGCCGACGTGCAACCAACTGATACTGTTTTGGAAATTGGCCCTGGCCCTGGCACGCTTACTCAGAAGTTGGTGCAGCAAGCTGCTCAGGTTACAGCGGTGGAGTTTGACGCTGATTTGGCGCGTGAGCTGCCCGTGCGCGTTCCGGCCGCTAACTTACAGGTGGTGCATCAAGACATTTTGCAGTTTGATCTGACCAGTTTGCCGCCTGACTATAAAGTGGTAGCAAACATTCCGTATTATTTGACCAGCAACTTGTTGCGCGTGTTGTGCGAAAGTCCGAATCACTTTTCTAGGGCGGCAATTTTGATCCAAAAAGAGGTTGCAGAACGCGTGTGTGCAGGCCCTGGCGCAATGTCGCTGCTTAGCGTAAGTGTGCAATTTTATTGCCAGGCTCGTTTGGGTGCACTGGTGCCGGCCGAATTATTCACGCCACCGCCCAAAGTTGATTCGCAAGTTTTGGAACTGACTTTTCGTGAACAACCATTGTTTGCCGATGTAGATACGCGCTTGTTCTTTCGGGTTGTAAAAGCTGGCTTTGCGCAGCGACGCAAAACATTACTTAACTCGTTAAGTGGTGGCCTGCAATTAGACCGTGATGAAACCGAGGCATTGTTAGCTAAAGCCGAAATTGCGCCTACAGTTCGAGCTCAGGCATTGAGCTTAGAGCAATGGCACAGCTTGTACCAAGCATATACCGCAAAATAGCTTGACGCGTTAAGCATGAGCGCGTACACTCTTGGGTTATGGAACAGGGACGGGAAAACGGAAGTTTGTTTTATGCGTTGCAGCGCCTATCTTCTGATACGCATAAACACATCGACCAAATGCTGCTAGAGCGTTTGGGCATTGGGGTGTCGCAGCTGCGGATTCTGCACATTGTACAATCTTTAGAATCGGCCGGACAACGCACTATTGGTGACGCATTAGGGCAAACAGAGGCCAGCATTAGTCGCCAGGTAAAAGTGCTGGCGCAAAAAGGGCTCGTGCAGGTTCAGATAAACCCAAAAAACCAGCGCCAAAAGCTGGTTAGCATTACCATTAAAGGCGCTCGGCTCGCCGAAGCTGCGGATGCGGACCTGGATCGTGGTATGCAGGCTATTCTGCAACCGCTGAGTGCTAAGCAACGCAAGCAGTTCATCGAGTTGCTTAACATGTTACGCAAATAATAAAATCATGTTAAAAACAAGCCGTTTATGGTATAATACAGATATGTGGGGCTGAATTTTAAGCTCGACGTTGGACTTTATCGGTTAGATTCGCAGGCCGCTTGTCAGCGTTATAGGCAAAACTCAATAGTTGCAAAAACTACTGAACTCAAGCAGAATCTGCTTGCTCGCTTTGGTAACTTCCAAATGCCAGCTGCAGTTCCTGTAGCTGCCTAATTTTAGGTAGCAAATGTCTGAGGTGACGCCAGATAACTGAAAGACGTTACATATCTTCTGGACGCTCGTGTAGTGGTGTTCGCGCTATGCGCTAAGACCTGAACTGTGGCTAGCGCGCTATTTGTTTGTTTTTATGCGTGATGGCCAAGATTTTTAAAACAGACTATGCCTGTAGACGACTAACCAAGATAAACCGACGGACGCGGGGGCGGTACCCGCCAGCTCCACCAAAGCAAAAAGATCACCATCTTGGTGGTCTTTTTGCTTTTTGTAGTTAGTGCGGTGGGTACCGTAGTAATAAAGAATTGCCAGTGGCAATTCGACCCAGCTGTATTCCGTACCCGCCAGCTTGTTTTGTTTCGCTTGCTTTGACATATAATTGCACCTAAATCGTTATTATTATAGAATATACATGACTTTGTGCCATCCGGCATCGAGGTCCAGTTCTTTTTTCAGCTTACGTTCCCTGGGAATTGCCCTATGATGTTCATTCCTCGGCACCCTATAGCCCGCGGCTTTGTGCTGCTGGTTCTCGTTCTTGGCGGCACTGCTGCCATGGGATACGGCTACAAGCACCATAGCGCGTTCGCATTTGTGATTGGTGTGATTGTGGCCCTGTACGGCGGCCTCGACGCTGTTGATTTCGGCAAGCGCCACCCGGGTCGTTAGCCGTCCCTGGCCTTTTCGCCTAAGGAGGTGAATTATGCATAATGGCACGCTCTCAGCGGCGGCAGTCTGTAACGGCCTGATGGCCATCGGCCTGGTGCTGATGCTGATCTCGGCTTTCTTTCTCCGCAGCTGGCAAGCCTGGCATCGAGGCATGGTCTTTGGCACCTGTCTGGTATTGCCGAATACCGTTCGCATGACGCTGCAAACGCACGGCACTTTGCAAGCGGTCTTTTTCTTCGGCTGTATCGGCCTGGTGCTCTTGATCGCTTTTGGCGACAAGCTGCACCGCTAGCGTATGGGCTCAACACTCAAGAGAGGTAGTATCGTGAAAACTGGCCTGATCGCAGTGATCATGGTGATCCTGGGTCTCATCTTCCTGGCCACCCCCTCGCTGAAGGTGGTGGGCGTCGTATGCCTCGCAGCCGCTGCAGCCGCAGTGGTCCTGGGCCGAAAGGGAATGATGTAGCTGGAACAAGAAGAACTGCCCGGAGGGAGGTATACGACGGCGCGTCAGCGTCAGCTTTTCGTGTTGCCTCCCTCCTGTTCTTCCCCAAAGCGCCACCGGCAGGCGTTTTTTATTTGCTTGAAAATAAGTTGGAATTATTATAGAATATGTGCAACTTTGTGGAGCTTGCTCCTTAAAGTTTGTTCCTGGTCGCTGCAAACGCCTTGGCGTTTTATGCGGCTTGCCCTGTAGTTCTCTGAGGAGTGAACATGAGCCACCACCATGCTGCCCGGAATTTCTGGGGCGGCATCATGATCCTCGGCGGTGTCGTCAGTACGTTCCTGGCATACCCCATGGGCCACACGTGGTCGATGGCCGCCGGTGGACTGGCTGCAGTGCTCCTGGGCTCGTTGCTCACGCGCTAACTCGCGCACCGTTTCTGTCAGAATCGATAGAGAAGGGAGGTGAAAAACCTCATGCTGAGCAAAAAGGTAAAGGCCTGGCTGCTGTGCTTCGCGCTGTTCGCCCTCGGCTTCTGCTTTCTGGCGATTCACGCATACAGCGTCAGTGGGCTGATCATCGCCTTGGGCTTTGGGCAGGCGTACATCGCCGGCACCACCCACGATCGCAAATAGCCAGCTCGTTCCCGAACCAAAGGAGCTGACACCAATGCGGCCGCTAGTATGGATCCTGATTGGCATCGTTGAAGTGGTGGGCGGCAACGCCGCGTATCGCACTGGTCATCACCAGCTGTCGATCATCTTCTTCGGCGCATGCTTCGCAAGCTTCGGTATCGCGCTCCACGCGATCGTACGACCGCCGCGGCAGTAGCAAACAACAGATCAACCAGGAAAACCGCTCGGGAGGGGCACGTGACGCGCAACTGCGCAAGCAACATCCACGTCGTCCCTCCCCAGCTGAACCACTTGTAATTAAAAAGCACCCCAGAAAAGGGGTGTTTTTGTTTGCAAAAGTGAGGAATGGCGACAGATGAGCGGAGCAGGAAACTGGCGACTGCCAGCGTCGTGCCTCGACACACTCATCTGTCGACCTGATCATCGATGCCAGGTTTTTTGAGGCCCACAGCCCTTAACGCATGTTCACCACGCCCCAGCCCAGTCGCGGCGTGAGCAGCGGCAGGTCACCGATGGTTGTTCCGAGCTTCACGCCCAGAACACCGGCGACCAGACGGCGCGTTGCCTTCGTGGGATCGGGATTGCTGGGAGTGGTCAACGGAACGGATCCGACGTGCGAGGCGAACTCGCCCAGCTGGAAGCCATCCCAGTTCTGATTCCACCACGGGAAGTCGGTCCGCAGACGCGGCACGCCCGACTCGTTGCGCTTGTGCGCGAACAGGGCGGTGATCCACCCCTGGACGTACGGGCCGTTGCAGATGCGGTCGTCCCACTTGTACATGCGGCCCCAGAAGTTGTCCAGATTGATCTCCAGACCGGCCACCGTGCAGTGGATGGTGTAGAGCACGCTCTCCACCTCGTTCAGGTACCGCCCCAGCGCCGGGAACAGGTCCATGAGGCGCTCGACGTTGTGCTTGAGCGTCAGCCAGTCGTCCGCGGTGCCCTCGATCTCGACGCGCGGCATGGCGCACATCGAGGGCACCTGGTAGTTGCGGTACGGACCACTGGCCTCCATGTAGGCGCCGATCAGAGCCAGCCGAGCCTCGTGGTCCATGGTGGACAGGCCGGGGACGAACAGCTGGGGGAGCTCCGAACCCAGAGCCTTGGTGAGCTCTCGGTAGTAGTGCTCCTGTGTCTCCTCTTGGGTGCGGTACGGGCTGTAGGTGACGCGCGGGCCGAGACGCCAGTCGGGACCCAACAGCCCACGATACCGTGCGATGTTCTGGCGAATGTGCTCGCCGAGCTCGCTGACCACGGCGTACCAGACGACCTCGGGGCGAAGCCCGAAGCCCAGGTGTGCGGCGTAGGCTTGGTGCGCACCCTGTACCAACAGGCTGGTGGTGGTCGGTTGCGCGCCGAACATTGCGGGTGCGATCCCGTCGAGGTTGCGGCCGCCGATGTCGGTCACGCGAGTGGTGCGGCTACGGCTGAGGTAGTCCACGGTGTAGTCGCCCAGCACTCGTGTCAGGAAGTCGGTGGTTGACTCGTCGGTGACATGCCCGGGGCGTCCCGAGGCACGGTTGGTCACGATGTGGGTCACGGTTTTCTCCTGGTGGGACGAAGGTGCGCTGCAGGATTTCTGCAGAGGTCAAACCTGGCGGATGACTCGAAAATTATAAAATATTTTAGTAAAAAAGTAAATCTTCGGTATACTAAAATTATGTTACAAGCAAAGAAATTTAAGGAAATTGCTACCGAAAGCAAAAACAAACTTTTACCATTGCGCAAGCCAAAAATGCTGACCGCCGACGAGGTGCAGCCGGCACGCGACTATATCAAGAATTACTGGCCGCATCTGGAACGCTACAATCCCAAGGACACCGACAGTCTGATCGGCGTGCCTAAGCCCTATTTGGTGCCGTCTTACGCCGAGGGCCACGAATTTGACTACAACGAGCTGTATTACTGGGACAGCTACTTTATGGTGCAGGGCATGCTCGACGACGAGCACAAAGATCTGGTGATGGGCATTCTGGAAGATCTTATCAGCATTTTTAAACGCTTCAGTATTATTCCAAACGGCTCGCAAATGTACTACCTGAGCCGTTCGCAGCCGCCGTTTTTGAGCAGTTTTATTTTTGACGTCTATTACGCCTACAATCTGGACAAATCCTGGCTGAAGCAAAACATTGCCGTGGCTCAGCAAGAATACAAAACAGTCTGGATGGGCACGCGCAAGCCAAATGCTCGCCAAGTATATCGTGGCCTCAGCCGATACTACGACTTTAACTACCTGCACGACATTGCCGAAACCGAAAGTGGCTGGGACATGACGCCTCGTTTTAACCGCCACGCACTCAACTACTTGCCAGCTGACCTGAACGCGCTGCTGTTTAAATACGAAAAAGATTTTGCTCGTGCGGCACGCATTTTGGGCAACAAAAAAGAAGAAGCCGAGTGGGAAAAGGCCGCCGAGGCTCGCAAGCGCACCGTAACTGAACTGATGTGGGATGCTGGCAGAGGCTTATTTTACGACTACAATTATGTTAAAGAGCGCCGCGGTAACGTCAGCTCGCTGGCGTCGTATTACACAATGTGGGCCGGCATGGCCGACGGTCACCAAGCGCAGGCTATGGTGAAGGCGCTGAAGCGCTTTGAACAAAAAGGCGGCTTGGCTACCACCGATAGCCTGCCACTGCAAGCGTATGTGCCGGGCGCACTGCCAACGCAGTGGGCGTATCCAAATGGCTGGGCGCCGCTACAATTCTTGGTAGTCAAAGGTTTGCAACGCTACGGCTACAATACGGACGCCGAACGTGTGGCTACCAAATGGATGACCAATAACCTCAATTGGTTCAAAAGTCACAACGAATTTATCGAGAAATACAATGTGGTGTCGCCCGAGAAACCACCGGCCAAGGGTGTATATCCGTCACAGACTGGTTTTGGCTGGACTAACGCTGTATTTGAACGTCTTTGCCAGGAATACATCGACGGCGATAAGCACATTGGTGCACCGTTCGACTCGTAATATTTGGTTGGTGCGTCACCGCCGCGTATACTGAAGGCATAAAAAGGAGCAGAGTATGACCGGTGGTTTTATCGCACTCGTTGTTATTGTTTTATTTGTTGTTCTAAACGGCATCCGCATCATTAACCAGTATGAACGAGGCGTGGTGTTTCGCCTGGGTCGCGTGCAGGGCGGCGTTAAAGAACCTGGCTTGCGCCTGATTATTCCGGTTGTAGATCAACTGCGTAAAGTAAGTATGCAGATTGTGACGTTGCCGGTTGACTCGCAAAAGATCATTACCAAAGACAACGTATCAATTGACGTTGCCGCCGTGGCGTATTATCAGGTGACTGACCCTATTAAAGCTGTGGTCGAAATCCAGAATGTGACCGCCGCAACCTATCAGATTGCGCAAACCACGGTGCGAAACGTGGTGGGCCAAAGCACATTGGACGAAGTCTTGAGCAACACCGCTCAGATCAACGAAGCTATTAAAGGCATTTTGGACGAGGCCACCAAAAAGTGGGGCGTGTACGTCAGCACCGTTGCCGTGAAGGACATTCAGTTGCCGGACAGCATGCAGCGTGCCATGGCCAAACAGGCCGAAGCCGAGCGCGAAAAGCGCGCCAAGATTATCGCCGCTGAAGGTGAGCAGTTGAGCGCCACTAAACTGGGCGAAGCGGCCGACATTATTGCCGAGCATCCGATTGCCTTGCAGCTGCGCAATTTGCAAGTTTTGAACGAAATTGCCGCCGAAAAGAACAGCACCATCGTGTTCCCAGCGCAATTTATGGACACTGTGAAGAGCATCAAAGACTTCATGGGCAAAGAAAAATAGTTAGATCTTTTGTTGGGCAAGGCGCTGAAGGTAGAGGTCTAAAAAACTTCGGCGCTGGCGCTTTTTGCTCTTACGCTTTTTGCCCGGCTTTGTATGATGGGACGAGTGGCTTTTGTGATTGTGGCTGCCTCCGCCATGGCTATGCTGTGAAGTGTGCGTGGTAGCCGCAGCTTGTTCGGACTCGCCGACCATTTCGTGCTCAATACTATGGTCTACGCACATGTCGCCCAGCTGCTGGACGATGGCGGTAAATTGCTCTAGGTCATCGGCTGCCTCGGTCAAATATTGCTCAACCTGGGTAATTAAAGTAGTGCCAAAATCGCCGGCTTGTTCGGCCTGCAACTGCGCTTTCTGAGCTGCTTGCAAAAGCCGGGAATTATCGTTTGGGCTTGCGCTTTGCGCGGCGCTGGCGGCTAGCTCGCCCAGCAAAAAATCTACCGAAAAGCCCTGAGAACTAGATGCGGTCTCCATTGATGACTCGTTGAACGTTGCCTATTGCGTGACGAACGGCCATAAAGCCAGCACCCTGTACAATCGTCAGTGCGGTGGGGCTGTCGCAGACGCGAATGCCTTGTTCGTTGCCGGCTTGCATGCTACCGCGGTGCCACAAAAGTTTAGCGTGTGGTGCCGGTTGAAACGGACTGCCATCTATAGACATGTGGGTTACTTGCTGTTCATTTTGGCGTAGGCGAACGCTACTTATTTGATGTTTTGGATCTAGTAATGTTCCGGAAACCGCGGGCAAAGTGCCTTTGTTGCGAAATCGCGTACTGTGATTTAGATGCACGCCGTTGCTCCAATCTTGCAATAGGCGTGGCTGCTCCGCAATACTTAACATGCTTAGTAAATGCTGAGCTTCACCAGTCGTCTGCGGTTGCGTTGCTTTGTGCTGTCCAACGCCAGGGGCCTCCAGTTGTGCCGCGGCGGCCAACAATTGCGATTGGTCTTCGGTAATTCCCGAGGCTCGCCACGGTTCGCGGCTCATCCACATATGAAGTTGCTTAGGATTTGGCTGCGTTACGGCAACCACGCTGGGCAAGGTAATGTCTGGAGTGAGCGCCGTCAGTACATAACTACCGGCCAGCACGCGCCCAATATCTTTAAGCCGCTCTGTGTTGTGACGAGCGCTGTATAGCTCTGTTAACCCGCCGCCCATATCATCGCCTGCCCAGTCTATAAAGCCCAAAGAGGTGCCTTCTGGCTGGTTGGCCCATAACTGCTGCTGGACGCCGGCCTGCGCATCAGCGCCCGTGTCCATGGCTGTTCCAACGGTATCGTATAAAAAATCTTCTAAATGGCTTGCGCCTGTTTCGTAGTCTTGGAGGTGATTCATGTGTACACCTTACGGCAACCTCGCGAATAAATGCAAAAAAATCGCAATTTGTAATGCTGGTTGCAAAACTGTCGCAAAAACAAAGATATAAAATGCAGCGCAACGGTCTCTTGGCCCAAAACGGGCATTGAAAAAAACAGCGTAACAGGGTATTATATAGCCTGTACCTAACTGATTGTGGCTCTTTAGCTCAGTTGGTAGAGCAGAGGCCTGAAGAGCCTTGTGTCCCCAGTTCGAGTCTGGGAGGAGCCACCAAAATTATCCAACAGATATACAATAGTTCCAGGATTTATATCCTGGAACTATTTGTTTTATGTCACCCTTGTAATTTTAGTTCCAGTCTGGCGGGGTAGATATTCTTATCGGGTATAATGGGGGAATGAACACAAATCCGACGACCAAAACGGTACTCTGCTACGGCGATTCTAACACCTGGGGCCAGACCCCAGATAAAACTGGACGTCGCCGCCCGGCAAATGTTCGTTGGACTGGCGTACTCCAGGACGGCTTAGGACCTGATTACGATGTCATCGAAGAAGGCTTGAGCAGCCGTACGACAGATTTGGACTACGCCAAAAAGCCAGGCCGGAATGGTCGCACATATTTAGAGCCCTGCCTTGATAGCCATGCACCGCTAGATACTGTTATTTTAATGCTCGGTACGAATGATTTTAAAATCGAGTTTAACCGCAGTACGGAAGAAATTGCGGAAGCTATACGCAGACTAATTCTGCTAATCCAAGAAAAGACAGCAAAGTACGACGGCAATTCTGCAAAGATAGTGCTGGTGAGTCCGATTCTTGTTGATGGCAATGCTCCCAGAATAAAGGAATGGTACGCGGCTTATTACGATGCGAAGTCGGTTCAGAAATCCCAAGAGTTAGCCAGTGCTCTACAGAAAGTGGCAGAGGCGGCAAATTGTTACTTTGTGGATGCAGCCCAAATGGCAAAAGCAGGTGAGGACGGGATCCATTTTGACGAAAAGTCTCATCAGGTATTGGGTGAACTTTTGGCCCAGCAATTAAAAAATATGAATTAAGGGGAGCATATGTTTAACGAAAACTACAAGCAAGAATATGAGCGCGCGGTATTTGAGGCCCGCGAAATCACCAAGGAGTTGCACGAATTTTTTGATCACATTGAGCACCACGAGGACGAGGCTTTTCGTTTTTACAAGCAGGATCCGCATTTTCATCTTTTTGAGCGGCATCGAGAGGTGTTAGAGCGCCTGCGCCACGCCAGCGAACATTATTTTGGCCAGTAACGCCTAGGCGAAGGCAAGTATCTGCACATTTGTGCGCGGAAACGCTTGATTGATGTGCCAAATTACGGTAGAATAACATCTGTTAACACCTATGCGGGTTTAGCTCAGTTGTTTAGAGCGCATCCTTGCCAAGGATGAGGCCACGGGTTAGAGTCCCGTAACCCGCACCATTTTAGACTTAGAGCCTCTTCGGAGGCTTTTTGTATCTGTTGAGGCAAGGTTCTAACCATTTCAAGCTCGGTGCGTATGTTCTTGGCGTTCTTTGCCACCGGAATGAGCCATTTATTTGTTTCTATTTCCAACACGCCATTATTCAATACAGGATTTTGTCCGATTGCCAGCAATACCTCTTTTTTAGTGGCAACATCGCCATTCTTAAACTTCTCACTTGCAAAGGTCAACTTCTCAAATGTCTGTTCGACTATCTCGTACCAGTTCTTTACGCGGTGGCTTACATCAGCCTGTTCTTCTTGCAAGCGTACAAGGTCAGCCTTTAGTGCGACACTCTTATTCTTATACGCATCATCGTCAATAATTCCGCGAGTAACCAAATCTAGCAGCTTGTCTAGTTGGGCTTGGGTACTGGCAATAGCTTTGTTTTGCGCGTCCTGCACACTGTTACGTTCGGCAACTTCTTTACCGGCAAACTCGCGCAGAGCATCCATAGTCCACTCGTACATCTTGGGGTGCAGCTCGTAGCTATTTATCAGGTCAAGCAACATTGCCCATAACTTTTCCTCGCGTACATTTATAGACTTTTGCGTGCAGTCCTTGTTTTTGCCGGTGCAGTGATAATAGATGTATTCGTGCCGGTTGCCGTTCTTTTGTATCTTGATTTTGTGTTCCGCAGTAATACTCAAGCCGCAGGCGGCACATCGTATAAATCCCCGTAGTGCAAACTGCTTGGTTGAAGCTAGACGCGGGAAACCCTTGTCGCCTAGTAGTACCTGTACCCTGTCATACTCCTCTTGTGTAATCATTGCAGGGAAGTCGGCATCATAAAACTTTTCAGGGTCGTACGGGTCGGGGACAAGTCCGGCGTACCGGACATTGCGGAATATGTTATACAGGCTGCTGCGCGATATAGAGCGGTCGCCTTTGCGCTTTGTATTTGGTGTTTGATAGCCCCACTCTTTATTCATAATTTTGCGTATAGTCTGCACGCTATATTCGCCGGTCAGGAACAAGTCAAACGCCTTGCGGATAAGGTCAAACCGTTCGGGGTCTTTTACGACTATAGCTTGGCCTCTGCCACCACCAGATGTTTTAATGCGCTCATTTAGATAACCCGCCGGTGCAATGCCGGTTAGCCCACCTTGCTGTCGCTTTGTGGCGTTGCCGCGCTTTACATCCTTGCTTAGCTTGGCAGAGAAGTATTGCGACTGGCTCATAGTCATTTGCAGCATCATCATACTTTCGGGCGTGTTATCAAAGCTAAAGCCAGAGGCAAACTTGAGGTCTTTAATCTTGCCTTGTCGTATGCGCCACGTTATAGCACTTGCGTCCACCTCATTACGGCTTAATCGGTCAGGGTGCCACGCAATAATTGTAATCTTGGCCGTACTAAGGCAGTCGATAAAACAAGATAGAATTAACGACATTATCCAAAACTCGAACACCACCCAGACCCAGGAACGTTAGAGTATGGAAACCGTAGCAAAGTATCTGGGAATGTCAGGAGTATTTGGGTAATTGGACGGTTGTTTGGCTGGTGGAAAGGCTGGGGCTGGGTGTTTCTGGGGTGTCTGGTTATGAGCTTTATGTTGTTCGTTATTTTGCAGAAGCGCGGCAAGGTGTAACGCGGTGGTATGCAAACTAAAAACTTAGGTAATCAATATAGGATGCACCGGTGGGTCAATTCCTCAAGAAACCTGTTACAATAAGTTCTGTAGACTTTACAATCAAAAAACAAAAAAGGGTTGGGCGCAAAAAGCCGACCATCCATTATGACTGATACTAGAAAAGAACAAGAGCGCGCCAAGCTGCACGCGACAATATGGAAAATTGCTAACGACCTGCGCGGCAGCGTAGATGGTTGGGACTTCAAGCAATATGTGTTAGGGATGTTGCTATATCGTTTTATCTCCGAAAACCTAACCCATTACATCAACGCTGAAGAACGCCGCAACCCCAACACGCCGGATGATTTTAACTATGCCGACCTAGATGACGATAAAGCAAACTATGGTCGCACCGAAACGGTCAAAGACAAAGGCTTCTTCATCCTGCCTAGTGAGCTGTTTGAGAATGTTCGTAAACGCGCCAAAACCGACGACAACCTCAACGAAACCCTGTCCGGCATATTCCGCAATATAGAAAACTCTGCCAAAGGTGCCGAAAGCGAAGACGATATCAAAGGCTTGTTTGACGACATAGACGTCAATAGTAACAAGCTGGGCGCAACCGTAGAGAAGCGTAACAAACAGCTGGTGCGCCTGCTGGACGCCGTTGGCGACCTGCAACTAGGCAGCTACAAAGACAACACCATAGATGCCTTTGGTGATGCTTACGAGTTCCTGATGGGTATGTACGCCAGTAACGCCGGTAAGTCCGGCGGCGAGTACTATACACCGCAAGAGGTCAGTGAGCTACTGGCGCGCATCACGGTTGTTGGTAAAAAAGTAGTCAACAAAGTTTACGACCCTGCAGTTGGTTCTGGTTCATTACTACTACAGTTCGCCAAAATATTAGGTAAAGAAAATGTGCGCAAAGGCTTTTACGGTCAGGAAGTCAACATCACCACCTATAACCTGTGCCGCATAAATATGATTTTGCACGATATCAACTATGAGCACTTTAATATTGCTCACGGAGATACATTGACAGACCCAAGTGATGAGCACTGGCGCGAGGAGCCATTTGAGGCGATAGTTTCAAATCCGCCTTACTCTATTCACTGGGCGGGCGACAGCGACCCGTTGCTCATTAACGACCCGCGCTTTTCGCCTGCTGGCGTACTAGCACCAAAGAATTATGCGGACTTGGCATTTACGATGCATATGTTGAGATGGCTGGCTACTACCGGCACCGCGGCAATCGTTGAGTTCCCGGGTGTTTTGTATCGTGGCGGTGCGGAGCAAAAAATTCGCAAGTACCTTATAGACAACAACTTTGTTGACGCCGTTATCCAGCTGCCGCCAGACCTGTTCTTCGGTACCGGCATAGCTACCTGTATTCTGGTGCTTAAAAAGAGCAAGCGCGATAACGCTACTCTATTTATAGATGCCAGCGCAGAGTTTGTGCGTGGCGGCAACAAAAACAAACTTAGCGAAGCTAATCGGAACAAAATCCTAGAGGTCTATACCAATCGTACGGATGTAGACCACTTTGCTAAGCTGGTCAAAAATAGCGACATCGCCGATAATCATTACAATATCGCCGTCAGCAGCTATGTAGAGCAAGAAGACACACGCGAAGTGGTAGACATCGTCAAGCTCAATGCTGACATAAGCCAGATTATTGCCAAGCAAGGCAAGTTACGTACCGAGATTGACGCGATTGTAGCGGACATAGAGGGCGGCAAATGAGCAAGATTGACGACCTTATAAAGCAATACTGTCCCGATGGCGTGGAGTTTAAACCTATCGGCCAAGTTGCGGAAGTCGGCACTGGAAACTCTGACAGAAAAGATGCAACACCCAACGGTGAATACCCATTTTATGTTAGGTCTAAAAACATACTGCGCATCAGCTCTTATGCTTTTGATGAGGAAGCTATCATAATTCCAGGCGAGGGCGGTGTTGGGGACATATTCCATTATGTAAATGGTAGATACGCACTACATCAACGTGCCTATCGCATACACTTCATCACGCCAACTATCAGTACAAAGTATGCCTATTATTACTTTGTTGCCAACTTTAAGAGGTTTATTACAAAAAAGGCGGTAAACGCTACTGTTGCATCTATCCGCAAACCAATGATAATGGACTTTAAGATTGCGGTGCCACCATTAGAAGTACAGCAAGAAATTGCAAACATTCTAGATAAGTTCACGCAACTAGAAGCGGAGTTGGAAGTTGAATTGGAGGCTAGGAAGAAGCAGTACGAATACTACCGCAACCAGCTTTTGACATTTGACGAAGTGGGGGCACACTGGACGACCCTCGGCGAGGTGGCAATGCTTAAGAATGGTAATGACTGGAAAAAGTTGGATGCTGGTGATATTCCCGTGTACGGTTCTGGCGGCGTTATGGCGAGCGTAGACAAACCTGCATATAATAAGCCCACTGTCTTAATTCCCCGCAAAGGCACTATTACGAATATCTTTTATGTAGATAAACCCTTTTGGAATGTTGACACAGTTTATTACACAGAAATTAGCGATAAAGTTGTACCAAAGTTTTTCTATTACTATATGAAGACTGTAGACCTTACGAAACTAGATATGGGGTCAGGTCGTCCCAGTTTGACGCAAGCAATTCTAAACAAAATACGAGTACCGGTACCATCCATTGCGGAGCAAAACCGCATCGTGTCCATCCTGGATAAGTTCGATGCGCTTGTACACGATATTACACAAGGCTTGCCCGCCGAGATAACTGCACGGCGCAAACAGTACGAGTATTACCGAAACAAACTACTAACGTTCACGGAGCTAGCGGTGTGAACAAGTACAGTATGGTGGCTGAAAACCCGCACAGCACGGTTGTAGCCGAGTTTATTCCCGCCGCCCGCCGCGCAAGCGATTACCAGAGCGAAGCCGAATTAGAACAGGCACTAATAGAACAGCTGCAAAAACAAGCCTATGAATATCTACGTATTGGCAGTGAAGCCGATTTAATTGCTAATCTGCGCACCCAGCTTCAAAAGCTCAACGACTACCAGTTTACGGACACCGAGTGGGAGCAGTTTTTTAAGCAGCACATTGCCAACCCCAGCGAAAGCATAGAAGAAAAAACCACTACTATTCAGGAAGACCACATTAAAAACCTGACGCGCGATGACGGTACGGTCAAAAACATCAAGCTGCTAGACAAAGCCAACATTCATAACAATAGTCTGCAAGTCATTAACCAGTACGAAATAGAGGGGGCGCGGGCAAACCGCTACGATGTAACAGTGTTAGTCAACGGATTGCCGCTGGTTCACATAGAGCTAAAACGGCGTGGCATATACATCAAAGAAGCCTTTAACCAAATCAACCGCTACCAGCGCGATAGTTTCTGGGCAGGTAGCGGCCTGTTTGAGTATGTGCAGCTGTTTGTCATTAGCAACGGTACTTACACCAAGTATTACAGCAATACTACTCGCAGCCAGCACGTCAAGGATGGCGGTAACATCAACAAAAAAGGCAAAAAGACCAGCAACAGCTTTGAATTTACGAGCTGGTGGGCAGACGCACGCAATAAACCCATTACCGACCTGACCGACTTTGTTGCCACGTTCTTTGCCAAACATTCACTACTTAATGTCATCACCAAATACTGCGTATTCACCAGCGACCGCCTATTGTTGGCTATGCGCCCGTACCAGATTGTTGCTACCGAGCGCATCCTCAACCGCATAGAAGTCAGCACCAACTATAAAAAATTAGGCAGTGTAGAGGCGGGTGGTTATGTATGGCACACCACCGGTTCCGGCAAAACTCTCACTAGCTTCAAGATAGCGCAGCTTGCCAGCAAGCTGCCGGATGTTGACAAAGTGCTGTTCGTGGTAGACCGCAAAGACTTGGACTACCAGACAATGAAAGAATACGACAAGTTTGAGAAAGGCGCAGCTAACAGCAATACCAGCACCGCCAAGCTTAAGAAGCAACTAGAAAATCCGAACGCTCGTATTATCATTACTACCATTCAGAAGCTAGACAAGTTCATTAAGAAAAACGAGGGGCACCGCATCTTTGACGGGCACATAGTTTTGATTTTTGACGAGTGCCACCGCTCACAGTTTGGCGATATGCACCACTCTATTACCAAGAGCTTCAAGAATTATCACATCTTTGGTTTTACTGGCACGCCGATATTCTCCGCCAACATCTCTAGTAGCGGGCGTGCTGACCTCAAAACCACCGAGCAAGCCTTTGGTGAAAAGCTGCATACTTACACCATCGTTGACGCCATTACCGATAAAAACGTCCTGCCGTTCCGTATAGACTACATAAGCACCGTGCGGGAAGCCGAAGACATAGACGACGCGCAGGTACGCAGCATAGACACCGAAGCCATACTGGGAGCGCCAGAGCGCATTAGCAAAGTGGTGCAGTACATCCGTGAGCACTTTGACCAAAAGACCAAACGCAACAGCAGTTATGCGTTTGGTGCACTGCGAAACATCCACGAGGTTGCCACTGCCCGCGACCGCCACGCCATAGAGGAAATCAAGCAGCGCATTCGGCTTAGCGGCTTTAATAGTATCTTTGCTGTCAGTTCCATAGAAGCCGCTAAAAAGTATTATGCCGAGTTCAAGCGCCAGCAAGCCGAAGCGCCCGAAGCAACGCGGCTCAAGGTAGCAATTATTTATAGCTACGGCGTCAACGAAGACGAAGCCCTGCTGGACGGGCTAGAAGACGAAAACAGCGAGGGTACAGAGGGACTGGACAGCGGCTCACGTGATTTCCTAGACGGCGCAATCCGCGACTACAATCAGATGTTTGCTACCAGCTACGATACATCAGCGGATAACTTCCAAAACTATTACAAAGATGTATCGCTAAGGATGAAAAACCGAGAAATTGACCTGCTGATAGTGGTCAATATGTTTCTGACTGGCTTTGACGCCACCACGCTCAATACATTATGGGTAGACAAGCGCCTGCGCTCACACGGCTTGCTGCAAGCCTACTCTCGTACTAATCGCATCCTTAACTCCGTTAAGACATTCGGTAACATCGTGAGTTTCCGCAACCTCGAAAAAGCCACTAATGAGGCACTGGCGCTGTTCGGCGACAAGGAAGCCGGTGGCATTGTGCTGCTTAAGAGTTACAACGAGTATTACAATGGCTACGACGATAATGGCAAACACCAGCGCGGCTACGCCGAGCTGGTAGCTGAATTAACGGAGCGGTTCCCTGTAGGGCAACAAATAATCGGCGAGCAGGCCCAAAAAGAGTTCATCAAGTTGTACGGCGGTATCCTGCGCGTGCGCAACATCCTGACTACATTTGATGATTTTGTGGGCAACGAAATCCTGTCCGCCCGCGACATTCAGGACTACCACAGTATGTACATCAACTTGTACAACGAGTTCCGTAAGGGCACTGATGCCGACAAAGAAAACGTCAACGATGATGTTGTTTTTGAGATGGAGCTGATTAAGCAGGTAGAGATAAACATTGACTACATCCTAGAGCTGATACGCAAATACCACGCAGGCAACCAAGAGGACAAAGAACTGCTGGTGGACATCAACAAGGCGATTGATAGTAGTGTTGAGCTGCGCAACAAGAAAGACCTGATAGAGCAGTTTATTATCTCGCTCAATGTCAACTCATCGGTGGACGATGATTGGCGCAAATTTGTTGACGCCAAAAAGGTAGAAGAGCTTAATGCGATTATCGCCGACGAGGGGCTTGACCACGACGAAACCTACCGTTTTATAGACAATGCTTTCCGCGACGGCTCGTTACAATCAACCGGCACGGCCATAGCCAAAATCCTGCCGCCCGTATCACGTTTTTCAGCAGACAACTCGCGCGGCAAAAAGCGCGAAACCGTGCTGGACAAGCTAACCAACTTCTTCAACAAGTTCTTTGACATATCAAGTGGCAAGTTGGAGGAATAGCGGCTATGGCAAAAGGAATAATCTACTTAATGTCCACAGCCGTATCCGGCCTGGTAAAGATTGGCAAAACCGGCACCAACAACTATGTCGAGCGGATGCGCTTCTTGGAGGCTAACGGCTACTACAATGTGGCGGGGCTGCGCCGCTACTTTGCGATTGAGCTAGACGACTACGACGATAAAGAAAGCCTGTTACACGAAATCTTTAGCAAGCACCAAGTTGGCACTAGCGAGCTGTTTGCCCTAGACCAAGACCTAGTACGCCAACTGTTGCTATCATTTGACGGCAAGGTCATCTATCCAGAGAAAATCAACAAAGAAAAAGAGTTTGACGAAGTAGCCACCGCCCGCAAGCAAGGCGCACTGTTCAGCTTTTACCGCAAAGGCTTGCAAGACGGAGATGAAATCAGCTTTATAGCTGACAAGACGATTATTGCCACGGTAACCGGCGAGCGCGAAGTTGAGTACGGCGGACAAACGTGGAAGCTATCGCCACTAACCTACAAGATTTTTGAGGACAAGGGCCAGTTAAACAGCAGCGGTGCTTATCAGGGTGCAAACTACTGGCAATTTAATGGTCATAAGCTAAAAGACTTGCCCGATAAGTAACCGGTTCTAACCTATTTTCCAAAAATCTAAAAAAATTCTGACCCGCGACCTATACACGTGTAGGGTAAGAGGTACACTACCTACCCCCGCCCCTATGAACAATGTAGGCGACAACGGTGGGTGTGCGTGCATCACCGCGCCGGAGCGTAGTTACCTCTGTTTAATTTGTTGATGCAATCTGTTTTAAGCGATAGAATAAGTGAGCAATGCGGTTCTAACTTCGGCTAGAACGGTGCACCAAACAAAGGACGTCACGAAAGTGGCGTTTTTTGTTTGGTCTGAGCTAGTGCGGCTTTGGGCCTGGCATCATCTAATAGATAGAGAATAGGCCACGGTAGCGCCCTCTCGGCTAGAGGGCGCTAGAGGACCTGACCCGCACCAATATGACACTTTCAACCCTAACTGATATGATGGAAAGATGAAAACTATACTTATATCTGGTGGAAGTGAAGGCTTGGGCAAAGCAATCGCCCAAAATTTAGTACGAAACAATAACGTGATCATTCTGGCTCGTGATGAATCTAAATTAAAAGCAGCTGCTGAGGAATTGGGCTGTCGCTACGTTGTGGGAGACGTGCGTGACTATGCAGCTATGCAGAAAATGTGCGATGAGCTCGGCGCCATTGATTGTCTTATCAATAACGCAGGCGTCTGGTTGCAGGGACCACTTGATAAGACAGACGACAAGCGTATCCAAGAGACCATAGATACAAATGTTAACGGTACAATTAGTCTCACGAAAGCCGTGCTACCACGGATGAAACAACAAAAAAGCGGCCTTATTATTAACGTTATTTCACAGGGTGGCCTAAACACCCGTGAGGGCTGGCCAATTTACACCGCTAGCAAGTGGGCAATCACTGGCTTTACCAAGGCTATGCAGCAAGAACTGGAGCCGTTTGGCATTGGTGTCACTGGCTTGTATCCTGCAACGCTTAATACTGAAATGTTCGCAAAGTCTGGAGTTCCTAAAGATGTTTCGCACGCTCTCAATCCGGACGACGTTGCAAAGATGGTCGAATTTATCGTAAGTATGGACGGAATACTTCTACTGCCGGAGGTAGGAGTCAAGCAGTCTCCTACCGCTAAATAGTTGGAATAAAGTCGCATAAGGTCCAACCTGGTATACTGACGACATGATA
This sequence comes from Saccharimonadales bacterium (SeqCode), assembly GCA_035247965.1. Classification (GTDB taxonomy): domain Bacteria; phylum Patescibacteriota; class Saccharimonadia; order Saccharimonadales; family UBA4665; genus CAMLQK01. The sequence goes on along the minus strand of DATFHW010000025.1, from coordinate 570,728 downwards.
AAGGCTATCCTATTCGACCTCGATGGAACGATTCATGACTCGCGTGACGTTGTATTTTTTTGTATGGATAAAACATTTCAGCAATTTGGTTTGCCCACTCCGTCCAGGGAGGCTGTGATATCTGAAGTTCATGCAGGATCAGCGCGCTTATTCGCGCAACTGGCGCCAGAAAATAAGCGGCAAGAAATGCTAGATTATTTTCGGGAAATATATAAAACCGAATGTAACAAAATTGAGCCTTATGAAAATGCTCAGACGATATTAAAACAATTGCACGAGCAAGGTTATAGGCTTGGCATAGTAAGTTCAGCTCGCGCAGCCGAAGATTTTGTCAAATCTTACGGACTCGGCGACCTTTTTGATGTAATTGTTGGCGGCAATACTACCGCCAAGCACAAGCCAGATCCAGAGCCAGTGCTTTTTGCGTTACATTCATTGGGGGTCTCGCCAAAAGAGGCGATAATCGTGGGTGACCTGCCGGCCGATATTGAAGCTGGACGTGCGGCTGGCTTAAAAGCCCTCGTTGCCATTACACACGGATTTGGTTCAAGGCAATTGCTGGCAGAATCAACACCAGACTACCTCGTAGATAGTTTTGCCGATTTACACCAACTGGTTGTAAAAGGTGGGTTGGAATAAAATCGTGCACCCTAACGATGTTATCGCCAAAATTTAGTACAAGGGATTACTCTGATACACTGATGGTATGAATAAAATTGCCGTATTCGACATTGACGGAACTATTTACCGTGAAGCCATGTCTTTCATTGTTGCCGAAGAACTGATCGCCCGCTACGATTTTCCAGAAGAATCAAAGCTGCTTGCCGAGGCTCGCCATATTTATAAGTCACGTGGCTCCACAGAGGCCTACTGGGCGTACAATAAAACCATTCTTAGCGTATTTAAGAGCATTCTAAAACACACGACTCCAGATCAACTTGCGGAAGTTATTAATGACTTGCTGGACCAAAAGCAGTCCTATTGCTATGCGTATACAACGCAGCTAGTACAGAAATTTAAAAAAGAGGGCCGGACGCTTATCGCGATTTCAGGCTCGATTGCCAATATAATTGAGCCTTTTGCGAAGTCGTTGGGCTTTGACTATGTCGTAGCTTCTGGACTCGAAATTGTAGATGGTAAGTTTACTGGCGAACGGGCGACCGAGACAAAGCACGGCAAAGACCAGATTCTGCGTGACCTAGTTGCCGAACATGGCTTGTCATTAGAAGATAGCATCGGTGTTGGTGACACACATCGGGACCTTTCAATGTTGCAAGTGACCGAGCATGCTGTAGCCTTCAATCCCAACGCTGCATTGTACGAAGAAGCCGTCAAACGTAGCTGGCAAATTGTGCTCGAACGTAAGAACATGATTTATGAGTTGGCACCGAGCAAAGATGGTTATGTGCTTCAGCAAGCTCGACCAATCTTTGACGACAACCATCAAGAATACTTACGATAATGGATTCTTCAGCAGTAAAAGTAGCATTTGGTATCCTTTCGCTCATTCCAGCCGCCATCGCATACACGCTGTACTTTAAAGGTTTGCTTGCCGGCAAAATCAAACCGCACGCTTTCTCATGGTTAATATGGGGGCTGCTTGCAGGCAATGGTTTCATAGCGCAAGTCAGCGCTCATGCTGGCATTGGCGCTTGGGCAACTGGCGTAACTTCAGTTGCTTGTTTGACCATTTTTGGGATAGCTATGTTTCGTGGAGACACAAAAGTGTTGCGCCTGGATTGGTTATTATTTATCTTGGCGCTTATAAGTTTTAGCCTGCTGTTTGTTATTGAAGATAAAACTTTGTCGTTATGTGTAACATTATTTGCCACGCTGCTTGGTTTTAGCATGACATGGCGGAAGGCTTGGCGATTGCCACACGAAGAGGCTGCTTTGTCGTTTGCGCTGAATGCGATAAAGTTTTTGCCAGCAATCTTTGCCCTGCAAACCTACTCATTTTTAACAATTGCATATCCGCTGACTGCCGGCTTGGCAAATGCGGCAGTTGTGGCTATTGTTCTGCTACGCGCGCGCAATCAATCGGGGTTGGACAAAGTCGCACCAAATTAATTTATCCCAACTTTCACAAAGTCAATCCTCTGATACACTGGTGATATGAATAAAATTGCCATAATGGAAAGCAAAAGGCGCACACTCTGGTGGCTGGGCATTGTTGCTGGGCTGCTGTATATTTCATGGCCGCTTGGATATTGGCTCAATCCTGCAGTATCAAAGAATAGTCTGGCAAGTGGCCTGGAGGCGGTTGGACAACCATACAACTGGTTATTTATAGGAGCTGACGTTGCGAGCGGTCTGCTCGTTATCGCTCTTAGTTGGTCGTTCTGGCGGGCGCTTAAAGGGCGTTCGCCGCTTCAGGCAATGCATATTACGCTCGTATCGGCTGCTCTATTTGGGATCGGAACAATCGCTGATGCGTTATTGCCCGAACAATGTATCCCAGGTTTTGAACAATGCCCAAGCTTTACGCATAGTCACATTCTTCTGGTACACGGTTTTTTCAGCATACTGGCCTCGATATTTTTATTCGTAAGCCTTTGCATTATGTGGGCGCACCAACGACGTAGCGTGTTACTCAATGGCTTATTATTGGGGTACATACTTTTTGGTGTCGTATCCCTGATAGAAGCAGTATTTCCGGCCGGCAACGGCAACTGGTCCCAGCATTACTACATAACGCTATGCGGCATCTGGATTATGGCCATACCGTACGCCGTGGAGCAGTATGCATATAAATTAGCGGCTGCGCAGAATGCTTGATATTTAGCTTGAATAACGCTGCAATTCCGCTTATGCTTAAGACATTACATTGATAAAGTAGGCGCCATGCCAGCCGTTATTGAACTAAAAAATCTGACCAAAACATACAAATTGGGTGACGAAATCCTTCATGCATTAGATGATGTATCGCTGACCGTGCAGGCTGGGGAATTTGTGGCTATTACCGGACCATCGGGGTCGGGCAAGTCCACCTTTGCAAATATCGTTGGTGGGTTAGACCAGCCAAGCTCAGGCACAGTAATAGTGGACGGTAACGACCTTTCGCATGTCCATGACAAACAACTATCTGACTATCGCAATCGACACATTGGTTTTGTGTTCCAGTCATTTAATTTGCAAGGTACTCAGACAGCATTAGAAAACGTTATGTTGCCGCTGGTTTTTGCGCGTATGAAACCAAAAGACCGTAAAGTACGGGCCAAAGAATGTTTAGAGGCAGTAGGCCTAGGCGATCGGCTTAAACACAGGCCAAGCCAACTGTCTGGCGGTCAACGTCAGCGCGTGGCAATTGCACGGGCCTTGGCGGTCAAGCCCAGTATTATTCTGGCCGATGAACCAACGGGGAACTTGGATACCGCTCGTGGTGATGAAATTATGAAGCTGCTCCGTAATCTTAATAAACAAGGTATTACTCTTATTGTCATTACGCACGATATGTCTATAGCCAAGCAAGCTGATCGCATTGTGCGCATTCAGGATGGGAAAATTGCACGATGAGATTTACGGACTACATTACTATTGCCTTGCATAACATTTGGCGCCAAAAACTGCGCAGTGCGCTGACTATTTTTGCCGTGGTAATCGGTGCAACCAGCGTGACCATTATGCTGTCGGTGGTCTTTAGCCTGAAGGGTTTTATGACTAAGCAGCTCGAGGCAAATGGTACATTTCAACAGGTGGCTGTGTCGCCACAGACTGACATAACCTGGGACGATCACAGTAACGGCAGCTACAACTGTCAAAATTGCGTAAAGCTAACGGATGATCTGGCGAACAAGATTGCATCGATGCAGCATGTAGCGGGTTTAACACGCGTGACACAAGTTGGCCAATTTCAGGCGCTGACGTATGGTAGTCAAAAATTGCGCACCCAACAAATCACTGCCTATGACGCCAACGGTATTTTAACCAACCAGATACTGGCCGGCCGTGACATTAGACAAGCTGACAAGACGGGCGTACTCACTATTAGTTCTGACTATGCGGACAAACTAGGCTTTAAGCACAATTATCAAGCGCTGATTGGCAAGCAGGTTGGGCTGGTGACTCAGAATTATTACAGCGGCGTTGGCTCTGACCCGCTCCAGACCTATAAAGATCAACAGGCATGGTTCCAAGCGCATCCAGGCCAGGATGGCCGTGATTACAACCCACCGCCCGTAACGCTAACCGGTACCATTGTGGGTGTTGCTGCCAGCAATGATAGCGGCAACTACGTCATCCGCGTTCCGCTGGAATGGGCTCGTGCTATGCAAGAAACCCAAACGCCTCAGATAACGCAGGCAGATCAAGACGCCGCCCAAGCCAAATGCCGTGCTGCTCGCACACCAAACTGTAATTCACAGCCACAGCCATCGAGCATTACCGTTACGGACGAATTGGCCAAGCAAGGTTACGGCTCTTTTATTGTCAAAGCAGACCAGTCTTCTAATGCGGCAGGCGTAGCCACGGCCATACGCAATACATACAAAGTTGGTTCGGCCGATGCTCAAACACAGATCAAACAGCAGCTTAGTATCTTTAATATTCTTGGTATGGTGCTTGGCGGCATAGGAGGCATTGCACTCGTCGTGGCTGCGGTTGGCGTGGTTAATACCATGATTATGTCCATCCTAGAGCGCACCCGGGAAATTGGCGTTATGCGTGCTGTAGGCGCGCGGCGTGGTACCGTCAGCCGACTGTTTACATTTGAGGCAGCACTGCTTGGCTTCTTTGGCGGCGTTTTTGGTTTACTGATTGGTTGGGTCCTAACACTTATTGCTAACCCATTCCTCAACAAACAGCTTGCCAGCAACAATATAACGAGCTCCAACATTATCACCTTGCCACCATGGCTCATACTGAGCGTTATTGGCTTAACAACCATCATCGGCATCTTGGCTGGCTTGTATCCAGCGCGCCGTGCTGCGCGCCTCGATCCAGTAGAGGCCCTGCATTACGAATAAGGTCATGTAACAAAAGGAACACCTATGACAGACGAAACAAATGTAAATCAACAAGTTGCACCAATCAGATTAGAAAAGGTTTATGCTGCTACTCCTCACAAAATTTGGGAGTTATGGACAACGCCCGAGGGCATTCAGTCTTGGTGGGCGCCTGAAGGTTTCACCGTTAAGGTTGAAAAGCTGGAGCTCAAGCCAGAAGGTGAATTAGTTTACACCATGACTGCTACTGCGCAGCCTCAGATTGAATTTATGCAGTCAATGGGAATGCCGCTCGCCACCACCTCGCGTAAAACATTTGTAGAGTTAGAAGAAGACAAAAAGCTGTCTTATAATTCGTTAGTTGATTTTGTCCCTGGCCACGAGCCCTATAACTTTCTGACTGTGGTGAACCTGGAATCAATTGATGACAACACCACCAAAGTCACTATGGAAATGCAGCCACTACACGATGAAGAATGGACCGGTCGGCTTGTTGCCGGTCGTCAGAACGAACTTGATAACTTAGCAAAAGTCATCTAGGCGGCGGCGATCATGCGCAAGATTATCGTGCAAGAATTTATAACCATTGACGGTGTTATGCAGGCACCGGGCGGACCCGAGGAAGACCCGTCGGCAAAGTTTGAGTTTGGCGGCTGGCAGGCACCCTTTATGGACGACGATGCCGCCGCTGCCATAACTGGACCGGCGCTCAAATCTGACGTTGAATTTCTGTTGGGCGGCTACACTTTTGAAATCTGGTCGAATTACTGGCCTAAACATGGTGACGTGTGGCCGTTCATTAACAAGAATATGAAATACGTGCTTTCTGGAACGCAGACCGACACAAATTGGCAGAATACGACGTTCTTGCGCAATCTGGAAGACATTAAAAGACTGAAGGAATCAGATGGCCCAGACCTTCATGTATGGGGCAGTAGTAAGGTGGTGCAATTACTCCTTGCCAACAATTTGGTCGACGAGCTTTGCCTTATGACGTACCCGATTATTCTTGGCCAGGGCAAAAAACTCTTTGCCGAGGGCGCAGCTCCCAGAACTTTTACGCTTACCGAGAGTCACGTGGGCAAAACTGGCGTAATTGCCGCACGATACGTCCGTGCCGGAGAAGTCAAAACTGGGACCGTGGGCGACCTTTAAGGCAAAAAACTTAAATGGTGGAACTGGAAAGGCGGCAAAGTATAAAATTGCAACCGTATCAAACAGAATTTGGTATTATGTAACTATGCAAAAAGCAGCTACAAGAATTTTTATTGGTGCATCCGTGGCGTTTGGTGTTTTGGGCATTATTCAGGTTCTTACCTTGCCTCAAAACGATAACGACATGTCGGACTTTAACCGAGTTATTATGCGACTCCTGATGGCAACGGTGTTTATAATTTTGCCTTCATTTGCCCTCAGCGTCGCCGGAAAATATCTAAAGAACAAATAAATGAATTCTACAAGTCCACACGTTATTATTTATTCGCATGGCTTTGGTGTCCGCAAAGACGACCGGGGTTTGTTCACGGCGATTGCCAAAGTTGCGCCCGATGCTGAACATGTTATGTTTCATTACAATCCCATTAACGATAAAACAAACACCCTAACCGCCAAGCCGCTCAACGAGCAAGCTCAAAAGCTTCGCAAGGTTATTAACACTGCACGAATCGAGTATCCGGGCGCGGTTATTGATCTGGTGTGCCATTCACAGGGTTGTGTTCCGGCTGCAATTTTGAAGCCACGCGGCATTCGCAAAGTTATTATGCTGACGCCCCCAGATGATGTCAGCGAAGCTGTACTTGTTAAGCAATTAGAATCGCTTACTGGGGTAGACATTGACGTCAATAGCCGAACACGCCTGCCGCGTGCTGATGGCAGCACTACTGTTGTGCGTCCTGAATATTGGCAGAGCCTTGCTGGCATTGTGCCCGTAAAGCTGTATAATCGCCTGGCGCGATTTACGGCGCTGCGTATCATCAACGCTCGTAACGACGAAGTGCTTGGCTCGCAGAATTTCGAGGGCATCGATCCCGCTATTTCGTTTGTCACCCTGGACGGAAACCATAACTTTGACGACGACGAATCTCGCAAGCGCATTTTGTATATTCTGCAAAAAGAGCTTGCGTTGTAAAACGTCACAGGCAAGATCGACCGGCGCAATGTTATACTGTAAGCATGAGCGCAAAACCAAAAATAACTGACCTAGATTTACAGCTCATTGCCTTCTTTCGTCGAACGTTCGTGCCAGTGGCGCGGGTGTCGATTTTTGTGGTGTTCTTTTGGTTCGGATTTATAAAGCTACTGGGGCTGAGCCCGGCGAGCCCACTTGCCGAAGCGCTGACTGCCAAAACGGTGGGTGCTCAATATTTTGATGTCTTGTTTTACGTGCTGGCGGCGCTGGAGTGCGTTATTGGCATTTTGTTTTTGTTCCCCAAGGCAACACGAGTTGTTATTCCACTCCTGTTATTTCACATGATTATTGTGTGCTCGCCACTGGTGTTGGTGTCGGAATATACCTGGCAACAATTTGGCGTGCCCACGCTGGAAGGGCAGTACATTATCAAGAACGTGGTGGTTGTAGCGGTGGCCATTGGCATTGCAGCGTCGGCTAAGCCACTAGCTCATAAAAAAGAAGCGTAGCTAGCAAGTCGCAAATATCCTGAAGGCGTAGTTGTTCGGTGGCTTGCAAAAAAAGGTGAATCATAGTATTGTATAGGCTGTTTTGGAGGCTTTTACAGATCCATCACAGCTCGTTCAAGCAGACAATTCTAGCCCCTTCGGAGGGATTCATCATGCACTTCGGCTGCTACAGCCTGCACGCCGTGCGGAACCACCCCGACCTGCTCCTCACCATCGGTGAGAGCGAGAACGGCGGCGTCCTGACAGAGATCATCCAGTCCTTCGGCCTGGCGGTCCCCGACCAGCTCACGTCCCAGTTCCTGAGCGAAGTCACCAGCAAGGTGGCTCCGCACAAGACGCTCCAGGACAACATCGTCCATGCCCTCAAGTACCTCGGCGAGGACGCGTTCCAGGTCGGCGCCGACTGGCTGCAGCGCTCCGGCGCCATGGCCGCGCTCCGCGGGTCGTTCTGCGACCCCACCGTGGCCGTACCGCAGCAGGTCGACACGCTCGTCTTCTCGGGCGGCGTCGCCAACTGGATGCTCCGGCGTCTGGCGCTCGCCCAGCGGATCGACCCCAACTCCGTCGGACAGGTCCTCCTGCCGATGGGCAACCGTGTCATGAGCGTCGCCGAGCACCAGCTGGTCCGCACGTTCGCCAACGAGAGCGGGAGGCTGCCCACCGAGGCGGCGTTCGTCGACCGGTTCATCGAGCCCGCGCTCGCGGCCGCCGGCTTCGCAAGGACGCAGCTGATCCCCGTCGAGAGCGGTCACGCCGCCGACGTCCTGGAGCAGCTCTTCGACGAGCACCGCGAGCTCCTGGACGCCGACCACTACACGCTGGTCATCGGCAACGCGCCGAACACGATCCAGGCCGCCGGCCAGTTCCGTCTCGCCGCCCGCGACCTCGACAAGTCGTACGACCACAACGGCAGCCAGCTGTTCATGTTCGGCGACACCATCCAGGTCGGCGTCGAAGGCCAGCCCATCTGGCAGGCCCAGAACCCGCTCTCCGGGATCGGACAGATCCTGAGGAGCCTGAAGGTCCTCCTGGAGAACGCCGAGCTCGCCGCCTGACCAAGAACCTCGGCCGTCGGCCAACCTGACCCGGCCATCTGGCCACCTACGATCGAAGGAACGGAGAACCGCGGGCGTGGAAGTGCCACCACTGGGCTTCCACGCCCCACCCCGTTTTCCCCGAATTGTCCGCTTGAACCATCCCACACGAACTACACGCCCCACGGGGCTTTTTGTTTGCCAAAAAAGCCTGGTATACTGCCCACTATGATAGTCCGAACTGTAAAAACTGATGTAATTACCGCTGGCGTGCTTAGCTTAACTGACTTACTGGACCGCTACCTGGATCAGCTGGAAGAGGGAAGCGTGGTAGCAATTACCTCTAAAATTGTTTCATTGTGTGAGGGCGCCGTGGTTCCCATGGAAGGCACCGACCGCGAAGCGCTGATTATTCAGGAATCCGAACGCTACCTGCCAGCTGAGCTCAGCAAATACGGCCATCACTTTACCATTAATGACAACACGCTGATTCCGGCGGCCGGCATCGACGGCTCAAACGGTGGCGATGATTACGTTTTGTGGCCGCGTGATCCACAAAAAACCGCCAACGATATTCGGGTATATTTGCGCAACCGCTTCAATCTGCAAAACGTGGGTGTGGTGATTACCGACAGTACCTGCCATCCGTTACGCCGTGGCACCATGGGCATTACTCTGGCGCACAGCGGTTTTAGCGCACTCAACAATTATGTAGGGAAGCCAGATCTGTTTGGCCGACCATTTGCGGTGTCGCAGGCCGACATTGCCGGCGGTATTTCGGCCGCAGCCGTTTTACAGATGGGCGAGGGAACCGAGCAAACGCCGATTGCCGTAGTAAGCGACGTGCCGTTTGTAACATTTCAAGGCCGCGATCCAAGCGCCGAAGAACTGCAAGAAACGATCATTCCGGTAGAAGAAGACTTGTTTGCGCCGTTCTTGCTGGCGGTAAATTGGAAAAAAGGCGGCAAAGCGCAATAAAGCGCGCAGGTCTATCTGTTCATTGCCGCAAAAAGCTGGTACAATAGCACTCGTTAACCCGGTACGGCGCCGTGGCGGAGTGGTTACGCAGAGGTCTGCAAAACCTTGTACACCGGTTCAAATCCGGTCGGTGCCTCCAAATAGTTCACTATGGGTGGACTATTTTTGCTATAATGTAGATAAATCAAGCGTGAAGCGACTATACTAAATACTATGGATCCAGATAACCAGCCGTGGTCACCCAAACCCTATCAGCCAAATGAACCTTCTGAAAACACTCAGAAGCCGGTTCCAAATACCTTTGAACAGGGAGAAATAACCTGGCAGCATCCTTTGTCTGAAACCCAGGTGCCAAATGCGCAGACCTCGCCGTTTACTCGACCACACGAGCAACATCAGCAAGCTGCACCGCAGCCTCAGCAGCCAGCGCAACACCAATGGCAGCAGCCAGTAACACCGCAGCCATGGAACGCGGGGGCAGGGCCGAATCAGCCGATTGCGCCGACTCAGCAATACGGTGGCCAGATGCCCGAACTGCCACAGTTGTCGCACAATTCTAGTGGCTCGCCATTGTCGCCACAGCAAAAAAAGCAGCGCTTTTTGGCGTGGATTGGTGTGGGTCTTTTGGTGATCATTCCGGCTATTATTTTGGCAATCACCGTGTGGACCAAAATGTCGCAAGACACGGCCAACCAAAAACAGGCGCAAGCGAACACAGCTATTGCGTATAATAATGATGCAATAGCTGCCTTGGCCAACGGTACAATCACCAATGACCAGGTAAATGGCCTGGACAAAACTGCCACGTTTTACACGATTTTCAAAAAAGCCGCCATGCAACAGATTGTGCAGACCAAATGGGACGAGTATTACACCGCCCAAAAAGACGGTCAGCGCGGCGATCAATACACCTTGTACGATACCGCTATCGACTACACCTCCAAAAAGTTTTCATACAACGAGAACTCGTATAGCAACTTGGGGCTCTTTCTAACGCGCTGCATTGGCGACAAACAGTACAACTATAACGCCACCAAAATTGCCACTGGTGCCTCGTGGGATGCCGCCAGCGATAGTACTGACTGCGAATTGCCAACTGTGGCAATGCACCTGAACGATGGCGTGAACACCGGCGGTTTATCAGAGACGCAAGCCAACACGTTCTTGAGCAAGCTCAAAGGCTATGGTGTGGTAAAGGTGAACAACCTGACCCTTGTGACCAACCAGGGCAAGCAATACATCAAAATTGATCTGGATATTACACCGCAAAAATCAGGCAGCGACTACTTTGGCATGCAAAACCTCATGAACGCTTTCTTGGCCACCGGCCTAAACGCGTCCAAGCAGCCGTACACGTTCTTTGGATCGGGTACCGAGGGCGCCCACATTGCCTATTACTTTGACCCTGTTTCGCAGCTGCCGGTGTACTCTGTTGCCGAATCAACCCCAGGTTTAACCGGCGCTGGTACCGAGCAAACAACCACTAGCTACAGTCATCGCTACATTGAATACAGCTTCCCGCAAGGTGTTGCCGATCAAACGCTGAACGACGCCAATCCAATTGGCTTTAGCAGCTGGCCAGTCGCTAACTAGCTTTTACTGGGGTGGTCTGCTACAATACGCAGTAGCTTTTTGCGCTGCGGGCGAGTGGCGGAATTGGTATACGCGGTGGACTTAAAATCCGCTGACCTTACAGTCTTGAGGGTTCGAGTCCCTCCTCGCCCACCAAATTAAAAAGATCACCATTTGGTGGTCTTTTTAATTTCTTGCGTTAAAAGGGACTCGAACGAGTAATAGCAAGTGTGCCGGTGGCACGCTTGCAGTCAATTAGTGTCGAGTCCCTCCTCCCTTGCTATTTTAAAAGATTAATGATATAACAGACCTCATGTTCTCGACCGAGAACCGACCTTTGAGAAGGAGATCATGAAACAATTCCGCAACTGCGTACTGACCGCTGTCCTGGTCGCGCTGGGTGTCCAGATCATTCGGGTAGACATCCAGGACCACGTGCGGTTCGCCCACACGCTGTGTGTTGTCGGCTTTTTCGCCACGGCCGTGTGGTTCGCTATCGCAGCACTCAGCGGGAGTCAGTACATCACCCGGGTCTGCCGGTATTCCGGTTCCGCCAACTTGGGCATGGCCGTCGGCGTGTACGTCGCACTGAACATGTTCCACTGAGCGAAAGGGATTCATGAACACTGGACGTAAGCTTGTGGTATTCGGGCTCGCCGTTGGGCTGGCTGCGGGTGTTGTACGGACAACTCATCCTGCAACAGCACCTGCTGTGGCTGTCCTGATTGTTTCTGGCCTGATCGGCTGGATCTGGGAACACTTCGATCGCGAGAGTGTGCCTTATGCCGCATTGGTGCTCTTCGGAGTTACCTTCGGCGTCGCACTCGGACTTCTAACGCCGTTCTTCACCCAGGTGCAGTCCTACCTGACGCCATAAGCGCAAAAGCTGCAAGAAAATCGTGGGCTGGTGGCCGGCTTGGAGCATCAGCTCTGTGTCGGCCGCCTTGCCACCCTCTACGCACTCCTTCTCAAAGCACCACCCCTGTAATTTTTGCAGCCCCATTTGGGGCTGTTTTTTGATGATTTTTATTTTTTATCCCGGCCTTACTGCTTACGCTAAAATTGCATTTTTAATGAATAAGTGGTATAATATAGATTCTGTTCTCAACCAGAGAGCACGACCTTTGAGAAGGAGTTGTGATACCGCGTTCTACGCCGTAATGCCCTGTAGCACTACCCCTAGAAACGTGTCGCACGAAAGAGAGATAACGTGAACATCGCATTCCGCGAATCGCGCAAGCTTCTTGCTGTTCTGTTGGCTTATGGCCTGGTGCTCGCCCTCGGCTACGCCGTTGGCTGGGACTCTGCCGTTGGCTTCAGCCAGCGCGAGCTCAACCTGGACATGCATTACCGCAACATGACGTACGGCCGCGACGTGCTCCTGGTCTTGGGCGTCCTGAGCCTTACAGGCATCACCGCCGGCAACTACATCATTCGAAGCTTCGCGAACCGCCGCGACCTGGTCGTCGTAGGACGCCTCACGCTCACTTGCGCTGTCTTCCTGCTCGGCATCACCGCCGGCCACCTGACACTGTTCATCCCGTGGCTCAACGCCCGCTGACCTTCCCGCATTGACCATCACCTACTGTACGGGGGGACCATGAGCAACAACGCCGAAGACCTCACGCCGCGCTGGTGGGCCAAGACCACCCTGAAGATTCTGGCCCTCACGGCTGGCATCATCTGGAAGTTCTGGCTTCACCCCCACTACACGGCACTCGCCACCGCGATGCTCGGTATCACCATGCTGATCGTTGTCGCCGCGATGCTGTGGGTTCGTCGGTCCACCAAGCTGGGCGCGTGCCTGCTGCTGCTTCCTCTGGGATCACTCGTGGCCACGACGTACCTGTACGCCACACACCTCTGATCCACTCACGCCTGTTGGCGGCCAGCTCGGAGCTTCATGCTCACGCTGGCCGCCTCGGCTCGATCTCTTTCAAACCAACTTCTTCTCAAAGCATCACCCTATAATTTGCAGCCATTTTTGGGCTGTTTTTTAGTGCATAAAAGTAGTCATAAGCATTGCTTTTTTGTTGCATTTATGGTATTATATTACGTGGCTTTGGAGAGACTTATAGGTATTTTCCACTGCCGCCTTAACAAACAGAACATCGGTTTAAAGTGAGTACCGAGCGCACCTTATAACAGAGGTGAATTGGGTACTCGCTTTAGCCGTGTGTTACAGAATCACACATCATTCTCCGACGTTTGGAGAAACGGCTTTGTCGTTCAAGCGAGAGAAAGAGATCCTGTCATGTCTTCGATCCAGCCCGAGCTGTATCCCTGGCTCATTGGCGGTGCCGTCGTGCTCATCGTCCTGTTCGCCTTCCTGGCGCGCAAGACCCTGAGGAACCCGTGGCTCCGTCGCGAGACCTCGGCCGTACAGCCCGCGACCCCTGAGCAGCGCACCAGCGCCGACTCGCTCCCCGAGAAGTTCACCAACACCCGCCAGATGGCGGAGGCCGTTCACGGCGCTCTGGACTCTGCGGCGCGACTCAACTTGGTCTGGCTGCTGTCGGCCATGGCTGGCTACGGTCCCACCGTGCAGAACGACTCCATCCGCAACAGCGCGGTCGACGTCATGAAGCCGGCCGTCTACGGCACGTTCCTGCGCGCCTTCCGCGCCGCCACGGGCATCCCCGGCTCGCTCATGTTCGACAAGCGCTCCGTCGAGGAGATCACCCTCACCCCGCTGGACCAGATCTACAACCGCGACGCGGTGCTGGCCGTCATGGTCATGTACTCGCCGTCGATCAAGAGGTTCTACAAGCAGAACGCTGCCATCCCTGAGTTCGCGCTGGTTCTTCCCGGCTTCATCGACATGACCATCACGCTGGACCAGCTCGACCGCATCCACCGCGAGTTCTACCCCATCGGTCGCTGACCCGAACGCCGTCGCCTGAACTGATCTAGCCGTCCACTCAACCGAGCGTACAAACAGGCAGAATGATGCAGAAACAGATGCGTTGTATGTGGCCGCCAGCCATGTCCCTCTGTTTGATTCTGTGCCGTTCTGTTTGTTTGTCCCTCTGCAAACGCATAGTTGCACCGATGAGTGGATTTCGCAGGAAAGCGGACAAATGTGTTTACATATTTGTACATTTTCCGAGAAATCCGGCTCCTATCCGAAGGATACGAGCTCGTGAGACGACGAAAGGGAACTAGCAACAACCAGCTAAACATAGTATAGTAAGTGGTGATGAAACATATCGCGCCACTTTTTTCTATGCGTATGATGCCCCCGCGGGCTTAATTTTTCTTTTTCTAAACTTTTACAACACTTCCATAAGCAGGTAGACTGATAGTATGAATTTTTATGTAACCACTTCTATTCCGTATGTAAACGCTGATCCGCACGTTGGATTTGGAATGGAGCTGATTGCCGCCGATGTTCTGGCTCGCGCCGCTCGTCAAAAAGGGCAGGCCACCATATTTAGCACCGGCGCCGACGAACACGGTACCAAAATTGCCGAAAAAGCGCTGGCCGCCGGGGTTAAACCGCAAGCTTTTGTGGACGAAATTAGCCAAAAATTTCGCGACCTAGGCAAGTTGCTAAATGTTAGTAATGACCGATTTATTCGCACCACCGACAAGCCGCACGAACAGCGTGCGCAACTGATCTGGAAAGCGCTCGAAAAAGACATCTACAAGTCCAGCTACACTGGTTGGTACGACGTTAAAGAAGAGGAATTTGTGCCCGAGGCCAAGGCAGATCCGACTCGCATGAATCCGGAGCACCCGCAGGCCTACCAAAAACTGAAGGAAGAAAACTACTTTTTTAAGCTGAGCAATTACACCGACCAAATTCGCGAAGCAATTCAATCTGGTGCGTTTCGCATTGTGCCCGAAACTCGTAAAAACGAGATTTTGGCGGTGCTAGAAGAAGGTCTGGACGATATCAGCATTTCGCGCCCCAAAGACAAGCTGGAGTGGGGAATTCCGGTGCCGGGCGATCCAACGCAGGTTATGTATGTGTGGTTCGAGGCGTTGATGAACTACATTACCGTGCTAGGCTACCCCGAGCACAAAGACTTTAAAGACTTTTGGCCGGCAAGTGTGCAGGTGATCGGCAAAGACATTTTGCGCTTCCATGCTGCAATCTGGCCTGGCATGCTGCTAAGCCTGAACCTGCCACTGCCAAAGCAGCTCTACGTGCACGGTTTTATCACCATGAACGGCGAAAAAATGAGCAAATCCATTGGCAACGTGGTTGCACCGTCCGAGATCGTAGAAAAATACGGCCCTGACGCCTTCCGCTATTACTTCTTGCGTCACATTCCAAGCTACAACGACGGTGACTTTAGCTGGGAATTGTTCGAAAAAGCCTACAACAACGAACTGGCCAACGAATTAGGAAACGCCGTGCAGCGCACCAGCGCCATGATCATGAAGTACCAAAACGGCATTATTGGCCAAATTCCAGAGGCATCGCACGACAGCGCCCCTGTTACGCGGGCAATTGAAGACTGCCGCTTTGACCGTGCTTTTGACGAAATCTGGGAGCAAGTCCGTGGTCTCAACCAATATATTGACGAAGAAAAGCCCTGGCAGATTGCCAAAGAAAATGACGAGCAGCACTTGCAGGAAGTTTTGGCGTACCAAGTGAGCTGTTTGCTGGAAATTGCTGATCTGCTAACGCCGCTGTTACCTCAGACTGCCGAAAAAATTAAGCACATATTTGAAAAGGGTGTGATTCAGCCAACCGAAGGAACGTTGTTCCCCAAGCACGATCAGCCCGAGCCCGCAAAGGCCTAGAAAACCGTGGAATTTTTTGACACGCACTGCCACATTCAGGAATCTGGCGATGTTACCGAGGCCGAGACCGACCCAACGCGCAAGCGCTGGCTCAAAAACGGCAATATGTTGCCACAGGAATTGATTGAGCGTGCCCGTAACGTTGGCGTAACGCGCCTGATGGCCGTGGGCTGTACGCTGGAAGACAGCAAAAAAGCTGTTATATTGGCCAGCCATCAGCCAAAGGTGTGGGCCAGCATTGGTATTCATCCGCATGAGGCACAAAAACATTTGGATAACCCCCGGTGGCTTGCTCAATTTACTGTGCTGGTCGCAGACAAAAACGTGGTGGCTATTGGCGAATGTGGCCTGGATTATTACTACGAAAATTCGCCAAAAGACGCGCAAGCCCAGATTTTGCGATTCCAGCTGGAATTAGCTCAAAAACACAATTTACCGGTGATTTTTCACGTGCGTGACGCCTTTGACGATTTTTGGCCCATATTAGAAGAATTTAACGGGATTCGGGGCGTTATCCACAGTTTTACGGCAACCGAGGCAGAACTACAGCCCGTGCTAGCTCACGGGCTGTATGTAGGCCTGAACGGCATCATGACGTTCACAAATGACTCTGCACAATTGCAAGCCGCAAAAGCCGTTCCTCTCGAGAGAATGGTGTTGGAAACCGATGCTCCCTACTTGACTCCAAAGGCAGTTCGTGGTAACATATGTGAGCCTCAACACGTGCGATTAACAGCCCAATTTTTGGCTGAGTTGCGCGGTGATACGATTGACAATCTTGCCAACGCCACCACGCGCAACGCGCGACAGTTGTTTTCAACAGAATAAGGTGAGAGATACATACCATGGGTTCTTTTATGCCACTACCATTTGGCAACCGCGAGCGTAGCCCGCGGCAATTATTTTCGGCCGAGACTACACGATCACGCGTAGCTATCTTGGACAGTGCTTTACGGCAAATTGATGTTGCTTTGCAGCAAGGTCAGTTTCCTGGTATGTCGTTTGACGAGCAGGCCCCTGCGGTCGCGCAGGTGGCTCCCCAAGTGTACCCAACAACCGAAGTTGCAGCTGGCGCTACCGCCATGCAAACCGTTGAAGTTCCTGAA
Source organism: Saccharimonadales bacterium (SeqCode) (assembly GCA_035247965.1). Lineage (GTDB taxonomy): Bacteria > Patescibacteriota > Saccharimonadia > Saccharimonadales > UBA4665 > CAMLQK01. Next base: position 553,703 of record DATFHW010000025.1, on the reverse strand, counting down.
CAGATCGCTCCAGCCGAATCCGATATCTTTTTTGCCCAATCACCTGAAGCCTTTGTTTTGACACAAACGGTGGAGATGCAGTAATGAACTTGCTCAAGCTGCTTAGTACCACCAACCAAGACGATGCTCGAACTCGCGAATACCGCGAAGCAATTCGCCGCGAAGCCAAAATTGGCGGCGAGCTGTTTGGTCCGATTCCTGCTGGTGGTCGTCGTGAATTCTTCTGCCTGAATGACCGCACCTGGGTGTGGCACGAAGAATGGGTTGATCAGCAGGGCATTCGCCAGGCTATTACTACTCGATACGATATTCGTCCAACCGGAATCTTGAAAGCGCAAGATGGTCGCCCATATCAGTACATTGGGTACGATGAAGCCAAGCGCTTCAACCAAGCGGTACGCATGTACAACAAGCGTGTGAACACCGAACTCTACGCCGTCGCCTAGTCCTCCGCTTGTGCTCCCGCCCCACTAACTTTTAGCTCTGCAATGATGCCGCTGGCATATCCCTCGCAAAAGTAAGTAGGCTCGCGCACATTCGGCGTAGCCCGACTCCGACCAGGCTCGCTCTGCAACGCAGCGACGAGCCTGGGTGGTGAGGACGAAAGCCGAACAGAGGCGGCAGGACCCGCAAAACTCGGGAGCGTGGTATGATGAAGAATATGATTTACCTGGATTACGCAGCAGCAACCCCGATGGACAAAACGGTGCATGCGGCCATGGAGCCGTATTTTTGGGAGCATTTTTATAATCCGTCGGCCACGTATTTGCGCGCCAAAGCAGTCAAAAAAGATCTGGAAGCTGCTCGTGCAAAAGTGGCGCACTGGTTTGGCGCGCGGCCCAGCGAAGTAATTTTTACGGCCGGCGCAACAGAGGCCAACAACCTCGCGATTAATGGCATTATGCAACAATACCCACAGGCAAATATTGTGGTGAGTGCCATTGAGCACGAGTCGGTTTTGGCTCCGACGCATCAATATGACTGCCGCGAAGTACCCGTGACGCCGCAGGGACTGATTGACGTGGACGCGCTAAAGCAGACTATCAACGACCAAACGGCGCTGGTTAGCATTATGTATGCTAACAACGAGATTGGCACCGTGCAGCCGATTCGCCACATTGGCCAGCTGCTGGAAGAAATCCGTCGCGATCGTCGCGCCAGGGGCGTGGAACTGCCAATTTACCTGCACACCGACGCCGCGCAAGCTGCAAATTACTTAGACATTCATGCTAGCCGGTTAGGCGCGGATTTTATTTCTATTAACGGAGGTAAAATCTATGGTCCTAAACAAACCGGCGCATTATTTGTGAGCGCTAAGGTCAGATTGCAACCACAAATTTTGGGCGGTGGCCAAGAGCGTGGTGTGCGCAGCGGCACCGAAAACGTGCCTGGATTTATTGGCCTTGCAACGGCGCTTGATCTGGTGCAAAAAGATCGCCACCAAGAGTCGGTACGATTGCAGCGCCTGCAAAAGCTGGCGCTCGACGAAATTGCCCAAAAAATCCCAACTGCCCAGCTGAACGGGTCAAAAAGCCAGCGTTTGCCCAATAACATTCATATTACAATTCCTGGCCAAGACAACGAGCGCCTACTAATGGCCTTGGACGAAGCCGATGTGATGTGTGCCGCGGGGTCTGCCTGCAGCGCCAGCAACGAAGAACCGTCGCACGTTTTGCGCGCTCTAGGGCGCAGTGACCAAGAGGCTCAGGCCAGCCTGCGCCTGACCATGGGCCGGCACACAACCGAAGAAGACGTCGTGGCTGCAATTCGCACGCTCGCCGATCTGATAGTAGTGTAAATACGACAATAATTTAAGGTTCCGCACGCTCACCGTTTGCGTGTATACTTGAGATAATGTTTAAACGCAAGCGGTTCGTTGAGTATACGTTTATCCTGACAGGGCTTGTACTATTTGTGGTGTTCGTGGCCAAAGCTGTTGCGCAAAATGTTACACAAGGATACCTGAGCGATACCTCGATTCAACAGGGAATCATTGTGCAACTGAAACACGGCGATGCCAGCAAAGTTGTGCCGGTTAGTCAAACTGACGAAACTGATATTTTGGGAGTGGTGGTGTCGCCAAACGACGCGCCAGTTTCTTTGACTAACAACGCCAACCAAGACCAAGTGTACGTAGCCAGTTACGGCCAGTACGGTGTGCTGGTGAGCACGCAAAACGGCGTGATCCAGGCTGGGGACACTGTTGCCGTGTCGTCGCTCGATGGCGTAGGAATGAAGGCTGATTCTAAACGCGAGGCGATTTTGGGCAAAGCCGTGCAAAGTTTTGACGGCAAAAGCGCTACGCAGAGCACTGCAGTGCTCAAAGATTCTGCCGGACACGAGACAACTGTGGCTATTGGACGCATCGCCGTAAATATTAACGTGGCGCACAACCCGGCATACCAGGCTACCGACACAACTGTTGCGGGTGTGCCGTCGTTTTTATCTAAAGCTGCGCAAATTGTTACCGACAAACCAGTGAGTGCCATGCGCATTTACGCCAGTGTTGCGGTGTTACTGCTGGCGGTGATTGTCGCTGGTGTTTTGTTGTACTCGGGCGTACGCAACGGCATGACCTCTATTGGTCGTAATCCGTTAGCTAAAAAATCTATCATGCGCAGCCTGTTTCAAGTGATAATTATATCGTTAATTGTTTTCATAATTGGCCTAATTGCGGTATATTTATTACTGAAGATATAATGCTTGAGCTTACAGGCGGGGTGGAAATATAATGACAATCTGGTGGCTCTTATTTATCCTAGGTTGCATCTTCGTAGTAGGATGCGGGTTTATATACCTGATTGTTGTGCTGCACCGTGGACGGGGCGCCGGCCGCAGTCCTAGCCTCAGCGAATCGGCACAAAAAGCGGCCGAAGAAGACGTAGAACATATTTTTAACGAAGAATTCCGTGAAGAGTTGCGCAACCGCGGTCGTTTACACTTTGAGAAGATTTTGGGCGAAAATGCCATGTTTTTGCAGCAAGATTTGCGTCTGACAACGTCGCAGCTCAACGATTACATGAAGGAAGAAATCAGTAAGGAGCTAAAAGAAGCCTTTACGAACTACGAGAGTGCCATTGGCGACGCCAAGCAGCTGGCCGTGGAATCGATTGAAAAAACCAAAACGGCCATTGACGAGCAGCGTCAACAGATGGGCGCGCAGCTGGAAAAAGAAATCGCCGAAGAAAAAGCTCGCCGCATTAAGCTGTTCGAGGAAAACATGGCGCAGGTTATTAATCACTATGTTTTGGCATCGGTGGGCAACCAAATCGACCTGAATGATCAGTTGGAATACATTTTGAGCGAACTGGAAACACACAAACAGGCAATTGTGGAGGATATTACCAATGGCGCCTAAGGCTAAGGCCACCGCGGGTTCTTCGGTGCAACTGGTTTTGCCAACGCTGATTTTTGGCATTGTAGAGGTGCGTCGTTTGCGTTTGGAGCTAGAGAGTCTGGACGAATTTTTGCGCGGGATGGCCATCAGGCGTGAGACCAAGTTCGAGATGCCTCGCGTCAGCCGTATGCTTGAGGCTTTGGGCCGCGAAAATGGCAAGGATTTGCTGAAAGGTAATGACCGAAAAGCTTTAGGCGACTTTTTGCAGGAAATTGACCGCTCTGCCCCTGTTATTCATATGAGTTTTGCGGCTGATCCGTCGGCAAGTTTTAGCGCTAAAATTGTGGGCTGGTTGCGCGCCAATATTGACCCGCTAGCCTTGCTTGAGGTTGGCTTGCAGCCGACTATTGCGGCTGGTTGCGTCGTGCGCACCACCAACAAAGTTTTTGACCTCAGTTTGCGCAGTCAATTTTCCCAAAATACCGAATTATTGCTGGAATCGTTGCGAGGCAAGCAGGCATGAGCGACAATCGGCACTTTGATCAGTTAGTGCACAATGGCAAGCCTGTTGGTGAAGTGATTGCTGTGGACCGATTTTTGGTGCGAGTGAAGGGTTTGCAGCCAGTCACGTTGCATTCGTTAGTGCTGTTTGAAGATGGCAGCAAGGGCTACGTGCATCACGTGTATGAAGATCATGTGGTAGTTCTGCACTTGGGCACGCGCACGGCACGCGTGGGCATGACGGTGGTTGTGCAGTACGACAAATTAGTCACCAAAGTGGGCAAGGATTTTGTGGGCCGCGTAGTTTCGGTAACGGGCGAACCGCTGGACGGCAAAGGACCAATTGCGGCCGACGGCGTGTGGCCGGTATTCAATCCGGCACCGTTATTATACGAGCGTGAGGAATTAGACGCAGCGCTTAATACTGGTGTAACGGTTGTGGATACGCTCTTCCCGCTGATGCGCGGTCAGCGTATGGCAATGCTGGGCGATGGAAAATCCGGCAAAACCACACTGGCAACACAGATTGTTTTGAATCAGAAAGACAGCGACATTGTGACGGTGTACGTGCTGATTGCAAAACGCCGCAGTGATGTGGACACGCTACTGAACCGCCTGCAAGCCAACGACGCGCTTAAAAAAGCGATTGTGGTGGTGTCTACCATGTCCGACTCTTTAATTATGAGCTATTTGGCACCATATGTAGGCTGCGCGATGGCCGAATACCTCTGGCAAAAAGCTGACCAAGACGTAGCGATTGTTTATGATGACCTGACGGCGCACGCACACACCTACCGTGAAATTGCACTGCTCAGCGGCATGAGTCCGGGTCGCGACTCGTATCCTGGTGATATGTTTTACGTGCATTCCAGCCTGTTGGAGCGCGCCGGTAAATTGGGCCGCAACCACAAAACGCTCACGGCGATCCCTTTGGTGTTTGCCGCCAGCGGTGACATTACGGCGTTTTTGCCGACCAACATTATGTCGATCACCGATGGCCAGTGGATCCTAGATATGAATGTTTTTCGCGACACTATGCGTCCAGCGGTAAGTGTGGGCCTGAGTGTGTCTCGCGTGGGCGGTCGCGGCCAAAGCACGCGCCAAAAGCAGCTGGCTGGCCAGACATTCAAGGCGCTAACCACCTATGCGCAGGCCCAGGAATTTGCTCATTTTGGTTCAGAACTAGCACTGAGCGCCAAGCAGGATTTGGCCCGCGGCGTCATGCTTTACAAAATGCTCAACCAGATACCAGGGGAGCGCTATTCGGTGAACGCCCAAACGTTAATGCTGGACATTATTTTGAATTCGCACGAGGGCGAGGCGATCAGCGTAGAGCTGCTCAAGCAAAATGTAATGGAGGCGGCGGCGCAAATCAAAGATGACAAAGATTTTGAAGGCGTACGTGACGCGCTGAAAATTAAAAGCATGATGGAGCTCAAAAAATGAGCCGCGTAAGCGAAGTTGCCGACCAGCGCCGCGCGATGAGCACCATCGTGAACCTAACTAGTGTGTTTGAGGGTCTGGCCAGTATGCGCATCGCGCAAACCAAAAACCAGGTGCTGCAGTCACAGGCGTTCTTTAATGAATTGTGGCAGATGTACAGCCAGATTCGCGTGGATAATTTGTTCCGATTTGGCCGCACTGAAGCCGAAGAAGCCGTGAACAAGCAGTTATATATTGTGGTCACGGCCGAGGGCGGATTTAGCGGCGACATCGACCAAAAGCTTATTGCGTGGATGTTGGGCCAATTTGACCCTGAAAAACAGGATATTATTGTGATTGGTCACCACGGTGCGCTGCAGTTGATTCAACAAGGCGTGAGCTTTAAAAAGTATTTTACGCTGCCCACTCGCGACAAAAACATTAACGTGCAGCCACTGATCCGCGAAGTTCGACGCTACAAAAGTACCTCTGTTTTTTACCAAACATACGTGTCATTAATGGTGCAAGATATTAAACGTATCGAGCTAAACCAAGCAGTGCAGGAACGTGGTAAACAGGCCGGACAGGCAGACGAAGCAATTAGTGAAGCGACCTACATTTTTGAGCCGTCAGCATTTGACGTGATGGCACACTTGGAGCGCACCATGATGGAAATTGCCCTCAGCCAAGTGATTTTGGACTCCAAATTAGCACAATATGCCAGCCGTTTTCGGGCTATGAGCATGGCCAACGACAAAGCCGACGAATGGTATCATGATTTGACGGTGGATTATAACCGCACCAAACGGCGCACCCAAGACGAACGGCTGAAAGAAATTATTAACGGACTAAGGACAACAAAAGCGACATGAACCAGGGAACAGTACGATCGGTTAAAGACTTGTTGGTGACGGTTGTTTTTGATGACATTTTGCCCGATGTGCACGAAATTATTACTGTTGACGAGACCAAAACACCGCTGTTAGTAGATAGCTTGCAGCCTGGCAACCAAGCTGTTTGTTTGAATGTCCAGTCTGATCTGAACGTGCAAAAAGGCATGCACGTATCGCGGTCTCAGCGGAGCATCGAAATTCCGGTGGGCGACGAAATGATCGGTCGCGTGGTAGATGCTTTGGGCGAACCGCTGGACGGCATGGATCCGGTGCAGGTCAAAGACAAGCAAACGCGCGCCATCTTTAGCGTGCCGGCCAACACCGGTAGTTTTGCCGCTGCAGCACCCGAAATTCTGGAGACCGGCATTAAAGTGATCGACTTTTTTGCGCCGTTTGTGAAGGGCCGCAAAATTGGTATTGTGGGCGGCGCCGGTGTGGGCAAAACCGTACTCACCATGGAGCTGATCCACAACGTAGCCCAAAGTGGCTCGGGCTTGAGCTTCTTTACTGGTATTGGCGAGCGCATTCGTGAAGGCCATGAATTGTACAGTACACTCAAAGAACGCGACTTGCTCAAAAACACCTGCATGTTCTTTGGCCAGATGAACGAGAATCCGGTGCGCCGTTCATTGATCGCCTTAAGCGCTGTTACGCTGGCGGAATATTTCCGCGACGAGAAACAAAAAGACATCTTGTTTTTTGCCGACAACATGTACCGCTATGTGCAGGCTCGAAACGAGGTCGCAACTATGCTGGGTCAAGTGCCCTCCGAAGGCGGCTACGAGCCAACCATTTTCTCGGACGTAAAGATTTTGCAAGACCGCTTGAGCTCCACCGACAAGGGTTCGATTACCGCCGTGCAAACCGTGTATGTGCCCGCCGACGACATGAGCGACCCGGCCGTGCAGATGATCCACCACGAGCTAGATTCGGTCATTGTGCTGAGCCGCAGCGTGGCTGAACAGGGCATTCGTCCGGCAGTTGACTTGCTGCATACCACGTCGTCTTTGCTGACGCCCGAGATTGTGGGTGATCGCCACTATCTGTTGAGCGTACAAGTGCAAGCGCTGCTGCAAAAGTATGAATCGCTCAAATCTATTATTGCGATTATTGGTGAAAACGAACTGTCGCCAGTGGATCGTTCCGACTATGCCAAAGCCAAAAAACTGATCAATTACTTCTCGCAGGATATGTTTGTGATGGAAGATTTGAACGGCAAAAAAGGCGAATTTGTGAAGCGCGACCAGATGCTGAAGGGCATCGAGGAAATTATTGTATGAGCCGCACGGACGCATCCACGGGTGAAGTCATAGCAGATGCCAAAGCTGCTCCGGCGGGCTCGTCTGCTCCGCCCAGCATGCACATTAAGGTTTATTCGCCATTTAAGGTGTATTTTGACGAGGACGGCTACAGTATTTCGGCCGCAAACCGCACTGGGCCGTTCGACATTTTGCCTCATCACCATAACTTTTTGACACTGCTTGACCCGTGCGAATTGCAGATTAGACCGGCGCGCGGCCAAGACCAAAAGATTCGAATTTCTGGCGGGCTGATGCACGTCAAGGCCGATAAGGTCACGGTTTTCCTCGACATCTAACGCTTGCGAGTCCTGCCGCCCTTCTGCTCTCGCTTGCCGACACAGACTCGGGCAGGTTGCCTTCGGCAAATCCCTCGCTAGCGCAGGCAAGCTTGCGCGAATTGTGCGTGAGCCTACTTACTTTTGCGAGGGATATGCCAGCGGCATCATTGCCGAGCTAAAAGTTAGTGGACGGGAGCAGGAGGGACCCGCAGCTTTAGTTGAAGATGATATAGTCGAAGCCAAAGGTTTGGCCGGCACTTGGTGCGGAGGCAGTGCAAACGCTGAATGACGATGTTGATCGGTTGACGTAGTAATCTAGGCTACCCGCTGCGGCACCAATTGGCGTAACCACCACGTGTGGTGTGCTGCTGTAATCGCTGGCAAAATTGATGGTTGCAAAACAGCCGGCGCCCGGTCCACTACCGGTGGCAATGGTAATCGATCCAGATGTGTCGGACCCACTAACCGATGCGGTTCCACCGCCACCCAAAGCAATGCCCTTGGATAAGCTGGGAATTGCACCGCCGCCCACCACGTGGTGGGTCAAAATTAGGTTTCCGTTAATCTGCAACGAACTGGTCGAGATTTGTGTGGCGGTAACGCTGCCGGTAAAGTTTCCGTTTCCGTTCACACTCAATCCATTTTTTGCAGTTAGCGCACCCGAAACGGTGGCTGCGCCAGACAAATTCAGGGTGGACGCCTGAATCTGATTAAAATTGCTGGTTCCCGAAACGGTAATGCCAGGCAGTGTCAAAGCACCGTTCACTTTAATGGCCCCGGCAACTTCCAGGTCTTTCTTTACCAAAACAGCGCCGTTAAAAATGGCGTTTGACTCAATATTTAAGATCTGCGATGAGCTGCCAATGGTTGTCTCGCTGTTGGCGAGCTGTTTTAACGTGTCTTCACTGAGATTTTGCGTGCTCGTAGTGGCCGCGTTGTCTTTGTCGGCCTGGCGGCCCTTAACGGTGAGTACAATCACGACCGCGCCAGCAACCAGCATTACCAAAATAAACAGCAGCAAATAAATGTTTAGCCGAGACCACAGGTCTTTGACTGACCCTTTGAGTGAACGTTTGGCCTTAGGCGGCTCCGGGGATTGGCCAGGAGCGGAGACTGGGCCAGGGGCAGGACCATACGGTGCGGAGCCGCTCGGCGTGGGTTGCGGTTGCCCAGCGCCTTGCTCCACAACAGTATCAGTACCCTCCAATGAGTGCACGTCGTTATCGTTGTCGGACTGTAGTGCTGATGGATCCATGATGTTTTCTTATGTTTATAATACTAAAAATGTCCAAAAAGCGTAAGCTGATTGCGTTTATTGGCGCGATATTGCACAATTGTAAGCATGAGAAGACGGCTTGGATTGCTCGGTATTGCAGTTGCAACGGTGATTGTGGCAATGAGTCCGTTGGCCTACGCACAGCAATCGTCGTCGTCACATTATCAGGTGAATGAAGTGTATTTTGGCACCGGTGGCGAGCTGAACGCCTGTTCTTCTAGTTACTGTTCTAAGCAATCGGCTGGCGAGATGGGCGTGGGTAACACGGCAAGCACAAATTATCAGGCACAAGGTGGGTTTAACACCGATCGCACCCCATATATTCAGTTTATTGTCACTGGTGGCACGACTGATTTGGGCGTGTTAACTACCGCGAACGCCAAAACTGCTACCGGAACGTTCTCGGTTAAGACGTATTTGGCTGGCGGATACGTCGTGCAGACCGCGTCAAACCCGCCCACGAGCACTTTGCCAAACCACCCGGCGATGGCGGGGTTAACCTCGCCCACTGCCTCTAGCCCAGGTACCGAGCAGTTCGGCATCAATTTGGTTGCCAACACTACTGTTTGTGGAGCACCAACAAACTTTGGCTCCAACCCAATTCAGGTGCCCAGCAGCTCGTTTAGCTACGGCCAGGTGAGCAGCGGCTACAATACCTGCGGGTTGTTTAAATACGTCAAGGGCGACACAATCGCCTATTCCACGCGCAGCTCAGGCGAGACAGATTACACCATTTCGTATCTGTTTAACATTTCAAACGTAACCGCAGCTGGAGCATACGAATTCGACCACGTGCTGGTCGCCACCTCCACGTATTAAAAACTGTGGAAAAGTGGGTGCGGGTTTTTGTTGCGGAATTAGCGTAAGCATGATAGAGTTGTCGTATATAACCGTGCATTCCTAAAAAAATCAAAAAAGGAGAATCCTCCCATGAAAATCAAAAATCGTCGTCTGCGACGTGCCGTTTACTCCGCAAGTGCGCTTGCGTTGGCCGTGGCTACGCTTATTCCGAGCTTGAGCGCCAAGGTGAGCGCTGCACAGGTGACGTCGCGCAGTATTCAAATGAGTAGCTCAACAGCAGGCAACACCGGCACCTCGTATGACGTTAAATTCACGACTGCCACTACTGGCGTGATTCAAGGTGTTGTAGTAGATTTTTGTGATGAGACGCCATTGATTGGCGATGCCACTTGTACTAAGCCAACTGGCTTTTCAGTGGGAACGCCAACGGTTACAGGTGTGACCGGACTAACTGCTGGAACGTGGACGGCAGGCCAGCTCAACACTAACCGTACACTTACATTAACGAACTCAAGCGGTGCAAGCGTTAACAGCGGCACAGCTGTAGAATTTACGCTTACCACCGCCACTAACCCAAGTACAGCTAACCACACGTTTTATGCTCGTATCTTAACGTACGCAACTCCGGGCGGTGCAACTGGGTATGTTGCGGGTACGGAAGGTAGCTACATAGATTACGGTGGTGTTGCGCTTGCAACTGGTACGCCAATTGTGATCACCGCTCGCGTTATGGAAAGCATTGCCTTCTGTGTGTACAAAACAAGCTGCGGCGACGACCCGAGCTTTACCATTGGTAACGCCAACAATGTGTTGGATACCTCGGCTGTGTACACCAAAACTGTCAACTTTAGCCTGGCAACCAATGCACAAAGCGGCGCAGATATTTTCCTAAAGGGCGGCACGCTAACGTCAGGTTCTAACACTATTGCAGCTAAGGGTGCTACGGCTGGTGCTATTACTGCTGGTACCGCGGCATTCGGTCTGTACTTATCTACATTAGGCACGAACGTGACAGCCACTTCACCGTACAGTTCAACCGCCAGCAATTACGCGCTTGACACTCCTAACACCACAAGCACGTACGGTCAGCAAATTGCTGGCATGAGCGGCCCAACAAACACCTCAGTTACAACGCTAACCTACGGCGCAACTGCTTCGAACACCAGCGCAGCCGGTATCTACACCGCAACTCACCAGTTAATCGCAACAGGCCGTTTCTAGGCCATAAGGAGTTACAGTGGTGCAGCAATGCCTGCTAGTTTTGCGCAAGGCTCGCTCGCATATTCTACTGTGGCTCCTTATTGTTTCCAGCTTATGTATTAGTCTGGCGCAATATAATGCACCGCAGGTGCTGGGCGCGCAGCTAACATCGCGCAGTCTGCAGATGAATAATGAGTTAGCTGGTGCCCACAACGTTACTTATAAATTGGCGTTTAACGTGGCAACGGGTGGCGCCATTGGTTCTATGGAGTTTCAGTTTTGCTCGAACTCGGCTTTGATTATTGACCCCTGTGTGGCGCCATTTGGTTTTGACGCCCTGAACGCAATATTAACGGCGCAGACGGGCACGGCGGGCTTTGTGAAGTCCGGTAGCTCATCGGTGAACGACATTATTATGACGCAGCTGCCTCCCAGCAACACGAATGCCGGACCGGTAAGTTTTACGTTTGACAACATCGTAAACCCAACTACTATGGGGTCGTATTACCTAAAGGTGTTCACGTATTCCAGCTCGGACGCAACTGGCACGCCTTTGGACTTCGGCGCCATGGCATTTCCTATTGGGCTTGATTACCAGATCAGCACCGAAGTTCCGCCGTATTTGACCTTTTGCGGTGGCACCACAATTATCAACTTTGACTGCTCCTCGGCATCTGGTGACCAGTTAGATTTTGGCCAGTTCAGTTCTGCGGTAACGAGCACCGGTAGTTCGCAACTGTTGGCAGCAACAAATGCCGGTAGCGGCTATAGCATTACGGCCAGTGGGCTCACCATGACCTCTGGTAACAATGAAATTCCGGCCATGACGGGGCAAACATCCAAGGTTGGCACCAGTCAGTTCGGCATAAATCTGCGCGCTAATACCACGCCCAAGATTGGATCTGACGCAGTAGGACCGGGCACGGGTCATGTAACTACCAACTACAACACGCCAAATAATTTTAGATTTGTAAGTGGGCAGTCGATTGCCCAAGCAACGGAAGCGCAAGATTATAAAAAATACACGGTGAGTTATATTGTGAATATCACCAAAGATGAAGCGCCGGGTGTCTATTCTACAACGCTAACCTATGTCTGTCTGGCAAACTTCTAGTGCTTTCGTGGTATGATTAACATAAGAATTTAAAAAGGGAATATCAGATGCGACGCAAAATTTTTGCCTCATTTGGGATCATCGTAAGCGCGCTGGCAATTATTGCAGCCAGTGGCGCTCAAGCCATGGCTGCAACAGCCGGTTCAGGTAACGCACTTCGTGTTTCTCCGGTGCGAACCGATTTAGAAATTAAACCTGGCAACAGTAAAACTATTGATGTGTACGTGACCAACATGTCGTCGGAAACAGTTACGCTGCATCCAGTTGTGAACGACTTTGTAGCTGGCAAGGACGAATCTGGCACACCAAATATTTTGCTCGACGGCAATCAAGCGGCACCACTGCGCAGTTTCAAAAAGTACGCGTCACCACTGGCTGACTTTAGTATTAAGGCCAACGAGCAGCACGATGTAAAAGTGACCATCACCATTCCTGCTGATGCTGACGCTGGCGGCTACTATGGTGCGGTTCGTTTTGAGCCCGCCGACGTAGATAGCAGCAAGAACCTTAGTTTGTCGGCAAGTGTTGGCTCGCTGGTGCTGGTAACGGTCCCTGGTAATCTGGTGCAGCAAGCCAGCATCGCAAGCCTGGAAACTCGCACGGTAGACTCCAAGACACATCAGGAATCTATTGGCTCATTCTTTACGAGCGGCAAAAACCTGGTTGGTGCAGTGCGCATCAAGAATACCGGTAACGTACAAGTGCAGCCATTCGGCAAGATTCAGCTCAAAAAATCCGGCAAGGTAGTTGCTACCTACGAAATCAACAACACACAACCACGCGGCAACGTTCTGCCAGATAGCATCCGCCGATTTGAGTTCGACATCAGTACCAAAGCAACGTCGTTCGGTAAATATACCCTTGAAGCAAACTTGGGCTATGGCGACAAGGGTCAACTGCTGACCGCCACCAAAACCTTCTACGTTGTGCCGATCCCAATTATTGTTACCGTTGTTGTTATCTTGGCGCTGATCGCCTTTGCGGTACTGGTTCTGCCAAAGATGATCAAGTCGTACAACCGCCGCATCGTCCAGAAGGCTACGGGCACATCAACCAAAAAGAAGAAATAGCAAAGTTGCAGCGCGCATTGCAGCGCGCTCGCTCACAAAACTATGAAGCAAGCAATGCAGAAGTTAGGGCGGATCACGAGCAGTCTTGTTGCTGCGCTCGCACTCTGCTTGCTGCCTGGTTCGGCGCAAGCGCTCACGAACCCGCAAGATAACGCAACAGGTTTAACAGGGGCGGTTGCGAGCGCAGCTCCTTCAACGCCACCAACTATCACCACGCCAACGAACGGCCAAACATTTACCAATGTGCCGATTACGGTTTCGGGTTTGTGTAAAACCGGCCTGTTGGTAAAAGTGTTCGACAACAATGTTTTTATGGGATCGGCTATCTGCCAGAACGGCAGTTACAGCATTCAAATTGACTTATTTAGTGGCGAAAACGATCTTGTGGTGCGCCAATATGATGCGCTCGACCAGGCAAGTCCCGACTCTAATGTGGTAAGGGTGACATTCAACGACAATCAGTTTAACCCCAGCGGTACAGCGTTGCTGATTCTAACCAGTGACTACGCTCGTCGTGGCGCGAATCCGGGTGAAACGCTCACGTGGCCGATCAGCCTTTCGGGCGGAAATGGGCCGTACGCTATAAGTATTGACTGGGGTGATAACAAGGCGACCACCCTAATGAGCTTGGAGTTGCCAGGCACATTTAACATTCAGCACGTGTACGATACGGCTGGCGAATACTCGGTAATTATCAAGGCCACTGACAAAAACGGACTCACGGCGTACCTGCAGGTGGTGGCGGTGGCGAACGGAGCAATTACGTCGTCCAGTAACAGCGCGGCCTCCAATAACGGATCGACCACCATTATTACCAAGGTGTTGTGGCTGCCGTCGCTGATCATGCTGCCTTTGCTACTGGTTTCGTTTTGGTTGGGCCGCAAGCACGCACTGCTGGTTTTGCGCAAGCATTTGGAACGCGCCTCTCGCTCGTAATCTGGTAAAACAGGCCAAAATCTGGTAAAATATCTTGCAGTTATGACGCATTCACCACAAAAAGTCTTTGTTGGCATGAGCGGCGGCGTAGACAGCTCGGTAACGGCAGCGTTACTAAAAGAGCAGGGCTACGATGTAACCGGCGTGTATATGAAAAATTGGAGCCAGGATCTGCCGGGCTTTGATTGCCCGTGGAAAGAAGATTATCAGGATGCCAAACGCGTTGCCGTGCAACTGGGCATTCCGTTCAAAATGTATGATTTTGAAAAAGAATATCGCCATAAAGTCGTGGACTACATGTTGGAGGGCTACAAAGCTGGTCTTACGCCAAATCCGGACATTATGTGCAACCAAGAGGTGAAGTTTAAACTGTTTTTGAATGCGGCTTTGGAAGACGGCGCCGACATGATCGCCACTGGTCATTATGCGCGCATCAAACACGGCCAATCCGCGCTTCCGCCTACCGACTCAGAGTCGGCAATGATGCCGCTGGCATATCCCTCGCTAGAGCAGGCAGGCTCGCGCACGGACGCGTTACCCGCAACCGCGCAGCTGCTAGTGGGGTTGGACGCGAATAAAGACCAAAGCTACTTTTTATATCGAGTGACCGAAGACGCACTTAGCAAAACCCTGATGCCAATTGGCGATTTTGAAAAGCCGCAGATTCGCGAGATGGCCAAAAAACTAGGCCTGGCAACGGCCGAGAAAAAGGACAGTCAGGGTATTTGCTTTGTGGGCAAGGTGGGAATTAAGGAATTCTTGCAGCAATTTGTGACCACCGAACCAGGTAATATTGTTGAACAACACGGGCAGGTGGTTGGCGAGCATGACGGCGCACTGTTTTATACCATCGGCCAGCGTCATGGCCTGAACGTGGGCGGCGGCTTGCCGTACTACGTGGTGGGCAAAGACATGGCCAAAAACGAAGTGTACGTGACTACCGACTTGCAGGATGATCGTTTATGGAAGAAGCATTTGATGCTTACCAGCTTGCATTGGATTAACGATGCACCAAAACCAGGCGAGCAATACCAGGTGCGCACCCGATATCGCGCGCCGCTGGTGGCTGTTTCGGGTTTGGAATTCACCGGTAACAACCAATTGCGATTAGATTTAGCCGAGGAAGTTCGCGCTATCACACCAGGACAGTCGGCCGTGATTTACCAGGGCGACCGCGTGGTGGGCGGCGGCATCGTTCAGTAACAACTGTTCCGGCTCAAACCTAAAAACCCGAACAAACTCGGGCTTTTTTATTTCTATGGTTCTTGGGTAAAGATGCGAACGACCAAACGGGTCGCATCGTTGCATAAAAATCATACATGGTGGTTTGTCGTGCGAATAGCAATGGGATCGAAGGCGGGAGCAGCGGGAATGACCGCTACAAAAAAACTCGCTAGGAGCCGCCAACATCGCAATGCTACGACCACCTGATCTACCGATCTACTATTCGCACGACGGCGTGTCTCCGGCAGGGTGCCGAGAGTCCTTTCTGGGCCCGCGGGGCTGCCAGAGACACGTCGTTCGCGTCGAACATTCAGTTATTGTTTAGTTGTATCGGACCGGCCGACGGTCAGAGGAACGGGATGTTCATGCTGCCGAGGTCGATGCCGGTGGACTCCCAGAAGGGGCGGAACCAGTGGAGGTAGAACAGCGGTAGCACGACGATCATGACGAGCTGCGCTCCCTTCCCCCACTTGAACTTCTTCCCCAGCAGGAACACCAGCACGACGCAGATGACGAACGTGCCGAGCTGCTCGGCCTGACCGATGCCGGCCATGTTCAGGAGGCCCTTGAACTTGCTGGCGCCCATGAAGTTGAGGGAGCCAGTGTTGTAGCTGAGCGCGAGCGGGATGAGCAGCCCGGTGATCAGGAAGTTCGTGAAGAACACGATGATCACGCCGGTGCCGATGCCCCACTTCGGACTCTTGGCCCAGTGGTAGACGAACACGATCGCGGCCGAGAACAGCAGACCGGTGAGGCCGACGCCGCTGTACAGCGACCGGAACGCCTGGTCACCACCGAAGTTGATGTCGGCGGCCGTGGTGACCATGTCGGGGTTGAGACCGGACATGTCCGGGGTCTCCCTTCGTTAGTGGGCAGTTGCCCGTTGAGTGCTGGTCAGCCCTTGTTGTTGCGACCGCGGGCCCAGCGGACACCGATGACCAGCAGGACGATCATGACGGCGCCGAAGCCGATCCAGCCGACGGGGATCCCGTGTCCGGACTTGGCGGCGACGTCGCCCGCGAGGGTCTGTGCGCTGACGGTGAGACGCGACATGCGCGTGTTCCTTCCGTGAGGTGTTGCGTGGGTGGAGTGTGCGGTCGAGGCTAGTCGCCACGCCGCTTGATCAGAAGAAGTCCGACGACGGCCAAGAACTACTTCTTCTTCGTGAGAAGGAAGATGACCAGACCGATTCCGCCGAACACCACCGTGAAGAAGGTGGTGTTGTTCATGCCGAAGTGCTTGTTGCTCGGCGTGTACGCCAGGTACTCCAGCGCTGCCTGTGTGATGTGCATGATGCCCCCTTACGAGCTCTTCTTGCGCCACAGGTAGATGACGCCGGCGGCGAACACGACGATCGACACGATGCAGAAGACCGGGTGGTCCTCCAGCTTGAACGCGCGGTTGTCGACGGCCGCCAGGTTGATGGCGCGGACGAGGTGACTCATGTGCGGGTTTCCCTCCGTTGAACGGCGAGCGATCTGCTGCCGTTATCTGCGATTACCTTCGTGTGCCACGAGTTCCGTAGAACATCGCGACAATTCCGATGAGTACGATCAGCACGCCGACCCACTTCATCGGAAGTCCCCCGTTGATTTGGTCACCGGCGGCCTCGTCGTATGACGACGATGACGCCCACGACGATCAGGGCCACTGCCCAGCCAAGGGCACCAGGGCTGACGCTGGACATCAGTGCCACCACCATCCGTGTGCGGTTGCACCGGCGATGATGGCGGCCGTTGCCACCGAGACGATCACTGCCTTGGTGGTTTTCAGCAGCGCAAACGCCACAATCGCCACGACCACGATGATCGCTGCGATCAGAAGCAGGCCGTTGATGTGCGTGCCGCCGATGGTGACGCCCGTTTCCAGAACAGAGCTCGCGGAGCTCATTTACCCCTCCTTACAGCCGAAAGTAGGTGCCCAGGAAGACCGTGAGCAGGACGGCGAGGATGCCGGTGACGGCGCCCATGGTGATGCCGAACGCGACCGGATTCCTGGTGTTCTTCCGCTTTGCCTTGACGATGGTGTAGATCGTCGCGATGATGAATATCCCAACGAACTCTCCCACCAGCATCTGGGCGGAGACGAGGTTTCCGGTGTTGCCGGCAGCGAATGCCGCAACAGCGAGGTGTTGCACAGTAGATACCTCCGTTGGTCTACTTGTTGGCGGACGTGTCGGTAGCGGAGCTGACCCCGGCGAGTGGTGCGGTGAGCATCAGTCGCCCTCCTTGTTCTTGTTGCGTCGCCCGATGGCGTACACAATTCCGAACAGAAGGACGAAGACGCCTGCGAACATCAGCTCGCCCGGGGTCATTCCACAGAAGCTTCCCACGGATTCAGGCCCTCATCCCTGCATGCGTATGGCGCTGAGCAGCATGATCATGATCCAGACAGCTGCTCCGCCGCCCAGGGCACCGACGATGGTGCTGACGAGCAGTACCTTCTCGGCGCCCTTCTTATTGCCGTACCTCGCGACCGCGATCGCCGAGACGACGAACCCCACGCCGAAGACTGCCACGAGGAACATCCCGGGAACGGGGTGCTCCTTCTGCAGCATGCTTGCGAGGGGTACGAGTGCGGATGCACCCATATGGTTACCTCCGTTGATGGACTCGGATCTAGCTAAGCCCTGCGATCACGACCACACCGGCCAGAAGGACGAACGCGACTGCGATTACCGTCTGGCCGGGGGTCATCCCACAGGAAGTCGGCATGAACCGAGATCCCCTTTACGGTGAGTCGGACAGGACGGTGTCCTAGTGCCGCGAGCCCTTGACGAGCTTGGCCGCCAGGAAGGTGAGGATCGACAGCACCAGGAGGGCGCCGGCGATCGACTTGAACGGCAGGTTGCCGGCGTAGAGGCCCATGAAGCTGACGCCGGCGCAGATCACGCAGGCGACCAACATGATCAGCCAGAGCGGGATCTTGGGCATCACCAGCTTGATGAGCAGACCGGCCCCGAGCACGATGCCACAACCCACCAGGATTGCGGTCTGCACGTCGGGGCTGGCTGCCGCCGCAAGGCTGGTGCCGGACGAACTGGCCAGCTGGGTGGCCGTGATGAGCGCGGATGCACTCATGTGTTACCTCCGTTTTACTCGGCGGTGTTTGAATGGACGGGGAAAGTCCACGGATTGTGCGTGTGAACAGCTCACGTCAGTGTCGCCGTCCTAGTGGACGATATCGGAACGGCCGCCACCCCTGGGAGGTCGAGGACCACGTCCACGCCACCACCATAGGACGAATAGGACCATTCCGATGTAACAAAAAATAGGCCCGGCACTGCCGAAGCCCTCTGAAGCGAGCTGCAAAGATCTCACCTCCAATACAACTAAATTTTCAACGTACTATGTTCAGACGAACTGCGTACGTTATATCACCGATATTAGGTATTGTCAATGTAAATAGGAAAAAATCGTGCACGTAAAAGTTGGTAGGGTAGGGTTGCGTGCACGATTGTGCCTTCGGATGTCGCGAGTGCGACCTCAACAAAGGTTTGTGGGGGTTGTCCGGGTTCATAGCAAAGGGGCGGGTATGGGGTGTTACAGGATCCTCCCGGGGCAGGGCACTTGTGGTGCGGGCTGCCCAGCGGGAGGCTCACTGCTTTTTCTAATCAGGCTGGGAAGGCGTGCTGGAGGAGCGTGTGGTCAGTGACCGATCGACGTGATGCCCCAGGCGATGAGCCCGGCGACGACGATCAACAGCAGGAACTTTCGTCCGAAGCCACCCGTGGGTGACGACTTGGCTGCCTTGGGTGCGCGCGTTTTGACGTGGGTCCCCATAAGGGCCTCCGGTAGTGCATGAATGAACAAACAAATGGACGTACACCAGTGTACACATGGGGATAAGCGTTGTCAATAATACTCATGATGTGTGTAGGTCGTGCAGAAAGGAAAACAAAAAGAGCCGCGGAAGCGGTAATGCAAGCTGTTTTCGTGCAATCCTGCACGACCATGTCTGTAAAACGGCCCATTGGTGGCCACCGAGTTTAATTGCTCACGGTGGCCACCACAGAAGGCGGGTAGAGCGGTGGAGCTAGAGCTTGCCGGTAATCGCTGCGAGAGCGACCACAGCAGCCAGTAAAACCGCCACGATCATTACGGTAGAGCCACTGAAGCAGCCGCGGGCGGCAGAGGCAGTCGCGTCGCGTACGCACTCGCACCGTTCATGGCAGCGACGGCGGCAGTCCGCTCGGCGCACACGTTTCCTAGCCGCGGCGTAGGTATCGGGCTGTTTGCCCTTGCGGTGCTTGTGTTCGTTGGACATTAGCGTCCTACGAGCTGCTGCACCAGATTGACAAAGAACGTCCCGAGCTCACTGTGGAAGACGTAGATCCCAGCCGCCAAGGCGACAGTCAGCAGAACGGCCGGCACAATGCAACCGTCCCAGCGACCGCGAGCGTGCTTGGACTTGCTCATGTTTCCCCCTTGGGGTCGTCGTTTTTTACAGACGTGGACAGTGTACGCCCGCGAGCATGCAATGTCAACGTATGTAATGTGTATGATGTTCGTAAAAAATAAATAAGTATGAAAAAGTCGTGCAAACAGTGATGGGAGCGCGGGCGCTCAACCATATGTTTACACGACGTGCCTCCGGATGCCGGGGAACGGCAGGTTGCTGGCGGGTGCCAGCCCGGAGGCCGTCTTCGTGCGGGTTGTTCAGAATTGCAGAGCGACTTAGGTCGCGGCGCCTACTATGAGTACAGCAGGATGATCCCGCTCCCGACGACGATCACGAGGCCCAGGCCGACGAGGAAACCGCCCTTGTTCTTGTCGCTTTGGTTGTTGGCGTTTCGCCAGACTCCGGCGATGGTCAGGATGAAACCGATGGCCATCCCGATGAGCTCGGCCTTGTGCTCACCCACAGACGTCGTCTGCTGGGCGGCCGCGATGATGAGCGCTTCCTTCATTGATTTCTCCTCGGTACCGTGTGCATGACGATGAACGCCATGGCCACAATCGACAGAACAGCGACCAGGAACCTGGTGGCTCGTTTGCCCAAGCTGCCCGGGCGCATGAACGTCCCGTGCAGGCAGTAGGCTGTAAGGGCCAGGAAGCCGGCGGTGGCGAAGTAGCCAACGACCAGCGCCATGCCCTGCAGGCTTTCACCGGGTGTTACAGCTAGCGTTTGTTGCATCCTTTTCCTCTCGGTTGGCCGAAGCGCGTACACGCTTTCCTAGGACTTTGTGATCAGACGGAAGCAGATCACAGCGGCCACCACGCCGATGAGGGCCAGGCAGACGCGTGTCTTTCCGCTGAACGGAGCGGCGAAGCCGGCCGTGATGAAGGCGAGGGCGACGACCCCAAAAAGGGCCGGGGGAAAGACCGCGTTGTTCAGATCCGCTGCGGCCAATTTTTCGAGCATTCCTTTTTCCTCTCAGGTCGAGTGAATGCCTGTCTGGGCTGCGAGCACGATGCCGCCGACGACCAGGATTGCGCCGATCACCCAGAGCTTGAGGCTCGGTTTACCGGTGATCTGCGCACGCAGGCCGTTGAAGCACATGACTACCACGCCAATGAAGGCGACCAGAAGGCCGACCCACGACGTGGGGGTCATGTTACTTGCGGCTGCGAGGGTTTGTGCGACGTTCATGTTCCTCCCTAGATGATCATCAGAACGAGCGCCACGCCCATGATCGCCAGTCCCAGAACTGCGAGACCGATCGATTTCGGCGTAGCCTGCCCGGCCTTTCGGTGGATCCAGAAGGCGGCTCCACAGATGCAGAGCACAATCGCCAGAGCGATCGCGCCCACCATCGTGTGAAAGCTGTCCGAACCAGCCTGTGCCAGTGTGACGAGCGTGTGCATGTTTTCCTCTCTAGGACACCCAGATCAGGGCGATCGCGGCGACGCAGGTCAGTGCGCCGAGACCGATCAGCTTGAGCCTTCCAGCCTTGCTGAACGGGGCGAATGCACCGGCCAGCACGAAGACGAGGGCGACAACGAGCGCGACCGCGGCAGCACCCAGGGTGTTGTCGTTCTGTCCGGTTGCGGCCAGGGAAATGAATGTTTCCACGTCTGTTACTTTCTATGCGGCAGACCGGCGTCCTCGTTTTTAGGCGAATGACGCCGGACCTGCAACCGGTTGTTCAGGTGGCTACCACGAGCTCACTCATGGAGCGCCTTCCAGATCAGGAAGAACCCGATCCAGGCCACCACGAGGAACGTGATGATGATCTTGCCACGCCGCTTGACCTCGGTTTTACGCGAGGCGGCCAGGGCGATCCCCAGGGCGCACATCAGCAGGCTGCCGATGGCGGCGATAACCGCCAGGGTGGTTGCCGTGTCTGCACTGAGTCTGAGTGCCAGAGCACTCATGAGCACCTTCTTCCTAGTTGTGATGAACCGCCACATACAGCAGCACGACCGCAACGCTCACAAGCGTCACGAACGTAGCGATGCGGCGGCCCAGCAGGCTCACCTTGGGGTTGGGCAGGGCCGTCAGCGACAGTCCGAGGACCACGGCAACGGCGGCTACGCCAAGCCCCACGAGCGGTACGGTGACCTCCACGGCTACTTGCCTTCGAGGCCCAGGTAGGCCCAGGTCATTCCTCCGAAAACCAGGAGGATGAACAGGGCCACGGCAATCTTGTGCTTCATAGTGCTCCTACTTGTGGGTCGAGGTGCTGTGCGGCGGGCGGTGCGGCTCGTTGGAGTTGCCGTTGATGAGGTCCGACCCGAATGCGATGAGGCAGGCGACCAGGAAGGCCACCAGCATCAGCAGACGGAGCCACCACCAGCCACCACGGGTTTCTTTCTGGGGAAGCGGCATGCGCCACTCCTTTCGGTTGGTTACTTCACGAGGTCGGCAGCGATGGCTGCGAGCACACTCACAACGATGATCGTTATGGCAGCAGCACGGTAGCCTCTACTAGCCAACTTCGCGACGATTCCACCACCGATGATCGCGGCCATAAGGCCCACGATCAGTGTCGTTTTGTCCATTCGGACTCCTTCGACTACTGCTTGGTGAGCGCGGTGCAGGCCATCGGTCCCAGGATCAGGGCCAGGCCGATTGCGCACAGCACGACGGTCTTGCCGGCCTTCTTGATGATCATCAGGAGCAGAGTGCCCAAGATGATCACCACCAACAGGCCAACCAAGAGTTTGTAGGGGTCCATGACACCTTCCTTCTAAACGTATTTCATGACCAGCCCACCGATGATTGTTATCGCAATTGCTGCGAAAATGATCGTCCTGGGCCGAGCATACTTGCCGAGGTAGCTACCGATGACGGCAGCCGTGAAGATGACAGCAACGTCTCCGGTACTTACACCGTGAAACACTGGGCACCTTTCGGTTGAAATCTACCGAGACGATTATTCGCCTCAGCTCTGCAATTAATGTTCACCTCCTCACGTATGAAGACGATGCGATAACCATAGTACAAAAACCGTACTTTGTCAATAAAACAACACCCGGTTTTACAATCCGCGTACCTCTGTTACAATATAAGACATGAATGCACAACAAATCCGCACCGCTTATTTAGATTTCTTTACGCACCGTAAGCACGCGGCGATTCCTCGAGCGCTGTTGGTTCCGCAAAACGATCCCACCACTTTGTTCACCGGTTCTGGCATGCAGCCCATGATTCCATATCTGTTAGGCGAGGAACACCCCGAAGGCACGCGGATTGTTGACAGCCAAACGTGCTTGCGTGCCCAAGACATTCTGGAAGTGGGCGACAACCGCCACACCACCTTCTTTGAAATGCTCGGCAACTGGTCTTTGGGCGACTATTTTAAGGCCGAACAAGTGCCGTGGATGTTTGAATTCTTGACCGACGTGGTTGGCCTGGACCCAAGCAAACTGTACATTACCTGTTTTATTGGTGCACCCGAATATAACATCCCCAAAGACACCGAAGCTGCCGAATTGTGGCAAAAACTGTTTGCTCAAAAAGGCTTGAGCAACGGTGTGGCCGACATTGGTTCCGAAGAAGACGGCTACCAGCGCGGTATTAAAGAAGGCGAGCGCATCTTTTATTACGATGGCAGCAAAAACTGGTGGAGCCGTAACGGCAACCCCGAAAACACACCAATTGGCGACCCGTGTGGCCCGGACAGCGAAATGTTCTACGATTTTGGCACCCCGCATAACACCGATTTTGGTCCCGAATGCCACCCTAACTGCGATTGCGGCCGCTTTATGGAAATCGGCAACAACGTGTTTATGGCTTACCGCAAAGAGGCTGAGGGTACGTTTGTGCCATTGGAAAAACCAAACATTGACCACGGATCGGGCCTGGAGCGCATCGCGGCAGCAGTTTTGAACGACCCTGACGTGTTCAAGATTAGCCTCATGTGGCCTATCATTCAAAAGCTCGAAAAGCTTTCGGGCAAACCATACAGCAGCAACACCAACGCCATGCGCATTATTGCCGACCACCTGCGCGCCGCCGCCTTTTTGGCCGTGGACGGCATCGTGCCCAGTAACAAAGAGCAGGGTTACGTGATGCGCCGCTTGGTTCGTCGCGCCATTATGAAATCATTCAACCTGGGAATTGAACAGAACTTTCTGGAAGAAGTTATTCCGGCTATTGCTGATCTGTATCACGCCGATTTTCCAGAGGTAGCTGCCAAGCGCGACACCGTAATCGCAGTGCTTGTGAAAGAAGAAAAAGCTTTTCGCCAAACCATTCGTCAGGGTGTGCGCGAATTTAATAAGCTTGCCGAAAACGAAGCTGAAATTACTGGCGAAATGATCTTCAAACTACACGACACCTATGGTTTTCCAGCTGAGCTCACCGTAGAAGAAGCCTTCCATTGGAGCAAACCGGTTGAGGAAAACTGGCGCGCTAATTTTGACCGATATATGAATGAGCAACGCCAGCGTTCGCAAGGCGCTGCAAAGGGCGTGTTCAAGGGTGGATTGGGTGGCCAAACGTTGCAGCACAAAAAGTATCACACCGCCACGCACCTGATGTACCAGGCACTGCGCCAAGTGTTGGGCAATCACGTGATCCAACGCGGCTCTAACATTACTGAAGAACGTCTGCGTTTTGACTTTAGCCATGACGCCAAGATGACTCCCGAGCAAATTAAGCAGGTGGAAGACATTGTAAACGAACAGATTGCCAAAGATTTGCCAGTGTTCTGGAAGGAATATCCAACCAAAGAAGCGATGGCCATGGGGGCATTGGGCGCCTTTGGTGATCGCTACGGCGATACCGTCAAAATCTACCAGATGGGCGAGGGCGACGACCGCTTTAGCTTTGAAATCTGTGGCGGGCCGCACGTGGATCACACTGGCCAGCTGGCCGAAGACGGCAAGCACTTCAAGATCCTGAAAGAAGAAGCCAGTAGCGCTGGTATCCGCCGCGTAAAAGCCGTCTTACAATAAGACACAAAAACCACCCGTAACAGGGTGGTTTTTACAATGCTGAGGAGAAACCGGAAGCGAACACTGAAACAAAAGAAAAACTGCACCAGTAAGGCGCTCTTTTGCTGCAGGTCGCTCCCGGCTTGTCCAAGTTGCTTGCGTCGCCGCTAGAAGATAAGGGCGCCGATGGTGGCCCATACGATCACCCAGCTGGCAGCGACTTTCAGGAGCGTAGCCTTGGCGCTTCGGCCCTCGGAGTCGAAGGCGTACAACGCCGCCAGTACCACCAGGCTGAGAAACATCATGACCACGGAGGTGGGGGAGGCGGCAAGGGGACCCCCGTGAAAGATCTGCTTCTGAGCGTTGCCGTGCGGCATAGCCCTGCTCATGGCGTACGCGCCGATGCCGTACAGGCCGAGCCCCAGAAGGCCCCCGGTGATGAATGTGCGGACCGGGCCAGACTGTTTCTGTGCCATGGATGTCTCGCTTTCGTGAGTCGCGGGTCAAAACAGGTGCAAACTTGAACATGTGTACTATGCCATAAATAGCGCATATATTCAAGTTAGCATTTTTTATATGGAAAAACCGGGATGAACACTGCGAAGAAGTTGGTCGCGCCGTCAGGCACGCTTCTTGTGGCAGGTCATCCCGGTTGATCCGAGTTTTACAGGGTTACCTCCCGAGGTGGACAATCATGTACCAGAACAGGCCGTAGCCCAGGGTCACCGTGGTGATCACGCAGTACCAACGGATGAACGTCAGACGGTTCTCGGTCTTGGTGGCCGGGCCACGGATGTGCAGCCGACGGCTGAGCGACGAGAACCAGATGGCGGTCATGCTGGCGAGGGCGCCGGCACCGATGATGGCGAGTGCCAACATTGCGGCGACTCCCCAGTAGCTCCAGTGCCAGTGGTTGCGGGGGTTGTTGAACTCCGCGCAGGTGATTGTGGACTGGGCGCAGAACGTGGAACGGACCGCCGTGTGACACCAGTGCGTCAGCAGCGCATATGCGACCGCGCCCAGGCAGATGATGCCCATGCGCAGACGCGCGTTGCGTCGTAGGGTGCCCTGCTCGCGCATCCAGGCGTCCAGCTCTTGCTGGTACTGCCGGAAGAACGGGCTGAGCGGTTGAGGACTGGGTCTCATCAGGGACGGATCTCCTTGGAGATCGGGTCGTCGCCGTCCGTGCCGCGCCGGCCATCTGCGGGCTCCTCGATGGTGCCGAGGTCTCCCAGGTCGACCTTGACGGTCTTGGGGGCGCTCTGCTCGGGAACGTCGGTGGCCGGCAGCTCGACGATGTCGAACTTGTTGGAGCGGCGAACCACGGTTCGGGTGACGACAACAACGCCAGTGAACAGCGCGAGTCCGGTGAACACCGGGTGGTCTCGGACGATTCGCGTGGCCTTGCCGAACTTGCCGGTGGGGTCGGGGGTGTTCATGGTGGTACTTCCTTTCGGTGTGACTACCAACGGGGACCGAACGGGAAAACGCGTCGGTCGACGGCCTCCCGCAGCGGATTGTCGTCGCGGATATGGCGACGCAGCTTGGCTTCCAGCTTCGGGTCCATGGTGCCCTGGGGTGGCGGTTCGAGCTGCTTGATTGCGTGCACGAACTGCAGCGGTGCGAGCTTGATCGCGACCATGAGCAGCGTCGCACAGACCTGGGCCAATGCTTTCTTGAGCATCGTGGCTCCTTAGCCGAGGGCGACGAGGTAGATGACGCAGTAGAACGTGACGGCCGCGAGCATGAAGATGCCGCCGGCGCCGGTCAGGCCCTTGGTGGCGACCTTGACGAAGTCGGGGATCACGAACAGGCTGCGGGTGGCGCTGCCCCACAAGCGACGGTCGTCGTCGGAGGGCGTCACCGGGGCGTTCTGCAGGTTGTAGACGTACTGGTACGTCATGTGCAGCAGGTAGCCGACCAGGATCAGCGCCAGAACTGCCAGGGCGGTCATCGACAGCGCGGCGAGCGAGGCCGGGACCCAGCTGGCGTGCAGGTTTGCGGGAACGCAGACCTTGCTGTTGCCGATGTCGTCGTAGCGGTACCCGTAGTTGTAGTACGAGTCGCCGTAGACGTCCGTGGACGCGTCGATGGGGGTGGCGCAGGTGAGTACGCGCTTCAGGGCTTCGAAGGACGTGAGTCCGACGACGGCCATGTACAGCGCGAGCAGCACTACGGCGCCGGCACTGATGATCGACTGCGGCCACGACCGAATGAGGTCGTAACGCGGGAGCTTGGGGTTTTTGGCCGAAGCGGAACGCTCGGATCCCTCGATCTCGGGCTGCATGATGAATGTTTTTCCTCTCGGGAATGTGAATGTGCGCGGGTAAAACTCGGACCAGCACATTATACCATAATTTTAGTTATTAAGCAATTTCCAGCCAACTCACAGGAAATCATCAGGTTTTGCAAGTAATCTGTTATTCAAGGCTGGCATGCGCACTAGAGCGTGCTATAATAAATTACGATTATGCTTGATCTGAAAAAAGTGAAAAACCTGGGCCAATCGATGGCCAGTAAAGTTGCCGACAAGGCAGCCGAAGTCAACGCCAAGGCTACCCGAACGGCGCCAGCCGACGACCAATACGTGGTGGGCTTGGACATCGGTACCGAATTTGTTAAAGCGTTAATCGGCCGTGTTCGTGCTGGCGGCATCGAAATTATTGGTGTGGGCCGCCAACACCAGGCACTCAGCGATATGCAAGCCGGCGCAATTGCCGACATCGGTCGCGTGGTAGAAAACTGTGACAAAGCACTGGCTGCCGCCGAACAACAGGCTGGCGTGAGTGCTCGTACCGCTGTTTTGGGCATTGCCGGCGAATTAGTAAAAGGCATGACTACCACGGTGCGCGTCACACGAAAAGACGCCGAAAAGGCGCTGGACCTGCCCGAAGTTGAACGCATTATAAAACTGGTGCAAGAGCGCGCGCAAGCCAAAGCCAAACAGCAACTGGCCTGGGAACTGGGCGGCAAAGAAGTCGAAATTCGTCTGGTAAACAGCGCTTTGGTGGGTATTGAAATTGATGGCTACAAAGTGACTAGCCCGGTTGGATTCCAGGGGCGCGACGTGGTTGTGCAGCTGTACACTGCTTTTGCGCCGCTGATTCACATCGGTGCTTTGGAACGCACTGCTCAGCAGCTCGATCTGGATTTGCTCGCAGTTGCCGCCGAACCATTTGCTGTCTCAAGATCTGTTATTGGTGACGATACTAGTGCTAGCATGAGTGCAATTCTGATGGATATTGGCGGTGGCACAACCGACATAGCTGTCATTAACGACGGTGGCGTGCAAGGCACCAAAATGTTTGGTATCGGCGGCCGTGCTTATACGCGAGCCATCGAGCGCGAACTAAATATCGAATTTGAACAAGCCGAAGACATTAAGTTAGACCTGCACAGCAGTCACTTGTCGCAGCCCAAAGCCGCTGCGGCAGAAGGCGCGCTGAACAAGACGCTCGACGTTTGGATGAGCGGCGTAGAAGTCGCCCTGGCAGAGTTCACCAAATTAGACCATTTACCACATCACGTGTTGCTCTGTGGCGGTGGTTCTAGCCTAGATATGCTCATGGACAAACTGGAACAAACAGATTGGTACACTCGCTTGCCATTTACGCGCAAGCCAATCGTGCACCACATTCACCCAGAACAAGTCGTGGGCATTGTTGACAAGACCGGCCAGGTAAACGACCATACTTTTATTACTGCCATGGGTCTGCTGCGCGTCGGTTTGGACACGCTGCAATTCTCGGGAAGTAGCCAAACCAGCGGGTCAATGCGCGAAAAACTTGATAGGATGTTACGAACATGAGCAACAACAGCATTCCAGCTAAAGACGTTATTTATATTGACGTTGAAGACGAAATAACCACTATTATCGACAAAGTTACTAGCTCGCGTAGCAAAATTTTGGCGTTAGTTTTGCCCAAACGTGCTACTACTTTGCAAAGCATTGTAAACATGAAGCTTTTAAAGCGCGCAGCCGACAATGACAACAAGCACCTGGTACTGATTACGTCCGAGACGGGTTTGTTGCCGCTGGCCGCCAACACCGGTTTGTACGTGGCCAAAAACCTGCAATCCAAACCTGAAGTGCCTGATGTGCCACAAGGCGTTGCAGATTTACCCGATGACTTTGAAGAATCGTTATCACTGGACGCAGCCGAACCAAAGCTGAATAAAAAGTCTGCGGTGGGTGATTTGGCTAAAGACACGGGCTCGCCAACCGTTGTTGACGACGCAATCGACATGTCTGGCGGTGCAGCTGACAAAAATCCTATCATGCGAAATATGGCTGCCGGTGCTGGTTCTGGCGCGGTTGTTGGCCATATGGCCGATGCTGCCAGCAAAGATAAGAGCAAAGACAAGGCTCCAAAAGGTCCTCGAAACAAGAAGTTATCGGTACCCAATTTTAATAACTTCCGAGCCTGGACTTTTATAGGTGGCGGTGCGCTCGTTGCATTAATTGTTCTGTGGATCGTGTGCTTCAAAGTTTTGCCGCATTCTTACGTCACTATTAAGACCGACAGCCAAGCAATCAGCGCCAACGTAAATGTTACGCTGAGTTCATCGGTAAGTTCGGTTAATACCGATTCGGGCATTATTCCGGCCAAAACTCAGTCAAGTGACAAAACGCTAACCGCCGCAGCTGACGCAACCGGCCAGCAAAACAACGGTCAAAAAGCTTCGGGCACCGTGCGATTTTACCTCTGTAATCAAGGCGATACATTAAGTGGCACCAGTCGGACTATTCCAGCTGGAACCGGCATAACCGCCAATGGCCTTACCTTTATTACTGTGCAAAATGTAACTGTGCAGCCTAGCCACTACAAACCGGACGGCTCATGTCGAAATGACCAACCAAGCGACACCGTAAACGTGAATGCTCAAAATGCTGGCGCTAAATACAACGTTTCATCTGCCACATATAGCGTCGCTGGCTTTTCGTCAGTTACCGGCGCCGGAACCGACATGTCTGGTGGTACGGACGACATCACCAAAATTGTGCAAAGCTCTGATATTGAGTCAGCTAAATCCAAAATTAGCGCGCAAGATACATCAGCCATTAAGACGCAGCTCAAGAGTCAGTTAGAAAACCAGGGCCTAAAGGCGATTGACGCCACATTCGTGGCTGGTACGCCATCTATTAGTACTAGCGTGAGCGCCGGCGCTGCCGCTGACAACGTTACGGTGACCGAAAAAATTACCTACACCATGATGGGCGCGGCGCAGGCTGACCTCAAGAAGTTGGTGGCCAGCGCAGTTGACGGCAAAATCGACACCAGCAAGCAGACCATCACCGATTACGGCCTAGACGACGCTACTTTCACATCACAAGATCCAAGCAGCGGCTCGGTCACCATGGCGATCACCGCTGTTGCCGGTCCGGACCTCAAAATTGCAGATTTGCGCAAGCAAGTTGCTGGCAAAAAGACCGGCGACGCGCAAAAAATCCTTAAGGCAAACCCTGGTGTTACCGATGTTAACGTGACCTACTCGCCATTCTGGGTGACTTCGATTCCGGGCAACCAGAGTAAGATAACGATAACTATCGAGAAGCCAACCACAACCACCAATGCAAACTAGCGTCGCAACCTTTCTTGCTCTTGATGTCGGCGCGCAGCGCATTGGCGTGGCGCGGGCCAACAGCATTGCACGTATTGCTTCGCCCCTGACCACCTTGCAGCATACTGACCAGGTTTTGAGCGACATTGCGCAGCTGGTTAAGCAGGAACAGGCCGACGAGCTAGTTGTGGGCCTGCCTCGTGGCCTTGAAAGCCAGGAAACAGATCAAACTCGGTATGTGCGCCAGTTTGTTGCTGACTTACAAACGCACATAACAATACCCATACACTTTCAGGACGAAGCGCTCACTTCAGTCACGGCTAAAAAAGAATTAGAGGCCCGCAAAAAGCCGTACGCCAAAGGCGAGGTTGATGCTTTGGCTGCCACCTACATTTTGAATGATTATCTAGGTCAGAAAGGCGCCTTCTGATGCGATATTCTGCAAAACCAGAGCCTCGCAAACGCTGGCCGCGACGACTAGTAATGATTTTGGCCATTGGGTTGGCGCTGGCCGTGGGTGCAACTATTGCCGTTCGACAGGTCTACTACAGCAAATTACAGCCAGTAAGCAGTAATCAAATTGCCAAATTTATTACTGTAGAGCAGGGTTCGTCGGTGGATACTATTGCGAATCAGCTTGAAAATGCTGGTCTAATCCGCAGTGCCTGGGCGTTTAAGCTGTATGTCAGTAGCAAGCAGGTCAGGTCCGACTTGCAGGCGGGCACGTATTCGCTGTCGCCGAGCCAAACAGTAGAACAGATTGTGGCGCAGCTCACACACGGTAAAATTGCCACCGACAAAATCACCATTTTGCCTGGCCAGCGTATTGACCAGATTAAGCAAACCTTTTTGAATGCTGGTTATTCCGAGTCAGACGTAAATAAGGCGCTGGATCCGACGCAATACGCCGGCAACTCGGCGCTGGTAGATAAGCCAGCGGGCGCCAGCCTAGAGGGGTATATTTATCCTGACACCTTTGAAAAAGACGCCAACACTACACCGACTGACATCGTCACGCAATCATTGGCACTTATGGAAAAGCAACTGACCCCCGATGTGCGGGCGGCGTTTGCTAATCAGGGGCTCAGCACGTATCAGGGTATTGTTCTAGCTTCGATGGTGGAGCAGGAAGCCTCCAAAACGGCTGATCGCCAGCAGGTTGCACAGGTGTTTTTGACTCGTTTGCATCAAAATATGACACTTGGTTCGGATGTAACCGCATTTTATGGTGCTATTTTAGCCGGACAGGCTAAATCGACATCATATGACAGCCCGTACAACACCTTGATTTACAAGGGATTGCCACCAACACCAATTAGTAACGTGAGCGCAACTTCGCTGCAGGCGGTGGCTCACCCAGCAAGTACTGATTGGCTGTATTTTGTGGCTGGCGACGATGGTACGGTGCACTTCTCTAAAACATACGAAGAGCACCAGCAGTTGATCGACCAATATTGCCATAAGTTGTGCGGAAATTAATATTCATTAACAGGGGTGGCAAGCCAGAAAAACCTTGAAATTCATAGCGTTTTTGCTATACTTTTTACGAAGTGTAGGTTCATAAAACGGATACACTTTCGGATTGACCCATTAGAAATATAATGTCGTAACTTTGGTTACAGAATTATCAACGTAATCGTCAATCTGAGGCGCATCAGCGTCTACAGGAGTTGCATATTAGTCATTCATATTCACAGCCAATGGAAGCAGTACAAACTGCACCAAAGGCTCGCGTGAGCCGATTTGCTCGGACTCGTGCCAAACTAGCGCGTTTTGCGTCCCAAAAGCGAACTATTCGATATGGTTTGCTGGCTGGGAACTTCTTGCTGTTGGGTGGAATCATTGTTTTTGTTTTGAACGGCGGAGGCGCATCATCGTACACCCCGCAAAATTCAGTTACGAGCAGCCAGAGCGCATCTAACCCGCTCGACCAGTTGTCATCTGCAGATATTGCAGTGTCTGTTTCGCGTGCCGCTGATTTGCCAGAGGCCACAGCAGTGAAAAACCAGGCCGATACGGTAAGCGCCGAAATGGCCGTGACCGCATCGGACAGCTTGGTTACGAAGCCGCAGATCGTTTCAACCGACCTTAAATCACGCAGCGACATCAAGAGCTACTTGGTTAAAGATGGCGACACCGTAGCGAGCATTGCGGCACAGTTTAATGTAACTTCTGACAGTATCCGTTGGTCGAACAACCTAAACGGCGACGCTGTTACCGTGGGCAGCACGCTGCAAATTCCACCTTTGAACGGCATCGTGTACACCGTTGCCGCCGGGGACACCCCGCAATCGCTGGCCAGCAAATATAACGCGAGTGCCGACCAAATTATTGCCTTTAACGATGCCGAAATTAACGGCCTTCGCCCCGGCGAGAAAATCCTGATCCCAAATGGTCAGGTTAAAACGCAAACCTATTCGGCTACATCCACCACGACCACGTCAGCCTACTCGTTTGGCACGTCGGCAATTTACGGTGCCAACGGCTACGACTGGGGATTCTGTACCTGGTATGTGGCAAACCGTATTTCAGTGCCGACCAACTGGGGTAACGCCAACACCTGGGACAATCTTGCGCCCCGCAGCGGTTGGACTGTGAGTAGCGTGCCTCGGCAGGGTGCCATTGCGCAGCGCGACCGCGGTACCTTTGGCCACGTAGCCTATGTTGAGGCGGTTTCGCCAGATGGAACCATGATCAAATATAGCGATATGAATGGTCTGGCCGGCTTTGGTCGTGTGGGTTACAGCGGCTGGGTTTCGGCCTCAGAATTCCCTCATTACATCTATCGCTAAGGCCAGTTTGCAAGAATTTTGATTTCATGTTTTAGGATATTTCAGGTATACTAGGACCTAATGAGTTTTATTGATAAGGCAACGGTTTCAATCGCAGCAGGCGACGGTGGCAACGGCGTGGTTAGCTGGCGCCATGAAATCTACGTTGACAAGGGTGGGCCAGACGGCGGCGACGGTGGTAACGGCGGCAACATCGTGTTTGTGGCCAGCCGTAACCAGAACACGCTGGCAAACTTTCGCTATCAACGCGAAATAGCCGCTGAACCTGGTAAGTCCGGCGGTAAAAGTCGCAAGCATGGTCGAAGCGGCAAGGACTTGCTGGTGCCCGTACCTGTTGGTACCGCAGTAACCACCGAAGATGGCAGCGTCTTGGCCGACTTGGTCGAAGATGGCCAGCAGGCAATTATTGCGCGCGGCGGACGCGGCGGTTTTGGTAACGCACACTTTGTGAGCTCGGTTCGCCAAACGCCTCGTATTGCCGAAAAAGGTGAAAAAGGCGAGCGCTTACAAGTTGGCATGGAGCTCAAAATGATTGCCGACGTAGGTCTTGTTGGCTTGCCAAACGCTGGTAAATCAACATTTTTGAGCGTGGTCAGTAATGCCACCCCCGAGATCGCCAACTATCCGTTCACTACTATTACGCCGAACTTGGGCGTTGCCGACGTAGACAAGCATACTAGTATTTTGATCGCCGACATTCCTGGCCTCATTGAAGGCGCCGCTGAAGGCAAGGGTTTGGGCGACGAGTTTTTGCGCCACGTAGAGCGCACGGCTGTGTTGCTGCATCTGATTGACGCCTATCAGTCCGACGTTGTCGAAGCCTATCAAACCATCCAGAATGAGCTAAAAGCTTACAAGATTGACCTATCTGGCAAACCCCAAATTGTAGCTGTCACCAAAATTGAGGGTTTGGATGCCGATATCGTGCAAGATCAGATTAAACAATTGCAGAAAATCGTTCCTAAGGGCACGCAGGTTGTGGCAATTTCTGCCCAAACACACCAAGGTGTGCAAGACCTGCTGCAAGACCTCAGCACTATGGTTACGGCCGAGCGCGAGCGCCTGGCCCAAGAAACCGAATCAGACGAAACTGCTGGTTTGCCAGTGCTTGGTCTTAAAAATACACAAATGGCCTGGAAGGTTACCAAAGAAAACGCTACCACCTTTATGGTCACTGGCCACAAGATCGAAAAGTTTGCGGCTCGTACTGACTTTGAAAACGAACACGGTGTACAACGCCTGCGCGACATCATGAAAAAAATGGGCATTATGCACGAACTGGTTCGCCAGGGGATCGAAGCCGACAACGTTATCCGTATTGGCGGCCACGGCCAATTCACGTACTAATTTGGCACCTCGGCTCAAAATGTTACACTGGTAGGTATGCAACCTGCCAGTTTTTTCTTTTACGACCTTGAAACCAGCGGTATCAACAGCCGTGACGCCCGAATTATGCAGTTCGCTGGTGTGCGCACCGACCTTAACTTGAAGCCAATTGGCGAGCCCGAAAACATTCTTATTAAGCTGACGCCAGACATTTTACCGGATCCTGACGCCATTTTGATCACCGGCATTACACCGCAACAAACGCTGGCCGATGGCATCACCGAAGCTGAGTTTTTGCAGCACTTTGCCGAAAATATTGCCACGCCGGGCACCGTTTTTTTGGGTTTTAACACTGTTCGTTTTGACGACGAATTTATGCGCTGCTTGCACTATCGCAATTTTTACGACGCCTACGAATGGCAATGGCAAGATGGCAAATCACGCTGGGATATTCTGGACGTGGTTCGAATGGTGCGTGCGCTTCGGCCAGAAGGCATCAAGTGGCCATTTGACGTAAACGGTAAACCAACCAATCGCCTGGAACTGCTCACTGGTCTTAACGGATTGAGCCACGAGCACGCTCACGACGCACTCAGCGACGTGTACGCCACCATTGAAGTTGCTCGTCTGATCCGCAACAAACAACCAAAAATGTTTGACTATCTGTTTAGTATGCGCGACAAACGCAAAGTTGCAGATCTTGTGGACGCCGAGCAGCCGTTTGTATACACCAGTGGTCAGTATTCTAGCGAATTTGAAAAAACAGCCGTGGCGGTAAAACTGGGCGATCATCCCAAAAAGCAGGGCACAGCGCTGGTGTTCGACTTGCGGAATGATCCGTTGCAGTACAAAGACGTGACACCAGAACAGTTGGCCGAAGCCTGGAAGTGGAAAAAAGACAGTACCGAACCGCGGCTACCGGTTAAGCAATTGGCCTACAATAAATGTCCGGCGGTTGCGCCGTTGGGCGTGCTGGATGACGCCAGCCGCGAACGTCTGCAAATAGACCTGCAAACAATCCAAAAGAACTTTAACGCTTTGCGCGCCATGCCTGGCTTTGCCGATAACGTCCGTAAAGCGGCCGACATTTTGGACGCTGGATTCCAAACCACATTATTGGCAGACGATCGACATGTGGATAGCCAGCTATATGACGGATTTTTTGGGCCGCAAGACAAACAATCTATGCGCGTGGTTCGCGCTGCACAGCCCGCAGAATTGGGCGATCTTGGCTTGCACTTTAAGGACAAACGCCTGGAAGCGTTGTTGCCGTTATACAAAGCGCGCAATCACCCAAAGCAGCTAAATGATGAAGAACGCCAAGCCTGGGACGAGTTTTGTAAAAAACAACTACTGGGCGGCGGGTCAAAAAGCCGCATGGGCTGGTTTATGGGCCGCTTGCAAGATATTGCCAACCAGGGCAATCTAACTGGCCACCAAGAATACATTTTAGAAGAGCTCAAACTGTATGCCGAAAGCGTAATGCCCGAAGTTGACTAAGACTTTCGGGCACTTCTAGCGTTGAACTAGAATCGTTAGGCGCGCAACTGACTACGCTGTACGGCGATCATCAAGCTTGTTGCAATAACCCAGGCTTGAAAAACGCGGGTTTTTAAACTTGCACGCAAGATGACTGCTGCTGTAATAAAACCTGCAACAATCAACCAGATTGCAAAAGTGATTTGTGCGTGGGTGCCAGGAATCAGGCCCAACACGATAAACTCGGACATGTGCTACCTCCATTTGAAACCGATAAAACTAATTAAACGTATAATACATTTAAGTTTGCTTAAGAGTCAAATATATTATATATAAGCATTAGCGCTTTTTGCGGCGAAGTCTATTCCACTTGGCTTGCGCCCAGTCAATAAGCTTGTGCAGTTGCCCGACTAACCAATCGCGAACGCGCTCAGCAAAGGCAAATTCAGTAGCCAAAATGGCGAATCCCAGAAAGATTGCCGCCCAACCCGGGCCGGGCAACACTAACATGGCAATGCCTGCCGCAACCACCGCAAAACCAATCATAAAAACCAACGGTTTACGCACGGCAACCGGAATGCTTTTCCACCACTTGTACAATGTATTCATTCTCGTATTATACCGCATGTGCCGAACGTAACCTGCAGACTGGCCGGGGTTTGTGCAAGGCGGGGTAGATAAATGATGATTTTTCGCGTATACTATACCTGTTTAAAGAGAGCCACCGCATGTCGGGAAAAATTGTTGTAAAAGGTGCGCGCGAGCACAACCTCAAGAATGTTGATGTAGAGCTACCACGCGAAAAGCTGGTGGTTATTACTGGTTTGTCCGGTTCGGGCAAATCATCTTTGGCGTTTGATACTATTTATGCCGAGGGCCAGCGCCGTTACGTAGAATCTTTGAGCTCCTATGCTCGACAGTTTTTGGGACTCATGGAAAAACCAGACGTTGACCAAATTGATGGTCTGTCACCTGCAATCTCGATTGACCAAAAGTCTACCAGCCGCAACCCGCGCAGCACAGTGGCTACGGTAACCGAAATTTATGACTATTTGCGTTTGCTGTTTGCGCGCATCGGTGTGCCGCATTGCCCAGTTTGTGGCAAGCCAGTCACGCGTCAAACCACGCAGAACATTGTGGACCAAATTGCCACCTTGCCGACTGATGCTCGTTTGATGATTATGGCGCCGGTGGTTTCGGCCAAAAAAGGTGCTTTTGAGCACATTCCCGAGCAGTACATGCGCGCCGGTTTTGCTCGCGCCCGCGTGGACGGTGTAGTGTATGCGCTGGACGAATTTCCGGTGCTCGACAAAAACTACAAGCACACTATTGAAGTGGTAATTGACCGTTTGGTAAACAACGAAGAAAGTCGTTCGCGCTTAGCGCAGTCTGTGGAACAAGCGCTGGAAGTAGCCGAGGGCAAAATCCGCGTGGTAAACGCCGACAACCAAGAAGAGTTTCAATACAGTCTGATGTACGCGTGTATTGACCACCCCGAAATTGCGATTCCAGAACTGGAACCACGTACGTTCAGCTTTAACTCGCCGCAAGGAGCTTGCCCGGTGTGTACTGGTTTGGGCTCGCGTTTGGAAGTTGACCCCGAGCTGGTGATTCCAAACGGCCGTTTAACGATCGCCGAAGGCGCGATTCGCCCGTTCAACCGCGTCAATACCGACGCTTGGTATATGAAAAAACTACAAGCAGTCGCCGATAGATACAAGTTCAGTTTGCACGTGCCAACCGGTGAAATCTCAGCCGAAAACATGGAACGAATTATGTACGGCACTGGCACCGAAACCTACAAAGTCAGTCTGGGCGGCGGCCGCAATTTTGAGACCACGTACGAGGGTGTCATTCCAAACTTGGAACGTCGTCACAAAGAAACCGACAGCGACTTTATGCGCACTGACATTGAACGATTTATGGTTGAAAAACCATGTTACAAATGCCATGGCCTGCGCCTGAAGCCCGAAGTTCTGGCAATTACCATTGCCGACCACAGCATTATGGACATCTGTCAGATGTCAATTGACGACGCCGTGAGCTACTTTGGTGCGTTAAGCCTGAACGACAAAGATATGCAGATTGCGCGCCTGGTCTTGAAGGAGGTTGGCGCGCGCTTGGGATTCTTGCAAGATGTGGGGCTGAATTATCTGACACTTTTGCGTAGCGCAACTACCTTGTCTGGCGGCGAAGCGCAGCGTATTCGCTTGGCAACGCAAATTGGTTCTGGTTTGCAGGGCGTGTTGTACGTACTGGATGAACCAAGTATTGGGCTGCACCAACGCGATAACGACCGTTTAATCCGCACCTTGAAGCATTTGCGCGACCTGGGCAACACCGTTTTGGTAGTCGAGCACGACGAGGACACAATTCGCACCGCCGACTATCTGCTAGACATTGGCCCCGGCGCTGGCATTCACGGTGGCCATGTCATTGCCGCAGGAACTCCTGCTGAAGTCGAAAAGAATCCAAAAAGTGTTACCGGCCAGTATTTGTCGGGCACAAAACAGATTGCGGTGCCTAAGAAACGACGCAAGGGCAATGGTAAATCTCTGAAGATTGTGGGAGCTCGTGAAAACAACTTACGTGACGTAACGGTAGAAATTCCGTTGGGCAAGTTGGTGGTTGTGTCGGGTGTTTCGGGCTCGGGCAAATCCAGCCTCATTAACGACATTCTGGCCAAAGAGCTGCAGGCTCGTTTGCATCGCGCTAGCACAGTTCCAGGTAAACACGATGACATTGAAGGCATCAAGGAGCTAGACAAGGCAATTATTATTGATCAGTCGCCAATTGGCCGCACACCACGCAGCAATCCGGCAACATACACGGGTTTGTTCACGCCTATTCGTGAGCTATTTGCCCAAACACCAGAAGCAAAACTACGAGGTTATAGCCCCGGTCGCTTCAGCTTTAACGTTAAGGGCGGCCGCTGCGAAAACTGCGCCGGCGACGGTATTATCAAGATTGAAATGCACTTTTTGCCAGATGTGTACGTACCGTGCGAAGTTTGTCACGGCAAGCGCTACAACCGCGAGGCACTGGAGATTACCTACAAAGGTCAGACTATTAGCGACGTGCTGTCTATGACCTGCGAGCAAGCACTGGAATTTTTTGCAAATGTGCCAACTATTGCCCGTAAATTGCAAACGATGGTGGACGTTGGCCTAGGTTATATTAGCCTTGGTCAGCCAGCCACGCAGTTGTCTGGCGGCGAAGCGCAGCGCATCAAATTGGCCAGCGAGCTTTCGCGTCGTCCAACGGGTCGCACGTTGTATATTTTGGACGAGCCAACCACTGGTTTGCATATGGCAGACGTTGACCGCCTGCTGGACGTGCTGCACGCTTTGGTGGATGCTGGCAACAGCATGGTGGTGATCGAACACAATCTAGACGTGGTAAAAGCCGCTGACTGGATCATTGACATGGGCCCTGAGGGTGGCTCGGGTGGCGGCATGGTGGTGGCCGAAGGCACTCCAGAGCAGGTTGCCAAGGCAAAGGGCAGCTACACGGCAACGTTCCTAAAGAAGATGCTCTAGCTACAGGGCGTGCGCGTTTTGCGGCAATGCCGACAGATGTTTGGCAGGCTTTTGCAGCAGCTCACGGAAGTGCTCGCGACAGGTCATGGCTATGCGCAATTGCTCAGGAGTGGTCAAATTGTATAGTTGTTTACGCGGTAAGGTATGCAAAAAATTGCCCAGATGATCAACCGATTCTGAACTGTGAAGTTGTTGTGCGTGGCGTACAATGATGTCGGCAAGGCGGTGATTGACGTCAGGCGCAAAGACCAGTTCATTGGTTAGGATTATCGGTTTATTTTTGGCCATCGCGTAGCAAATTTGCTGTGCCACGGTGGTTGTGATTGGCCCTACGTTGCAAACAATTAGTATGGTGCGAGCGGCAATCGCCTCATAATTACAGAGGTCAACTTCGTATTCTGACCATTCTGAAGTATTAAAAAACTCATCGTTTCCCGGATGAGTTGCCTTGATATCTTGTGCCAAAAGCTGATCGCAGAGCACTGCAATTGGAGCTTTGTGCGTCCCAATAATGTGAGTTGTAAGCCGCATATAATTACCTACGTTACCTTATACACATATTATACATCACCGCGCATGTATGCGTAAAGTTTGTTACGAACGCTTGCGCGCAATGATATTGAGCCATAAGTGGTCAGGGAAGTTGCCGATGTTCGAGCTGGTAAGCAACACCTCAAATCCATTCTTCCACAACAACGGCACTAACGTATCGACGTTCCAGAAATGGACATATCGCTTGTCGGCGAACTTTTCAGAGACCCACGTTTCTCCGCTGCCAACTCGTACGCAAAAAGAAAATATTTTGCCCGGTTCAAGTGCGGCCGAAATCTGCGCAATTGCGCGATTGGCATCGTCATCAGTGAAGTGGTGAAAGACCGAGTTGGCAAAAATCATGTCGTAACCTTGTGGTATGCGGTCTTTGAGCACGTTGAGCACTAATGCTTGCTCTCCTTGTGCACGAAGGTCGTTAACGAAACCGATGGCTGCGTCGCTGCATGTTACAACAAAGCCGCGCTCTCGAATGTAGCTGGCGTCTCTGAGTGTTGCACTACCTATTTCAAATACCTTTCCGTGGGGCGGAAGATATGACAATGACTCATTGATCCATTCAAGCATTCGCTGTGAATGGGATTTGATATCTTGTGGCGTATTTTTCTTGTAGGCTAGAACATTCTCATTATATGCGGCAAGTGTGTGGTCGTTAGGGCTTTCCATTATTCATTATAATTTTAACCAGTTTCCTGGCATGACATACTCTCTATAGTAAAATTAAACCAAAATATTGCAAATTTTGCTAGAAATGCATAGAGTATAACATAGGTTTAAAGAGTTTAGGGACTTCTCCCGTGGTAAAAATGGTAAAAAACTAAGCGGTTAGAACAGGTCAGCGCATGAAAGTACACTTTACAGCATCAAGGCAAAGTCTTCAAGAGGACACAGCTTCTTTAAAGATGATTATAGATGCCGTCCGTGCAGCAGGCAGCAATGTCGCACGCGATTGGCTCGGCGAAGCCGTCAATGCGTATACCGATTCAGGTGTCGTATCTGAAGATTGGGCAACCATTGTTAAAGAGAGCTTGGGCGCTATTGCACAAGCGGACGTTATTATTGCCGAAACGAGCCACGACAGTTTTGCAGTTGGTTATCAGATCGCAATCGCAATTCAACAAAAGAAGCCAATTTTGCTACTGCGCCACAAGAACGCCGATCGTGATGCGTTTGTGACAGGTGTGGAAGACGGTTGGGTGCGTCATGGCGTGTACGATGAAAAAAATCTGCAAGAAATTATCTCCGGATTCATAAATGAGAACGAAGTGCAGTCCAAGGATATGCGTTTTAACTTCTTTATTGATCGCCAGATCTACAATTACTTGCGCTGGGCATCGTTTAAGAGCGGCAAGACTAAGGCTGAAATCTTGCGTGAATTGGTGCTACATGACATTGAACGACAAGATTACAGACCCTAATTTTTAGTAAAGTTACAGAGGTAGCAAGCAGCGGACAATTCGATTTGAGTTGTCCGTTTAATTTGGCTATAATAAGGGCTTTCGTCTTTCTATTACAAGTTAAGCCCAAGGAATGAGCCATGATTATTCATGTGACTGGTGCTGTTAAACAGTTCCAAAAACCGGCCCCGTTTATTGCTACTATTAAGCACGTTACCGAACAAAATGACTGTGTGCTGGCATACGATCAGCCCAAGGGCAATGCTTCGCTGGAGGCCGAAATTGCAGCAATGAGCCACGCGGATATTGTTGTGGTTGAGGCGAGCGAGTATGGCTTAGACCAAGGCATGCAGGTGGCGATCGCTTTGCAGCAAAAGAAGCCAACACTTGTTGTTTCGCAAGCATCGCTCGAGCATACAGCGCTGGCGCGATATCGTAATCGACTTCTTGTGCTGGAAACATACGCCAATCAAGACGAGCTGGCAAAACTGCTCACACGATTTATTCATACCAACACAATTTCTACCAAAGATCTGCGATTTAATATGTTTATTGATCGTCCGATTTACAATTACCTGCGAACGCAAGCGTACGAGACAGGCAAGAACAAGTCCGAAATCATTCGTGACCTTATTAATCAAGAAATTAACAAAAACGATTAGCCCAAATCGTTTTCTATGTCTTCAATGGTGCGCCGCGCAGATTGTTCGGCCGGTGTTTGACAAGGTCGAGCACAGTAAAGCAGGTGATAGCCACCCAGGTAATCACTGGCAAAAAGTTTTTGCGGTGTTACCGGAGTTTGGCAAATAGCACAGGCCTGGGCGGCAAGCTGCTGGGGTGTAAGGTGTTGCTGAAGCGCATAGCGCCAAGCACGCCACGACACGTCGTTGCGTAAAAGAGCATCGCCCAAATGGTACTGATGCCACTCTGTAGTCCGCGTATCGAGCGTAAAAGAGTTGCGGTTTTTCATACCTCTCCTGAAGGACGGCAAAGCAGAGGATACTCTTAATAAGGCCGTTCCCATCGACAGTGGTTTATTGAAAGCGCATCTTTCAAGAGATATGAGATTATAGCTGCGTCATGAGACATCCTTTGCTGTTTAGGTAACAAAAAATAGTCGCATCTACACCTCAGTGGTTGCGTTATAGTACCCAGAGTTGCCACAATTTGCAAGCTCTAGGCTAAAGAAACTACTTGCTTCGTCGTTGCAGGCGCATCATAACGCGCTGCCATTGGTCGCCGATCCAGGCTCGTAAACGTGGCTCTCGGAGCAAATGTAGCAGCGTAGGTCCAAAGGTAAACAGCGTGGCTACGCCAATTGCCGGCAAAATATAATGATCGATATTTGGAATTTTGCTCCCCAGCCAGTACCCCAGCAAAACGGTGGAACCAACCCAGCCAATTGCACCAATAATGTTATACAAGAAGAATTTGCGACGATTCATACCGCCAACGCCCGCAACCAATGGTGCAAACGTGCGCAGAATAGGAATGAATCGAGCAAAGATAATTGTTTTGCCACCGTGTTTTTCGTAAAATTCGCCAGCTTTGGTAATGTATTCGCGGCGAAAAATAATGCCGTCCTCCTTGCGAAATACGCGAGGGCCGCTTTTTTTGCCAATAATGTAGCCAACCTCGTTGCCAATAACCGATCCAACGAAAGCGGCAATTAGTACGCCAGCAAGCGGTAATTTACCCTGCGCAGCAAAAAATCCAGCAGGAAACAAAAGTGTATCACCAGGCAGAAAGAACCCAATCAGCAGGCCGGCTTCGGCAAAAATGATGCCAGCAATTGCCAGCAATCCGCCAATAACGCCAACGCTTTCTAGAAGGTGTGTTACATCCATTACCTTAAATGTACCCCGAAACGAACAAAACGTCTACAGGTAAGAATGGTTTTCTTCAGCTGCATGCCAGCCGGTGTTGTATACTGGTTATGGATGGGCAACACGATATAAGGAGGACAGGCCATGAAAGAGCTAACACTCGAACTTGAAAATCGCGAAATAACTGGAAAGCAAGTCAAGAACTTGC
Organism: Saccharimonadales bacterium (SeqCode); assembly: GCA_035247965.1. Lineage (GTDB taxonomy): Bacteria > Patescibacteriota > Saccharimonadia > Saccharimonadales > UBA4665 > CAMLQK01. The sequence goes on along the minus strand of DATFHW010000025.1, from coordinate 510,349 downwards.
GCAAAACAGGGATGATCCCGGCTGTCATTCACGACCACGGCAAACCGTCGGTAGTGGTGTCGGTGGAGTATCAGGCACTGTTCCACGCCTATCAAACCGCCGGCAAGCACCACCCAGTGCAGCTGAAGGCGAACGGCAAAAATTACACAGCAATTATTAAATCGGTCACGCACGATCCGCGCTATAACGCCGTAACGCACGTGGTTTTTAACGCTATTAAAGCGCGCGAAAAGGTAACCACCGAAATTCCTATTCACATGATTTTGGACGAAGGTAATGAAGTTACACCTGCCGAGCGCGCTGGCTTGATGGTTTTGCGCAACGCAACCGCAGTAGAAATTGAGGCGCCCGCCAACAAGCTGCCCGACGCGCTGGAGTTTAACGGCGAAAAGTTGGTAGAAATTGGCGATTCAGCCACTATTGCTGACTTGGTTGTTCCTGAAGGCGTCACCATTAAGGCCGAGCCAGAGCAAACCATTGCCCGTGTAGTTGAACCGGCTGCCGTAGCTGCCGCCAACGACGCCGCTGGTGGCGAGGCTGAGGCTGAAGACGCTGAAGACGTTCCATCGGAACATGAGAGCACCGCCGAAGAAGGCACCCAGGCTGCCGAGATTCGCCCCGGTGGCAAGGAAGAAAAAGAAGACAAGCAGCAGGGCCACAACCCCACAAAAGAATAGGTAGGCTGACCTGCAATTCAAACAGAGGCCAACCGGGCCTCTGTTTTCCTGTGGGCTGCAAAACAAGCGCGTTGCAAAAGTAATTCAAAAATTATATAATATACCGGCATTTGGCCACCGGTCATTTTGCTGTCCCTTTTCGTACCCAACCCAACCTGTCACGTCAGTTCATCCGACACCAGAGGAGTACCGTGACCCGTCACACTCTCGAGACGCCGTACCTGTTCGCGCCGGACGCCAAGTCTGTGCAGGAGCTGTACGACCACCTGAGCGCACTGGCCAAATCGGCGATCGCCGAGAAGGAGTCCAACGAGGCATCCGACAAGAGCGAAACCTTCGCCCAGAATACGTTCCGGAGCGTGCTGCACCAGGTCATCAACATCGTTGACAGCGAAGCCACACCGAAGCGCTCTGTGGGCATTGGCTGGCTCTCGCACGGTCAGAACCGCGTGCTCGTCCGCCAGATCATTCCGGCCGAGGAGCGCCTGACGTTCTTCAAGGCTCACCTGATCAACCGGCACATCACCGACATGCTGGAGCACCACGGTGTTCTGCAGCTGATCCCCAACGCCGAGCGCACCGAGTTCGTCCGCGCCGTTCTGGGCCATTGGATCCCCGGCAGCGATGCCTGGATTCCGGGCGTTCTCAACGCTCAGTCCAACCCCAGCACCCCCAGCTTGGCGATGCTGTACTGGCTGCGCCACCCCGAGGAGTTCGAAGGCGGCGACGCGTTCGCGGCCCGCTTTCTGCGGACCGGTCCCGGCAAGGCGCTGTATGTTCCGAGCGGCTACTGGACGATGTCGTTCAATAGCCACACGCTGTGGTCGGTCTTCACCGGCGACGATCTCTGGGAGGCGCTCTCAATTTGTGCCGAGCGCGAGCCGAACGTGTTCTTCGAGGCTCCGGCCAAGGACGACATCCCGGTTTCGCGCAAGGTGCAGCTGCGCCTGACGGTCGGCGAGCGGGCCTCGGGTCTTCTGGACCTGGCGATTCGCAACCTGCAGTCCCGCGACGGCCTGTCCGCACGTGGCTTCGACTGCCTGACCAGGAAGGCCAAGCTGACCGTGATCCGGCGTCCGGAAATCTGCCCGCTGCCGCTGCTGGTGAAGTTCGCGCTCCACTACGTGGAGAGCGATGGCTACGAGGTGTTCCGGTCACACGTCGGCAAGATCACGTCGCAGTGCACCGACTATGCCGCCGACCTGACGGAGTCGCTCGCCTACATCCGTGAAACGGAGGAGCTCAAGCGTGGCGCGCCGTACATCGGCAGTCTCGTCCGTATGCGCGAGACGCTGCTGCGCAATGCGCCGATGCACGGCGTGGACCCGTCCAAGCTCGACCTCTGATCGCCGGCTCAACAGGCCAACACTGACGCCCGGGAGGTGGTACAACTGAAAAGGGAGCTGGCGAGAAGCTGCAAGTGACGTTCAATGTCACGCTACACGCAGACTTCTCGCCAACATCCCCTAGACAGAACCAAGTCTATAGAAACGCAATGAAGCTTCGTTGCTTTTCCGATATTTGGTTATTCCTCGATAAAGCCACCAGATTGATGTGCCCACAACTGCGCGTACACACCCTTGTGCTTTAGCAGTTCAGCATGCGAGCCATCTTCAATGACTACGCCATTTTCCAGTACCAAAATGCGGTCCATCTTTTGAATCGTGCTCAGGCGATGTGCAATCACAATTGCGGTGCGATCGCTCATCAGTTCCTGCAGCGACTGCTGAATCAGCAACTCGCTCTCGGAATCCAGCGCGCTGGTGGCTTCGTCGAGCACCAAAATCGGCGCATTTTTAAGAATAGACCGAGCAATGACGATGCGCTGGCGCTGACCACCGCTTAACTTAACGCCGCGCTCACCAACCAGCGTGTCGTAGCCATGCTGCAAACCTCGAATGAATTCGTCGGCATTGGCTTTGCGAGCTGCATCGTAAATCTGCTTGTCGGTGGCGCCAGGCATGCCATAGGCAATGTTCTCTTTAATCGTCCGGTGAAAGAGCAGGGGCTCCTGCGGCACGTAGGCGATAACGCTGCGCAAGTCGTCTTGCGTTACCTGGGCAATATTCTGGCCATCAATGGTAATCGCGCCGCCATCAATATCCGAAAATCGCAGCAAAATGCGCGTCAGCGATGTTTTACCGGATCCTGAATGACCTACCAGGCCAACTTTTTGGCCGGGCTTAATGTGCAGATTTAAATTATCAAATAGCGCGCCAGCTGATCCGTCATGAGTAAACGTAACGTTGTTAAACACGATTTCACCCTGGTGCATGCGCAATTTTTCTGGTTTTGCCGGGTTCTGTACTTCGGGCTGAATGCTCAGAATCTGAGTCATTTCTTCGGCATCACCAAGTGCGCGGTTGTAGGTTCGCAGACTGGCATTACTAAAGCTAAATAACTGCGCGATGATACTGGTAGTATAGCTAAGGATCAAAAACGCCGTGGCCAGGTTGGCATTCCACCACACCACGCTCATCACCGTTAGCACGAGCGACATGGCCATAATGACACTAATAGCCGAGCCAAAAATACTTTGCTGTCGGTTATGTTTGTGCATCACGTACAGCAGTGAACTGGCTGATTTTTGGGTTTTGCGGCTAAAGGCCTTGCGTTCGTACGCGCCACTGGCGAAGCTTTTGATAGCCATCACATTGGTAATCGAGTCAGCTAAATAACCAGTTTGGCTACTTTCGTTTTCGGCAAGAACTTTACTGGCACGACGCACCGGTTTGGTGACATAAAACGCAATCACCATATAAAAGATCGAGAAGGTGAGTAGCGACATAACAAACACGGGCGCTCGTTTACTCAGGATGATAGCGGTAAAAATCAAACCAGACAAAAGCGGCAAAACCTGGAATGTGGTTGTGTCAGCCAGACGAACGTAACCACCCAAAAACTTGCTCGTTTGCGAGACCAGCGAACCGCTAAAATGGTTTGCGTGGAAGGTGGCACTCTGCGACAGTAAGTGATTATAGATGCGCTCTGCCATGTCGCGCTGTACCTTGGCTTCGAGGCGCCAGTTGCAATTGTCTACGATCCGCCAACCGACACGGCTACCCACTAGCACCAAAATGGTGTACAAAAGTAAGCTCGATCCAAAACTACCCCACACGTCACCAACTTGGTAGTTGTGCGTGCTTAGGCGATTCAAAATATTTGCCACAATCAGCGGCGGCAAAAAACTGTTTACTAAAACAGTTGCTGGCAGCGCGATTAGCGCAGTAACCACGTATTTGGGGTGGCGCCACATGTGCTGCCAATATATTCGTATTGTTTCTTTGGTTGTATTCATGATCAGTCCTATTCTTCGATAAATCCACCAGATTGATGCGCCCACAACTGAGCGTAGGTACCTTTTTGTTTCAATAGTTCAGTGTGCGATCCTTGTTCGACGATCTGCCCGTCTTCCATAACCACGATGCGATCCATTTTTTGAATAGTGCTTAAGCGGTGCGCAATCACGATTGTAGTGCGCCCCTGCATTAATTTGGTGAGCGCCGACTGGATCAAATGTTCGCTCTCGGAATCCAGCGCGCTGGTGGCTTCGTCTAAAAGTAGTATAGGTGCGTCTTTTAGGATTGCTCGAGCAATGGCGATGCGTTGGCGTTGGCCGCCACTTAGCTTAACGCCTCGTTCGCCAACTAACGTGTCGTAGCCGTCGGGCAGTGTGCCAATAAAGCCATCAGCGTGTGCCAGTTTGGCTGCCCGAACAACGTCTGCTTTGCTGGCGCTAGGTCGCGCATAAGCGATGTTTTCGCGCAAACTGCGGTGGAACAGCACCGGCTCTTGGGGTACGTAGGCAATATGCGATCGCAGCTCGGCCTGTTTGATGCTGCTAATATTCTGGCCATCAATGGTAATCACGCCGCTATCTAGGTCAGAAAAACGCAACAGCAAGCGGGTTAGCGTAGTTTTGCCAGACCCAGAATGTCCAACCAGACCAATCTTTTCGCCTGGTTTAATGTTTAGCGAGAAGCCCGTAAACAGCGCGCCGTTGGCTCCGTCGTGCGTAAATGTAACGTTATCGACGGTGATGGCACCTTGCGTGATGCGGACTTTCTCTGGCTTAGCTGGGTCTTTCACCTCTGGTTCAACGTCAAAAACTTCTACCATCTCTTCGGCATCCGCCACGGATTGCTCAACCGTTCGAGTCATATTGCTCAGGTCCCACAGCTCACTAATCATTTGCATTACATACACCTGGATTAGCAGCATAGTGCCAATTTCGATCACATGACTGCTCACCGCGCGCAAGGTTAGTCCCAATACAACAATTTGCAAGATGGTCATCATCGTGCCAAGGATTGTATCGGTTCGAATACCAGCCATCCATGACAGATATTTTTTATGTGCGCGATCGTCACTCTTTTGTTTGTGAATGTGAGCCTCGGTATCCTCATTTCCAAACGCTTTAACAGCCGAGATATTGCCCATGGCATCTGCAAGATGAGCAGTTAAAACCGTTTCAGCCGTAGCTGCGGCCTTCGTAAATACCATTCGTCGTATAAAAAGTTTGTAGTTAAGAAACACAAAACAAACGGTCCATATTGCCATCGCTAGTGCAATAACGGGTGAGAAGAACGCTACCACAACCATGGCTATGATTACGTTGGTAAACATGCGCAAGAAACGCAAACAGAACGTATCAGTCAGCGTAATGTATGCGCCAGTGAACTTGTTTACTTGGTTCACGATTGCGCCGCTAAAGGTGTTGGCATGAAAGTTCAGGCTTTGACTGGTGAGCCAGGTGAATGCGCGCATCTGCAATTCTGGACGAACACGTGTTTCCAGATGCGTCAAAAATACCAGGCCGCACTCAATCAATATCTGCGCCACCACCGCAACCCCGATAAATATGCCAAGGTATGGACTAAACTCATGCCAATAATTAATATGTGGCTGATTGTGGATGGCTATAAGATGGTTCAGAGCGCGCGAGGCTATAATCGTCAGCACGAGTCGTTGTAGCGACATGCCAAGGACCCATGATGCACCAGCGCCAATAAAGAACAGGGGGTGACGCATATTTTCACGCCAAAATAGCAAAATAGTCTTTCTGGACGGATCCATAGAAAATCCTCGGTTAGTATTTGTAAATGTGTGGCTCAATTTTTGTGGGAGTTGGCGTGTAGTGAGATGTACGCGATTGCTCCAGGGTATAAAGATGTAGCTCTAAAGGCCGGCGCCGGCTGAACGGGCAACAGTGCCTTCTGTGGTAAGTGTTTTCATGCTGCCCTTTCCTTTAATTACTACGCTTAGATTCTTAACTATAGCATAGTGTAGGGGGCAGACAAAATCATTCTTATCTGTTATAATTGCGTTGATGCAAAAAATATTACTTTACTATAAATTTGCGCCACTCAGTGACCCTGAGGCTGTTCGTTTGTGGCAAAAAACGCTCTGCGAGCAGCACAATCTGAAGGGCCGAATTTTGATTTCTAAGCATGGCCTGAATGGCACGGTGGGCGGTGATTTAGAAGACCTCAAGGCCTATGCCAAAGCAACCAAGTCATACGCACCATTTAAGGGCATTACGTTTAAGTGGTCCGAAGGCACGCGCGATCATTTTCCGAAACTTAGTGTTAAGGTACGTGATGAAATTGTGAGCTTTAAGGCTGGTGACGAGCTGCAGGTAGACGAACACGGTGTGGTTGGCGGTGGGGTGCACCTCAAGCCCGAAGACGTACACAAGTTGGTTGAAGAGCGCGGTGAAGACGTGGTGTTTTTTGATGGCCGCAATGCCTACGAGGCCAAAGTGGGCAAGTTCAAAAACGCCGTGGTGCCTGATGTTCGTACCAGCCAAGACTTTATTAAGGAGCTTGACAGCGACAAATACGACAGCATTAAAGACAAACCGGTAGTGACGTACTGCACTGGCGGTATTCGCTGCGAAATCCTGTCGAGCCTTATGAAAAACCGCGGCTTTAAAGAGGTCTACCAAATGGACGGCGGCATCGTAAAATATGGTGAAAAATATGGCGACGAAGGTTTGTGGGAGGGCTCGTTGTATGTGTTTGACGATCGTATGGGCGTAAACTTTTCCGACAAAGCCAAAGATATTGGTGCGTGTGTTCATTGTGGGGCCAGCACTAGCAACTACGAAAACTGTGCCAACAAGACTTGCAACGACTTGATTTTGATCTGCGATCAGTGCAAAACTGACGGTAAGATGGCCTGTTCAGCAGCTTGTGCCGACATTCTGGCCATCGCCACCGCGTAACTGCTATACTAAAAGTAGTTCACTTAAAATAAATATGAAATTACTCTTTTTATATGGGCCGCCGGCCGCCGGAAAATACACTGTTGGATCGGAACTTGCCGAGCGAACCGGTTACAAGCTGTTTCACAATCACATGACGGTGGATATTTCGCGGGCGCTGTTTGGCGAAACACAAAATAATGGTGCGCGGGCTTCTGCCTTAAAAGATCAATTACGCCTAGACGTGATTCGCACTGCTGCCGAGCAAAATATTAATCTGATTTTTACGCTAGCGTATACTCGTGGCGCGAGTGACCAATTTGTGTACGACGTGGTTAAAACAGTGACCGACAATAAGGGCTGCGTGTGCTTTGTACAGCTGCATGCGCCTCGCCAAGTGCTGTATTCGCGTATTGGAAACACCTCGCGCCATCTGTTGGGGAAGCCGTCCACACGCGAGCATCTTGAAGAAAAATTTGCTCGTGGCGGTCTGGATCTACCAGTGTTATTTACCAACAATCTGCGCTTGGATACGTCACAATTGCAACCTACCGAAGCCGCTCAGCGCGTAATCACGCATTTTCATCTATAATATAAGACATGACCGATGCACTTGCAGCCAAATTAAAGACGTTGCCAAACCAGCCGGGCGTGTATTTTCACAAAGATGCCAACGGCGACATTATTTATATTGGCAAAGCTGCTGTACTCAAAAATCGCGTGCGCCAATACTTTCAAAAATCGCGCCGACGCGACCCAAAAACCGAAGCATTAGTGGCCGAAATTATAGACACCGACTGGGTCACGGTAGAAAGCGAGTTAGATGCGCTCTTTTTGGAGGCCGAGTTGGTGCGCCGCTACTTGCCGCGCTACAACATTTTGCTGCGCGACGACAAAAGCAGCACCTATGTGCGCATTAATTACGACGATCCGTACCCGTCAATCAGCTTTACGCGCCAGCCACTGGACGACAAAGCGCACTATTTTGGGCCGTTCTTTAACGGTGGCGAAGTCAAGCGAGCGCTGCGCTTTTTGCGCCGCGTGTTTCCGTATTCCACCCATGTGGGTGTGATTCCTAAACGTGCGTGTTTGCAATATCACTTGGGATTATGCCCAGGACTAGAAGAGCACAAAACGCCGCTCAATGAATACCGGGCTAATTTGCGTAAATTGATGCAATACTTGCGAGGCGAGCGCGAAAAAGTGGTCGAAAAAATGCAGTCAGACATGCAAAAAGCGGCCAAAAAGCAGGATTTTGAAAAAGCGGCCGAGCTGCGAAATCAATACTATGCACTGAAGGCGCTGAGCAAACAAATCGTATTTTCGGACAAAGAATTTTTGGACATTAGCAAAGATCGCGGCTTGCAAGGTCTGGCAGATTTACTGGGCCTTAAAAACGAGCCGCGTCGCATTGAAGGCTATGACATCAGCCATATGCAAGGCACCGACAACGTTGCCAGCATGGTGGTGTTCACTAACGGCATTCCCGACAAGGCAAATTACCGCAAGTTCAAAATGCGTATCCCGGGTAACAACGACTTTGCGCACATGCACGAAGCAATCACGCGCCGTTGCAGCGAAAAAAATGTTAAAGCGTGGGGCTTGCCTGATCTGTTTTTGATTGATGGCGGCAAAGGGCAGGTGGCTGCCGCAATTCGTGCTCGCGACGAGCTTGGCATTAAGCGCCCCATGGTAGGCCTGGCCAAGCGCGAAGAAGAAATCGTGGTGCACCTAGAAAAATCACAGGTAAATGTGTCCAAAATCGAGCTGCACAAACAGCACGCAATTGTAAACGAGAGCGAAGATTTTTTGATGATTTTGCTACCCAAAGATTCGGACATTGTGAAGTTGCTGCAGCGCGTGCGTGACGAGTCACATCGCTTTGCGGTAAGCTACCACTCAGTTTTGAAGGGCAAACGCCAAGTAGCTAGTTTGCTGGATGACATTCCAGGCGTGGGCCCGGCTACGCGCAAGAAACTGATTCGAACTTTCGGCAGTTTACAGGGTGTAAAAGCGGCTGCTCAGGCTGATTTAGATGCGGCCGTGGGCGAAAAACTGGCCAATAAAATTCGGGCTCACTTGGGCTAAGGTTTTGGTTGGCGCGTTTGAACGTGATAAGGTAAGAGCATGTTTACGAGCGACTTTTTTGCGGGTAACCGCGAGCGGCTGCGCCAACTATTTACCGGCACCGCGCCTATCGTACTAACAGCCCACGGATCGCTGCAACGCGCTAGCGACGAGGCCTATCCGTTTCAGCAAGACGCCAACTTTTGGTACTTAACGGGGCTGAACGAACCCGATTACATTCTGGTGATCGACAAGGATAAAGAGTATTTGATCGCGCCGGAGCTGAGCCAGGTGCAAGAAACATTTGATGGCACCACTTCCGCCGAAGAAGTCACCAAGCGATCCGGTATCGCCACTATTTTACCGCACAAAGAGGGCTGGCATCGCCTGCAGGCGCGGCTCAAAAAAGTGCAGCACGTAGCCACGTTGGCTGCTCCTGCCTCATATATTGATACCTGGGGTTTGTATACCAACCCGGCTCGCGCAGTATTAACCAAGCATTTGCGTGACATCAACAAAGACGTGGAGCTATTAGATTTGCGCTCACATTTGGCTCGTATGCGAATGGTCAAGCAGCCGCAAGAACTGGAAGCATTGCAGCAGGCAATCGACATTACCATTGCGACGCTCAAAGAAGTTACCAAGCCTGCGCAACTGGCAAAATATGCCTACGAATACGAAATTGAGGCCGATATTACCCGCGGTTTTCGTCGCCGCGGTGCCACAGGCCTGGCCGGTCACGCATTTACGCCAATTGTTGCTGGTGGCGAGCGCGCTTGTACGATGCACCACGTGGCAAATGACGGTGTTTTGGCGAGCGACGAACTGATTGTGCTGGATGTGGGAGCGGATTTTGGACAGTATTCGGCTGATATTACACGTACCGTAATGAGCGGCACGCCGTCTCGCAGACAACGCGCCGTGCACGAAGCAGTTTTGGCGGTGCAAGAACACGCTTTTGGGCTGCTCAAACCTGGTGTGCATTTGCGTGAATACGAAGACGCCGTGGTAGCATTTATGGGCGAAAAGCTGCGCGAATTAGGCCTGATCAAAACAATTAGCGACGAAAACGTGCGCCAGTTCTTCCCTCATGCCACGTCTCACTTTTTAGGCCTAAACACCCATGACGCTGGTGACTACAGCCGGCCGCTGGAACCTGGTATTGTTATGACCGTTGAACCCGGCATTTATATTCCGAGCGAAGGAATTGGCGTGCGCATCGAGGACGATGTATTAATCACCGAAGACGGCATCCGCATATTAACCGATAAACTCCCAAGGGAGCTGGCCTAACTTGGCCAGCGTAAACGTGCTACAATGAATGCTAGAAATATGAAAAACCAAAGTTTTATTTATAGATTTTTGGTGCGCTGGCTGGTTTGTAGCCTGGGATTATGGATTTCGGCCGCTTTTTTGGGCTCGCATATAACCTATAACGGTAGTTTGGGTGTCATAATTTGGGCAGGATTCTTTTTAGCGATCATTAACGCCATTCTTAAGCCAATTTTGGTAATCTTTTCGTTGCCGGCTATTTTACTGACGCTTGGACTGTTTATGGTAGTGATCAACGGCTTCACCGTTTATCTGGTGAGTCACATCTATACATCACTGCACGTGACTAGTTTTTGGTCGGCAGTACTTGCTGGTATGATCATTGGCTTGGTAAACTACTTAGTAACAGCAATTTTGGAGAACCGGGAATCATGAACATTTTTAACTACATAACAATTGGCTCGATGTTGCTGATGGTTTTGCTTATTTTGGTACAAACCCGCGGTGCATCACTGGGCGCTGGTTTGGGCGGTGGTGGCGAGGTGAACACCGTTCGCCGTGGTACCGACAAGACCATTTTTCAGATCACTATTGTTACTGCGCTGATTTTTGCGGGATCGTTGATCCTCGGAATCATTATTACCTAAACGGAGGACGTGCCGGGTATGGTAAGTCGTGCTTTTAAACTGAGGGTGCGTAGGCGCGTTCGCTTGCGCCAGCGTCAGGTTGAAGCGTTTGGGCTGCAAGCCGAAGAGCAGCTCGAGAATAACCTATTCCGTCGTTTAGGGCGTTTTCGGGATGCTCGTCGATTTATTTTGACATGGCTGATGTTAATCGTGCTGCTGGGCGGCTGCATTATTGCGCAATCTCGCGCATTGAACGGCTATTACAAGACGCCGCAACCGGCTGCTGGCGGTACGCTCAACGAAGGAATTATCGGTTCGTTTACGAATGCCAATCCCGTGTATGCAACTTCGGCGGTAGATCTGGCGGTCTCGCGTCTGATTTTTGCCGGCCTGTATAAATATGACAGCAATAATCAGTTGGTGGGCGATTTGGCGGACGGCCCGTGGGCGGTTGATGCAACCGGCATGCAGTACACGGTGCATTTGCGCTCGGGTCTGACTTGGCAGGACGGCAAACCGCTGACCGCGCAAGATGTTGCGTTTACGTTTCATGTAATTCAAAATGCTGATGCTCAGTCGCCGTACAATGCTGCCTGGCAAGGTGTGACAGTTACAGCGGTGAACGCCACTACAGTTACATTTGCACTGCCGGACCCGTTGGCCTCGTTCCCGTATTCGTTGACGATGGGGATTATTCCACAGCATATTTTAGGCAACACCAGCATGGCCGAGATGCGTACTGCCACGTTTAACACCGCAAATCCAGTAGGCGCTGGGCCATTTAGTTGGAGTGCCATAGAGGTGGCGGCCAACAATCAGGTACGGATCGCGCTCAAGCCATTTCAGGAATATAACAGTGGTGCACCAAAACTGAACGGTTTTGTGATTCACACCTTCCGCGATCAACAGGGCATGACCTCTAGCTTCAAGAATCAAGAAATCAACGCCATGTCTGGTCTAACCGAGGTACCGCAGGACGTTAAAAATGCGCGTTCGTATAGTATGCCACTCACGGCGGCGGTTATGACGTTCTTTAAAACCAGCGAAGGCATATTGTCCGACACGGCCGTGCGGCAGGCTTTGGTGCAGGGAACAGATACCAACGCTATAATTTCGTCATTAGGATACCCGGCACGAGCTGTTCGTGAACCATTATTACAGGGTCAGGCCGGTTACGACTCGGCGTACTTTCAGGCGTCGTACAGTCAGGCTGCCGCCGAGCAACAACTTGATGCTGCTGGCTGGAAACTAGCCGCAGACGGCATTCGCTACAAAGACAAACAGCCGCTGACATTTGGCTTGTACGCCGAAAATACCAGCGAATATGCCAAAGTTGGACGTCAACTGCAAAGGCAATGGAAGGCATTGGGCGTTAAAGTTGACTTGCAGCTACAAGATACCGATGATTTTCAAAGTACGCTGACGTTCCATAGCTACGACGCGCTTTTGTATGGCATTTCTATAGGTAAAGACCCCGACGTATATGCCTACTGGAGTAGTGCGCAAGCTGACGTGCGAGCTGTCTCGCGGTTGAACTTCTCGGAATACCGTTCCGTTGCTGCTGATTCGTCGCTGGAGGCCGGCCGAACTCGTAATGATCCGGCGTTACGAGCCGTAAAGTACAAAGGATTTTTGCAAGCTTGGCAAAAAGATGCGCCGGCGCTGGGCTTGTATCAGCCGCGCTACTTGTACGTTTCGCGCAGCCCAATCTTTAACCTGCAAGAGCACTACTTGAACACCGCAGCTGATATTTACGGCAATGTGAACGAATGGATGATTCGCCAGACGGCGGTTCCACAGACATCGGTGAGTAACGAATAGTCTTGCTTCGCACCGCAAGTTGTTGTACAATTACCTCTGTTACGTTTACGCGGACGTGGCGGAATTGGTAGACGCGCTAGTTTCAGGTACTAGTGAGGTTACACTCGTGGAGGTTCAAGTCCTCTCGTCCGCACCATACAAAAAAGACCAGATTCTTCTGGTCTTTTTTGTATCTGTAGGCAAGAAGGACTTGATGAAAAATGAGCAAACTTTTGGGAAAAGTTTGCTGCCAGCAGAAAACAAGTCCTCTCGTCCGCAAATCCAGTTGGTCCATCAAACCTCGCTTCGTTGTGCAAACCGCTAAGCATAAGCCGCAGTTTGTGCTATGATGGATATTAGTGATGAAAAACAGGGGTAACAACTGATGAGTAAGGTAGCGCATTACTTGCAAGAGCATTTATTGGGCGAAGTTACGGTGTCGCCGGATGCTCGCCGCTATTTTGCAACCGACACGAGCGTTTTGGCGCAAGTTCCAGCCATGATCGTGTATCCACAAAATGAAGCTGATGTTCGTAAAACCGCCCGATTTGCCTGGCAGCTTGCCGAGCGCGGTCGTATTATTCCAATTACTGCTCGCGGTGCGGGCACGGATCAGTCTGGCGCAGCCTTGGGTGCCGGCATTATTATGTCGTTCCCGGCGCACATGAACCGCATTTTGGAACTAGACGAAAAAGACGGCATGGTTGCCGTTGAACCCGGCGCCACGTATGGCAAAGTGCAGCAGGCGCTCAAAACGCACGGTGCATTTTTGCCGCCATACCCGGCAAGCTTGGAATACTCAACCATTGGTGGGGCCATAGCCAACAACGCCAGTGGCGAAAAAACGTTCAAATACGGCAGTACGCGCGACTACGTCCGCGGTCTCCGCGTGGTTTTGGCCAACGGTGAAGTGATCGAAACCGGTCGCTTAACCAAACGCGACCTCAGTAAAAAGTTGGGTTTGACCTCGTTTGAAGGCGAAATTTATCGTGCACTAGACGCGTTACTGGAAGAAGACAGCAAACTGATCGAAAAAATGGATCCGGACGTAACCAAAAATTCGGCTGGTTATTGTTTGAGCCAGATTAAGCAGCGCGACGGCTCATTTGACCTGACGCCACTATTTGTAGGATCGCAGGGAACATTGGGCATCGTAACAGAGGCAATTTTGGCCACTGAGCAGTTCAATCCGCACCCGGCTTTGTTTGTGGCTCACTTTGATAACATCGAGCAAGTACAGACTGCCATTTTGGAATTGCGCAACATGGATGACGGCCCGAGTGCTGTTGAAATGGTTGATGATCATCTTTTGACGTTGGTGAATAAAATCAACCCGAACCAATTGGCGGAAGTCATTGAGCGACCGTATCCTAAAATTATGTTGTTTGTAGAGTTCGACAACCCCGAACGCGCACAAAAGAAGGCGCTCAAAAAAGCCAATAAGATCTTGGAAAAATACGCCGCCAAAGTAGTGTTAGAAACTGATGTTATTGCACAGGAGCGGCTATGGGCAATTCGTCACAGTTCGGCAATGATAATTGGCTACGCCGAGGGCCGCATTAAATCGCTGCCGATTATTGAGGACGGCATTGTGCCGCCGGAACGGTTTGGTGAATACCTGGAAGGTGTCTACAAACTGTTTACGCGCAATCATATGCAGGTTGCTCTGTGGGGGCACGCTGGTGACGCCAACGTGCACATGCAACCGTTTTTGGACATTAGCCAGGTTGGTGATCGCCAGACCGCATTTCGCATGATGGAAGATTATTATGATTTGGTGATTGAGCTGGGCGGCAGTGTGAGTGCCGAGCATGGCGATGGTCGTTTGCGCGCACCGTACCTGCGCAAAATGTACGGCGACGAGGCATATGGCTTGTTCCAGAAAGTGAAGCAGATTTTTGATCCGTATAGCATTTTGAACCCCGGCGTCAAGGTTGACGTAGACCTTGATTCGGTGCGTCGTATGATGCGCGGCAGTTACACCATCGAAGACCTGTCGAACCACTTGCCACGATATTAGTGCTTAGAGCGGCGGCTGGTCGGTGGCCGCTCCCCGCGTTTTCCCCTTGAGTTTTTTGCCAAAAAATCGTAAAATAACAGAGCTATCATATGCGGACGTGGCGGAATTGGTAGACGCGCTACCTTGAGGTGGTAGTGGCCGTAAGGTTGTGGAGGTTCAAGTCCTCTCGTCCGCACCAAATAAAAAAGATCAGCATTGGCTGGTCTTTTTTATTTCTTGTTGAAGATTGAGGACTTAAACGAATATGCGAAAAGATCGCCGGCGACGATCTTTTCTTCTTGCCGAGTCAAGTCCTCTCGTCCCACAGGTATTGCAAAGTACCACTATATCGGGTACAATAATCTGGTAATCGAATTACCGGGTTTGGGTGATTAGCTCAGTTGGCTAGAGCATCTCGTTTACACCGAGAGGGTCGGGGGTTCGAGTCCCTCATCACCCACCAAAGAAAAAAGACTAGAATTTCTAGTCTTTTTTCTTTTTTGCGTTGTGGAACGAGAAGAATAAAAGCAAAACTATCGGGAGTAGTTTTGCAATCTTACAGAATCAAGTCCTCATCAATTACCAGCGAATCAGTCGCCACCAAACTGATGGCGATGACACGGATCTGTCAATAATCAGCGGAATCGAAACCGTTGACGATCCAACGCGCAAGTTGGCGCTGCCCACAACTGAACCTTTAGCCACGGAGTTGCGAATGGTGTGCATGTTTACGGTGATGGGACTAACCGAATGGTCCCACGTTATGGCTGATCCGGCATAAGCGGCAACGGCGTGCGCTGCGCTATTGGGCTCCCATGGAATATATAAATCACCAAATGTTTGACCGCTTTGCACCACTTGGTCGATGCTAAAATGCGGGCCGGCCGCTTGTACCAGGGCCTGACCTTCAGCCAATGCTGCGCGCAAGGTTGGTGCACCCATTACGGCCACAATAATGGTCACCGTTTTGCCGGGGGCAACAGTGTGCACAGACGAGACCAATACGCAGCCGCGCGCCTCATTGGAATTACCGGTTTTGATGCCATTTACGCCATTCACACCCAGCAATTTGTTGCTATTGTATACCGTGCCGGCTACCGGCAGCGTGGCGCTTGGCTTATTCACGATCTCGGCAATGACCGAATTCTGCATAGCAATGGCACCTAACTTTACCAAATCACCGGGCGTACTGGTGGTGGTCGGTGACAACCCGCTGGCGTCCGATCCAATGGTGGTGTTGGTGAGGCCGATTTCTTTCACGTAACTGGTGGCGTAAGCGCGGTAGGCATCCAAAGATCCAAACGCCCATTTGGCCATCGTGTCGGCCATGTTATTGGCGGATGGGATCAGCACCGCCTCTAGTGCCTGATACTGCGTAAGCTGCTCGCCCACCGCAACTTTAGCCACGGACCCGTCTTGGTTCACGTAATTCCAATATGCATCAACGTCGGCCTGCGTCATGGTAAGCGTGGGGCCTTGTTCGTTTTGGCCAAGCGGTTTTTGTTTGAGCACCGACAGCACGGTGATCATTTTGGCGATGCTGGCGGTTGGAACGGGCGAATCGCTCCCTTTGCTGCTAGCCAAAACACCGTAGCCTTCGGCGCCAATTGCCGCAATGCTATCGGTGGGCCAGGCAATGTTGCTGGTTGGGGTCGTCGATTGTTTCGTGTTGGATTTGGCAACTGCCAGGGTGGGCAATGGTCGCAAATAGCTGACCACACAACCCAGCATAATAATCAGCAAGCTCCAAGCAAACGCGCGGCCGCGCCATCGTTTGGGCTGCTTTTTAAAGTAATATTGGCTCGAGTGACGAGCGCGTCGCGAACGAAAAACCATCACTGAATATAGTAGCACGTCCACACGCGACAAACCTGAAAGACTGGTATATACTAAAGCTGTAACCTATAGTAAGGAGTTAATTCATGACTTGGATGATTATTGCGGCCATTGTGGTTGTACTGATCTTGATTATCGCAGCGATGTATAACGGTTTGGTGCGTCTGAACATTCGTTCCGACGAAGCCTGGAGTGACATCACCGTACAGCTTAAGCGCCGCTATGACTTGATCCCTAATTTGGTCGAAACAGTAAAGGGCTACGCCAGCCACGAAAAGACCGTTTTTGAAGATGTAACTAAGGCTCGATCGCAAGCGCTAAACGCACAAGGTGTGCAAGAAACCGCCAAGGCCGAAAACCAGTTTGAAGAAACACTAAAAAGTTTGTTTGCTGTTGCCGAGGCTTACCCACAGCTGAAGGCCAACGAAAACTTTAAGGCTTTGCAAGACGAACTGATCGACACTGAGGATAAAATTCAGGCTTCACGCCGCTTTTACAACGGTGTTGTGCGCGACTTCAACACCAAGCGCAAGGTATTTCCAACCAATATTTTTGCTACCATGCTGGGTTTTAAGTCCGACAAAGAATTCTTTGAATTAGACGAAGCTCAAATGAAAGAAGCCTCTGAGCCCGTACAGGTTAAATTCTAGCCGTACAGGTGTTTTTCAGCCTTAACTGATACGTTTTTTATAAGTATGTACAGCCAAATTTCTGCAAACAAACGCAAAACCTGGTTCATTATGGCTTTCTTTTTGGTCATTTTGGGCGCTTTGGGCTGGATTGTGAGCGGCCTGACCGGTACTCCGCAGTTCATTTACTTGGCTTTTGTGGTTGGCGGCGTGTATGCGCTGATCCAGTATTTTGCCGCCGCTAAGTTGGCGTTAGCTATGAATGGTGCGCACGAAATTCAAAAGCGCGACAACCCTCGTTTGTATCGTACGGTTGAAAATCTGACCATTGCCACTGGCATGCCGATGCCCAAAATTTACATTATGGACGATCCAGCACCCAATGCCTTTGCCACTGGTCGTGATCCGCAACATGCCGTGGTTTGCGCAACTACTGGACTACTAGACATGATGACCGACAGCGAGCTTGAGGCGGTGATGGCCCACGAATTGGGCCACGTGCAAAATTACGACATTCGCGTCATGATGATTGTGTTTGGTCTGGTGAGTGCCATCGGATTTATTGCCGACATGATCATGCATATTATGTGGTGGAGCGGTAGCGACGATGAATCACCAAATCCGATCTTTTTGGCACTTGGTTTGCTGGCCGCCATTTTGGCTCCGTTTGTAGCTATGATGGTGCAGCTGGCGGTTTCCCGCCGTCGTGAATATTTGGCCGACAGCACTAGTGCCTTGACCACGCGCTACCCCGACGCATTAATCAGTGCGCTGGAAAAAATCCGCGATCATGGCTCGGCTACCAAGCGTCAAAACACGGCCACGGCGCATTTGTTTTTTGCCAGTCCGCTAAAGGGCAAATCTATTGCGCGATTGTTTAGCACCCACCCGCCGGTGGAAGATCGCATTAAACGCTTGCGCGAAATGGGCGCTCACGCTTAAAGTAAACATATGGCCAAAAAAACTCCCGCAAAAACTGCTACCAAAAAACCATCTGCTGCAAAGGCAAAAAAAACTGAGCCAAAAGTTGCAGTCGAAGAACCTAGGCAGCTCAAGACTCCAAAATACCGATCATTTACTTTGCAAAAAAAGTTTACTCCCGCGCAGCTTGGACCAAAATTGCCCAGTAGCTTTAAGGTGTTCAAAGAGGGCGTTCGAATGCTCTCGCAACATTCCAAATTATTCCTAGGAATTTTGTTCTGGTTCGGATTCATAAATATTGTGTTTATTCAGGGACTTAGCACGAACGGCGATATAAGTTCGGTCAAGAGCTCTTTAGATAATGTGTACAGTGGTGGCTTGGGCCATGTAATGTCCGGCTTAGCGTCGTTTTCATATCTGTTAAGTACGTCAACATCATCGTCTTCGGGCGCATCAACGGGACTGTTTCAGTTTTTCTGGGTGGTTATTGTAAGTTTGGTGCTTATTTGGACTTTGCGCCAGGTATACGCCAAGCAAAAAGTACGCATTCGCGATGGTTTTTACCAGGGCGTATATCCGTTGATCCCTGTGTTGTTGATCTTGTTTGTCATTGGCGCCGAATGCATTCCGTTTATTGTGGGCGGCTCGATATTCAGCGCGGTGATCAACAATGGCATTGCAACATCTGCACTTCAGGTGACAATCTGGGCGGTAATGTTTTTGCTGCTGACGGCGGTGAGTATTTACCTGATCTGCTCGTCGCTTTTTGCGTTATATATTGTGTGTTTACCAGATGTGGCGCCGGTGCAAGCACTGAGGTCTGCCAGGCAATTGGTAGCGGCTCGCCGCTGGATAGTGCTCCGCAAAGTGCTATTTTTGCCACTGCTGCTGGTAATTGTAAATATTGCTATAATGTTGCCAATCATTATGATTATTCCGGTTGCGGCTACCTGGATTTTTGCCGTAGTCATGATGTTCAACCTGGCCGTTGCACACAGTTATTACTACGCTCTGTATCGATCATTATTGTAGGAGCCTGGCATGAAAAAATCGGACGCCCAAAAACGACTCCAAGAATTGCGCCAATTAATGGCCAGCTATAGCTACGAATATTACGTGTTGGATCAGCCCAGCGTTTCCGACGCGGTGTACGATGGTTTGATGCGCGAGCTCAAGAGTTTAGAGGCCGAATATCCGGAGCTCGTTACGCCAGATTCACCAACGCAGCGCGTAGGTGGCCAGCCACTGGCTGAGTTCACCAAGGTAACGCATTCGCAGCGCATGATTAGCTTGAATGACGTATTCAGTCGCGACGAAGTTGAGGCGTGGGTAGAGCGCATGGAAAAATTGCTGCCAGGTCGCCAGCACGAATACTCCACCGAAATTAAAATGGATGGTTTGGCGTGCGCGCTGATCTATCAGGATGGCATACTAACGCAAGCGGTAACCCGTGGCGATGGCTATGTGGGGGAAGACGTGACGGCCAATGTTCGCACTATTTCCTCGGTTCCATTGGCGCTGCGCACCGAAGTTCCCAAGCAATACATGCCGCTCTTAAAGGGCCGAACCGAAATTCGCGGCGAAATTATTATGTACAAAAAAGACTTTGAGGCGCTGAACCACCAACGCGAACAAGAAGGTCTACCGTTATTTAAGAATCCGCGCAACTTGGCGGCGGGCACCATTCGCCAGCTGGACGCATCGTTGGTTGCAGCTCGTCCGTTGCGATTCCGGGGCTATGATTTGCTGCGCGAAGACCCGGCAGACGTGCCCACTTTTACCTTTGCGTACGATGCGATCCGCAACCTAGGCATCGCCAGTAACGAGCAGGCCAAAGTGTGCAACAGCGTAGACGAGGTGATGGAATTTGTAGCCTACTGGGAAGAGCGACGCCACGATTTGCCGTTTAACACTGACGGAATTGTGGTAAAAGTGAACGATCGCAAACTGTACACCGACCTCGGTAGTGTGGGCAAGAATCCGCGTGGTGCCGTGGCTTACAAATACCCGGCAGAAGAAGCTACAACTATCGTTAAGGACATTGTGCTGAGCATCGGCCGTACTGGTGCAGCAACTCCGGTAGCCGTGTTTGATCCGGTAGCAGTTGCCGGCACCACGGTGCAGCACGCTAGCTTGCATAACGCCGACGAAATTGAGCGCAAAGATGTGCGTGTGGGCGACACGGTAGTGATCTTTAAGGCCGGCGATATTATTCCGCAAGTTGATCGCGTATTAATAGAACTGCGCCCCAAAAAAACGCAGGCATTTGACATGCTTGCCGAGCTTGCTCGCCAGTATCCGGAACTAACCTTTGAGCGCCCTGAAGGCGAAGCGGTTTATCGAGTTAAAGGTGCCAGCGGCCCGCTTTTGCTCAAAAAAGCATTGGAGCATTTTGCCAGCAAGGGCGCGCTGGACATCGACGGATTGGGTGAAAAAAACGTGGTAGCGCTGGTGGATGCCGGTTTGGTGCATGACATGGCCGACATTTACACGCTAACACACGACCAAGTTATTCAGCTGGATCGCTTTGCCGAAATTTCTACCAACAACTTGATCGCCGCAATTGCCGCCAAAAAAATGCCTGAACTACCACGGTTTGTGTATGGCCTAGGCATTCGACATGTTGGCGCACAAACAGCTATTGATTTGGCCGAACATTTTGGCTCGTGGCAAAACATGGCGCAGGCTACATTAGATGATTTGCTCGAAATTGATGGCGTTGGACAGGTGGTTGCCGAATCATTGTTGGCCTGGTTCGCTGACCAAGACAACCAAGATTTATTGCAAAAATTTGAAGACTTGGGCGTGCATCCGCACTACGAACGTCGCGCCAAAGGCCCGTTGCACGGCAAAAGTTTTGTGATTACCGGCACACTGGAACAGATGGGGCGTGACGCTGCTGCCGAAAAAATCCGCACTTTAGGTGGCACATTCCAGAGCGCCATCGGCAAAGACACCACCTATTTGGTTGTGGGTAAGAACGTGGGTGCATCCAAGCTCAAAAAGGCTGAAAAATTAGGCACTACGCAGATAGACGAAGACGAATTGCTAAAAATAATCGGGGGGTAATATGGTTGACGAATTTCGTACGCGAACGCAGGCATTTTTGGACACGTGGCAGCAATTTGCGCAGGCGCGCAGTGACGCGGAGTATTTTGCCAATCTTATGCCCACGGCGATTGGCTGGAAGTTTACCGATCGCGATGAAGTTATGCAGCGCTTTGCCGAAATCCGTGACAATTGCGAACAAGTGCACTTTGGTTGGATCAACGAGCGATGGATAATTTGCGTGTACCTCAAAGACGTAACATTGCCAGGCAATATAAAGGTCATCAAACTTATGGAGCGCCGTCCAGGGTCAACCGACGCAGTTGGCTTGGACCACGTTGACTTTTATTGCCCGAACGATGACGCTCAGCAACATGTTGAACAAGAAGACATTAAATGGACAGAAGAAAAGAACGGCGATCACTGCAAGTGGATTTCAGTGTGGACTGACGCTGGCGAGGCAAAATTGCGCACCGACACCGTGCTCAATGTGTGCGCTCAAGAGATGTTAGAATACGAGCAACGAATACTAGGAGTATAAATGCAAGACATCGTTTTTATTACTGGAAATCAGGCCAAGGCAGACTATTTAGCAAAGTGGCTGGGGCATTCTATTGAGCATCAAAAAGTTGATTTAGACGAAATTCAGTCACTGGATCCACGCAAAGTTGTGGAAGATAAAGCTCGCCGCGCGTACGAAATGGTGGGCAAGCCGGTGTTAGTTGAAGACGTGCAGCTAAGCTTTAATGCGCTGGGCGGCAAGTTGCCAGGCACTTATATTAAATGGTTCCTAGAAGAAATGGGCAACGAAGGCATGGTAAAAATGCTGAATGCTTTTGATGACCGAACCGCAACGGCTAGTATTTCATACGGCTTGTACGATGGCGAAAACTTGTACACCTTTGAAGGCAAAAAGCACGGCCGTATTGTTACTGAATTGCCAAAAACTGACAACGATGGCTGGCATGGCAGCAAAAGCTGGAACTTTAGTTTTATTCCTGATGGTGCTGCTAAAACCTACGCCGAAATGACCGACGAAGAGCTCAAGTCATTTAGCCACCGAGCGGAGGCGATAGAAAAGTTGGCGGCGTTTCTGAAAACGTACCAGAAGTAGATTCTGATGTTTGCAGTGGCATCGTTGGTGTGCTGCTGGGCGGATTTTGAGTTTCGGTTGCTGGTCCCGACGGCGACACAGTTTCGGATGAAGGCGCACCGGTTGGATACATAGTTGACCACGATGGAGCTGGCGTAGCGGGGGGCGACTTTGTGTGTGATGCGGTTGCTTTCGGCGGCTTACTTGCCGAAATTTCGGGCGCAGCCAAAATAACTGACGTGGGCGTTATTTCCCAGCTCGGAAGCGACGTAGGAATATTTGACGGATCAGCCACTGGCGCCATTCTGGGCGATTCTGGTAATTTTTGAGCCGGCTGCAACGAAGTATTTGGCTTAATAATAAGCGTTTCTGACGGCTGAGCTTGTGCGGCTTCTTCACTGTGTGGCGTCAAAAAAGCCACGGCGATCCCCGTGGCCACGGCAGCGCTCCCTAAACCCAGACCCAATCCATATCGGCGGGTTCGTGGTGAGCGCCACATGCCATGGAGCACGCTTCGCCCCACACGTCGAGCCCGCGCTGCTAGCGGTTCTGTCGGCAACGGCCGCTCTAGTATAAGCGTGTCGGCAAGCGATTCCTGAGGAGCTACATAGTCAGCGGGACGAAACAGTCCTTCAAATCCTTTCAGATTCTCGGGCAGCTCAGCCACGAATATCCTTATGTGTATGTATAGCAGGCATTGGGTTGAGCATAAAACGAACTCCGCGGAGCTGTCAATTATTGCTACATGCAATGTGTATGGGCTTGACAATGCTGCGTAAACGGTTATGCTAAAAGTAATCGTGCGCCAAAAAGCGGCGCGTGAAACAAACAGCGACCAAAACAAATCATACGCCGCCGGGTGGGCGCGCACGATCCGAACGGGCACTACGCCCGTTTTGTTGTTGGCGGCCATTTTGCAGCCAAAGTACAGACTGCTACAATAAGAGTATAGAAATCAGCAGTCCGAGCGCGACATAAACGAGGGAACCTCCATGATCAAGTATTACTATAAGAGTCTGCGCAGCCAGCAAGTCAAAGAACTTGAGGACTATCAACGTGGGTGTTGGGTATATGTTGAGGCACCGGATGACGCCGAGATCAAACAACTGACCGAAAAATTTAAAGTTGAACAGAGTTTGGTAGAAGACGCGTTGGACATTGACGAAATGCCTCGTTTAGAGCGGGACGGTGACCAAAGCTACATTTACGTGCGTTTTGCTTACAAAAACGACGAAGAGGAATTGGTGACGGTGCCGCTGCTGTTCATTTTTGGCCAGGATATTTTGATAACTGTTTCTATGGTGCAAATGCCCAGCTTGGATACCTTTTTGAACAGTAAAATCGAGTTTGCCACCACGCAGCGCGCCAAGTTAGTCTTGCAGATTTTGCAGCAGATTGGCGAAAACTACGAGACGTTTATTAGTCGTACCAGCAAGCAAATTAAACTGATTCGTTCACGCCTGCGCGGCCACGAAATCAGCAACCAGGACTTTATTGATTTTGTGATGATCGAGGACGAGTTGAACGAATTTTTGTCGTCGCTGATGCCCACCAATGCCACGCTACGACGGTTGTTATTAGGTCGCTACATGCCGCTGTTCGACGAAGATCAGGATATTGTTGAGGATTTGCTGCTCAATAACGAGCAATCTATTGAAGCCTGTAATTCTAACCTGAAGTCGATTGATAATATTCGTGAAGCGTATTCATCGATTAGCTCGCACAACTTGAACTACACCATGAAAGTGCTGACCGTGGCCACCGTGATTATTGCGCTACCGAACCTGTTTTATGGTATGTACGGCATGAACGTGCCGCTGCCGTTCCAGCACCAGCCGTGGGCGTATTACGTAGTGGTAGGTTTTACGCTGCTCACAATTGTGTTCGTGTTCTGGTTTGCTCGCAAGCGCAAATTGTTTTAATTTTGTTAGCTGGCTTTATTTTTGGGGCCGTATCTGTTAAAATAACAATTGCCCAAACAGCACACTACCGGTGTTGATTGCTCTATCCGGTAGGCAAGTCTCGTACGGAGACTTTGTGGGGCTGTAGCTCAGTTGGCTAGAGCGCTTCCATGGCATGGAAGAGGTCCAGGGTTCGAGTCCCTGTAGCTCCACCAAATCAAAAAGATCACCATTTGGTGGTCTTTTTGATTTCTTGCACTTTGCGCTTGTATTTTGGGGGAGCTTAAAAGATAATGCCCGTAAAATAAGGCAGATTACCATGAAACAGAATGAAGCGCGGAACGGATTTTCGGTTGTAGAACTCTTAATTATCCTGCTGGTTTTGGCTATTTTAGGAGCGGCCGGGTTTTTTGCCTGGCGCAAAACTCAGGATAAGCCAATTCATACAACGCATACGACCAAGACAACAAACTTACCAAAGAAAACATCGATAGCGCTCAAGACGTATACAAATGATGAATATAAATTTAGTTTTCAGTATCCTGAAACGTGGAAGTTAACGACGGATTTAGAAGATACTGGTAGAGGCCAGGAAGAGGGGAAAGTTTTTGTAACCTCGCCTGACGGAACGCGAGTACATTTTGACCCTAATCTGGGCGGAAAAGGTGGCGACTGTGCAGGTGAGGATAACACATATACCACGCGAACGTGCTCAACGTTAGACATACTATCCGTCGAGCAAATATCAAACGAGTCCATTGAGCCTATATATTTTTGCAGATTTAGCCTAACCTATGCGACAGATGATAGAGATGGCACTGTCTACTATGTTGGCATTGAGAGCGGTTCTGCGCCAGAAGTTGGCTCTGCTCTTGGAAATTTTCTTATGCCGAATAACATAGTAAACACTAAGACCGGGACCGTTACCATACACGTGGAAGGCAAGGATGATGATAAAAACAACTCACTAGCATTCTTTGATACTATTGAAGCAAAAGAGGCGACACCTATTTTGAAGTCGTTTAAATTGCTACAATAAACATAAGTAAAAAAGTGCTTGCATTTCGAGGCATCCTAGCCGATAATGCCGCCAACATCAGGTAAATGAGGGTGATATGACGCTAAAACAGACCAAAAACGGATTCTCGGTAATTGAAGTATTGATCGCAATTTTGGTGGTTATAATTTTGGCCGCAGCTGGTTACTTTGCTTGGCAGAAGACCAAAAAAGACGACGATTCAGCTAAGAAGTCGACAACAAATACATCACAGACCGATAAGAAGGACGCGAACAAATCCAACACGGTACAAACTGCTGACCCAACCGAGGGCGGCAAGTACCTCTACATCAAGGAGTGGGGCGTTCGAGCAGCTTTACCTGCCGACCTTCACGGCAAGGTTTCCTATCAACTAGGAGATAAAACCTCTGACCCTGATGGCAATCTGATCCAAGCGGCAAAGATTCTGCTTATGAGCAACTCGGACGCGGACAACAGCTGTGCAGTTGTGACGACATCGTCAGGTACCTTTATCGAGGCTGGGGTCCAGTATATCCAAAGCGAAGTTGGCAAGGCATTCAATGCGTCTCGCTACAAGTGGACTTTCAAAGAGGACATCCTGACAGATGCCTCTCATGATTACCACCTGAATTATGTCACCCCTGATTGCGCAAGCGCTTCCGCTGTAACCGAGATTGAGCAGTTGCAGACGACCTTGGAAGACTTACAAAAGGCTGAATAAGTAACCCCTTAAATGAACTAACGGAAAGGAGACATATGTCCCCTAGTTTCGAAGTACCCTTAAATAATGATCTAAGCCATGATGACCTTGCTGACCCTATCCAGCAGTCTCACTCAAATGTTTTTATGGAGCGTGCCGGGCAGATCATGGGACGAGCCGCATTGGTTATCGGTCTTGCTGTGGGTATGACAGTTGCCGAGTCAGCGTATGAATCGACGCCTGTCGCTGCCGTGGAGACCGGCGGCTATCCTGATGCGGACGCCACTGACTGTTCAGCGATATACGGTATATATTCTTGGTGTAAGGGCGGAAATGATCTCAGCTCCCGCAACTATGGCTATAGGAATTGCACTGATTGGACTGCATATCGTGCGGCACAACTGACAGGGGTCAGTATCCCTCGGAATTTGGGCAACGCAATAACTTGGGACAACAACGCCCCGTCTAGCTGGACAAGAACCAGTGTTCCCGAGGCTGGTGACATAGCACAGAGTGATTATGGAGATTACGGCCATGTGGGGTTTGTCGAGAAAGTCAATAAGAATGCGTCGGGATCTATAACATCTATCGAAGTATCGGAATATAACCACAAGGAGGACGGTAACTATGGTCTCTGGAGCTACGATAATACTAATGGTACTTACTGGCGTGATGGAGCAGTCCATGCTAAAAAGTGGGATCACTTTCTTGACCTGAATGGCGTTGGTACGGGCATTAGCGGTGAGTCTACAAGCGGCTCTATGGCCGACGGAACGTTCCTGAAAGTTAACGAAAGCAACGCCATCTACCGCATGGTGGGCGGTGCACCAATTCGCATTTACAACCAAGGTGCGCTACCTGACTTCAACAGCACGGTGACCAACATTTCCAACGACCAGCTTGGTCGCTTGCCGCGCTACCCCAACAACGAGAACGACATCATTAATGTGGTGGAGGCGGGAAATGCGAAGTACCGCTTTGTGGGTGGAGCGCCGGTGCGTATCTATAACTGCGATCCGCTGCCCAACCATTGCGACGGTGCCATTAACGTCAACTTCCAGTCTTTGGCCGAGCTGGATCACATGAATGCCCGACCAGCAGATGGTGCGGTAATGAGCATTGCTGAAGCCGGCGGAGCGGGAATCTACCGGTTCGTAGGTGGTGCGCCCGTCAGATTATACAACTGGGGTGCTATTTCTGATATGCCAAATGCTGCGTGGGTTAATGAACAGTCGCTCTCCACTCTGGACCACATGAACTCGCGACCTGCTGACGGTTCGGCAATAAGTATCGCCGAGGCAGGAGGCGCAGGGATTTACCGCTTTGTGGGTGGAGCTCCCATCCGGCAATATAACTGGGGAGCCATCCCAGACATGCCGAATGTAGTAATCGTGAACGCCGAATCGCTGAGCACCTTGGACCACATGAATGCCAGACCAACAGACGGTTCCACAGTGAACCTGGTGGAGGCTAGTGGTTCCGGCCTCTACGAATTTGTGGGCGGCGCCCCAATGCGCCTGTACAACTGGGGAGCGATCCCAGGGTTCGGCAACGTGGTGAACGTCAACGCTCAGTCTGTGGGCGACCTCGATCACATGAACGCCGTACCAAGTGATGGCGAGTTCGTGGCCTCTGCTGAAACGGGCGCAGTCTACCGAATAGCAGGCGGCTCAGCTCTGAAGCTGTATAACTGGGGCAGCATTCCGGGCTACAACGGCGCAACCTTCGTGAACCAGCAAACGCTCGATACGCACGACCATTTGCTAACCACGCCCGCCAACGGCACAATTCTGAAGGGCGTTAGCTCGGGCTCGCTCTGGAAAATAACCGATGGCAAACGCAGCCAAGTGTCCAGCGGCGACAACCCGGTAACGGTAGACGAGCAGACCATTACCGATATTCCGCAGCCCTAGCAATAGGATGTGCAAGGGTACTTAAAATGCCCGCCTTAAGGGGCGGGCATTGATTCTCTGTAGCAGATGCGGACCACAGAAAATCACCAGCCGCCAGGAAGAGCGTAGAAAGATCCCAGCGGCAGGTAATTTGCCGTGCCTGCTACATAGGCAGTCTCCAGGGGTGTTGAATAGCAGCATATTCGGCTTTTAGCTCGGGCCTAAGGTAGCGCACCACTAGGCCGTTTGCTGGCATATAAGTAGTGATGGTCCGTAAGGTTTTGTCATCAACAGGGTGCGTCAGGTACATAATTTTACAGGGCTGTGGATTTGCTGTAAGTTCGGTCACGGATGCGAATCGCACAACGGCAGCGCTATCTGCACTTCCAGCAAGAGTCGTAAAACGGAGCGCTTGCATATCAGTAATTTTGCGCGCAAGCGCGCTGGTCGTTTGCGGGTTTATGGTGCTTGCTCGTTCGCGCTCAGCCAGGCGTAACACCTGCACCCACTGTTTCCGAAATGCGGCGTGGGCATGAGCCGCATTGCCCGCGCTTGCAACAACAATGTTTTCGCGGAGATGGTTGTCGGCAATGTCGCGAGCGATATCATTAGACACCGAACGCAGGGCAGGATTGTAGCGGATTTCGATTTTCACACCTGTTATATAACTGTCCCCCATAGGCGCTCCTAACTTATATAATTTAAAGCTTGGATTTTGGCCATTTCTGTCGTACCATTAAACAAGCTTGCAGAAACGATACGGTAAGTTACCGTATCCTGTCAAGCGAAAAATAATAAAGACACAAATTAGTATGTGCCTATTATTAGAGGCGGATATAAGCACCTTTAAAACAGATGACGAATTAACCCATTAGTGGCAACAAGATCTGGCTCAATAGAAACAAGATCATATGGAGGGTAGGTTGTGTAGTGCTCGGGATTTTTCTCGTCAAAAATATGTAATTGCGAGAAGCTCTCGGCCAAGTATGAGTCCCACTCCTCGCTGTGGTGTTGATAGCCGCCATTTGCACGAATCCATAAGGTGTCGTTGCGAGGGTGGATCATCATACGGTCAAGTGTGCCGTCACCTAATCCAATTACATGTGGGTGTGTCTGCTCAAGGGCAATCAGCTTGGCAGGCCTCACGTCACCTTTGTTAAGTGGATGAGTCATTGTTTCGAAGTTCCAGCCAACAATGGTGCCAGAGTAGGGCGTCTTGCCGTCGGTTAAAAGCTCAGTAGCAATGACTAGATCTGGTTTGATTCCGCCAGCAGCGGATGCGGCCTCAATAACTTGACGAGTTGAAGCAGACTTAACAATGAATGGCACACCGCTCTCTTTACAATGCTCGTATAGCTCACGTGCGCCATCGCGTACGCCGCCTTCGTCGGCTTTGGCTGCCTCCAGAATAGGCTCAATACGTTGTCCTACTAGGGTGCCTAAAGCTCCTACCTGCCACAGCCATGACTGGCTGTGTGTAAGCAAGCCTTTCTGTAGAGATGCTCTGTGGTTTGCGTAGAGCTCTTTTTGACCTGAGGCAGCTTGATTGCTAATTGCACTTCGTACTATTGGCCAGGTACCTTGACCAATCGTGTCATCCCAGTCAGTTTCCAGGCGAACTAGTGCAGCACCGGCACGTTGAAAACGCTCGACTTTACTTTCGAGAGTAGCAAATGCTTCCGCGTCGCTGGGTACCGCAAAGCCAAGCTCTTGGCAATCAGTTAGTAATGTTAGTTCTGGGGTGGCCATATAAGGTTGCTATTATAAAACCAATAATATTTTTAGTAAAGGTTTTGACCGGTGGTATGCACAAGGTTGCGCTACCACTTGTAGGTATTATAAGACTCTTGGTATAATCAAGGCGAATAGGAGAACGAAAAATGACAGACGAATACGACTTTTCAGGTGTTTGGCGCAGTACCTATCACAAAGCTGGCAAAGACAGCCAGCCGGAAACTGACCAGTACGTAACTTTGCAGCGAATTGGCAACCAACTTGTTCTGGAGACTATTCCTGGCGCTACAGGCGCATATCTTATTGCTCGTTTTAGCTTGGACGGCCGTATTGCCACCGGCAGCTACCAGAGTCAGAACTCTCCACACAGCGAAGCTAAGGATGCTATTTACTACGGCGCAGCGCAGCTTATTCTAGACGAAGATGGCAAAGCACTTCGAGGTAAGGGCGTTGGTTATGCCAAGGATATGACTGTTAAAGTTACCGAATGGGAAGTGGTCCGTGTTGGCCAGAAGCCTAAAGATTTGCCTCAGTAGTAAATTCTTTAAACCGTAGTTCTAGGAAAATTATGAGATATTTTAGAAATATCGATATCGTCAATGAATTTGGCGTCAACGAGGCTACGGTCCGCAAGTGGATACGTGATGCTCAAGCTGAAAAGCTTGAGCTCGCGCTTTATGTGCAGGATAAACGTACTTATATCGCCGATACTTCTGCGAATAAAGCCGTGATGAAAAAGCTCATCGACACTCGTCGTAAGTTTCGCAATACAAAAGCGGCCGCTAAGGCCACACCACCCAATAAATTCTTGGGTATCTGGCGCAGTGACTATACATACCACAATAGCGAGCAGAACGAAGATCAACTCAGCCAGCAATATGTAAGAATCTATCGCAAAGGCGACGAGCTTGTTGTAGAGAGCATGCCGGATCCGAGTGGGTCGTATATGCATGCTCGTTTTTCTATGGACGGGAATATTGCTACTGGTAGTTGGCAACAGGTCACGAACCCTGCAGGCGGATATGAGGGAATTATGTATCACGGGGCTGCGCAAATGCTGCTTTCTGAAGATAAAACGAAACTCGTTGGCAAATGGGTTGGCTTTGGCAAGCAAATGGAAATTAAGACTGGCCCGTGGAAGTTCACTTACATAGGTGAGGACGAAGCAGTGCTTACAAGCAAGCCTAAGATCACATCGCAATAAAGCGGCCTCCGGGCCGTTTTTATTTTTGCGCTTGCAATTTGAGGGAACCTTTCTTACTATCTTGCTTATGATAGGATTCCCCGAAATTATTCTTCTTATTGGCCTCGTTGTGGCGCTAGTATTTGAGGTAGCTACGCTTGTCATACTTTGGCGGCGCGCCGCCACAATAAATAAAAAGATTTTGTGGACCGTTCTAATGATTATGTTCAATCCGATGGCTGCGGTTATTTACGTTTTGGCTTTCGTGAAAAATCAAATGCCGCATAACAGTCAGCCGACTAGCCCCAACATTTACAACTCGTCCTAATTAGCTTATGCTAAAAGCAATGAAAGAGCCGGTTATTCAGTTGCACGATGTAACGAAGCGGTTTGGGAGTCACATTGCCGTCCACAAACTGAACCTTAGCATTCAAAAGGGCGAGGTTGTTGGCTTTTTGGGTCCAAATGGCGCTGGCAAAACTACCACTATTCGCATGATTATGGGCCAAATTGGTCCGCATGACGGCGAAATATTAGTTTTTGGCCAGGACGCGGCGCAGCAGGCAAAGCAGATCCACAAAAAAGTCGGCTACGTAGGCGGCGACATGGCGCTCGAAGACAACCTGACGGGAATGCAATATTTGCAGTTCATTGCGCGGTTGCAGGGCGGTGTTACCAAACACACAATCACTGAATTAGCGCACAGATTTGACTGCGATTTAAGCAAGAAGATCCGCACGCTTTCCAGAGGTAATCGCCAGAAGATTGCACTGATTTCCGCCGTAATGCATAACCCGGATCTACTAGTTTTGGACGAGCCCAGCAGTGGTTTTGATCCGCTTATTCAGGCCGAATTCAACAAGCTTATTTTGCAATACAAACAGGCTGGCAAGACGGTGTTCATTTCGTCGCACATTTTGTCGGAAATCGAGCATTTGTGCGACCGCTTGGTGTTTATTCGCGAGGGCAAAGTGGTCAAAATTAGTAGCCTGGAAGAGCTGGAGCGACATGCCCTCAAACGTCTTAAAGTCGTTTTTGACGATGCCCGCGATGTTGAGCATTTCCGCGCCATTCCTGGCGTGGAACATATTGCCTCTGATGGTGCACGGGTGGTGTGCCGATTTGGCGGCAGCTTGCAGGATCTGCTCCGCAAAACAGCCGCGCTGTCCGTAGCCGACATTACCATCGAGGAAGCGGACCTGGAAGAGTTATTCATGCAATATTACAGGAGGCAAGACTGATGTTTGCGATTGTCCGCACTAGCTTGTACCAGCGGCGCTGGTCGTTGTTGGCATGGAGCTTAGGCGCGCTGTTTATGGTATGGCTGACTCTTATTTTTTATCCGTCATTTACTAAAGATGATTCGTTAAGTCAACTTATGCAATCGCTGCCCGAGCAATTGCGTGGTCTGGTGGGTAACGCACAAAATTACAAAACCGTGGGTGGCTACCTGGACACGGTGGTCTTCAATTTGCGCGTGCCCATGGTGGTCGTGACTATGGCCATTATTTTTGGCATTAACCTGACGTCGGGCAGCGAAGATCGCGGCACGCTCAGCACCTTGTTGGCACAGTCGGTGTCGCGCGGCCGGGTGCTAACCGAAAAATTTATCGCGCTCATTATAAGTATCGCAGTAGTGCACGTTGGCGTGTTTGTGGGCATTTGGGCGGCGCTGGCAACTATCCACTACAGTTATAGCCTCAACAAAAGTATCGCCATTACATTTGCTAGCTTTTTGTTGGCGGTCAGCTGCGGCGCGGTGGCATTTGGCCTTGGCATGTTGAGCGGCAAAAAAGGCTTATCGAGCGGGCTGGCTACCATTATTGTCTTTGGCTGCTATCTTATAAATTCTCTGGCGCCATCGGTTGCATCGCTCAACGGCGCTCAAAAATTCACCTTGTTTTACTACTTTACCGAGCAATCTGCGGCGAGCAACGGCATAGATTGGTCGTATAGCGCGGTGTTGGCAATTATCACTGCCGTGCTGATATTTATTGGCTGGGCGATGTTCCGTCATCGGGATATTGAGGTATAACCGAATGAGTAGCGTAGTTACCGCGCATCATGTTACGGTGCAAAAAGATACCACCACGGCACTGAACGACGTCAGTTTTTCGCTGGAAGCGGGCAAGGTTACGGGCCTTATTGGTCCAAGCGGCTCGGGTAAAACCACGCTTATTCGTTCCATTGTGGGAGCTCAAAAAATTACCAACGGAGAAGTGCTGGTGTTGGGCAAGTCTGCAGGTCACAAGTCACTGCGTTCGCAGCTGGGATATGTCACGCAGTTGCCGGCAATTTACGACGATCTTACGGTGCGCCAGAATATTCGTTATTTTGCCACCATTATGGGCTGCAGTAAAGCCGACGCCGACAAGGCAATCGAGCAAGTCGACTTAACCACACAGGCTGGCCAGATTGTTGGATCACTTTCGGGCGGACAGCGTGCTCGTGTGTCGCTGGCGGTGGCGCTATTGGGCGACGCTAAACTGTTAATTTTGGACGAGCCAACCGTCGGGCTTGATCCGTTATTGCGTTTGCACCTGTGGCAGCTGTTCAAAAATCTGGCGGCAGAAGGCAAAACGCTGCTTATTTCGAGCCATGTTATGGACGAGGCCGAGCAGTGCACCAATTTGCTTTTGCTCCGTGACGGCAAAGTGCTCAGCAATAGCACCAAAGATCAGCTACTAGCCAAAACCAGCACTAAAACGGTGCAGGCGGCGTTCCTAAAACTGGTTGAGGAGGATCAAAAATGAGCCCGCGCCTAACTGTGGCCACCGCTGGCCGCGTCATGAAACAGCTGTTGCACGACCCGCGTACGCTGGGACTGTTGTTTGTGGTACCGCCCGCACTGCTGGGGCTGCTAGCATGGCTGTACAGCGACACGACTGGCATTTTTGACCGCATTGGCGCAGCGCTGCTGGGTATTTTTCCGTTTGTGGTCATGTTTTTGATAACTTCTATTGCCACGCTTCGCGAGCGATCTTCGGGCACTTTGGAGCGCCTGCTGACTATGCCTATTGGTAAGCTGGACATTTTGCTTGGCTATGCGGTGGCGTTTGGCGTGATTGCCATTGTGCAGGCTAGTATTACCAGTTTTTTGGCAGTGCATGTGTACGACCTAAAAATCGCCGGGCCAGAATGGTTTTTGCTGATTATTGCGCTGGCCGATGCATTGCTGGGCACGGCACTGGGGCTGTTTTTGAGCGCATTTGCTCGGACTGAATTTCAGGCGGTGCAGTTTATGCCGGCGTTTGTGCTGCCGCAATTTTTATTGTGTGGCTTGTTGGTTCCACTGTCGCAGATGCCTCGCGTTTTGCATGACATTGCTAACGTGTTGCCGTTAACCTACGCTGTTGATGCCATGCAGCGCGTAACCACTGAAGCTACTATTTCGCACCATAGCTACAAAGACATCGCGGTTGTGGCAGTATTCGTGGTGGCCGCAATTGTTTTGGGCGCGGCAACCTTGCGACGTCAGACCAAATAACTGCTACAATAAACCCATGTCTATATCTTTGCGTGAACTTTCCAACCGGCGCGATGTCTACTATTGGCTGTACATTGTGGGCTCGTTGCTGTTTATTTTTGCAGCCTTACTGTGGTGGAACAAAGCCTCGGTCGATCCAGCGTCTGTTTTTTGGGGAACCGTGCGTAACGGCATGACTACCACTGGGGTAACGTTGCATATTAATGAAGGGTCGAGCTCAGCCAAAGATTCGCAGGCCGTTCAGTATTCGTTGGGCGTTTCTAATAAAGTGCACAGCACGCGTACGGTTGTGCAGAACGGTACCACCGTAAAAACCGAATCCGTTGGTGACGCCACTCATACGTATACTCGTTACACTGGTATACAAACCAACCAAAAGACCACAGCTGGCAAAAAAGCGGACTTTAGCAAAGTATTGAATGTGTGGGCGGTGCCAGCAAGCGACACGAGCTCGGCACAATTGCTGCCACAGGTGGCATTGGGCTTGGCGTTGCCATTGGGCGCCGTGCCAATGCCGATTGGATACATTACGCCCGTACAACGCGAATCAATTGTTCACGACATGCAAACTCGGTCGCTGTACCAGGTGTCGTTTGCCAATAAAGCTGTCAAAAAAGAGACCAAAAACGGCCGGTTGCTGTACACCTATTCGGTCACGATGCAGCCCGAATTGTACGTGACTATCATGAAAGAGTTTGCTAAAAACGTCGGTATGAAAGATCTGGAAAATGTTGATGCGGCGCAATATGCGAGCACTGCGTCGGTAACAGTTTCGCTCACTATTGATGCCCACGCCAAGCAGTTGGTAAAAGTAGAGAACAGCTCGCAGGGGTACTCGGAAAGCTATTCTGGCTACGGGGTGCCGGTTACGACGCAGCTACCCACCAATGCGCTAAGCTACACCGAATTGCAAAAACGCCTGCAAGCGCTGCAATAAAGCTGGCGTTGGCCGACGCGCTTACGTATAATAAAGAAGCATTAATTCTAACAACAAGGTGTCTTACTAATGGATTCGCAGCCGAACCCTTCGTCCAACTTGTTACCGCCACGTCCTGACCTCGCGGCTGATCATTACGAGCCAATTCCGGTTGCCGCGCCGCCATCTGCGCAGCCTCATGCCGAAAATCCAGTTATTCAAATGCCGCAAAACCCTGCAACGTTGCCGCCGGCTCTGTCGGAGTTGGCGCAAAAGCCGCTGCCACCAGCCGAATCGTACTTTACGCCAACCATGCCGAGCGGTCCGGGTGTTGTGCAGCCAACGCAAGCAGGACCCGGGTCGCTGCCAGCAGGCCAGCTTGCTCCAACTCCTGACCCTGCAAACTTTTTTACATCTGACGCACCTAATGGCGCTGCTGCTCAGCCCATAGTTTTAGGTAAAAAATCACGTAAAAAGTGGCTGATGCCGGCGGCAATTTTAGCGTCACTGTTGGTAATTGGCGCTGGCTCGGCCATGGCTTACTACGGGTACTACGTGCCGCACCAGCCCAAATACATTCTGGCCCGAGCACTGGGCAACACATTGTCCAAAGACAAAATTAGTAGTGCGCGTTACCAAGGGTCGTATGCAGTGGCTACAACCAGCAAGGGCGGCAACCAAACGTATAAAGGCACCTTTAGTGGCTACACCGACAACAAAGTTTTTTCGATGCAGGGAACGGTGGGCCTCAAGGTAACCACGCTCAAAGTCGAGACTCGCGCGTTTGTGGGCGATAATGCATATATAAAAGTCAGCGGCTTAACGGGCCTGGGCGATGTGCTCGCCAGCAGCGGCTTGGGCGACTACTCGCCATATGTAACCGCGATTAATGACAACTGGATCGAGCTAGACCAAAGCCTGCTTTCCGGCTACAGCGCAGCTGGCGCTGTGGGTGGTATCAAACTGAGCGCAGCCGACGCGCAACGCGTCCAAAATATGTACAAGGAACATCTGTTTTTGCAGGTCAACAAAGTGTACAGTGACCAAACGGTGAACGGCATGGACAGCTATCACTACAAAGTTTCAATTGACCACAACCAGCTGTATGCATTTGCCAAAGAAGTTAACAGTGCCCACATTAATGGCCTGCCCGACTTAAACGAACAAACGCCAAGCTGGATGCAAAAAACCGACCTCAGCAAGTACGCTGTGGAAGTGTGGATCAGCAAAGACCAGATGATTATTAACAAAATTAGTTTCTCGGCACCACTGGGCGACGTTACTGTTTCGTCGCAGGTTTCATTGAGCGACATTAATAGCAAGACTTCGGTTGAAAAGCCAAGCAAATCCAAGACATTGCTAGAGGTTTTGAGCGAGGGCTTGCAAACTGATCCGCAGAATTTGCAAAAAACTATTCAGCAGGTGAGCGGCCTGAATGTGCAAACAAATTAACAGGTAACACTATTGGCGTATTTGCCGTATAATACAGACAATGCAAGTCGTCGTTGACTCACTTTTAACACAATATGCTCGCCATGGGTCGGGCAAAACTGTGCTGATTCTGCACGGTTGGGGTGATAGTTCCAAGGGCATGACGGCGCTAATGAACGAGCTGGCTCAAACATACGATGTTATTGCACTGGACTTGCCTGGTTTTGGCGGCACTCAGCAGCCGATCGGAGCCTGGGATCTAACCAATTACGCGCAATTTGTGCAGCATTTTTTGCAAAAAATAGATCAGCCTGCGGTGTACGCGGTTGTTGGGCACTCCAACGGCGGAGGAATTGCAATTCGTGGTCTGGCGCATGGTCTCGTTCAAGCCAAAAAGCTGGTGCTGTTGGGCAGCGCTGGTATTCGTGGCGAATACAAAGGCCGTAACCGCGCGCTGCGCATGGTGGCTAAAACGGGCAAGGTGCTGACTGCGCCACTCCCCAAGTCGGTTACGTCCAAACTGCAGCGCAAAGTGTATAAAACAATTGGCTCGGATATGCTGGTGGTAGAATCGTTGCAGGAAACGTTCAAAAAAGTGGTGAGCGATGATGTTCGCGCTGACGCTCAAAAAATTACCATTCCGGCGCTTATTATTTACGGTCAAAATGACGAGCAAACACCGCCTCGGTACGGCGAAATTTTTAAACAGGCAATAGCAAAGTCGCAGCTGCACGTTATTCCCGACGCCGGTCACTTTGTACACCTGGACCAACCGCAAAAAACCACCGCGTTAATCAAGGAATTTTTAGCATGATTCGCGAATTAATCAGTTTCTATAGGCCTAGCTACCCCAAGGCGTTGGTGTACATGCTGCAAAGCACCGAATATCGCATTAAGCCGTATCTGTACTGGTACTGGCACACCAATAATTTTTCGGTAGTAGAGCATCGCCGTTCGCTGGATTACACTGGTCCGGCAAAGTTATTACTGGCTGCGTTATATATAGGAATGACGCTGCAATTTGTAGCCGCTGCATTGATTATTATTTTGTCCGGAGGCGATCGCTGGGCATATGGCGTGGCGCTGGCGGTGGTCACGCCAGTATTATGGGCGCACATTATTGCGTTGCCGATGTTTGTGGGCCACTTAGCTATTATTGCACCGCGGCACCGTACGCTTATTCATGCTTCCAAAAAGATTTTTGCAGAGCACCCGGGCATCAAAATTGCGGTGGCTGGCAGTTACGGCAAAACCAGCATGAAAGAACTTTTGCTGACCGTACTAAGCGAGGGCAAAACCGTGGCGGCCACGCCTGCCAACAAAAATGTATCTGTTTCGCACGCCTATTTTGCGGCCAAACTGACTGGCAAAGAAGACATTGTGATCATTGAATATGGCGAGGGCAAGCCGGGCGACGTAACTCGTTTTGCTAAAATCACGCACCCCACACATGCGGTGATTACCGGTATCGCACCGGCTCATTTGGATCAGTACAAAACCCTAGACGGCGCCGCCAAAGACATTTTTTCGGTGGGCAACTACGTGGAGCCAGATCGTTTGTATGTAAACGAGGAATCCCCACTAGCCCAGCCATACATCAGCAAAAAGGCGCAGCGCTACAGTCATGCCGGTGCTTTGGGCTGGAAGGTGACCGATGTAAAAGTGGAGCTAACGGGTATGCACTTTGCACTCGTAAAGGGCGCAAAACGCCTCGTGCTGCAAACCAAATTGGTTGGTCGTCATCACCTGGGGCCGCTCAGTTTAGCGGCTGCCTTGGCGCATGAATTTGGCCTGACTGATGATCAAATTAAAGCTGGCATCGCCAAAACCGCTCCGTACGAACATCGTATGCAGCCGTACCAGTTAGCCGATGCCTGGATTATTGATGACACTTACAATGGCAATATTGAGGGTGTGCGTGCGGGCACCGCATTGCTGCACGAGCTACCGGCTAAGCGCAAAATATATGTTACCCCAGGATTGGTCGACCAAGGCATGGAAGGCCGAGCGGTCCACGAAGAAATGGGCAAACTCATAGCCGCTGCCAAACCCGACGTAGTGGTGCTCATGAAAAATTCGGCAACCCATGATATTCAGGCTGGCTTAGAGGCCGCAAACTACAGTGGCGGCCTAGTGGTGCAAGACGATCCGCTGGACTTTTACCGCAATTTGCCATCGTTTGTGGCGGCTGGCGACGTTGTTTTAATGCAAAATGACTGGACAGACAACTATTTATAGGTGATGCTATACTAAAGCTATGAAGAAACCTACTATTGCTGTTGTTTTTGGATCACGATCAACTGAACATGATATTTCGGTGCTGACTGCAATCGCTGCTGTTATTAAGCCGTTGCAATTGGCTCAAAAATATGATGTTCTACCGGTGTACATCACCAAAGATGGCCGTTGGTTCGCTGGCAAAAAGTTCGCAGACATCAAGACCTACCAGGGTGATGTTGGTGCCACACTGGCCAAGCAGTCGCCGGTTTCGCTGACGTTTGGCAAGAACGGTGGTTTGCAGTTAGCCGAAACGGGCAAGCGTTTTAAGCCGCAAACCTGGAATATTGACGTGGTGTTTCCGGCCACTCACGGTACGCATGGTGAAGACGGCGAGCTGATGGCGATTTGCGAAATGGCTAACGTGCCGTATGTGGGTTGCGATGTGGAATCGAGCGTGATCGCCATGGACAAGGTTCTGGCCAAACAAGTGGTTTTGGCGGCGGGCCTGAATACGCCAAAATACGTGGCATTTAGCAAGCAAGGGTACGAGGCCGATAGCGCCATGTGGGTTACCAAAATCAACAAGTCGCTTACATATCCGCTGTTTGTCAAACCGGCACATTTGGGGTCGAGCATTGGTATTACTCGGGTAGCAGAACCAAAAGATCTGGCAAACGCCATCGAGGTTGCGTTGCATTACGACACCAAAGCACTGGTAGAAGAAGGTGTAAACAACTTAGTAGAAGTAACGCTGCCGATCATGGGCAACGAAGAATTAGTCGCTGCCTATTTGGAGCAGCCGCTCACAACCGCTGAAGACTTTTTTGACTTTGACACCAAATATATTCGGGGCGGCAAAGGCAAAGGCGGCAAAGCGGGAGGTAAATCTGGCAAGGAAGGCGCCCAGGGCTACAGCCAAATTCCGGCTGACCTGCCTAAGGACTTGTACCAAAAAGCCGAAACCGTGGGCTTGGACGCATTCCGCGCTATTGGCTGCACGGGTTTTGCCAGAATCGACATGCTCATAGATAGCCACACAAAAACCGTCTATTTTAACGAAGTTAACCCAATGCCGGGCAGCCTGTATGCGCACAACTGGCGCAAAAAAGGCATCTCTAACGTTGCATTAGTAACGCAGCTAATAGAGTTAGCTATTGCGCGCCACCACAAAAAACAGGAGCTGTCGACGGCATTTGCGTCGAACTTCCTCAAGCAATTCTAAGTTAGTCATGGCAAACTTTAGCAAGTCAATCACGCCGCACGCACTCGTCTTAGCCCTGACAGGAGTGCTTTTTGTGGTGGGCGTGCGCTTAGCCATGGGGTCGTGGGACGCTGCGGGGTATTCGGTATTGCAGCCCGCCTGGCGCAATGTGAATCGGCAGGGACCGGTAGTGCAGCAGGCCTATGTACCGCCGTCGCGACCAGCGTATCAGCATGTGGATTGTGCCACGTCGCCTAAGCCTTGCCTGGCGTTAACGTTTGATGACGGGCCAAACCCCATGACGACCCCAAAAATTTTAGATGTTCTGGATAGGCAGCACGTGCGAGCGACCTTTTTTGTCATTGGCTCACGCGCCGTTGGTCAAGAACAGCTGTTGCGTCGCATGTTTTATAGCGGTAACGAAATTGGCAACCATTCATGGACGCATCCAGATTTAACGAAGTTATCTGCGGAACAAGTTTCCGACCAGATTCAACGCACCCAGGCCGAGGTTATGTCGGCTGGTTTGCCAGCGCCAACACTGCTGCGTCCACCATATGGCGCTGTTGACGGCAAGCTCCAAACCACCTCGCCACTAGCCATCGCTATGTGGAATATCGACCCGCTCGACTGGAAATTTCAGAACGCGGATGAGGTGAAAAACAGCATTGTGCAGCAGGCTAAACCTGGTGGCGTGGTTGATCTGCACGATATCTATCAAACAACTGCCGACGCAATTGAGCCAGCAATTATTGAACTTAAAACCAAGTACCAGTTAGTGACATTTAGCGAAATGTTCAATTTGCAGCCTGGTCAGCGCGGCGAGTACTTCGGCCGCTAGGGGTGACAGGGCTCGCATCTGTGGTATACTGTAGGCACTATGAGCACGCAAGCCCTTCAGCTGCAACTTCTCCTCGCCCCGCGGGCGTAGTATTTCTTTTGATCAGGTATAATTACAGTAAAGACAGCAAGGAGACTAGGCATGCAGCGCTATAATCCAAAAGAGATTGAACCAAAATGGCAGCAACAATGGGCCACCGACAAAATTTATGAGGCACAAGACACCTCTGATAAACCCAAAAAATTTATTCTGGAATTTTTTCCATACCCTAGCGGCGCAGCGATGCACGTGGGCCACGTGCGCAATTATGCTATTGGTGACGCGTTAGCCCGATTCAATCGCCAACGCGGTTACAACGTGATGCACCCCATGGGTTGGGACGCGTTCGGTTTGCCTGCCGAAAACTACGCTATTAAAACCGGCATCAGCCCACAACAGGCTATCGAAGAAAATACCGGTCGCTTCAAAAAACAGCTTGCGCAGATGGGCTTTGGCATTGACTGGTCTCGCGAATTTGCCAGTTCTGACCCCGAATATTACAAGTGGACACAGTGGTTCTTTTTGCTGTTATTCAAAAAGGGCCTGGCCTACCAAAAAGAAAGCCTGCAGTGGTGGTGCCCGGTGGACAAAACTGTGCTGGCCAACGAACAAGTCGAGGCTGGCCGCTGTTGGCGCTGCGGCTCTGAAGTAGAAAAGAAGGCGCTTAAGCAGTGGTTCTTTAAGATCACTGACTACGCCGATCGCTTGGAAAAAGATCTGGATGACATCAACTGGAGCGAGTCCATTAAAAGCATGCAGCGTAACTGGATTGGCCGCAGCAAAGGCGCGCATGTTGATTTTGCGATTGACGGCCAAGCCGACAAAACGCTCAAAATTTTTACTACTCGCCCTGACACACTGTTTGGCGCTACATTCATGGTGATTGCGCCCGAGCACCCCTTGGTAAAAGACCTGACAACCGAAGACCACCAGCAACAGGTTGAAAATTACTTGCAAAAAGCGCGCAATAAGTCCGATATTGAACGCCAAGAAACCAACCGCGAAAAAACCGGCGTGTTTACCGGTTCGTACGCAGTTAATCCGGTGAATGGCGACAAAATTCCGGTTTGGATTGCCGACTATGTTTTGATGGGCTACGGTACCGGCGCCATTATGGCTGTGCCAGCGCACGACGAGCGCGACCACGCCTTTGCGCAAAAGTTCAACTTGCCAGTCAAGCCAGTGCTGTCGCCGGCGTTTAACGGCTACATGCCTCAGGTTACTGATCGCCCGGTGGCTATAGTTGTATTGCACGATCCTTCCAAAGATCGCTACTGCGTCCTGAAATGGAAAGAGGGCACCGTGCGTAAAGACGAAGGCCTGGATTTTCCGGGTGGCGGTATCGACGAAGGCGAAACTATCGAGCAAGCAGCTTTGCGTGAAGTTGCCGAGGAAGCCGGCTACACTGACGTGGCGATCACCAAAGTTTTGCCATCAGCAGTTACCGTGTATTATCGCAACGAAGAAGGCCAAACCAAACGCGCTATCAAAAACGTGGTGCTGGCCGAACTAAAATCCGACGCACACAATGACTTTGCCCATGCCGAAGACTACGAAAAAGACGCTTACGATGTAGAGTGGCTCACCAAAGACGAAATCATGAACACTGCAGTTTCGGACTCAGTCTCGATGATCATTGATTTGGCTTTCGACAAAACCATTTATGCGGGCGAAGGTGTCATGATCAACTCTGGCGAATACGATAATCTGACCTCTGCCGAGGCCCGTGAAAAAATTGTGGCCGACCTTGCTGCTAAAGGCGTTGGCCAAGAAAAAGTGAACTACAAAATGCGCGATTGGCTGATCAGCCGCCAACGCTACTGGGGCGCACCAATCCCCATTATCCACTGTCCAACAGATGGCGTGGTGGCTGTACCCGATGACCAACTGCCGGTTGTTTTACCCGAAATGAGCAGTTACGAACCATCTGGCGACGGCCGCAGTCCACTGGCTCGTGTGCCAGAATTCGTGAACACCACCTGTCCAACCTGTGGTGGTCCAGCTACCCGCGAAACTGACACCATGGACGGATTTGCATGTTCCAGCTGGTACTTCTTGCGCTTTGCCGACCCACACAACGCGCAAAAACCATTTACCGCTGAATTGGCCAAATACTGGCTGCCGGTAGACGAATACATCGGTG
Source organism: Saccharimonadales bacterium (SeqCode) (assembly GCA_035247965.1). Classification (GTDB taxonomy): domain Bacteria; phylum Patescibacteriota; class Saccharimonadia; order Saccharimonadales; family UBA4665; genus CAMLQK01. The sequence goes on along the minus strand of DATFHW010000025.1, from coordinate 467,470 downwards.
GCGCCGAACACGCCGTAATGCATTTGCTGTACGCACGCATGTGGACCAAAGTGATGCAAGACGAGGGCTTGATTGAATTTGGCGAACCATTCACCAACTTGCGCAACCAAGGTATGATTCTGGCACCAGACGGCCAAAAAATGAGCAAATCCAAGGGTAACACCATCCAACCTGATGACCTGATCGACCAAGGATATGGCGCCGATGCGATCCGTATCATGGAACTGTTCATTGGTCCGTGGAATCAAATGGCAAACTGGAGTGTGGAAGGCATGGGCGGTAGTTTCCGCTTTTTGCAGCGTACTTGGAATTTAGTACAAGCAATTGATAACAAGGGTGGTACTGACGTTCCGGACCCCGCAGAAGTTGCCCACCTTAAAGCCGTTATCCATAAAACCATTAAAAAGGTTAGTACTGATTTGGATAACATGGGCTTCAATACGGCAATCGCGGCTCTTATGGAGTGTCTGAATGACATGTATGCTATCAGTAAAAAGATGAATTTTGCCGAAGCTGAAGGCGAGTGGCGATGGGCAATGAGCAAGTTCTTGCAGCTATTGGCTCCGTTCGCACCGCACATCACCGAAGAATTGTGGCATCAGTTGGGCAACCAAAACTCGATCCATACCAGTGAATGGCCGGTGCACGATGAAAAATATTTGATCAGCAGCACCATGACTATTGTGGCACAGGTGAATGGCAAACTGCGCGCTCAGGTGGAAGTCCCAACAGATATGAGCAAAGACGACATTGTGGCAGCGGCGCAAGCCGAGGTAAATGTTCAGCAGGCCATTGCCGGCAAAGAAGTCAAAAAGACCATTTACGTTCCCGGCAAGCTGGTGAACTTTGTAGCCTAAAGCCTCGTGCCTAAAAAACATCGTAAAAACCGCCTACGTTTCGGGCGGTTTTTACGATGTCAGCGTTGCAATGAATCACACTTTGCTGTCAAAATCGTTCAGTGCTACCTCTGGCGCGGGATCTATCTGTTCAACCCCTGCTGCTTCCAGAATAAACGCAGTGCCTGCATCGTTCACAGCTGTTTCGTACATGTTTGATGCTAATTCCATAGGTCCCCCTATAATGCTTATGGTATATAGTTATTATATGCCAGAATCGCTTACACACAACTATCTTGCCGATGCTGAACCATTAACAATAGTTGAGCCCGAAATCACCACCGTTGTACTAAAGGTAAATAATTATTGCGAGCTGGACTGCTATCGTAAAGAAGATGGCGAAAGTGGCTGCTACATGTTCGCTAAAGACACAAGTTACCGAGGTCGTCCGGCGCGTATGAGCCTGGAAGTTGCCCGGCAAGTGGGTATCCGTGCTAGGGAAGACGCAGAGGCACACGATTCACACGAAAAGGAGTTTGAACTGCATGGCGGCGAGTCAATGGCCTTCAAGCCACGGGCCCTGAATACTTTTTTGCGCACCATCCAAGTGGCGCTTGGCGATGTGGATATGAAGACGGCAGCCGAAACCAACGGCGTGAACATGACCGAAGACAAGCTGGAGGTGCTGTTGGATTACGGCACTCGACTAGGCATTAGTTTGGACGGTGATCGTCAGGCAAATCGCCACCGCGTATTCAAAAATGGACGGCCGTCTTTTGATCGCGTCATGGAGACCGTAGAACTGCTAAATCAGTCGGCGTATCGACATCTGTTTGCAGGATGTATATCGGTTGCTAATCCCGAGAACGATCCGGCCGAAACCTACGATTTCTTTAAAAACCTGCTGGTTCCCGATGGTCGACCGCGTGTTAGCGGCGAAAATCCGCAGTTAAGTCTGGTGATGCCGCTCGGCAACTACACTAATCCGCCGTATCAGGACGCAGCTCACCGGGCAACCAATCCCTATGGTCAATGGCTATCGTATTTTGACAAGCGCTGGCTAACCAGCGATGACCCAGAAAGGTTTGTTATTAAAGAAACGCTGGGTTTGTGGCGAAAGCTAAATGGTCAAGCGGTCAACACCGATGTTCTGGGCGGCGACACTTTGCGGGACATCACTATTCTGACCGACGGTAGCTACGCGATGCGCGACACACTTTCTATGAGTGCCGACGGCATTACGGTACTGGATGCCAACGTATTCGACCACAGTTTTGCGGAGGCCGCTGTGGTTCGACGCGCCAAAATGCAGGCGCTGGGCGCACTAACGCTCTCTCCTATCTGTAAAGATCAGTGCGCATCACCAATCAGTAAAGTCTGTAATGGCGGGACCATTGCTGCTCGCTTTGACGAACGCCAACCCGAGGCGCCGTTCCTTAATCCGGCAGTTACCTGCGGTGATCTGCAATATCGGATTACGCACATGCTTAGCTTGCGGGCGTTAGTGCAGTTGCAGGAACAGCATGAGCGCATCGTTTTGCCGCTCTTGCCGGACGTTGCTTACAGCACCGATCGTTCGTAGACTTCGGGCGCTCGTGCCTCAATGTTAATAAGACGAATATCACGTCCGCGAATTGTTAGTCGGGCTACAACATCTTGCGGCTCGCGGGCTAGCAGGATGCCATTACGAATAGTCGGTTCGCCGTCGGCGGTCTCAGCGTAGCACCATTCGTAGGTGCTTTCGGGGGCGGGACGCAGTATGTCAACGTACCCAGGCTCCTGGGGTGACTGGTGCAGTTTGGTAAGCAAACGTCGATCAGCGTGAGGTATAATATCGCCTTCGTCGAGCAGGTAGGTCGATGCTTCGCCTTCGGCTGCAGATGCCAAAGAAGGAGGTGCGCTTCGCCATCCGTAATTACGGCCAAATGGTCCAAACGATTTGCCCAGAATTTCTCGTTGGTCGGGCACGTTAACGTCGCCAAAAAGACCGTGGGCAATCGCCAGTTTGCCCGCCCAAGTTACTTGCAGCAGCGAGTCTTCGGGGTCGCCCAGATAAAATTCCAGGCCATCGTGCACAAGGCTTTTGATGCGAGGATTGGGGCGGGGAATATGCTGCTCTACAGGGGTTGGATCGGTGGTTCCTACAAACACACAGCCGGCTCGGCTCAAGGTCATAAGACCAAGCAATGCGTTTGTTTGCGGATCGCCGATCTCAATGTCGCGCACGATTTCTTTAATTTCTTCTACCGATAACTCCGGGCTTGCCATGATGCTGATGATAGCACAGTTGTGCGATCTATTACTTGAGATTTCATAACAGATACGGTATAATACACTGCAAGTATCATTTTGATAACACAGTTACAAGAGAAGAAGGAGTAGTTTACTCATGGGTAAACCAAAAAAACGTACATCACCACGCCGTACCGGTGCTCGCCGTAGCCACTTGGTATTAGAACTGGCTCGCAAAGTAAACGCCAGCTCACCAGTTAAAGTTTTTACCACTCGTCGTGAATCAGGCAAAGCCTTGACCGCCGAAGTAAAAGGTAAGCAAGTTGCCGCTAAGCCTGCTGCAGCTAAAAAGACAACGAAAAAGACCGCCGAAAAAGCAGCCTAACCTTAGTAATAAGGTATACTAAAAATATAACAAAAAGGCTCGCCCCTTATGGCATCAAATCGTCACCTTGGCCGTATCATAGCACTGCAAACCCTGTATGAGCAGGACTTTCGTCGTGACTCAGATGACGCAACGTTTGACCTTTCTGAAGTCCTCAAGCGTAATATTGCGCGCTACGAAGCCACCATCGACGACACTACTTTTATTGAAGAGCTTGTGGCCGGCGTCGACGGTGAGCAAGACCAGCTTGACGGTGTCTTGCAACCCCTAGCGCCAGAGTGGCCAATCAGCCAAATTGCTCGTATGGACCGCGTTATTTTGCGCATGGGTGCCTACGAATTGCTGCACAGCAAAAATGTGCCGCCAAAGGTGGTTATCAACGAGGCTGTAGAACTAGCCAAAGCATTTGGCAGCACCAATTCGTCCAAGTTTGTGAACGGTGTGTTAGGCACATTGTTGCGCAACCAACAGGGCGATGACGTACCAACTGATGACGCGGCAGCTAAAGCCGGCGACGACATCGCCGAAAAGTCAGACGCACCTCAAGACGAAGCTACTGAAGCGAGACCTGCAAAAGAGAAGGACGACGCATGAAACGGCCCAAGCCACTTCAGGGCATAAAGCGATTGGTCAGTAACCGTCGCCCGTCCATCGAAGAAGTGGTCCGCGAGACAACCTCGGGCGGCATTATCTTTCGCCGCAACAAACATACTAATCAACTAGAAATCTTGCTGATCCAGGACGCCAAGAACCGGTGGACTATTCCCAAAGGTCACGTCGAGGAAGGCGAAGAGCCCAAAGACACCGCAAAGCGTGAAATTCAGGAAGAAACCGGCCTGAAAGAAATGAAAGTGATGAATTGGCTCGGCAAGGTTAATTTCCGCTATCGACGCGGCCACACGCTGGTGCTCATGACCATGCACATTTATTTGGTGCAGGGCCTAGGCAATACCAATGATCTGAGCGGCGAAGACTGGCTTAACGACATCAAATGGCTGCCGGCGCAAGAGGCAATGGACAAAATTGCATACGAAGACATTGGTAAACTGATTCTGTTGGGCATGAAAAAGATACGGGAAGCACGACTCTAAAGGAGTAATCATGGATTACAGCGCATATCAATCATTTGCAAAAGAGAAGTTAGACGTAACATTCGACAACATCGAACTGCTGGTAACGGCTTTTACACACCGCTCGTACGTAAACGAGCACAAAAAAACTGTCAAAGAGCACAACGAGCGCCTGGAATTTTTAGGCGACGCCGTGTTGGAATTGGTAGTCACCGAATATCTGTTTGGCAATTTTAGCGAGCCCGAAGGCATTTTGACCAACTGGCGCAGCGCTTTGGTGCGCACCGAATCCATTGGTGCAGCCGCAGCTAAATTTGGTTTTGAACCTATGCTTCGCCTCAGCCGCGGCGAAAAGCGCGGTACCGACCGTGCTCGCGCCCAAATTTTGGCCAACAGTTTTGAGGCAGTGACTGGTGCTATCTATCTGGACAAAGGCTACGACGTAGCTAAAAAGTTTATCACCAAAAGCATCCTCAGTACCTTTAAAGACATTTTGGAAACCGGTTCGTGGATGGATCCAAAATCGCACTTGCAAGAAGTTGCACAGAGCAAAGATGGTCACACGCCAATCTATAAAGTGCTCAACGAAGAAGGCCCCGACCACGACAAAATCTTTACCGTGGGTGTGTTTGTAAACGGTGAGCTCAAGGGCAAAGGATCGGGCCCCAGTAAGCAAATGGGCCAACAAAAAGCTGCCGAAGCCGCCCTGCAAAAGTACAAAGCCTAAGTCAACTGTTGACATCAGGGGCGCTTATCTGTAAAATAAAGCAAGACTTTAGGTTAAATCTTAAAAGAGAACGAAAGAGAGATAAAGTAAGATTATGTTAGCTATTCGCATGCAACGCACTGGTCGCAAGGGCCACGCCATGTTCCGCCTAGTTGTTCAGGACTCACGCGTTACGCCTACTAGCGGCAAAGTCGTTGTTACCTTGGGTAGCTACGATCCTCATGCCAAGGTTGCCACTATCGACAAAGAAAAGGCAGCTTTTTACCTTGGTAATGGCGCTCAGCCTTCTGACCGCGCAGCTCGCTTGCTGCAAACCGAAGGCGTTGAATTGCCAAAATGGGTAAAAGTAGCCGACGCTGCTAAAAAGCGCGCTATCCGCAACCCAGAAAAACTTCGCAAAAACCAGCCAAAAGAAGAGGCTCCCGTAGAAGCTGAAGCACCGGCTGAAGCTCCTGCAGAAGAAAAAACCGAAGAGTAATCTACACTTTGTGCCAGAAATCCGGCTTGTTTCCAGCAAGTCGGATTTTTATTTGCTATAATGAATAAGTACCAGTAAGTGGAGGAGTCCTCACATGAGTAGCATCGACCAGCAATTTGTAGAATTTATAGTAAAGTCTCTGGTCAGCAATCCTGAAGCGGTACAGGTTGCTCGTCGTATTGACGAGAAGGGCGTTTTACTTGAATTAACCGTGGATCCAGAAGATTTGGGCCGTGTCATTGGCAAGCGAGGCGCAACCGCGCAAAGCCTGCGCACACTACTGCGAGCCCTGGGTACCAAAAATGACGCTCGTTACAATTTAAAGATTGTGGACAATGGCAATGGCTCGACTGCTTCGGCAGACGACAATGCTGTTGCACCTTCACAGCAAGACGATAGCGCGGCAGACAATGACGAGCCAGCAGAAAGCAGTATGGCGAGCAAGACGCGCAAAGAGCTCGAAGAGCTTGACGACCTCGACGTGTAGCTATATAGTTAATAGCAGTCGAAAGCGACGACACCGTTAAAAAACAAAAATCCGTACGAGCTCATGCGAGCCATTTCATTTGCAAGAATGTCATGGGAGCTTTATATGTGGCAAAAAGAACCTGATTTTTCGGGTTCTTTTTGTTTGTAAGCATGAGCTTTTGATCTTATAGCGTGAACGTTATATAGTTAAGGGGAACATGAACAACGAAACTTTACTTCAATTTGCCGTAGCGGTTGCCCATGAAGCAGGTAGCATCATGCGTGACTACGCCGGCAAGGCTCGCGAGAGCGTCCAAACCAAAAGCAACAATACACCGGTAACAGAGGCCGACACCAAAATTAACCAATTGCTGATTGACCGTGTGCAGACGCAGTTCCCGGACCACGGCGTCTTGGGCGAAGAAGATTCGGTGCATACCGATCGATCACAGCTATGGGTATGTGACCCTATTGACGGCACCGCCGGATTTATTTTGGGTGCGCCTACCGCTATGTTTTCATTGGCGTACGTGGTGGATGGCGAGCCGCAAGTAGCCGTTATGTACGAACCGCTGCTGGACAAAATGTTTACCGCGGTCAAAGACCAGGGCGCCCAGCTAAATGGCCAACCCTTGCAGGTGAGCACGACCGACAGTCTGTATCACGCAAGTGTGGGCGTAACGGCCTCCGTTGACCAGATTTTTGCTCGCAAACCGTTTTTTGACGCGCTCATTGAAGCCAAAGCATTCATTAGTACCGTCCCCGGTAATGTGTTTAAGGCATCGTTGGTTTCGCAAGGGCTCATGGACGCTTTTGTGTTTCCCGGCCGAGGCGCGCACGATATCGCAGCCGAAAAACTTATTATTGAAGAAGCCGGGGGCAAGGTAACTAGCCTTGAAGGCCAAGAGCAACGCTACGACCGCGCAATTCGCGGCGCCGTGGTATCTAACGGCGGCCCAATCCACGATGCACTGGTAAAATTGCTCAAAGATTACGGCGTAGAAAACTACCTAGGATACTAATGAAAATTCAAATAATTACGCTGTTTCCTGATATGTTTCCAGGCGTTATGAATGCCAGCATGATGTGGAAGGCGCAAGATCAGGGCATAGTAACGTTTGAATATATTGATCTGCGCCAATTTGGCCTGGGTCCTCGCAAGCAAGTTGACGATACGCCCTACGGCGGCGGTGATGGCATGCTCCTAAAGCCCGAACCATTAGTGGCGGCGATTGAATATGCCAAGCAGCAAGATCCTGAAGCACTGGTATTGCTGCCAACTCCTCGCGGAAAGATTTTTCAGCAGTCCGACGCCAAACAATTGGCAGCCCAAAACAAGGGACTGATTATTGTGTGTCCTCGATACGAAGGCTATGACGAGCGTGTGGTGCAATATATTGACCAACTATTTTGCATTGGAAATTACGTGCTCACCGGTGGCGAGCTGCCGGCTATGATCATTGCTGATAGCGTTGTGCGCTTGCTGCCCGGTGTTTTGGGCGGCGAAACCAGCGCCGAAATTGAATCGTTCCAGCAAGATGACCAAAACATTGAATTTCCGCAATACACGCGCCCCGAAGCGTTTCGCGGCGAACGAGTGCCAGACGTTTTATTGAGCGGCCACCACGCCGAAATCAACAAGTGGCGCGCCCAAAACTCCCATCGCTAAACAGTGGGTGGCGTGTCTGTTGTATTTTCTGGCCTGCGCGCTTGTGCAGCTTGCGTGTAACGGCCGAGCTCAACGGTGACAAGGCTCTCGGCAGTTGCCGGATCAACCTCTACCCAATGTTGGAAGGAGCCATCAAAATTATTGGCATACAAGCTCAGTGAGCCGGATCGTTGGCGACCTAAGAGTGCAGGATAGCTATTGCGAAGTTCGTCGAGGGTAAGCGGTGCGTCTAGTTTTGGTTCACGACGGAGAGTCTGCAAAAAAGCAAAAATAGGCTCGTGGCTGAGGGTACTATGAATTTCCGCCGCTGTTGTTACCACATGCAGCCCATCATTTCGGGCGTAGCTGTCGTAGGGCGCCGCATAGGTTACGGTGTGCGGCTCGTTTTCTATGGAATTTGGTGTCCAGCCTGGGTTGCTACTGCCATCACGGTTGTCGAAATTAACTATGCCGTTTTGGAGCCCTTTTTTGAGCGGGTCTTCTTGGGTCAGATTAATTCCATAAGAAACGCGGTTATCATCGGCAAATGCATCCAAAAATGCGTGAATGCCGTTTTCTATCTGCATGCGGCGCAACTCTTCGGTGGCGAGCTCGTCTAAATATGACTCAACGCGGTGCGGATAAAAAGGGTCTTCTGGTCTCATGCGCCAACTATAGTACATTTAACGAACTACCGCAAACTTGCGCGAACCGCAAGGTGGTATACTGGATGGGTAAGGAGGGAACATGAAACTATCATTTATCAAGCCGGTGCATGCGCACTGCGATCTGCCGTGCGGCGTCTACGATCCTGCGCAAGCTCACATTGAAGCCGAAAGCGTCCTGGCGATCATGAAAAAATATGACAGCTTGGACGACTTGGGTAAAACCCGTGCAATTTTTATTAAAGAGCAGCGCGCTGAGTTGGTAAAGCACCACTTGTGGGTGCTGTGGACGGATTATTTTAAGCCTGAACACCTGGAAAAGTATCCAAACTTGCATGACCTGTTTTGGAAAGCTACCAAGCAGGCTGGCGAGTGTAAGCATCACAATGAGCCCCAAGAAGGCCAGAAGTTGCTGGACCAGATTGACGAAATAGCTAAAATCTTTTGGGAAACCAAAAAAGCCTAGCATGCATCTTCGTCGCGTTGTGGGCAATAGTATGGCGCCAACGCTTGTAGCCGATCAGATCATTGTGATATCTGGTCGGTCTCGGCGTTTGCGTGAAGGCGATGTGGTGGTTGTGGTGCGCAGCGACCGCGAAATGGTCAAGCGTATTCACATAGTAGACGCTGCAAAAGGCGTGTTCGTGTTGGGTGACAATGCCAACGAAAGCACCGATAGCCGCAGTTTCGGCTGGCTGGACCACAGCGAAATTACCGGCCGTGTGATCTGGCCTCGAACCAAAAACAAATAAAATATCCCAGATTGCTCCGGGATATTTTTTGAGTTAGCGTTGCAAATTAATGCGCAGCTTTGACTTCCAGGCCTTCGCCTTCCGCCATCTCTTTGGTCGAGGTCTTGAGCGGTGTCTCGCGCAAGAAGAATGCCACAATAAAGGTCAGAACGGCGAACGGAATTGCCCAGATAAACACATCGTGAAAGGCGCGCACAAAGGCTTCCATAATACCGTGCGCAACATTCGGTGACAGCTGCGCTAATTGCGCTTTGCTGGCCTGCATATTTTCGGCGGTAATAGGACTGCCAGGCAGAATTTCGTGCAAGTGGTGGTTCAGGCGAACTGTTAAAATTGCACCAAATATAGCGGTACCAAACGAGCTACCCATGCTGCGGAAGAACGTAGCGACCGATGTTGCGGTGCCCATGTCTTTGCGGTCAACCGAGTTCTGAATGGCCAGCGTCATGATCTGCATGAACATGCCAATGCCCACGCCCAGCACCAACATCCAGCCAGAAAGCATCCACTGACTGGTGCCAACGGCAACATGGCTAAACAGCCACAAGCCAACAGCGGACAGAGCGGTACCAATGATCGGGAATATTCGGTAGTGTCCGCGCTTTGAAATGATACGGCCAGAAATGGTCATCGAACCGATCATACCAAAGATGAGCGGCAGCATCATCAAACCAGACTTGGTGGCAGAATAGCCATGCACCAGCTGCTGATATTCAGGCAAGTAAATGAACGCCGCGAACATCACCAGGCCAGCCAGCAGTGACATAATAGTTGCCACAGTAAAGATGTCGTTCTTGAACAAACGCATTGGAATGATTGGCTCCTTGGCCTTGCGCTCCCACAGTACAAAGGCGATTGCGGCCGCAATGCCACCAGCGATCAAACCCACAATAGTGTTTGACCCCCAAGGGTAGCGACTACCGCCCCATACAGTGGCAAGCAGCAACGTTACGGCGCTTGAAGTAAGCAAACCGGCGCCCAAAAAGTCGATGCGGTGCTCGGTTTTGCGAACAGGCAAGTGCAAACGAGCCCAGATCATGGCCATGGCGAACAAGCCGATCGGCAAGTTAATATAGAAGATCCAGCGCCAGTTAAGGTGGTCGGTAAACAGACCGCCCAACAGCGGGCCAACCACACTGGAAATACCAAATACCGCACCAAAATAGCCCTGGTAGCGTCCTCGTTGGGCGGGTGGAATAATGTCGCCAACAATTGCCAGTGACAGGGCCATCAGGCCACCACCACCCAAACCTTGCAGACCGCGGAACAGAATGAGCTCGGTCATGTTCTGGCTGGCTCCGGCCAATGCTGAGCCGAGCAAAAAGATGACAATCGCGATCATAAAGATCTTTTTGCGACCGTACAAGTCACTGATTTTGCCGTACAGTGGCGTTACAGCTGCGCTGGTTAACAGATACGCCGTTACCACCCACGACAGTTCGCTCAGACCGTGCAGGTCGTTGGAAATAGTCGGCAGGGCGGTGCCCACAATGGTCTGGTCCAGAGCGGCCAGCAACATAGCGGTCATTAACGCCGACATCACAGCCATAATTTCGCTGTGGCTGCGCTCGCCATCTTGCGGCTCAACCTCTGGCGTCTGACCAGCAGTTTTTAATTTTGCTCTAATTTTTTCTACCACCGCTACTCCTTTGGCTGCTCGTCAGCCTGTTTTTTAAGGTAGGCAATCATTTTTTCCTGCACTTTTACCATGGTTCGCGCTTCGTCGAGCGACAGGTCTTTATAAACGTTCTTAAAAAGATCTTCTTTTTGAGCCTTAATGCGAGAAATCTCTGCAGCTCCTTGCTCAGTGACGGAAACGTGCGTAACGCGGCGATCAGAGGTAGAAGGAGTGCGTGTAACGAATTCCAGGCGCTCCAGCTGCTCAACCAGCTGCGTTATCGAACCAGGCGTTAACTGCATTTGCGATGCAAGTTTCTTGAGGGTGATCGGACCTTCGTGATACACAATAGCCAGCGCCTCGGTTTGCGAAGCGGTAGTACTTCGCTTAAAGCGCTGCATACATGCGATCATGAGCCGATGACCAGTGGTCATCTTGGCCAGAATTTCCTGCAGAAGTTGCTCTTTTTCAGTCATACCTATCCTAATTAGTTTAGATACTAAACAGTATAGACCCTAAAGTAAAACCCGTCAAGTAGTATGACGGGTTTTACGGCATGTAACAGAGGTGTTACTGCAGTTTTGCGCGAGCTTCTTTCATTTGTTCTGCCCAAAAAACGAGGTCTTTAAGCATACCGTGAGCACGTTCTGCATGCTCATCGGTGAACTGGAATTCGCCCTTGTCGTTAAGGCTGGTGAAGTAGTTGGGGAAATGCACGAACTTTTGCAGGTCATACATTTTGAGCCAAGCGACGATCTGACGCCACTGCTCAATCGCACGAACGCCGCCCGCATCCGCACCATAAGATACGAATGCTACAGGTTTATTGCCCCATTCATGAGCCACAAAGTCCACTGCGTTTTTGAATGCGCCTGGCACACCGTGATTATACTCGGCGGTGACAAAAATAAAGCCATCAGCCTCGCCAACAATTTTGGCCCATGCTTCTTGGTGTGCATTTTGGTTTGAGGGCACCATAGAAGGAGGTGCAGGCACGTCCAGCAGCGGCAGATCAACTTCTTTGAGGTCTACCAGTTCAAAGTTTGCGTCCTTGTACTGTTTACCCAGCTCGGTAATCCACGTAGCAGGCTGAATGCCAAAACGCCCAGGGCGAGTTGAGCCAAGGATCACTTTAATATTTACCATAGGAGGCTCCTTATTTACTATACATTGTATAGTATTGTATAATAGAGTATGTAAAGTCAAGCAAATTTATGTGCTCAGTATTTCAAGACCAGTCATCAATCCGTAACGGATGCGTTGCGGCAGCCGCTTCTATTATTGGCGCCAAGTGGACGCCGCAGATTTTGTACGCGCTGTGCCAGGGGACGAATCACTTTTGTGAGTTGCAAGATGCTGTGGGCGGCATCAACCCGCGTACGTTGTCGGCACGGTTAAGTGAGCTTGAAGTCATGGGAATTATTACTAAAAGTGCGCCTGATGGTCTTACGGCGCGCGCTGAATATACCCTGACCGCAAAGGGCAAAGACCTGATACCAATCTTGGAAAGCATGATCGTGTGGGGCGAGAAACACCCGCACACCACGCTTGAGTCAACGCTGCGCTAGGCAGCCAGCGTTTGGCTGTGTCGGCCTGGTGTTTGGAACGTCGCCCAGACAACCCAGCGGCCTCGGGCACGCTGAATTTCGGCAGGGTCGGTTACGATGCGTTCGCGTCCAAACAAGCCGTCGACAACCATATATTTTCCAACGGTGCCACCGTGGTCTGCTGCAAGGTCTTGAATGATTTTAAATCCGTTACCGCTTTCGTGCGTGCCGCGGATTTTGGCGACGTCGCTGTCTGTGACCGATGCTGATCCGTTGGCAGCTTCAAACACAATGCCGCCGCGAATGGTGCGAGCTCGAAAAATGCCGGCAATGGTAATATCGCTTTCTTCGGCGCCGCCGTGTATGGCAAGATTTGTAGCGAGTTCGCTAGCCACAACTCTGGCATCGTCAACCACGTCTGGATCCCCACTGCGGTAGCGCAACTCACTGGCGACTTCGTTACGTGTTTCTTCGACTTTGCTGGTGTCGTCGGCTGGCAATTCGCTGGACATAAACGGACGTGCACGAAGCCAGCTGCCGAATCGTCCGTATGGGCTGGCAACAGAGAGGTCGTCAAAACCTACCTTGTCTTGGTCGGTATTGGTGAGGTCACGCAAGAGGTCGTTAAGAGTAGCGGGGTTGTTTTCGTCGAAGCCTTGAAGGTTAAATCCGCTAAGCGGATCGCCATCACCGTCATCGGTGTCCAGAGGATGAAGAATTGTTTCAGCCATTGTATGAATGCTCCTTTGAAACGAAAAGACGCCGTAAAAAGCGTCAAATTCTGTACATACACATGTTATACACCCATCGCAGGAATAGCACAAGTACTTTTTAGCATATTGAGCTGCCGCGAATCATACAGTATTATACGGAGACTATATGAGTGCTGAGAACAGGGTTATGGGCATCGAGAGCGAATACGGCCTTGCCTACGCGCTTCAACTTACAGAAGAGCAACGGCAATGGAGATCCGCCAGGGATTTGCCACCTGATGCCTGGGGAGCTGATCCCGATTCGGCTATTACCAAGGCGTACGCGAACTATTTACCCGAAGATTTACCTCGCGCAGCGCGCTCGCCGGCATTTTTGGGTAATGGTATGCGCTTGTACCAAGATGTGGGATCACACCCCGAGGCAGCTGGCGCGGAATCCACAGTGCTACAAGATATTATTGACGGCGACATTGCGGCCGACAAACTTTTGTGGCGCACGCTGAGCAAGGCGTATAAAGCTGGCGCGATTCGGAACTTTATGTTGCTGCGTCGCACGCTGGATGCCCAAGGTACAACCTGGGGACGACATGAAAATTATCGTATGAATCGCGAACTTATGCGGTTACCGGAGTCCGAGAGCTCTCGGATTTCCACCGTCAAACTAGGGGAATTGGCGCCATTTTTGGCTGTACGCCCTTTGACTGGCGGTGCCGGCTGTTTGCATAATGGGGAATTTTGGATGGGTCAAAAGATTACCAGCGCAGTGGAAGACGTGGGCTCCAGCACGACACACTCTAAACCACTGGTAAATACTCGCGATGAGCCACAGGGAACTGGGTATCGACACCATGTGGTGTGCGTAGACTTTACCTCGCCGCATGTTACGGCAGCAAATATGGCAGCAACATCGCTGGCACTCCGTATGATCGAACATCGTCGAGGTCCGCAGTTGCAGGCGCCATATCCAAACTGGGCGTTTTTTGGTCGATTTGCAGCTACAGATTTGTCATTTAGCTATGCGGCTAATGTCGCTGGCAAAACCATGACAGGCCTGGATGTGCATGAACTTTATTTGGAACACGCTGATCGCATGCCGCAAGAATTGCTGAGCCCCAACGAAATGTTTGGACTTACCGCCTGGCATGCTATGTTTGATCGGCTCAAAAAAGTGCAACAAATTGCAAAAGAGGCGTCGCCCGACGACCGGGCTATGGCTATTCGCCAGGCCATCGGCGAGCATTTGGTAGGCCAAGTTGATTGGGCCAGCAGGTTTGACTACCTAAGCCAGCGAAGTTCGTGGGAAGTGCGACAGCACAAGAACAGCGAAACGGGCATTACGTTTGCCAACACGACAGCATCTGCTGCCCAGGCAGATATCAACTACGACTTGGTGGGTAAGGGTACAGGTCTGGGTCGTAAATATGTGGATCGCCTGCAAGCTCCAAACGCGGCGCCGTATGTTGATGATACCCGGGTTGAACGCCGAATCCTGCATGCACCCGCTACCGGGCGTGCAGCCTTACGCGAAAAGTTTTTGTATGAATTTGCCGGCGACCCTAACACAACTGCGGATTGGGCGCATATAGGATTTGCGGTCCCTGAGCTTGGGCAACTTCGTATGCAGTATCATAAAATGCCTGACCCGGAATCTTCGGACGCCAGCGAACTAGACGAATTTATTGCCATGGCTAAGCGTATTCAACCAAAAAGTTTGGCACTGTATGAGGCGCTGCAGCGCGAGCGCGAAGATCGCCGTTTGGCTATGTAAGTTTGGCGGCGAGCGTACGAGCTCGCTTGAGTAACCAGTTGTCACGCGCGCGGATAAGTAGCAAGCGATCGTGAATCAAGTCTTTGCCTTGCGGTTCGAGCAAAATAGTGTGCATGCCCACGCGGTTACCACCGGCCACGTCAAAGCCGGCTTTGTCGCCGATCATCACAATTTCTTGGGGTTTGGCGTTCAGTGCGGTAATAATTCGTTCAAAATATTGTTTGTAGGGCTTGCGTACCAAACGGCCTTTGGAATAAAACGGCTGGAACACATGTGCGCCCAAAGGATCACTAAACTGCGCGATGTCTCGTTTCATGTTATTTGTGGCCAGACTAAGGCTCTCTAGGGTGCCGTTGTTGCGCTGCTCAACCAAGTACGTAATAATATTGGCTTCAATTTCGGCCGCCCGGGGCTTGCGGATGGTAAGGTCTAGATCAAATAAGGCGTGCTTGACGCCCATTTTTTGCAACCGTTTGAAGTCGATGTCAAAGACACTGCTTGCCGAAAAGTCTGGCAAATGACGCAGTTTGGTTGCCTTGTGAGCGGTGTTGGGGTAACCTTCGACCTTCATAATTAACCTTTGCTGTTCACGCGAACGGCACGACTATATCGCTTTTCGGCTACTTTATCGTCGTAGCGCACCAGTGGTCCGTACACAATAACGCGTTGTTTTTTGTCATCGTCGGCGTCTTTTAGCGCGTCATGCACGAATTTTTCGATCAGCCATTCGCGACCGGGTGCTGTTTGGCCACTGATGGTAATGCGCCACAAATCTTTGGCCAGCTCTTCTTCGTCGGAAACAATTAATGGACTTGCCAGCATGGTTGGTGAGGTGGGCAGAGTCTTAGCTACGTCGTGTACTAGATTGAGCCCAGCTTTTTTGTCGCGAACAAAAATGTCAATTGCCAGGTTGCGTGTGCCACGAGGGGTGGTTTTGACAGCTTGGATGTATTGATTATGAAGCCAAATAACCTCACCGTTGATGTTGCGGAGTTTGGTTGAGCGCAAAGTGACACGTTCAACCACACCGCCAACATCACCAAACGGTTCAACGCGGATGAAGTCGCCAACCGAAAACCAGCGCTCAATAATCATGGTAACACCCGATGTAATGTCACGCAGCAGTGGCGCCACGGTAGCATTGGCAAAGAAGATGAAGAACGTACCGGCTCCAATGGTAGTAACCAGTGCGCCTCGGCCTGGCAGCAACTGCTTGAGCACAATGTAAACGGCGGCGGCAAATAACAAACCGCGCAGGACCGCAATAGTTACGCTCAAATATGTCTCGATACGGCGCAGTTGAATCTGACGTTCTTCATCAGATGTGATGTCGGACTGTACGCCAATTGCTTGCGCCACTTTAATAATGGCCTTGGCCAATATCCAGCTGATGATATAAGCCGAGCCAAAAACGCCAACAACAAGCGACAACGCCTCCCACGAGATAAATTGGCTAAAAATGTCTTTGATTGCATCGTTTACTGATGAGAGTTCTACCATAGTAAGCATAATTATACCGGATACGACGCCGTACACATATACCAACCTTGGCTTTTTGGCGCGATTGGTATGCTATAATTCGGGCAGTTGAACAAGGCCACAAAAAAGCATGGTACCACGACCTAAAAAACAAACACGGCACTCGCCGCGCGATGAAAATATGTTGAACAAGGCGCTACCAAATCCGGCCTATCTGTCGGGTATGGACATGCGATTGCCCGAAGAACCTAAAAAGCGAGATTGGAAAAAGATTTTTAAACGCGCTGGCATTACGTTGGCCGTTTTTGTATTACTGGCTGGTGGCTGGGTTGGCTGGAAATTTGTGTCCAATAGCGCTAAGATTTTTGGCTGGAATAATCTGTTCGGTCTATTCCAGCGCACCAAACTCAAGGGCGAGGACGAAGGCCGCGTGAATATTTTGCTGGCTGGAAATTCGGCTGACGACCCAGGTCACGGCGGCGGCAATCTTACCGACTCAATTATGATCATGAGCATCAACACCAACGACAACACAGCATTTCTGCTGAGCGTGCCACGCGATTTGTACGTAAATATCCCAGACCACGGCTACGCCAAAATTAATGAAGCATATCAGGATGGTGAGCAAGATAACTTTAGCGAGAGCGGCTACGCCGACGGCGGCATGGGCCTTTTGGAAAAGACCATATCGCAGAACTTTGGCATGTCGTTCCAGTATTACGCGCTGGTAAATTACTCGGCACTACGCGAGGGTGTGAATGCGGTTGGCGGAATCACCGTGAATATTCAAAGTACCGACCCTCGTGGCTTATATGATCCGAGTCGCGACCTCACGACTGGCCAGGCGCTGGTTAATTTGAGCAACGGCCAGCACACGCTGAATGGTCAGCAGGCGCTGGACTTGGCTCGCGCCCGCGGTGACTCCTATGGATCGTATGGCTATGGCCGCAGCGACTACACACGCACCGAAAACCAACGTATGATTTTGATTGCCCTCAAAGATAAAGTTTCGAGCTCTAGCACGCTAGCGAACCCCATTAAGTTGGGTGAATTGTTTGATTCGTTAGGTAACAACGTAAAAACAGATATGAAACTGGCTGAAGTCAAACGCTTGTCCACTGTGACTAAAAAAATCCCTGGTGCCGACATTACCTCGGCGAGCCTCAATAACGGCACTGATGTAATTTTGCTGACCAACTACACGAACAAATACGGTCAGTCAACGCTAGTTCCAAAGGCGGGCATTGACGACTATAGCGAAATACAAGCGTACGTGCAGAAGTTGATTACCGCTGGCACAAAGACTAGTTCGTCGGATTCAGGCAGCTAACTTTTGACGATCATGGCGCCAATGAGCAGCACAAGACTGCTGAGTACAATGGCACCTCCGGCTGCAATGCCGGCGTAAAAGGCCACCGTTAGACCAGCCAAAATGGCAATAATTGCCAGCACAACACCGCAGCGAATGGTTGCTCCAAAACTGCGTGTGAACAGGCTGGCGGTAACAACCGGCACTACTAGTAGGGCGCTGATCAGCAAGCCTCCCACAATACGCAAGCTCAAAACAACCAGCAACGCGGTGAGTGCTGCCAAAACATAGTTGAGTGTTTGCACGCGGTAGCCGGCGATGCGAGCGCTATCTTCATCAAAGGCAATATGTTGCAGACCACGGTAATTAAATGCTACCACGGCTAAGCTGAGCAGAACCGCGCAGGCCAGGATAATCAAATCG
Organism: Saccharimonadales bacterium (SeqCode); assembly: GCA_035247965.1. Classification (GTDB taxonomy): domain Bacteria; phylum Patescibacteriota; class Saccharimonadia; order Saccharimonadales; family UBA4665; genus CAMLQK01. The sequence continues at coordinate 449,352 of DATFHW010000025.1, read as the reverse complement.
CTGGGCGCGGTGGTAGTGATACTGCCAAACAAGTAACTGGTGAAGTCGCTGTTGGCTTCCTGTGCCAAGTTTGCAAAAACCACAGCCAGCGCCAGGCCGCCGCTCATCAAAATGGCTAAGCCGATCTCGCCACTCAGGCGCTGTTTTTGGCGCAACCACTCCAGCAGCAACGCGCCACCAACAGTGACGGGGATCGCAACCAAAACAGGCGAACCACCAAATAAAAGTCCAGCACCCACGCCGGCTAAGCTCACATGTGACAAACTGTCCGAAATGAGTGAATAACGTCGCGCCACCAAGAATGCTCCCAAGACAGGGACGGAAACGGCAATCAAGAGCCCGGCAATAAAAGCGCGAACCATAAAACTGTACTGTAAAATATCAGGCATGATGTTTCTCCTGGCCATGTGCGTCATGGTGGTGATGCAGTAGGCGATGCTGCGCTTTATATAACCCTGGCAAGTATTTATCTGACTCAAAATGTTCCGGCGTACCGTCATATAATACAGTTTGGTTCAGGCAGATCACGCGCGTGACCAAATTGAGCACTGCGTCAACGTCGTGCGAGACCATAATAATGGTGTAACCCTGGGTCTGCAAGTCACGCAAAATGTCATAAAACTCGTGCTGCGAAGCCTCGTCGATGCCAGTGGTGGGCTCGTCGAGCAATAAAATATGCGGTTGACCAGCTAGCGCCTTGGCAATGGCCACGCGCTGTTGCTGCCCGCCCGACAATTCAGTGAAGGGCTTATGGGCAAAGCTGTCCATGGCCACGCGCTGCAGTGCCGCGATTGCCGCTGCGCCGTCGCGAGCACCAAGGCGCACAACTTCGAGCACACTCATAGGAATTTGACTGTTATATAAGTTACCGCGTTGTGGCACGTAGCCAATGCGAGCGCCGCTGTAGTTGATGTGGCCGGTGGCTGGCTTCACCAGTCGCAAGAGCACGCGCAGCAGGGTAGTTTTGCCGGCGCCGTTGGGGCCGATCAGTCCAATAAATTCGCCTTGGTGCACGCACAGCGAAACGTCTTTAAGCGGCGTATCGCGACCGTATTTTACAGTAATGTTGTCGGCGTCAATCAGCATTTTTTTAGTGGCATGCAAGGGCTGTTCGGAGAGCGGCAAGGTTTTGCTGCTGAACGCTGAGGTAGTTTTGGCCTTGTTTTTGAGCTTCATTAGTGAGTCCTTCCAGTGGGTCAAACACGAGCGTTTTGGCACCAACTTCTTGAGCTATAGTATCAGCCAAACGCGGACTGACCAAGCTTTCAAAAAATATATAATGAATGTTTTGCTGGCGCGCAAGTTGGGCAAGCTCGGCCATTTTGCCGGCACTTGGTTCGCTGTCTGGGCTGAGTCCGGCAATTGACTGCGCCGTAAAGTGATAGCGGGCGGCCACGTAGCCAAACGCTTCGTGCGACGTAATAATGGTGTGCTGCTGGCACTGCTGCAACCCGGTGCTAAACGCACGATCTAACGTCTGCAGCTTGGCAATGTAGGCCGCTGCATTTTTGGTGTAGTCGACACGGTGCTTTGGGTCGGCCTTGATCAGTCCATCACGAATATTCCGCACAATTTGTTGCGCCAAAACCGGATCCAACCAGAAGTGCGGATCTTTAACGCCAGATTCGCCTTCCAGTGTCGCAGTGTGTAACGCAATGCCGCTACTGGCCTTAACAACCACATGCTGATAGTCTTTAACAAACTTGTCGGTCCACGGTTCCATGGTTCCGCCATTGTATAAAAAGACGGCGGATTTCTGAGCTTGTACCAAATCTTGTGCCGAGGGTTCGTAATCGTGTGGCTCGGCACCGGCAGGCGTTATGTTGGTGACGGACACATGCGACCCACCCACATTGCGTGCAAAATCGTACAGCGGGTAAAAACTGGCCGAAACAGATACGTGGTTAGTTGGCTGCGTTGATTGGTTTTTGCGGTACATGCCAAATGCCAGTAATCCTACCAGAACTACCAGGCCGGCAAGCGCGACTATTTTATGCGGTTTCATACTGCTAGCGTACGGCTAAGTACAGGATTTTGCAATTTTGTTGCAAAATTACGATCAAATTGCTACACTGGCCGCATGAAAGATACGGACAAGCAACTATTGCAGTCGGTGCTCAAAAAGCAAGGTTATAGTATGACCAAACCCCGACTTACGGTGTGTGAATTGCTGTGGAATAGCGAGCCGCAGTCCATGCGCGATCTGGGCGCTCAGCTGCGCGGACGGTTGGATCGCGCCAGTTTATATCGCACCATTGATCTGTTTGAAAAACTGGGAATTGTGCAGCGTATTTATATTGGCTGGAAGTACAAAATTGAGCTGAGCGACATTTTTACGCATCACCATCACCATATTAGCTGTGTGTCGTGCGGCAAAGTTGTGCCGCTGCACGAAGAACCACAGTTGGAAACCCTGCTTGCTCACCTAGCCGAGCGCCATAACTTTACGGCGCAGTCACACCAATTAGAAATTTCGGGTTATTGCCGAAACTGCCAGTCTGCAACAAGTGCCTAAGTGTCGGTGTAGGCACTAATAATGTCGTTCAGCTTTGCGTTAAATTCGTTTGAACTAAAGCTGGACGGCAGTATTGCTTCCCAGGCTTGAGCGGTTTGATCACCGTAGTTGTGGCCGTGGCCATTAGGCGCGGTGACGCCAAAGAATTGATCGATAGTGACCTGCGCAAAGGTTACAAACGGAAACCAATTTATATTTTTAACCACATCGCTACCGCGCGGTTCTTTGAGCCAGTCGGGTTTGTTTAGTATGAGCTGCGGGCTCCACCACACAATAGGATCGGACGGGTGTTGCAAGTAGATCACACGTGGTGTTTTCCAGACTGCATGCAAGTTGGTGGCCGCGCTCACTTTTGCGCCAAATCGTACTGTTTTACCGTTGTTATATATGGGTTGAATTTGAGGCGAGCCCGCATCGCGGTCGCTGGTAAATTGTCGCCATAATTCGGTATCGTTGGGTGTGCCCATAAAAATGGCGCCGTCAGTACGATTTTGCAGATCAGCTTCGCCACTAAATGCCGCCTGCGCCCCAAATGACCCCAGGCTTAAGCCGGTAACAACTAATTTTGGTCGATGATTCTGCGGCAATTGCTCCCAGGCGTCGTATACTTGGTTGAACAATTCACGACCGGCAGTTTGAGCTTTTTGCTTGTCGACCACAAACGAGATCCAGCTGGGTAAATACGAATATTGCACGCCAACCTGTGCCGTGTCGCCGTTATATAAGTATTCTAATGAATCAACCAGCTGCGGATTCATCCAGCCAGTGCCGGTCGGCACTACCACGTTTACCACTTTGCGGTCAAAACCGCCGCTGCGCTTTAGCTCCTGCACTGCTAGCGCGGCGCGCTGTTTAATGGTTTTGGCGGATTGCACACCCACGTATACTCGGACTGGCTGAACTGGTTTCTGGCCGCTCAACGCTTGTAAATCAGATTGCGAAGGTCCGCCAGCAGCAAAGCTGCGACCTTGACGGCCGAGCGAATCCCACGATACAAGTGACTGCGGACTGCCAGACCTTGTGGCAACTGCAGGCTGCTTAACGCCGCTGACTGTAGTGGTGTTAGAACTGCTGTACACGTTGTTCGAAAAATCTACCAAGCTGTTATATAAAATGCCCCTAAAGGCGCCAAACAAAAGCAGCACAGTGAGCACTAGTGCCGTGGCGGCACTGACGGCGTGCGGTACCCAACGATCGGTGTAGCGGCGAATAAATCGATCACACCATCGAAGGCTGCGCGCGGCCAGCAGCAAAAGCGTTCCAAGCAAGAAGCTAACTGCCAGCACGCCCCAGTAATTGCGCGCATCGTTTGGTTGCTCGCCAATAAGTTGCCTGATGTTATTTTGCCAGCCAAAACTCTTTACCAAATACGTGCCAATGGCCACTGGTGCCGTAACGGCCACAATGAGCCAAGCAACGTCTTTGACTTTTGCGCCAGGTTCTCGCCTAAAAATTCTGCGCCCCAACCAACTGGCAAATAGCCCAACCCCGTAACCCAAAATAAAAGCGATGCCACCAATCAATCCCTGATACAGCCATGGTCGCGGCAGCAGTGAAGGCGTGAGCGACACGCAAAAGAAAAAACAGCCCATTGTAAAACCAGCAAAGTTGAGCCCCAATCGCTGCGAAATAATCTGTCGCAACGCGCGCAACCAACGACCGGTTTGTGCATTCATATACTCATTGTAATACATTTGCTGCGGCAATTTGATACAATCATTCCATGACTCGAAAACCGGGCCGCCGCACCAATTACAGCAAAAAACGACAGTCCCGCGACATGGCGACGACGTTGGTTTTGGTGGGCGTTTTGGCCATTGGCGCGTTGGTGGCCCAGACCTCCCAGGACACGCTTATTGTGTTAGGCGTGGTGCTCGGTCTAACGCTTATAACAGTGGTAATTCTGATGATTGGCGCGGCGTGGGTTCGTACCAAACGAGCGCGCGCTATTCAAATGTCTGGCGTGGATCAAATGGACGGATTCACCTTTGAAAAATACGTGGTGCGCTTGCTAAAACGCCAAGGTTATCGCAATGTACGACTGACCGAAAAGTATGACTTAGGCATTGACGTTATTGCCGACAAAGCGGGTGAAAGGTGGGGAATCCAGGTAAAACGCAACCACAAACCTACCAAAGCACTGTCGGTACGTCAGGCGGTAACGGCGCTGACGCACTACAAATGTACGCGGGCCATGGTGGTCAGCAATAGTATCTATACCGGGGCAGCAAAGCGTTTGGCGGCCAGCAACAATTGTGTGCTGATTGATCGTTCGGCATTGGCGGTATGGATCGAGGATTTTCGACGTGCCGGCAATAGTGTAGTACACTGAGGCGATGGATACACAATCAAATACGCCACTTGAGGGCACTAAACTTGCAAACTTTACCCCTGTAGCCAACACCACTGAGCTACAGATTATTGATGTCAAAGAGGGAAGCGGCGACGTCGTCCCCGAAGGCGCAACCATTACTGCGCACTACACCGGCGCGTTGGCCGCTGACGGCACCATTTTTCAGAGCTCACATGACTTTGGTCGCTCGATTACCTTTGGACTGGATCAGGTTATTGCCGGCTGGACGCACGGCGTTCCGGGCATGAAAGTTGGCGGCATTCGCCGCTTGGTCATTCCTGCTGCACAAGCCTACGGTGCGCAATCACCATCGCCAAATATTCCACCGAACTCTGACTTAGTTTTTGACATCGAGCTCGAAGCCATCAACTAGCTAAACGCTCACGCTTTTGGCAAAAGCCGCAAATCCCCGTATACTATACCTAATGCAACAGGTAGATCACGGGGATTTTTGTTAGATGCACGGCGATGTCTTTACGCAACTGAGTGTTGTAATCGTGTTGGCGGCAGCCATGGCAACTGTAATGCGCTTGTTGCGCCAGCCGCTGATTATCGGGCATATTTTGACCGGTATTATCATTGGGCCGTCGGTGTTGGGACTGATTCAGAACCGCGAAGCGTTTAGCTCGTTTGGCGACATCGGTATTGCACTACTGCTGTTTATTATTGGTTTGGAGCTGAACGCGTCGGTGATTCGCCGGCTGGGGCGCATTGTGGTCATGACAGCGTTGAGCCTGCTGGTAGTTATGGCATCGCTTGGTTTTGTGGCGGCCTCGCTGCTGCATTTTTCGCCAACCGAAGCATTGCTGATTGGCCTGAGCCTGTTCTTTAGCAGCACCATTATTATTGCCAAGGTTTTGAGTGACAAGGGCGAGCTGAGCCGATTGCACGGTCAAATTGCCATCGGTACTATTTTGCTAGACGACTTAGTGGCGACCATTTCGCTGCTGTTTGTAGCTACCAGCGGCCACGGAACGCCAACGCTCAGCGATGCCGCCTGGCTGACGGCAAAGGGAATCGGTCTGGTGGCGATTTTTGGGTTTATCGGATTCAAATTACTGCCGCGTTTGGTCAAGTTTATGGCTGGCACGCAAGAGCTGTTGTTTTTGTTCGCATTGGCCTGGGGTTTGGGCGTGGCGACATTGTCGGCTAAGGCTGGATTTTCTATAGAGATTGGTGCGCTGTTCGCCGGCCTAACCTTGGCCTACTTGCCGTACACCGCAGAAATCGGCTCGCGGCTTAAGCCGCTTCGTGACTTCTTTATTGTGCTGTTCTTTATTATTTTGGGCGAAGGTCTGAGCGTGTCTGGCTTGCGCGGTGCGTTGGTTCCGGCGCTGATTTTCTCGGCTATTGTAATCTGCATAAAGCCAATTACGGTGATGGTTTCGCTGGGACTAATGCGCTACACAAAGCGTACCGGATTCAAGGCGGCGATCAACCTGTCGCAAATTAGCGAATTTTCGATTATTTTGGTAGTTTTGGCGCACCAAACCGGCATTGTGGGCGATCGGCTGGATACCGTCATCACACTGGTGGCGCTGATTACCATCGCTACGTCAACCTACCTGATGCAGTACGACACGGTGCTCTACGGTAAGCTGCAAAATGTGCTGCGTATTTTTGAGCGTGCCGAAACGCGCGAACACGAATACCAAGCCAAAACCTATCCGTTAATTTTGTTTGGCTACAAAAAAGGCGGCCACGAATTTGTTAAAACCTTTCGCTCCATGAAAAAGCCGTTTATTGTAGTGGACTATAACCCAGACGTTATTGAACTGCTCGACAGGCAACATATTGATTCGCTGTACGGTGATGCGACTGATGTTGAACTGCTGTCCGAATTGCACGTGCACGATGCCAAGCTGATTGTAAGCACTATTACCGACCAACAAACCAACGTGGCGCTGCTGACATATATCCATAGCCACAACAAGAGCGCCGTCGTTATTTGCCACGCCGATGACTACAACGAGGCTGCCGAATTGTATCGCCTGGGCGCCACTTACGTCATGCTGCCACATTACATCGGTAGTGAGCGCATCAGCATGTTTATTCATCGCAACGGACTTAGCAAAAAGAACTTTGAACAGTACCGCGAAAAACATCTGATTTCATTAGGCAAGATTGCCAGCGAAAATTATTAACTACATATTACATCCGCTGATAATAAGCTTGTGTTTACCTGGACTTTATATACAATTAGTTATGTAAATACACAAAAAGGGGATATTACTATGGCTTTGCCAACTCTCTTCGCTGAATACACTACTTACACGTATTCGGACACATCGTCAAAGGACACGAGTCCTGGTATGGTGCTGTTGTGGATCGCTATCGCGCTTGTCTATGTAGTCGCTATGTGGCGCGTATTCACCAAGGCCAAAAAACCAGGTTGGGCTGCAATTGTGCCTATCTATAACGAATACGTAAAATTAAAAATTATTGGCCGACCAGGTTGGTGGTTATTGCTGTACTTGATTCCACTGGTGAACGTTGTGATTGCTCTGATTGTAGCGATTGATTTAGCAAAGGCGTTTGGCAAGAGTACCGCATTTGGTGTTGTCGGCTTGTGGCTTTTCTCGTTGATCGGCTATTTAATTTTGGGATACGGCGACGCAAAATACAAAATGCCAAAGCGCGTATAGTTGGTAGTGATAAAGAGGCAAGATCAGCACCGTTTGGTGCGTGGGGCGTATATAACGCTGCTTATTTTTGCAGTGCTGGCAGTATTGCAAATGGGGCTGTTGGGCGTTAATAAACTTCGTGGCGATCGCCCTATTTTGGGGTTGCGGTTTGAAGGCGCGCTGATTGGCGGCCTGCCTGACGCTTGGGCACAGAAACGTATAACAACCACCATACACGAGTACCAAAACATGCCCATGACGGTTCGGGCGCAGCACTTCACCAGTCATGCAACGCTGTCACGGCTGGGACTGTATGTTTCTGATTCGGCAGTTCGCCAAGAGGTAAATCGCGTTGGACATACTGGAACGCTGTGGCATAAAATGTGGCAGCAAAATATGGCGTTGCTGGGTTTGCTCAATGTGCGGCTTCGCCCAGCCGTTAATCAATCTGTGGCTACGTCGTACGTTACCCAAATGCAGCAGGCGATTAACATGAATTCTGTCGATGCTTCCTATGCACTGGTTGGAAAAACGGTAACTGTTACGCCGGATACGAATGGACTGACAATTCCGCTTGCTCAAGCCTTGCAACGCCTTGCGGCCGCTGATCCACTTCGTGACACGCCGATTATTTTGCCGCTTAGCCACCCAGAAGCACCAGTAACAGCGACGATGCTCCAAGTAAACTTGCCCAAAATGCAGAACATGGCAGCACAGCCGCTGACAGTGACGGCCGCTGGCTACAGTGCGGTGTTGTCGCCAGCTGATATTGTTGCAGCGGTGGTTCCAAAGGTGACTACTGACCCAAGCAACCCATCCAAAAAGACGGCGCAGCTGACCTTTGACGAGGCTAAACTGGCTGCTGTGGCAAATGGAGTTATGCAACAGGCGACCATCAAGCCGCAGGCGGTGATTATTAGAAGCGGCGAAGTAGTGCGACAAGGCAAAGATGGGCGCAAACCCCAGGACAATAATCCAGGCAATCTGGTAGTGGCTGCATTGACTCAGCGCCAAAGCAACGCTGCTGCTGATCCGTCTGTGGACTTGCCGATGGTGGTCGACAAAGCGCCAGTGGTGTACGAGTCGACGCCAATCGTCCGCACCAGTGGCGGTGGTGGCGGTTCGGGCGGCGTGCACCTAACGTTTGACGATGGCCCCGGCGCTTATACGCAGCAAGTACTTGATATTTTGGCACGGTATAACGTGCATGCCACCTTTTACGTCATTGGTAAAAACGTTGTGGCTTATCCGGCCGACGTGCGACGAATGGCGGCGGAAGGGCAGGAAATTGGTAATCATTCGTGGAGCCACGCGAATCTTGCAACGTTGTCGTGGAGCGGCGTGTATCAGGAGTTATCTAGCACGCAAATTGCCGTACAACAAACAGCTGGCGTTACGCCCACTAAATTCCGTCCACCCTATGGAGCGGTAAATAATACTGTTCGCAATGCGGCGGCAAGCTTGGGACTATCGGTGAATTTATGGTCGATTGACACCGTGGATTGGTCGCAACCCGGAACCAATACTATTATTAGGCGAGCGCTTACCGGTGATCACAATGGTTCGGTTATTCTGCTGCACGTACTACACGCTCAGACGGTCAATGCCTTGCCGAGCATCATCGAGGGGATTCGTGCACAAGGCTACACGATAAATTAGCTTTTTGACTTCGGCGTGCCACGTTTTAGCGCAGCAATTTTGGTGTGGTATGCTGAAAGCATGACTAGGGTTTCAAAAACAAAACTTTTTGTTCGTGACAACGGCCTGTCTTTATTCATGTTTGGGTTGTTCTTTGTGTTCTTGATCGGCTTAAGTATTGCTGGGCATTACCACGAGAACAACCAGCTGGTAGCGCACGGTCAAGTAGTGCAAACGTACATGTCTTATATAACGAGCGGTAGCTTTATTGAGGCTGTTTTTGAAAACTGGGAAAGTGAATTTTTGCAGATGGCCGCATTGGTGCTGGCGACTATTTTTTTGCGCCAAAAAGGGGCCGCGGACTCTAAAAAAATACGCGGCACGAATGCGGTCGACGCCTCGTCGCGTCATACCATCATAAAGAATGCCTTTGGCAAAATTGTCTACGCCAATTCGTTGTCTTTGGCGTTGATTGCGCTATTCTTGATCTCGTTTACGCTGCATGCAGTGGGCGGTGTTGCCATGTACAACAGTGATGCTGCAATGCACGGCGAGCGCGCGGCAACCGTATGGCAATACGTGGGCTCTTCGCAATTTTGGTTTGAATCGTTCCAGAACTGGCAGAGCGAGTTCCTGGCTGTAGGTACATTGCTTGTATTATCTGTGTACTTGCGCCAACAAGGTTCGCCTCAGTCAAAACCTCTTGGCGATCCTGACCAAAAAACGGGCTAGCTTGCAGAGGCGTCTTTTTTACGAAAGACTGCTGCGCGGATGAAATTGGTAATCAACGCAATTGCCCACAAAATGTAGCCGATAATGGGCGATAAAAAGGCGAGTGGCACCGACACCCAAATAATGATCGGCAAAATCATGTACGACAGCGTGTCGCGAACGGCGCGCGCTGCTTCGCTGGTGTCTTCGGTGAGCGTGCCCACAATCATGGCGCGCATGCGGGTTTGCATGATGCCGATAGCACCAACAACAACACCGTACACGGCAAACCCTACGGCTTGGTGAAAGTGATTGCCAAAGAATGAGGTGGCAAACGGCACCAGCGCCACAAAAAACAAAAGCAGACTGTTAGTGCCCACAATTTCGGGCGCTACTTTGCTGTTTTTAAGCGCGTCAAAAAGTCGCACGTGCAACTGCCAAAAATGCGCCACCAAAAAGAACGACCACGCAAAGAGTCCTAATTCTGGAAATGCGTGCTGCAAATCTTTCCAGGCCGAGCCGTCGCCCACGCTTATTTCTAGAACCAATAGGGTAATAACAATGGCGAACACGCCGTCGCTAAACATAACAAGTCGATCTCGATTGATGTGCGGCGGTCGACGCCCTGACGGTGGTTGCGTAGCCATACTGCTTTTATTTTATCACTTTTGCAGATAGCTCGGCCAATAGCTTGGTGGCACGTCGAACCACGGCGTTAGATTTGTGGTGTTGCTGCGTCTTCAAAATTTTTTGCATGGTAACCACAGGAAACGCGTCGTCTTGGGTAAATTGCGCCAATGTTGTCATGGCGTTTGCTGCTACAATCCAGTCAACATCTGTTGTGTCTAACAGATTTTTGAGCCAGTCGATGGCGACGTCTTTTTGCTTGGGAGTCAGCTTGACCTGCTGGTAAATTTGAGCCATGTGCCACTGTATGGAGGCCTGCGTGCTCGTACCAAAATCGGCTGCAAGTTTATCAATGTATGGTACAAGCCAGTCGGGGTGTACACGACAGACTTTTTCTAAAGCATCGGCGGCGCGCATTCGTACCCAAGCATCTGGGTTAAAAAGACAATCGTACAGTTCTGACATGTGCTGCGAATCGCTCAGTACAATTTTGATAACTTCGGGTACCTTTCCAAGCGAGTTTGCATGCCCACCAACGGCGAGCATTTGAGAGAAATTTTTGGTCATAGGTTTATGATAGCAGCTAGCCCCTAGTTGTCGCCAACCACAAAATCGTCAAGGTAGAGCGAATCGCCACTACCGCCCGAACTGCTATACAACTCAAGGAATACCGAGGCCGTTCCAGATGGCGCGGTGAGCGTGGCGGTGCCTTGCTTCCAGCTGCCCGAAAGACCGGTAATCGGCACGGTGTCGGTTTGCAACAAGTTGTTGCCGCCATCGAACCAGCGCAGCCGAAGCGTTACGTTGGCAATGGCACCGGAACCTTGTTTGGCCCAAAAGCTAACGTTTTTAGATCCGGCAATAGTTGAAAAGCCTGGATAGTTATTGAGCTCCACACCCCAGCCACCACCGCTGGTGAGTGCTACCAGCAAACTGTTACTGCCGCTGTGCGCCTCGGCAGAAGACCGGGCAATAGTGTCCGAATACCAGCTGCTCCAGTGGCCAACCGAACCCTCAATAGTTGCGGTGTCGGTATCGAGCACGTTTGCCACCGGTGGAGGCGTCACGGCGCCGTCAAAAGTGCTGCCGGTATCTTGACTGTAGGGCGCGGCGTGCCACTCGTTGTAATAGATTTTTTCGCCGTAACCTTTGGCGAATCGCCAGCTACCAACGTACGTGTTATTAAAGAACTTGTTATTGGCGCTGAACATGATTTTGTTTTGAATAGTCGCGATATTATACGCGGCCGGCGCCCACGGAATGTTGTTGTCGCCGGTAGCGAACAGGGCTTGTACGCCGCAGTATGTGCCGGCGCAGGGCACAATGGTGTCATCAAATCGGAATTCATTATTGGACACCTGTACATTTTGCGAATTCCAGCGGCAATTGGTAGTGTATGGCGCGCTCCCAACATTGGTATAACAGGGGTGGGAACTATTGATCGGGTTGGGATACGTATAGTCATAGGGCGACGGAATAACGGTGGGCGACACAAACGGTGTGCAGTATGTTTTGCTGGTGTTGCCATTTGAGTTGCAGAACCGATTGGAGTTTTCAAAAATTGACACGCCTGAAAAATTGTTTTCTACCAGGTTGTTTTTGATTTGTAGGTCGGTACTGCCGCTGACGGTTGACGGCAAACGACTGTCGCCGCCCGACTCGGATATATAAATTGCTGGAGCAGGCGAGCCAAGATTGTTGGTGCCAGATGTCCAAGCGTTGCGCGTTATAACGTTGCGGCTAATAGTGGCGTTGTAGCTGATTTCGTACCAAATGCCTTCGCCCGAGTTGTGATCGATCCAGTTGCTGTCGAACAAGAAGTCGGTGTCGTTGGTGTCGGCCCACAGCCCAGTGCTCAGGTTGTCGTGTACGTAATTATTGGTAACAGTAGCGCCCAAAACATCCCAGAACTTGCCACCACCAGTACAGCCACAGCCGCTAATCTGCGACTCCCAATCGTCTTGGTTATTGCCGCTAATTTCATTGTTGTTCAATGTGATGTTCTTGATCGCAAAATCGCCCTCAACCTGGTCTTTATACATGCTGAATCCGTACTGACCGTTGTCTTTCAGGCAGCTGAACTGCACAGTGTTTTGGCTGCCAATAAATACTGCCGCGCCATCGTTATTGTGCGCGTACAAATATTCCATGAGCCAGCCGGTGCCCGAGTCGTGGTTGATCACGCCTTCGTTATTATTGTCGAGTCCGCGCCCAAAGTTGCGCACCTCAAGATAAGCGATGCGCACATTACTTGCCGAGCCGCTAAAAGCGTAGCGATTGTTGTTTTTGCCGTCCAAAATAGCCCCAGGCGCGCCAATGTACGTGCTGCCACTGCCGGGCGTAATTTGTGAATATTCGCCCGTTCCCAAAGTGTGTTCGCCTGGTGCAAACCAGTATGTTTTGTTTGTCTGGCCAAAGTTGAACCCAGTGTTGTCGCCTGCGGGAACGGTAATGGCGCCGGCGGGTGCCGCCGATGGGCCGCCGTTCCAGACGTTATTGCTGCATACTTGCATGCTGGTTGGCAACGTCGCCCACCATCCGCCGGCGGTGCGAGCTGCCGGCGTGCCACCACTGTCGCCACCACTACTTCCACCCGCAGAGCTTCCGCTTTGCGAACTCGAACCAGCCGAGCCTCGGCTTTGTTTTTTGTTCTGTGACGCGAATGACACGCTGTTTTGTATAATTTGTTCGGATTCATTGTTTGCAGGCGTGACGATGCTGATGCCACCACTGTTATCAACGGTAAAGGTAAAAACTTTGGTTTTAGTAGAGCCGCCCGAAAAGTCATATATAACTGCCTGAATTGTGTGTTTGCCAGACTTTAAATGTGAAATAGTAATCAGGACTTTATAAGGAGGCTCGATGCTTTTGCCAGCGACCTTTCCGTCTAGTAAATAATCGACGCGCCGTATGCTAGACGCGTCCTCAAAATTCAGCGATAGTTCTAGTGCGCCACTGGTTTTGGCTTGTTCCAGACTGGACCGGGGAATGTTTAGTGTGATGTTCTGCCCATTGTTGGCTTGTTTTTTGGAGGACGACAACAGCTGTGAAATTGTCCAGCCAACCAAAACTAACACACCCACTATCAGTATGGAAATTCCGGCTTTCTTTACATACCCTCTCACATGCATTCCTTTTATCTAGCTTAGCATGAAAATTGGCTGAAGCATAAGAATGTTGGGTGAACTAGCGTAATTTTGGTGGCATTTTACGGCGCCCGCCCGTACTATTAAAAAGTAAAAGGAATAGCTGCATGTGTCGCAACATTAAAACGTTATTTAACTTTGATCCGCCAGCAACAGAGGAGGAAATTCGAGCTGCCTCGTTGCAATTTGTTCGTAAGTTATCGGGCTTTCACGAGCCGTCCAAAGTGAACGAAGCCGCATTTAACCACGCAATTGATGACGTGGCGCTTGCGGCCAAAAAATTACTGAGCACGTTAACGACGCAGGCCGAACCACATAATCGTGAAGTTGAGGCGGCCAAAGCTCACGAACGTGCGTTGAAGCGTTTTGGTCCGCGCACATGACAATACTGATTCACTCGTCAAAAACAATGCGGTCACCCCACAATATGGGAGCGGCCACCAGACCGGTATTAATGGGTAAAATCAAGCCGCTCGCGGAATACGTGCAAACATTGTCGACGGCGCAGCTGCAAACGATCATGGGTATTTCGGCCACACTTGCGGCTAAAGTTCATGACACGATGAATGCCTGGAGCGTCGCCTCGCGCCAGCAGTCGTTGGCTATGGATAGCTTTGTGGGCGACATTTATAGCGGTTTGCGCGCCAGCGCGTTAAGTCAGGCGGATCGTGATTATGCGCAGCAACATCTTCGCATTTTATCGGGTCTGTACGGAATACTTCGACCATACGATGGCGTCCGTTCGTATCGTTTGGAAATGGGGTATAAACTACCAGACCAACCTTACGCAAATCTGTACAAGTACTGGGACAGGGATATCGCCCAGACGTTGCCACCAGAAGGACTTGTTGTGAATTTGTCGGCGTTGGAGTACACCAAAACGGTGTTGCCGTATGTTGACGCCTCCCGGGTTGTGGCGCCGCGTTTTTTGACGGTGAATACCAAGACCGGTGAGCCCAGCCAGGTGATTGTGCACACCAAAATCGCTCGGGCGCATTTGCTCGCTGGTTAATTATGAGCCGCGTCACTTCGCCTCGCGATATGCCGCAATTTAATGATCTCAATTATGTGTACGATGCTGCGCTGAGCACACCGCAAGAACCGACATTTGTGTGCCAAACATTTGGCGGTATTGGTTTGAGCATGCGCCTGGAAAATGTAGTATAGCTTATATTTCTGCGGGTGCGCGTAGTTTCCCCCAGCTTTTTTAAGATAACGAAGCCATAATTGGCATTTTTGCCATTGCAACACACAGCACTTTTTCAGTATTATCAAAGCATTATCGCTAACAGAAAGAGCCTCGTCGTGGCAAAAAAACCTACTACCAAAAAACAAGCCTCATCTAGAAGGACGGCTAAAGTTGTAAGTAACGAGCCCCTGTCCAAGCGCCTGCTCAGACCGCATTTAATACTTATTTGCGCCATTCTTACGGCAGTTGTTGGCGCTACAACCCTTTTGGCAACTCGTGCCGCCACGCCATGGCCTTCAGCCCCAGTTGCCACCATATGTGGCAATATCGGTATTTTGAATGGTGGTCCTACGTCGGCACCCTCCGGCGCAATTACTGTACCTGCCGGAAACAACAGCGCAGTTAACTTTACGCAAGACAACAAAACTTTTTGGTTCGCCCCAGGCACACACACGCTAGGCACTGGCCAGTATGCGCAGATCGAGCCGGGCAGTAACAGCACGTACATTGGTGCACCAGGCGCTATCTTGGATGGTCAGCACTCTAATCTGTACGCCTTCACACAACATGCTACGGGTGTCACAATCCAGTACCTAACCATCCAAAACTTTGGCAAGGCGGGCGACAACAACAACGAAGGTGTTGTGAACCACGATGCTGGCCATGACTGGAAAATTCAGTACAACACCGTTAAGAATAACGCTGGCGCCGGCGTGTTTATTGGCTCGGGGAACGTTGTGAGCAACAACTGTCTTACCAGTAATGGTCAATATGGTTTTAGCGCCTACGAAGATGCTGGCGTGAATAACGTTACGCTCGACCACAACGAAATTTCGTACAACAACACCGACGACTGGGAAGCTAAAATTGACGGCTGTGGCTGTACGGGCGGCGGCAAATTCTGGGCAACCAAGAACGCAACAATCACCAACAACTACATTCACAACAACAAGAGCGTGGGTATTTGGGCCGACAACAACAACGCCGGATTCCTGATTGAAGGCAACTATATTTCGGACAACGACGACGTCGGTATCTTATACGAGACCAGCTACAACGCCATGATCCGTAACAACGCGCTGGTACGCAACGCCAACGTGGGTGGCCCCAAGAACCCTGGCTTTCCAACGGCAGCCATTTATGTCTCGGAGTCAGGCGCCGACAGCCGTGTTGCTACCTCGTACAACAATACTTTTGACATTACGGGCAACCTTATTGAGGACAACTGGAGCGGCGTTGCGCTGTGGGAAAATGCCGATCGCTACTGCGGTTCGCCAGCCAACACAAGTAGCGGGGAATGTACTTTGGTTAATCCTTCGGTAGTGAAGGAAAGTACCTGTAACAGCACGAACATCGCCAAGGCGCCATACTACAACGACTGTCGCTGGAAAACACAGAATGTCAAAGTTCACGGAAACACGTTCCGCTTGACTCCTGCGCATATTGGCGCCAGCTGCACCTTCCAAAATAGTTGTGGGCTTAACGCGGTCTTCTCGAACTACGGTTCGTACCCAAGTTGGTCTCCATATAAGGGAACGATAGTGCAGAACGCGGTTACGTATAACCAAAATAACACCTTTAGCGATAACACCTACGAAGGCTCGTGGCAGTTCTTGCCATTCGAGCAAGGCAATCTTAAATCTTTTGCTGAATGGCAGGCTTCGCCTTATGGGCAGGACGCCGGAAGCACCCTGAACAGCAGCACTGGCCCTACGCCGCAGCCTTCTGCTGATACAACCCCACCAACTGTTGATATCACCGCCCCACTTAAGGCGAGTACAGTTGCAGGTACGGTTAATGTAGAGGCCAGCGCCAGCGACGACACGACTGTAGTTAAGGTAGAATTTAAGATCGACAACGGCCAGCCTACCACGGACACAACTGCGCCATACACGTTTAGCTGGAATAGCACGGGCGTAGCTAATGGTACACACACTATTACTGCTACCGCCTTTGATGCAGCGGGCAACAGCACGCCAACATCAATGCAGGTGAATGTCCAAAATGCAACTTCTCAACCTCCAACACCGGCAGCGGGCAATGGTCTACAGGCAACGTACTTTAATAACGCAGACTTTACTGGAAGCCAGGTCACGCGTACCGACAAAACAATAAACTTTAACTGGGGCACCGGTTCGCCGGCTAGCGCAATTGGAAATAACACGTTTAGCGCTCGCTGGACAGGCAAAATAATGGTCCCGGCAACAGGCAAATACACCTTCTACACCAGAAGTGATGATGGCGTAAGGCTGTGGGTGAATGGGCAATTGTTGATTAACAACTGGACGCTCCACAGCGTTACCGAAAACAAAGCGCAAGTTACCCTTACGGCAGGCCAAAAATACGACATAAAGATGGAGTATTACGAGAACACGGGTAAGGCTGTCGCTAAACTGTTCTGGAGTAGCGCTACCTTCAGCAAACGAATTATCCCCACAACCTACCTGTACACACAGTAGAAATTACTACCTTCTATTGAGTGGGGGGTATGGTACTATCATTGAATGAATCAGGCAAAACGACTTGAGCTTGCGCAACAGGCTTTAACCCACATGGATAAGCACCTTGCAGGCTCGCCGTGGTCTAAATGGAAACTCGAGGAAGAGTTCGACGGCACATATTTTTGGAAGCGACGTCGCCAACAAACAGCCGAGCAGCTCCTGACCACCATATTTCACCTAGTGGTGCCTCCTATGACGCAAAATAGGGAGGCACCGGTGGAACCAATTGTGCTCGATAGCAAAGAGGGCAGCGTGCACCAGCGAATAACCTGTACTCAAGAGGAGTGGAGCACTAATGATCGTCAGCGTCGGCGGTTCTGGCGAGCGCAAAATACAATGGGTGAACTAAGCCTCAGAAAGCACGTCTTACGAGCTGCTTCTGAAGTGGTCCACATGCCCGATCTGCAGTATCGTGAGCTGAGTGCAGAAGAGCTACAGTTGTACGAGCCATATGGCGGTAGTCGCGAGGCGGTTGTCTGGTCAAAAGATCATAATAATATGAAGTTGGAGGCCAAGCATCGGACTGAAGTTGAAGGAAGGCGTAGCGGAGGTCTTTGGGTAAGTGCCAGCGGCTTGGGTAGTTGGTATTCAGGCAACAAGGAACTGGAAGATTACTACAGGCTGACGCAGGTTGATATCGACGCTAGCACGATTCCCGAGAAGTTACACGCTGCTGTAGAATATTGGATTGTGCCTCAGCTGCAAGACTAGAAACGTATCGAAAACTGAAGCATCTAGAAGATGTGTAGGCTACTCCAAGGGAATGTAGCCAGCAACATCAAAGTCCGGATGCCACAGTTCTACAAAATCATCAGGCATGTCGGGAAATGGTCGGATGTAATCATATTCATTTTTAGGAAGAGAACTTACAAAATCCTTAGGGCGCTCAACTCGAAAATCAACACAGCCCGCCTGAAGGCGGTACGGATCTGGAACGCGGATGCCGACGTTTTCAATTTGATTGCCATCAATCGTAAGCGCACTATCGACATATATGCTGGTCGATCTGCCAATGGTAGAAAACGTGCCGTATTCCTCAAGGATGCCTTTCATAAATTGAAACTCTTCAGGGTAGTGGGCAAAAACTTTTACGGTCGCAACAGAAAGCCTGGTGCCGGTCAGTTTTTCACTCAGCTCCTCTGATTTTTTAACGATATATTTGAGGGCCGCGTCGAATTGCCCTTTGGAAGTTATCGGACTAAATGCGTAAAGCTTGTTCATGGTACTGATTATATCTTAATGTTCGAAAATGTATGTCGTGGCCGCCATAAAAGACTCGAACTCAATTTACAGATTGGAAAGTTCGAACAAAACAAAAAGGCATCACGATTTGTGAGCCTTCTTATTTGTAATAATACTTTGGCTGGGCATAGGGTACGGTAATATAACCATTTTTAGCATCATTTGCGGAGCTCTGCATGTTTGATGTTAGCGACGAGAAATATGAGGAGCTTCGTCTAATTTTGGAGAAACAAACTGGACGAGCATACACGTTTGAGGAAGCTAAAGAAATTGGAGATGGTTTTGTAGATTTTTTCGAAATGCTAGTGGAATTTTGACAATAAAGCGAATCGTCCTGATGAACGTGAGCAAGCTTGACTCGATAAATTACCAATCTATCAGCGGGAGCTTCTCACTTCTTATCTCTTGTCTGCTTAATCGAATCGTTAAGTTGCTCTAGCTCCTGCTCAAGAAAATAAGCATAGACTTCGTAGGCTTCAGTGATGTTTTTTCTTTCAGTACCCTTTACCTCTTTGATGCGCTTTTTAATTTTTTCTATTTCCCTCGGTATGCGTTTTTGTAAAACTTCAATTCCATTCAAGTCAGCGCTAGAGCTCGCTGAGTCAAACTTGCTTTCAAAGGTACCAGTAAATATGTATAGGCTTTGATTATATTCATCAGACAGCGAAGTCCGTGCCCTGTGTGCCACGTTTATGAGCTCGTCTTTGAATAAGTTGTTGCAAAATACCTCACCATATTTTGCGGCAGTATCATCTAATACTGGCAATAATGTGCCTATAAAGGCCGTGCACCCAGCAAATACAAACGTGCCGCTTATCTCATTCCAAGAACCACATGCATTCACTATGACTAATGGAGAATAGCCGTTTGCCAGAGTATTAAATGCCATACCTGATCCCATACCGGATTGATTTGGTTCAAATTGAAGTTCGCGCATTTGAATCATGACGGTTTCTGGTTTCTTTACCGGAGTAACGGGCATCCGATTTCTTACAACCTTGTCCATGTACTCAACCCATACTTGACCTTGCGCTTTTGTCCAGTCAGAAGACGACTTTTCTACTCCGTCAACCGAAACTATATGATGAACTTCTCCGGTTGTTCCGCGACCAACATCAACAACTACTTCATGTATACTGTCGTCATCAGTTTTGAACTCGTATGCTTCCCTCGAAGCGACTACTTGACCGCCATGGGTAGCTATATACAAAACATCGTACGGAAAAACTTCGACCTCAAGTTCACTTAACTTGGCATGTTTTAATACTTCGGTTTTAACCAATCCTTGAGTCCTTAACATAGCTGCCGCTAAAGCTTCTTCTTCGGTTTTTGTTTTGAGCTCTCTGTTAATTAACATCGTTGCATTGAATGCATGTTTTCTACGCTGCGAGATAGTGTACTCGCCAAGATTACTTGCAATCGAAATACCAAGCTTTAATTTTGGCAAATGTGCCGTAACTGTGGCTGGTAAAGCTATACCGAAAGGCACACTCTCAGAAATAAACAGTACTTTTGAGTACTTTGAAAAATCTACGTTAGGCAAAAGCTGAGTCAGGTCTTCTTTTATTTGGTTGAGGTCTATTTTTCGTATATCCACCGACACATTACTTGCTGAAATCTTATTCAGCTTCTCAACAATTTTTGCAGGAAGATCGGCGGATATCGTAATCGTAAAGAAGTCTGCATTCCTCGCTATTGCATAGTTTGCTGCGATTACTGAGTCCACCTCGCTCGTGTTGGTAATTACTACCGCGAGTTTATTATTGGCGTCGACAGGAACGCAATGCTTATATAGCTCCAAACTAGCATTCTCGTTCGTCATCTTAGCGGCTCTTTGCTTGGCTTGCGTGGCTACATCCTTATCTTCTAAATCGTCAAAGTCGTCCACTACAACGTAGGGAGCATCAATAAATTGAGCAACCAGTTCAGGTATCTCGGGATCGACTCGGCTATAAATAATTGAGCCCACGCCAACCCTACGCATACTGTTGACCATGGTTGTGATTTCACGATCTGGATCTGGCCTTCTCATCCTCGGAGACTCATAAACAGGAACGTATTGTCCGGGTGCAGCAAAAGCACTCGATAACACTGCAGCCATAATCGGATCATCTGTAACGATAACTAAGTGCTCTCGGTTTATCATTAGAATTAAAACCTAAGCTTATTCGTTGCTTGTTTCACCAAACCCTTATCAAGGCCTAGCTCTATCAAAATCAATGCTAAAACCATTTGACCACACTGGTAAGTCAATTCACCAAAATCACTTGCAGGACAAATGTTTGAAATATCATTTTCGTAGTGGCTATAGTAATTTCTAGTATTTGCAACGATGTCAGGCTCACATACCAAAACTGTTGCAATGCCTTTGAGCTTGAGTTCCTTATCAAGCTCCCTGATTCTTTGGCTTAGACTTACTTGGTTACCAAACTTTAACAGCCGTTTTATAAAACCTTTATCTTTTCCGGTAAACTTCTCTAAAATTGCATTTTTCTTCGTCTCATATTCATCGTCGGGAATTAGATTGCCGTCTCTAAACGCCCTGTGAAAACCCTCGATAGCTTGCACTCGATTTAAAAATATATTCTCGAGTACATTACTGCCGCCAGACGTGCTGGTTAGAAATACATCAACCATCGGCAGAATATTCGCTTCAAGTTCCTCCCACCTATCCAAGATTTTTTGAAAATCATCTATGCCTATGCCCTTATGTGTGAAGTTCAACTCCTGAGAATAGCTATCCTGAGGCGAGGAGGGAATAACGTTCGACAATATGATTGAGTATGCCGGCCAGATATTTGGCTCTTTTGCTTCTCCTGCCGTCCAGCTAAAATCATTTGATGTAACATCCAACTCTGCCGCTGTAACCTGAGACCTGTAGGCAAGCCCGACAAGTCTTTCGAATGATCTCAGCGCATCAAGGAATTCTGTGTAGTGGCGGTCTTTGTCGGTTGTTCTTAAGCGAATGTATGCGTGTTGGCGTAGTTTTACTTCACGCGTAAATTTCGACATGCGCATACCACCTATTGCTAATCCCAGGGTAAGCTGAAAGCCTTTAAACTTATACTCACCAACTTCTTTCTGAAGCATGTAGTCCATTGAATCTTCCATATGCATTGGGTTGTGAAAGCTAAACAGAGAATCATCTAGCCATAGGTCTAAATTATCTACATTCGTGCTTAGACTAGATATATTCTGACTTAGTGGATTATCTGGCTCATTGGTATATAGCGTTATTGAGGGTACGAATATTGTTGTCGAGTTCTCGCCAGTACGTCTTGTGTGCATATTGCGACCCATGCAACGGACGTCTAGAAATAGATATTTGTCATCCTCTTTTTTAGCCTCTGCTTCAATCGTATTTAGCTCGTGCCATGATTCTTCAGGCATTTCATCTATGGCTAGTTCAAAGTTGTTTGATCCGATTCGAGTAATAGTGCCCTCGAACTGGCGTTTATCTGGCAGGGTGAATACAGCCGCCAGTGATTCGGGAAGTGCTTTTAGATTTTCAGCTGACTCCATGACGATCCTCCTACATGTATCATACAACACTCATCTCCAATAGACATGAGAAGGGATTCGAACTTTTTCATAGCAAAAAAGACTACAGTTCAATCTGTAGTCTTTTCAATAATCTCATGGCTGGGGATGAGGGATTCGACTCTGTTCGACTGTCGCATTGTCGCTGGCAATGCTCCATAACTATTCGAATCCACAGCGACTCACAAACAAGCAAAAACGCCCACCTAAAGGTGAGCGCTCTTGCTTGGCTGGGGATGAGGGATTCGAACCCCCGATCATGGGACCAGAACCCACTGCCTTACCACTTGGCCAATCCCCAATAACTCGCTAGCAGAGCCAGTATAGCAAATTTTTGAGCGTATTTCTAGCCCTAACAACAGAACAAAAGTAGACATTTTGCCGATTTTATGATTTAATTAGTACGTTGCAGCGCAACACTCGTCGCTCGATCATTCGGATCGAGTATTTTGTTTCTTGGGGGACTCGTGAATTACCGCACTACCCGACGTGTTGTCGGCGCGACGTTGGTTGCTTTGCTGATGGCTGGCGCCACTGGGTGCCGCACCGGGCAGGGCAGCGACGGCTCGTCTGGCTCGCAGCAGAAGCAGCAGGGATCCGAGGGCCATGATGGCTTCGTCGACCCCGAGCTGGTCCGCTGCGCCAATCTTCGCGCCGCTCTCAACGACATGAAGCCCACCAAAAAAGAGCGCGAGCTCACCGGTGACTTCCAGCTCAAGTCCAGCTACAAGGCGATGCAGAAGTTCTACGCCACGTTCGCGTGGATCTTCCCGAAGTCGGCCTCGGCTGCCAACGCACTCAGCACCATCTACGCCCACGCCTACAGCGGTACCATCACCAAGGCCGAGGAGGCGAAGATCGGCGGCCTCGAAACCAAGACCAACAAGGTGATCGACAAGCACTGCCCGAACAGCAGTTACCCACTGGGCTAAGCCAGACGGGCGCCTAAAACCAGAAACAAGCAAGACGAGGGCCGGGAAGTGGCATGCATACGGTTTATCCGTACTGTCACTTCCCGGGAACTCTAGATTTTAGCACCCTAAAGAGGGTGTTTTTTGTTGCCAAAGCACTTATAATAATCATAAGCGTGAATAGTCAGCCCAAACATATTTATAATCTGGAGATCGAGCCGGCGTTGGTGGCGTTCGAGACGTCGCGCAGTGGTTTGCCATCCGACGAAGTCAAAATTCGCCAGCAACAGTTTGGCCGCAACGAGTTGCAGGCCCAAAAAACATCGCTGCTCAAGCGTATTATCGAGCCGTTCAGTAGTGCTTTTGTGCTGGTGCTTTTGGTGGCATTGGTGCTCAGCATTATTGAGCGCAAAGTGCCTGACGCGGTGGTGATCGCTGTTATTGTGGTTGTGAATGCGGTCATATATTATGTACAGCAATTCTCGGTGTCACGGGTACTCAAAACGCTCAAAAATCAAGACGTAGTAATGGCGAGCGTGATCCGCAATGGCCGCACGGTGCAAATTCCCAGCGAGGAATTGGTTCCTGGCGACATTGTGCACGTAGCCGAAGGGGTTAAAATTCCCGCCGATGGTCGTTTGATCGAAGGCAGCCAGGTTCATGTAGACGAGGCCGTTTTAACCGGCGAATCACTGCCGGTGCACAAACACGCCTCGGCACTAGAGGGCGAGCACGCTATTTACGACCAACACAACATGCTTTTTAAGGGCTGTTATGTGCGATCGGGCACCGGACTGATGATGGTCACTGGCATAGGCAATGACACGCAGCTGGGCAGCATTCACACTTTGGCCAGCAGTGTTGACGCCACGCGTTCGCCCATTGAACGCAAAATCGACAAGCTAACGCAAAAAATTATGATCGCAACTATTGTGAGCGCTTTGGTGGCAATTGCGTTGGCGGTATGGCGCGGAACCACCCCTGAGGAAGCGTTGCGATTCAGCCTGTCGTTGGTCGTTTCTGCCATCCCCGAAGGCTTGCCTGTGGCACTTACCATTGTGCTGCTGCTGAGTGCTCGCCGCATGGCCAGAGTGCACGCCCTAGTCAAAAAGATTTCCAGCATCGAAACCATGGGTGCCATTACGTTGATCGCCACCGACAAAACAGGCACCATTACCCAAAATAAACTCAGCATTGCCGAACAACAAACCACGCATGGCAGCCAAAAAACCTTTGACGAGGCGATCCGCGCCAGCCTGAACGGCAGCCACGACTTTGCGGGCGATTCGTTAGATCAGTTGCTGCATACGGCCGTGGCTCATGTGGAATTGCCGGCTGGTTGGCACAAAGCCAAAGAAATTCCGTTTAATCAGCAACTGCAAATTAGTGGCGTGTTGTGGCAGCACCAGCATGGCGTAACCATGTTTGTTAAAGGTGCGCCAGAGCGTATTTTGGCGCTGTGCGGCAAGACCCCCAAAACGCGTGTGGTGGAGCAAAAGCTGGAAGAATTTGCTGGCAATGGATACCGAACCATTGCATTCGCGCATCGCGACTTTGCAGCAATGCCTGCCAAAATTGAGCACGCGACGTTCCGGGGCATGCAGCTTGACGGCTTGGTGGGTTTGGCGGATCAGCTGCGCGCCAAAATTCCTGAGGCAATCGCCGAGGCTCGCCAAGCGGGCATTAAAGTGGTGATGCTCACCGGTGACCACGTGGCCACGGCAGCACACATTGCGCAGTCGGTGGGCATTGCTGAGCGGCCAGAACAAGTTACGTCCAGCGCTGTGCTGGAAGGCGGCGATCCCAACGAAATTCGCCGAGCACTCAAAACTACGCGGGTGTTTGCTCGTGTATTGCCCGAGCATAAATATGCGTTACTGAAGGCCGTGCATGGATCTGAAGTTACAGCCATGACCGGTGATGGCGTGAACGATATTCCGGCGCTCGTGCAAGCCGATACCGGATTGGCCATGGGCAGCGGCACCGATGCCGCCAAAGATGCCAGCGACATAGTGCTGATGGACGACAATTTCCGCACGATTGTGTCGGCTGTAAAGGTGGGCCGCACGGCCCTGGCCAATATTCTCAAAATGTTGGTGTATTTGCTTAGCACCAGCATCGGCGAGGTAACAACCATGTTGACAGCTTTGGTTCTGGGGCTGCCGCTGCCCGTTACGGCAATTCAGATTTTGTGGGTCAACCTGGTTACCGACAGCTTGGTAGTGATTCCGTTGGGGCTAAGTCCATCCGAATCGCAGCACATGCACCAACCGCCCAAAAACCCCAACGCGCCGCTGCTTGGCAAGCGTCTGGTTTCTCGGGTGGTTGTGATGGCACTGGCGGTAGCGTTCTCGGTGCTCACCGTATTCCATTTAAATCGTGGCTTAGGCGAGGAAACAGCTCGCTCGTTGGCTTTCCTGAGTTTAATTGTGATTCAGTGGGCCAACGCCTTGTGTGCAAACTTTGATTACAAATCGTGGATTTACAACTTTATTCACCCCAACAAAAAGTTGCTGGTGGCTATTGCTGGATCGATTGTTCTGCAAATTATTATGTTCACTACTTCGCTGCGCGACTTCATTAACGTGGTGCCGCTGCACGCCGAAAATGTGATTGTGGCCATTTTGCTGCCAATTGGCGCTGCCTTTGTTGCCTCTGATATTCACAAATTTATTACCCAAAAATGGCAATAGTGCTTGCTTTGTCTGCGTTGGTCCGGTATTGTAAAAAGGCTTAACAACTTATAAATATACAGAGTGCAGCGAGAGATCTAGCTCGACGACCTGCCGGCAACCTACCCACTAAGGGGTGTGGTGCTCCATCTAGCCCGTGATTACCGCGGGGAAGATATCAGCAAGTCTTGTATCCTTCCTGTGGTAGATCGCAGAAAGGATATTTTTATGTCAAAAATAACCCAATTCGCCAGCGAGTCAGTT
The DNA here is from genome assembly GCA_035247965.1 of Saccharimonadales bacterium (SeqCode). Lineage (GTDB taxonomy): Bacteria > Patescibacteriota > Saccharimonadia > Saccharimonadales > UBA4665 > CAMLQK01. The sequence continues at coordinate 423,419 of DATFHW010000025.1, read as the reverse complement.
TGCGCCGGGCACCCTGACAAAATTGCCGACGCCATTAGTGATGCCATTTTGGATGCTGTGCTAAAGCAGGACGCAAAGGCGCGAACAGCGGTGGAGGTATTGGTTGCTGCCGATCGGATCGTGTTGGCCGGCGAGGTAAACACCACTGCCAAAGTGGACTTTGAGGCAGTTGCTCGCGAGCAGGTTCGCCGATTAGGCTACACGAATCCAGCCTGGGCGTTTACCGATCAATCAAAAATTGAAAACTACCTTCACCAACAATCTAGTGAGATTGCAGTGGGTACCGACAACGATGATGGTGCCGGCGATCAAGGCATGATGTTTGGCTTTGCTACCAACGAAACGCCGGAATATTTGCCAACGCCCATTGCGCTGGCGCATGCACTAACACGTGGTTTGGATGCGGCTCGCGAGCAGCAGACATTGCCGTACCTGCGACCCGACGGCAAAGCGCAGGTGGTGGTAAATTACGAGGACAGCAAGCCGGTGAGCGTGGATCACGTAACCATTGCCGTTCCGCACAACGAAGACATTACGCTGGAGCAGGTCCAAAAAGACGTGTACGAACAAATTATCGTGCCAACATTGCAAAAATATGGCTATAGCGTGCCACTAAGTAAAGTGGTGGTGAACGGTACGGGTGTGTGGTACACGCCGGGTCCAACATCGGATGCTGGCCTTACTGGGCGCAAAATTGTAGTCGATGGCTACGGCGGTTTTGCTCGCGTGGGCGGCGGTGCGTTTAGCGGCAAAGATCCGAGTAAAGTTGACCGATCGGGCGCTTATGCAGCCAGATACATTGCCAAAAACATCGTAGCTGCTGGTCTGGCCGACGAGTGCGAGGTGGCTCTGGCCTATTACATCGGCGCCAAAGAGCCAGTAATGTTGACCATCAACAGCTTTAGCACAGCCAAAAAGTCCGAAGAAGAACTATATGAATTTGCCAAAAATCTGTTGGTTCCATCAGTTAAAAATATTGTGGAGCAGCTGCGTTTGCGCCAGCCGATTTACTTGCAAACCACTGCTTACGGGCATTTTGGCAAGCCAGATTTGCCCTGGGAGCAGATCGTTTTGCAAGCATAAAATACTTTGTGTGTAATTAAAATCAGCCCGCAAGGTCGGGCTGATTTAGTGTGCAAAGTGGTGAAGTGAGCAGACGGGAGGCGGACGATGGGCTTGGAGCGCGTGAAACGCGCGGTCGGCAAAAGCGCATCAAGTCGTCAGACATCCGTCTGCTCAGGTGAAAGAATGAAGGGTGGTATTTGAGTAATGAACCCGGTGCCGGGTAGCGGGGTCCAACCAGGAGAGTAGGAAGGATTCCCGGCACCGGGTGCTGCGCATGCAGCTAAGGCCAAACAGTGAGCATACGACAAGTCGCAGGCAATTCGTTTGGTAACCTGGTCTCAGCCTGAGCGGCAAAGCGAGACGCTAGCGCGGGCGCTGCACTGGCTGTGGTTGGGGCCGTTGCCAGATGTTCGATACAGTACCGCCGCACTCTATCGAAGCAGCTCGTCAAATACGATCACTCGTCTTTCAAGCGAGATCCTCCTTCGGAGTCATGACGAGCCACGCTGGCAAGTCACCCCACCACTATAAGGGGTGGTGCTCAAAATCACAACTATAATTGCGTGCGTTCCGCTTATGTTATAATAAAAACATCATAAAAGAGGGTTTGGTATGGAAGTTTTAAAAACGACGTTTACTTCCGAAGATCTGGAAGCGCTAGACGTGGGCGCTGAGCTCTACGAAGAAGAATCGCCGGTAAGGGCACCTATTTCGTCCTATGCGAAGCTCGATTTGCGTAGCCTCACGGAAGCTTCGCTGGATGCTGATGTTACTGGTCTAACGGCCAAAGTTTCCACTACGGGTGGCTCGTCGGGCTCATAAAAATAAAAGGAGGGTTGTATGTCGACTGCTGAACATTGGATCGAAAGTTTTGACGATTTAGAGCGAGGCGAGGTCATTCGATCTGGTCCGATACATTAGCTGGACGCTCCCATAAAAGCGCCGCTTGATAATTTAGGCTTGGCGCAGGTGGATCTAGCCGGACTTATCACTGACGAACCGCTGCCGGCTAGCACCGTGAATCTGGTTGCCAAGTTGGCGACCACTGCTGGGTCGCAGGGTTCATAACTTAGGACTTCTTTGGAGTCTAGGCACTGCTGACGTGTTTGATCGCGTTGTGCGGCCCGGGATTTAGGCGCTGAGTTCTAAGCCATTCCTTGAGTGCGCTGTAATTCGCCGCGTCACCACTTTTGGCCGTGATTGCTTTTTGCAGCGCAAGGAGTATGTACGGTTTTTGTAGGTGATAGGTAAAGTATTTATTTGGCGAAGGATTATCCAGGCGCTCGCTTAACCCCAGACCAACAAACGCCTCAATAGAAAGCGCATCAGCCACCAGTACCTCTGTATAAAGCGTCTGCGCCAGTGCGCTTTTGCCAAGAATTAGCGCCATATCCGCTCGCTTGAGGGGTTCATCGGAAGCATCAAATTCGGCCATAAAATTATCAGGGTCAGACAAAAGATGGCGCATCAGAATTGCTCGACCGTGCAGGCGGCAAGCCTTTGGATCGGCCTCGACTTTGGAATCAATTACAATGCCGGTCGGGCGGTTACCTTGCAGCCAGTCATCGCTCAGCACGTCAATAGCATGCGAGTCCGGTCGTATATGATGAGCGGCCCACTGCGCAAAATGGTCGGCTTTGGCCAGGTCTACTAAGTCGTTAACGCTGAGCGGAGTGTGGCTCAGGTGCTCCAGCGGCTTTGGGAAGTGTTGATTTCCGGTGTGCACTAACGCATTTTGTACAAGATTTCTGATAGGATCGCGCGATACTGGCAGCCGGAGTAGCTGCTTGCCATATTTTATACGCGTATCAGGGTATACCATTGCGTGTCCGCTCAATATCTGCGTGCCACTGTAAAACCGAAAACTGGTAAATTGTTGCCTGCCTTCGTACCACAGGTTTTTTAGGTCTGACGAGCAACTGCCTGTTTGTGCCTGCCAAAGCGTGCGCTCAAAATCTACCAGCGGAACTTGAGGGTCATCTGCTGGTATAGCCTGGCGAACAGCGGTGTAAAAATCGACGACTCGCGAAAAAGAATAAATACCGTGCAACAGGCCACCGCTTGGGCGCGGGTCGTCGCGCCATGGTGCGTACAAGGTGCTGCCGACGGTATCGCGGGGTGTGAGCGGTGTCGCCAATAAAAACGTATTGAGTGCACTGTGGCCGCAATATTCGTGCACCAGAATTTCGGCTGCCTCGAGCGGGCTGGTGGGTAAAGAGGCTCGAATGCTTCCGACACTTATGCTGTCGGACGAACTGTAGGGCTCAAATCGTGCTCGTTGCGGGCTTGGCACAATAACCGACAAGCCGTTGCTCAGGTGCCAGGCGCTGTTAGAGTCTGCTCGCATTAGTATTTCCCAGGCGGCGTCAATCGTTGCTTGCCATTCGACATGTTCTGCGTCGGATATTTTGTACGGATTTAAGCCACTATTGTACGGATCAGCATCGTCAAGCAGGACATCCAGCCTCAGGTCCGAATAATTATCTGGATTAATGGGTGAAGATTGAGGTTGCGTTATAATTCGGCGCACGGGATTCCACTGTGGCTGTCTGATGGCTGGCTCAGGAATATGTACAGCGCTGGTTCCATTTTGTATATGCAGCACGCCATGCTGGTTTGATATATTTGTCATACCCCAAGTACGACTTTCCGCTAGCGTTGCCGTTCCCTGCTGGGGAATGTGCAGTTTGCTCTGTATAACCGGGGCTGTCAATGTAAAATCCAGGCCGTGCTTGCTTGCAAATCCGGCCACAATATTGGCAAAAAAGCCTATGTCGACCCACAAAGGTGTGGTGCCCGGGCTGCCATTTTCTAACCGGTCCACGGTTTGAGCCAGCCAGCTGCCAGTAGCCGGGGCAAGCAAGAGCTCATCAATTGCAGTTTTTTCTTGTTGCTCTAGCTGCAAAAGGACTGCCAGCGATTCGTTAACCGAAGACAGGCCTTCGGGGGTGTCTTCGTACTTTCGGGAGTAAGCCACAAAGTGGTTCAGCAGTAGCTTGCGCGAACTAAGCACAAGCTCCTGAAACGCCTGGTGATGTTCCGGCGTCGTATAGCCATAGGATACGGCTTCAAAGGCATCTAATGATACAGCGTGAAAATCAGCATGTTCCGACATAACTATCCAATAGCTATGACTATGGTATCAGACTTGCTGTAAATCTTTCCAATTAAAATACCGCCCGAGTTGCCTGGGGCGGTATTTAAGAGGGCTGAAGCCTATAAGGCTTATTGGCCGAGGCCGAACATGCGGCGGTTGGCAAACAAACGATGGAAGGCGGCACCTGCGATGGTTACACCAACGAACAGGCCGATTACATCACCAGCACCAGTGTTTGGTAGCGTGGTAGGTGTTTCAGGGGTAGTTGGAGGTGTGGTAGGAGGCGTTACCGGAGGCGTCTCTACACATTCAGGTGAGTTGGCTGGCAGGTTTTCCTTACCAGGAACAGTACACATTGGCTGTTCAATAGTTACGGTACCAGTACAAGTCTCAGAAGTCTTGGTAATGGTTTTGCCGTTAGCGGTAGCGTTCACGCTAGCCTTAACGGTGTAAGTGCCAGCATTGGCGTAGGTGTGATTTACAGCAGCATCGGCGCCGGTGTAAACAGCGGTGTTGTCACCAAAGTCTACAGAGTAGCTGGTGATAGTTGCGTGTTGCGCAGTTGCCTTAACAACGAAGCTGTAAGCCAACTTGTTTTCGCCGTTCTGTGAGAAGATCAACTGGTCACAAGTAACAACAGGTGTCTCTACACATTCAGGTGAGTTAGCAGGCAATGTCTCTTTACCAGGAACAGTACACATTGGCTGTTCAATGGTGATCTTAACTGCACATTTAGCGCTGGTTACGTTCTTTTTGTCCTTGCTACTAACCGTTACAAAAGCGGTGTAGGTGCCAGGTGTTTTGTATGTGTGTGAAGCGGTTGCAGTCGTTGCGCTGGTTGGTACAGCTTTGGTGTCACCATCACCGAAGTCAAAAGCGTAGTCGGTGATAGTAGTGTTTTGGGCGGAAGCCTTACCAGTAAAGGTGTAGTCTTTACCCTGGTTTGTGAACGTTAGGTTGTCACAGGTCAGAACAGCTTGTGGTGGAGCGATAGTCAATTTAACGCTACAGTCAGGAGACGTGACGTTTGACTTGTCCTTGCTGCTTACGCTAACAGTTGCGGTGTAGGTACCGGCTGCTGCGTAGGTGTGGTTTACCTTGGCGCTTGCAGCGCTGCTGGTAACAGTTTGCGTTTTGCCATCGCCAAATGCGAAGTCGTACTTAGTGATGGTTGTGTTCTTGGCAGTTGCCTTAGCGGTAAAAGCAAATGATTTGTTGTCGCTGCCGTTTGCACTGTTGAAGATCAACGAGTCACAAACCAAGCTTGCAGCAGGTTTTACTGGTGGCTTTGGCGTTGCTTTAACAGCGTTACCACAGTCGATCATTACGGCGAACTTGAAGCTGCCGTCAGTGTTGAAGTATACGATTACCTTAGCTGAGCTTTCAGCAAAAGAAGTCGTAGTCTTACGAGCATATACGTTGCCCTCAACATGAGTGAAGCCACTGCCGCCGTTAAAGCGGGCGCTTACCCATGAGTCGGTAGCAACCGTTGCGCCGTCAACACTAATGTGGCCGTCCTTGTAGAGCGTGCCGTATTTGGTGTTGGTGGTGTTCATGCCACTAACAATAGACTTGCTGGCACCTGCCCAGTTGTAAACTGCTTGCAGGTCGGTGTAGTCCTTTTTAACAGTCGGGGAATTTTTGTGGCCCGACTTGTTGGTGTTGTAGAAGTTCTGGAACGAACTAATATATGCACTGGTAGAGCTTCCGCTCAAACCACAGTACACGATGTTTACTTTGTCACAGCTTGTGGCTGCGTTTACGGTGTTTGGCTGACCAATAAACTGGCTGGCCGAAGAGCTAGCTAATGCGCAGAAGAAAACAACTGCTGCAAAGAAAGCGCTCACCTTCTTTAAAAGGTTTTTTACCATAGGGGTTTCTCCTCCTCACCTGATGGATATGAAACTCATTTTATACTAAAAAGTCAAAAAAGTCAAAAAAGTCAACTTCTCTGCACATAAGACACTATAGCCACCATATCATTAGATGGGGAAGCGTTTCAAGGTTTTGTTCGGATTTGGTCTATAAAAGCCGCTATTTTATTGTTTGACAGTGGTAATGGGCTGATTTTTATCTGGTTGGGTGCCCTGGGCCTGTACTTTATGAAGGGCAAAAATGGTGAGGACTAAGAGCGCAACGAGCGTCGCAGTGCTAAGGGTTCGTTTCATATGCACTTAGTATAGCGCGCTTTGCAAGCTTAAGCGAATTATCTTACACCAACAGAGCTAAAACAGCTCCAAATTACCCAATTCTGGCGGTAAAAAGCCATTTTGGTGTTTAAAATCGGCTTCCCATTTGTAGCCTTTTTGATAGCCTAAGTCCTTCATGAGCTTGGTCGGTGCATTGCGCAAGTGCAAGGGAACAGGCAAGTCTGGATGCTGCTTGGCAGCCGCTTGGGCAGCATACATGGCGCTGGCGACCTCGCGTGATTTTTTGGTTTTAGCCAACACTGTGGCGCAGTGGTACAGATTGTACTGACACTCGGGCATGCCGATTCGCTCCACGGCCTGGTAGGTAGAAACGGCCAGGTTTAACGCCGCGGGCGCAGCAAGGCCAATATCTTCGGAGGCAAAGATTATCATACGCCGAGCCAAAAACTTGGGGTCCTCACCGCCTTGCAAAATGCGCGCCATATAGTAGAGCGCTGCGTTGGCGTCGGATCCGCGCATGCTTTTAATGAAGGCGCTGATCAGATTGTAGTGGTTTTCGCCGTTTTTGTCGTAGCCGGGGACGCGTTTTTGGGCGGCAGTGGTTACTACCTCCGGTGTGATAGTTTTTTTGCCAGCCAATTGGCTTGCCAGTTCCAGATTTCCCAAGGCTACGCGAGCATCGCCACCAGACAGTTCAGCCAGTAGTTCCAGGCTTTCCTTAGGTAGCTTTTTGGTAGTTAATTTTTGCGTAGTGGCGGCATTTTCCAAAATGTGCGTAATGTTTTCTTTGCTGAGCGGTTCCAGAACCAGCACTCGGGATCGACTGAGCAGCGGTGTAATCACCTCAAAGCTGGGATTTTCGGTGGTAGCGCCAATCAGTACAATGGTGCCGTCCTCGACCACCGGCAGCAGCGTATCTTGCTGTGCCTTATTAAAGCGGTGAATTTCGTCTACAAACAAAATGGTGCGCAGACCCAAGCGTTGGTTGCCGCGAGCGTGCTCGATTACTTTGGTGATGTCGGCCTTGCCAGCGGTAACGGCGCTGATTTCAATAAATTCGGCTTCTGTTTCATGAGCAATAATCCGCGCTAGCGTAGTTTTGCCACTGCCCGGCGGGCCCCACAAAATAAGGCTGGTGGGCTGCTTGTTGGCAATGATCTGCTGGATAATTTTGCCCTGAGCCACTAAATGCTCTTGACCAATAACTTGGTCGAGTGTGGCGGGTCGTAGCTGTTCGGCGAGCGGTCGCATATCTTTAGTGTACAATATAAGACAAGTAAGAGGGTTCTACGATGAAACATCTAAAGCTAGTAATTGCGGGCGTGGCGGTGGCAGCGCTGTCGGCCTTGAGCTGGGTCGGGGTGGCTCGCGCCCAGGCGTTTACGCAAAATGTTGATGCTGGCAAGACAGTTAACGGCTCGGTATATAGTGCTGGAAAACAGATACGGATTGCGGGCGTGGTTGACGGTGATGTGTACTGCGCCGGTCAACAGGTCATTATTAGCGGCACAGTAAAGGGCGACGTGATTTGTGCGGCTCAAACAATTACCATTAGTGGTAAGGTTGAGGGCAGCGTGCGCGCAGCCGGTCAACTGGTAACGTTGCAAAACACCGTGGAACGCAGTGCGAGCATTGCTGCCAGCCAGATTACTATGGAGAAAAAGGCGAGCATTGGCCGCGACGCAACATTCGCCGGAGGCACACTGGCGCTTGATGGCACGGTAAAGCGCGATGCTGTTATTGCCAGCGCAGATACAACACTGACGGGTACCATTGGTCGCAATCTACGATTTACTGGCAGCACGTTGCAGCTGCAAGACAGGGCCTTGGTTGCGGGGACGCTGGAGTACACCAGTAGCAACTCGGCTACCATTGCCAGCACGGCCGCAGTGAAAGGCGCCGTGACTCATCACATGCCAAAGCATCAGGACCGCAAGGTGTTCGACCTGGGCAGCTTCATTATTGCGCTTATTATGATGACGGCATTTGCGCTCACGATGGCATTGATCTTTCCGCAACAGATTCATCGTGTCAGCGCGATTGCCGCCAACAGCCTTGGCAAAACGTTGCTGGCGGGATTGCTGGCAACAGTGGTAGTTCCGGTCGGCTTGGTAGCGCTCAGCCTGACACTGGTGGGTATACCGCTGGCTCTATTTGGATTGATGGCTTGGATTCTGCTGGTAGCCCTGAGCATGCCAATCGCTGCTTACTACTTGGGAAGCATGGTGCTTTCCAAGGCAAAAAACGCGTTGGCGATTATGGCCGTGGGCGTCGTGCTGTTGGTGGTTTTGATGTATATTCCGCTCGTTGGCTGGTTTGCGGCATTTGTAGCGTACTTTATTGGCACTGGCGCACTGGTGCGACAGCTCAAACAGCGCTTGCCAAGCCCCAACTACCATGTTGAATGATCTGGCGAGAGTCTTGACAAAACAGAGGTAATGTAGTAAAATTACCTCTCGTTACACCGTAACATCCGCTCAACAAACAAAGAGCCCGGCTCTTTTATAATTCAGTTTGTGTTTCACCGACCCTACAGGGGAGGAAATGGGCACGCGTACCCTTCGACGGATCATCCTCACGGCCCTTGCGGTTGTGGTGGTGCTGATCGTCGCGAGTAACATCAACTTCGGTAGCTTTGGTTCGGGCGATTCCGATCGCAGTACCAAGGCGTACTGTCATACGTGGGAGTCCGAGGCTCGCAAGCAGTCCGCGCACTACGACGAGGTTGCCAAGCACGGCAGTCTCACCGAGCAGATCCAGCTTGTCATGGGTATGCCTGGCGACATGGCCGAGTTCTACGGCAAAGTCGACAAGGTAGCGCCCGGCGAGATCGAGCCCGATATCGCTCGTGCTCAGCGGGACGCCCAGGACTTCGATGGCCTGAATGGCAAGGTTCCGACCGACGCCAGCGGCCTGGGAAGCAACCTCGGCGAGAAATTGCTGAAGTCTCTGACCAGCACGCCGACACAGAAGCGCATCCACGATTGGAACAAGGCGAACTGCCCGGATCTTCCGGACTACTTCAACTAGTTCTGCTGCGCTTCCGCACGCCAATCACCCGAGTACTACTTCTTCCTGGAGTACATCGTGACCCAGCACCACCGTACCCGCGGCCACTTTCTTCGCAACCTGGGCGTCAGCGTCGCGCTGATCGTCCTCACGGCGGTTGGCCTGATCCACGCGCAGAAGCCGGGCACGGTCACGTACGCGAACCAGTGTGTCACGCCGGCCTACGCCGACGCCCACCACGCGTTCAGTGACCGGTTCGGCTGCTTCTTCGTGCGGTCCAGCCTCGGCGAGTTCTCGATGCCCAACATCGGCATGCCCTCCGGCGGCATGATGGTCGCGTGCTTCCTGCTGCTGCTCATGGTGGTCGCCGCTGGCCTCGCCACGCGCCGCCAGTACGGCAAGCAGTAGTCGCACTCACGACAGTCAGCCACGCTGAGCACAATCACAACTGAATACTGAGCGGACCGTGAAGGTCGTCAACCGCCACTTGGCACCCGACGACCTTCACCCCGCACATCTGTGTGTACCGACATCCGCTTTTTTGGATATATCTATCTGTATGTTAAAATAAGTATAAATATGCCCCCAGGAGCAGCTGCCGGAATAAGGACCGGTCTAATACACGTATACTATGACACCAAACAACCAAGACCCATCCAAGATCCGTAACATCGCAATTATTGCGCACGTTGACCATGGTAAAACTACCTTGGTTGATGGCCTGCTAAAGCAGTCCAAGACCTTCCGCGATAACCAGGCCGAGATGAACCAAAGTCTGATTATGGACAGTGGCGACCAAGAAGGCGAACGCGGCATTACTATTACTGCCAAGGTTACTGCCGTACAACACGACGACTACCGCATTAACATCATTGACACCCCAGGGCACGCCGACTTTTCTGGCGAAGTTGAGCGCACGCTGAACATGGCTGACGGTTGTTTGTTGATTGTTGACGCTCAAGAAGGCCCCATGCCTCAGACTAAATTTGTGCTCGGTAAAGCTCTGGCACAAGGTTTGAAACCCATTGTAATTATCAACAAGATCGACAAGCCCGCTCGTCGTATTCAAGAAGTAGAAAATGAACTAGCCGACCTGTTTTTGGAACTAGCGGTTCACGAAGACCAATTGCACTACCCAGTGTATTACGCTATCGGCCGCGCCGGCAAAGCCTGGAAAGAAGCGCCTGCTGACCCTGAAGAAGACGCCAACTTGGATGTAATTTTTGACGCTATTATTACCGATATACCTGCGCCACACGTAGAAATGGACAAGCCATTCCAAATGTTGGTTACCGGCCTCAGCTGGGACTCGTTTAAGGGTAAATACTGCGTGGGCCGCATTACTCGCGGTAGCGTAAAACCTGGCCAACAGGTTACCTTGTGCAAAAAAGATGGCACCATGACCAAAGCCAAAGTTGATTTGGTATTCATGAGCCACGGCGTGACCAAATTTGAAGTTCCCGGCGGTGTTGCTGGTGACATCGTGCAATTGACCGGTGTTGCCGACGCTAAAATTGGTGAAACTATTGCCGACGCTGACCAACCCGAAGCGTTGCCCGTTATGGAAGTAGAAGCACCAACGCTTCGCATTTACTTGGGCCCTAACACCAGTCCTTTCAAGGGTACCGAAGGTGAATTTACCACTTCTCGCCAGATTGGTGACCGTTTGCAAAAAGAACTCGAAACCAACGTTGGTTTGCGCGTAGAAGAAGACGGCATTGGCTTTACTGTTGCTGGTCGTGGTGAACTACACCTTTCTGTTTTGATCGAAACCATGCGCCGCGAAGGCTTCGAATTTGAAGTTGGCCGCCCGCAAGTTGTAACCAAAGAACAAGACGGCCAGACTATGGAGCCGCTTGAAGAAGTTATTATCGAGGTTCCTGCCGAACATGTTGGAACTGTTCAAATGGAACTGGGCCAGCGCCGCGCTACTCTGAAAGAGCAATTTTCGAGCACCAAAGGTGTAACCAAATTGATCTACGAAATGCCAACCCGCGCGTTGTTGGGTATGCGCAACATTCTAATGACTAACACCAAGGGCACCATCATTATGAACAGCCTAACTGTTGGCTACCAACCACAAGGCGCAGCCCTGCAACAGCTGCGTAACGGTGTGTTGATTGCCTTTGAAACCGGCACTACCACCCCATATGCACTGCAAAACGCAGAAGCTCGTGGCACTACATTTGTTGGCGCAGCCCAAAAAGTGTACGCCGGCGAAATCGTGGGTCTGAATACTCGCCAGGAAGACATGGAGATTAACGTCTGCAAGACCAAGCACCTGACCAACATGCGCTCCTCGAGCAGTGACGGTGTGGTCCAGTTGACGCCACCAACTATTCTGAGCCTAGAGCAGTGCCTGGACTTCATTGAAAACGACGAATTACTAGAGGTCACGCCAAAGAACTTGCGACTCCGCAAGCGCGAACTCGACCCTAACAAGCGCAAGCGAAACAACAAGTAGCAGGTGAGGCGGTAAGGATCATGACGGAACGATTTGAAAGTCACCAGAATGATCCTCGTATGTCCCCGCATCAGCTACTATTAACTGCGTTGGGCAAATACCTGGCACCACAGAATCCGCTTGTGCGGGTGGTGTGGGATGAACGCCCGGCGCTTTTAATTGGTGGCGATGCCAGAACGCGTACCAGCGATGATACCGTTAAAAAGTACGGCGTTTCATTGTCATGTGACGCGTGGGCTTGGCAGGACGCCGAGCCAAATCCGCGCACAATGTATGATGTGCACCTGATCGGCCGCACTGCCGCCGAGGTAGTAACGCGCTTTGCGGTGTGCTCCGACGCTATGTACACTGCCGAGCCCGGCGGTCCGCTCACAACCGACAAGCTACAGAACCCCCTTAGCGAGCAAGTGGTGAGCACGTGGGTTCACTTTTTGACCAATGTTCGTTTTAGCGAGCAATCCACCGATGGTGTGTACGATCGCATGAGCGCCTGGAACGTCATGAATATAGCTGGCGCCGATGATGTTGCACGCATCGACGAAGGCATCTATCCCTACATGGAGCTATTTTCTCAGGAAACTGGCGGGCAAGAGTAGTCTAATTCGCGTAAACCCCGTACAATAGCGATATGTTTACCGTAACCGACGAGCAATTTGCCGACCTCATTTCTGAGGCTCTTACCACGCTTTCCAAAGATCACCAGGCTGCGATCCAGAACGTGGCTATCACTTACGCCGATGATCCCACGCCTGAGCAGCGCGTACAGTTGCAGCTGCGGGGCGACCAAACATTATTTGGCTTATACGAGGGTGTGCCGCTGGCGCAGCGCCAGGGCATGACATCGTACGGACCAGATCGCATTACCATTTTTAAGAACCCGACTCAGGAATGGGCCGATGATTTTGCGTCGCTCAAAGAACAAGTTCGCCACACCGTGTGGCATGAGGTCGCGCACTATTTTGGGCTGAACCATGCGCAAATTCACGAACTTGAATAGGCGCATTGCATTAAGGAACTGGCATGGATGAGAAATTGACCATTGCGGTGCTAGCTGGCACCAAGCGCGTTAAACGCGAATCAATTACGGCCGCTCAGTATGTGGCCGAGTTTGGCCGTCAGCTGCCGGGTGTAGACATTATTTTTGTAGACCCAGGTGACTTTGATTTTCCCGGCGATGGCAACGACCCAGAGGGCAAAGATCCAAAATACACCCAAATCACTGCCAAGGCCGACGCCTTTTTTATTGTGGCCCCCGAATATAACCATAGCTTTCCGGGTACGCTCAAGCGAATGCTCGACAGTGAATTAGAAAACTACAAACACAAACCCGTAGCTTTGGCTGGCACGAGTAATGGCGCTTGGGGTGGTACGCGCTGCGTGGAAGCACTAGCGTTAACCGTACGCGAAATGGGTCTGGTGGCTACCTCGTGGAGCGTGTATTTTCCCCGGGTACAAGACATGTTTGACGAATCCGGCGCATTACGGCCGGAGTTTATTGCGTATGCCGAAAGGAATGTTGGCGATGCTTACAAAGAACTGATCTGGATGGCCAAAACGCTCAAATGGGGTCGTGCCAATCTGACCGTGTAGTTTTACTGCTTGCATGCGGGCTTCTAAAAGCCAGGGTGTAAGAAGTAAAAGGGGTGGTGCATTGAGAAGGAGCTAGGCGGGGTCGGCGGGGCGCCACTGAAGTGTGGTGCCACCGCTGACCCGCGCGCGCTGGAGTCGTTCAGAACAGGAAGCTCAGAACCCCGAGGGTCATGATCGTCCAGCCGATCAGAGCACCGCAGGTGTGAAGAACCCGCTGGCCCTGGTACTCGTACTGAGCGAACAGAGGCCTGTCGGCGTACTTGCTGGCCACGATGGCGCCGAAGGCACCGATTCCCGCCGTGATGGTGGAACCAGCGATCATGGCGATCAGCATGGACAGGTAGATGTTGTAGTGCTGGTGGATGGATGCACCGAGCCCGGTGACCAGAAGTGTGCAGTTGGCGACGCCGAAGAGCGTCAGGACCAGCCGCTGTTGCTTGCTGAACCACTGCTCTTCGAACATCTGGTTGGCCTCGCCGATTGCGGCAGCCACGGCCTCGCGGTCGTAGTCCTCGGAGGCCTCCGGCGGGAGCTCGGTGAGACCGGTGTCGTGGGTGTCGAGTCCGTGTGTACGGTCGGGCAGCAGCTGTCCGTCTTCGGCGTCCAGCTCGTGCAGGCCAAGGCCGCGCATGTGCCGGACCTGCTGACTTTCGTCGCTCCACGCCGGAGGCATGTAGGGGTCGGCGTCCACGCGGATCTGCTCGCCGCAGCGCTCTAGGAACGCGACGACGTCGTCGTAGTGGTAGGCGAGCTTGCCGATGACCAGGTACTGGCCGTTGCCGGTGAGCTCGAAGAGTGTCACCGTTTGGCCGGCATCCAGTTCCCAGTCCACGCCGGTGGTTACCCTGGCAGTGTGCAGATCGCACGTGGCGATGGCGGGGAGGTTCTGGTGCGGGACCCAGTCGGCGACCGGTGCCAGGTAGTACTCGACGTCGGTACCGTTGTGGTTGACGACGACGGCGACTCCATGCAGTTTTGCGGTGCTGAGGTCCAGCGCGGCGGGAAGCTCGGGCTGCGGCTCGGGCTGTTCGGCGGCGGTGCTGGTCATAACAGACTCCTTGGTGGGTGCGAACGGATTGGCGCGGATGTTGAGCGAGCGTGCGCCGGTGCAGGTGACGGCGTGATCCAGTGCGGCTTTGACGAAGTCAAAGGCGTACAGCTTGCCGTTGATGAGGCGGATCGGCGGTTCTGACCCCGGGGCGCCACTTGCTTTCTCGCAGAGGCCAAAGTGCCGTACGGCAGCCAGCATCATTGTGGCGTCAACACCGTTTTGGGTCATGGGTGGCCAGGGGTTGTTCTCGTTCACGATGTGCTTGCTTTCTGTAGAGCGGGTTAGCTGGGCAGAATGCCGGGGCAGTAGGTGATGATTCCCCACACGGCGTCGACGGACAGGGCGCAGTACAGCCAGCCGCGAAGCTCACCGGTTGCGTCCGGAAGCATCGAGGGGGTGGGGTGCACCTTGTAGGTCTTGACCACGATCGCCACGTAGACCGCTAGTGCGGCAATGACCACGGCCACCACGGGGATGCTGACTGACCATACAGAGTTGATCAGGGCACTCACGAAGGAACAGCCGAAGTAGATGGCGACGAACAGGACCACGGCGATGAACACGAAGTTCAGCACATGACCACAGTTACGAATGATCGTATAAGGGCGCATGAGGCTTTCCTTGAACGATTGACTGACAGGAAGATGTTGCAATGGACGTACCATGGCATGATGCGCCGGTTGCAACATCTTAAAGTCACTCCTTCTCAATGTCAAAATGCGTATCCCTAGCAAACGCCGGAATAACCTGTAAATTATACCATAAAACTAGTTAAAACACAACTCTTTACCACTAACATATAAGGTCGGTCGATCACATGTGACAGGGGTAAAACAATGTTTTGAGAAGGAAGAGTGGACGCAGGCTAGGAGGACGGCAGTGACTGCCACGGGTGTGAAGCCACCGCCGTCCCATCCTGCCACACAGCAGTCTCTACTTCCGTAGAGGGTCTTCCACTGGGTGTAGCATGTCCCAGTTGTTGCGATCATCGCGCAGGTAGTCGATCAGGTAGGTGACTGGAAAGAGCGATCCGTCGGCCATGACATAACCGTCGCGGACGAGCAGGTACAACTCAACTTCGTTGAGGCCAGCAACCCAATTGCTGCCGTCGTAGTGGAACGGGTGAGCGGGGTCTTCCGGGTTGATCACATCGGGCTCGTCGATCTTGTAGTCCAGGAGCATTCCCAGTGACTCCCCGGCTTGATAACGCCGCTTTTCGAATGCCAGCGGAAGGTTATCGTGATGGGTCAGGTCTGGAATGGTTGCCGGAACGTCAGTACTGACGCGGAGCTTGTCGTTGCTGAGCAACAGCTCTTTGAACTCTGACGCCGAGAACGCCTTTCCGTCGGTCACCACGAAGTTTCCTGTGGTCAGGTCGGTAACGTCGATGCGTCCAGACTCGATGCTCGTGCCGCTGACGGCAAAAATGCTCAGCTTGATGGGCATGAAGCGCGTCAGGTCGTGGCCACTCAGGGCGGCGACGGCGGCTTTCCAGGCGTCGTATTCAACGCCGTTCAAGACCAAACGCGTTCCCAGCGGGAGCGTAAAGAGGTCGATGGCGACAGAACCCGGCGTGCTGGCAAGCAGTTCGTGCATGATGTTTTCCTCTCTGGGTGGAGTGCTTCTGCGGTTTGTGCTGCGGTATCTTCCTTCTCAAGGGTCGTATCGTTTGCATAAAACAATAACCTGTAAATTATACCATAAAACTAGTTAAAACACAAGCGTGGTCCATGCGCTATACTACGGATATGAGTTTTGATTTTTTACAGGCCGATGCGGTGCAAGTGGCTCGCGATTTACTGGATTGCGAACTACTTTTAACAGACGAAAAAGGCATCGCGCGACTGAGAATTGTAGAAACCGAGGCCTACCACCAAACAGACGCCGCCAGCCACAGCTACAAAGGCAAAACGCCGCGCACAGCGGTGATGTTTGGCCCGGCTGGGTTTTTGTACGTGTATTTTACCTACGGCATGCACTATTGCATGAATGTGGTCACGGGGCCGGAAGGCGAGGGCTCAGCGGTATTAATTCGCGCAGCAGAACCCATGGAGGGTGATTACATTTTGCACCAGAACAGACCGGGAAAGCAGAGTGTAGAACTTACAAACGGCCCCGCTAAATTATGCCAAGCCCTTGGTATCAATACTGACTGGAGCGGCCACGATTTGCACAAAAAGCCACTACAGCTTGTGCCAAAGTCACCATTGCCAGATGCCAAAATTGTGCAAACCACGCGAATTGGTATTTCGCAGGCCCAAGAAAAGCCCTGGAGATTTTATATTCGCAATAATGCCTACGTTTCGCGGACCTAACAGTGCTATACTGAAAATCATATGAACGCAAAAACCGACACAACCATTTACGATGGCCACCGCGGCTGGTACATTGCCAGTCTTGTCGTGGCTGTTTTGACGCTTGGTGCTGCTACAGCCCTGGCCATCCACACCAAGCACGCAATTCCCACCTGGGAAACGAGCATCTTTCATCATATAAATGACTGGCCGGCATCGCTGAAGATGGCAGGCATTGTTATCACCATGATTGGTGGCAGTGTATGGGCTGCTCTGGCGAGCATCGCGATTGCCACTGTGGCGCGCTTTCACCGATTGGCGTGGCGGCTTGCGGCCGTTATTATTGGTGGCTATGGGTTGGACTTTGTCCTGAAGCAACTTGTTGACCGTGGCCGTCCAGCAGACTTGCTGGCTGATTTTCATCGCTATTCGGTAGAGACAGGTGCTGGATTCCCATCGGGTCACACCACCATTGCCACCGTTATTTCACTGACGTTGCTGCCGTATTTGCCGAAGGCATGGCGCTGGCTGCCCATTGCGTGGATCGGTTTAGTGGCGCTATCGCGTGTGTACCTGGGAGTGCATCTGCCGCTCGATGTATTGGGAGGCTTTTTGGTCGGCTTGTTGGTAGTTTCGCTGACTCGTATTTTGCCGCAGCCACTACGCGTATTTTTGCGCCTCGACTGACCATAAAAACGCTTGTGCTTTCACTAGTCCGCGCGTATTATTGAAGCAGGAAGTGTGAGGCTTCCCAAGAAGACCCGGGACGTCCCCGGGTCTTTAAGGATCACACACATCTGCAAGCTGGAACGGAGTACAATACATATATGAACGCAATGCTTTTACTGGTAGGAATCGCCAACTTGATTGGCTTGGGCTTTGTGGTGACGCTCCTGCGCAAAAGCCACGACGGCAAAAATATGGGTGGTGCTTTGCGCGAAGAGTTTTCGCTCAGCAGGCGCGAATTTGCCGAGGCAAATAAAGACCTGCGCCAAGAGGTGACCGGTGGCATTACGCAGACTCGCGAATCATTAGACAAACGCCTGGAACAACTGCGTGATAAAAATGACGAAAAGCTGGAGCAGATTCGCAAGACGGTAGAAGGCCGCTTGGAAACGTTGCAAAAAGATAACGCCGACAAGCTGGAAAAAATGCGTGCTACCGTAGACGAAAAACTACAAAGCACCCTGGAAAAGCGCTTGAGCCAGAGCTTTAAGCTGGTAAGTGAGCGTCTTGAGCAAGTCCAACGCGGGTTGGGTGAAATGCAAGGCCTGGCCAGCGACGTCAGCGACTTTAAGCGCGTGCTGACCAATGTTAAAACACGCGGAACCTGGGGCGAGGTGCAGCTCGAAAATCTGCTGGAGCAAGTGTTCATTAAGGACCATTACGACAAACAAGTAATGCTGGGCACCGGTAGCCGCGACGCCGTGGACTTTGCTATTAAATTACCTGACAAAAGCAGCAAGTCCGGCTTTATTTACTTGCCCATTGACGCCAAATTCCCACTAGAAGATTACCAGCGCTTGGTTGCAGCGCAAGAAAAGGGTAGTGTTACTGACGCTGAGCTCGCGCATAAAGCACTAGTTAATCGTATTAAACTTGAGGCTAAAAGTATCAAAGAAAAGTATATCCAGCCGCCCAAAACCACGGACTTTGCAGTGCTGTATGTGCCCACCGAAAGCCTGTATGCCGAAGTTTTGCGCACGCCAGGGCTGTTCGAGCAGCTGCAAAGTACGTACCGCGTTACTATCGCTGGGCCTACAACAATTGCCGCTATTTTGAGCAGCTATCAGCTTGGTTTTCGCACGTTGGCTATCGCCGAGCAAACGAGCCAAGTATGGGAGCTGCTCACCGTTATTAAGGGCGAGTTCGGCAAGTTTGGCGATCTGTTAGACAAGACGCGCGAAAAATTGGTGCAGGCTACCAACACTATTGATACCGCAAGTCGCAAGTCGCGTACTATTGAAAGCAAGTTGGGTAAAGTGCAAAAATTGGCCGACAAAACGGCTGACACGGCTGGCGAAAACGTATCGCTCCTCGATGACTAACCCTGCTCCCGCCCACTCACTCCGGGCTCGGCAGTGATGCCGCTGGCGTATCCCTCGCAAAAGTAGATAGGCTCGCGCAGGAGCTAGCGCTTGAGCCAATCGATAGTCAATGCAGCAGTCCAGCTAAAATCAGGCGTACCCAGCGGTTCGCCCGTGAGCGGATTGAAATACTCGTTAAAATGACCGTCTTTTACCAGCTCCAACGAGCCCTCAACCAGTGCCGCAGCATGGTGTTTATATCCGTAGCGCTTCAGACCGTCAATGATCAGCCAGTTAGTGTTAAACCAGGTCGGGCCCTGCCAATATCGGCGGGGATTAAACCACGGCGTGTTCAAGGGTGCCGATGGAATTGGGAACGACGGGCCAAAAATATGCTCGTTTTCGATAGTTTTTACCAAAATGTCAGCCCGCTCTTTGCTAATAATACCGGTGTAAAGCGGCAACAATGCGGCAATACTGGGAACTTTTATAAGACGATGCGTTACAAAATCACGTGAGTAATACTGCTCGGTGTACGGGTCCCATAATTCTTCCAGTGATTTTCGGGTTAGGTCTATAGACAGCAACAATTCCGCAGGCACTTCGGCACGGATGCTTTTGGCGATCTCGAGCAAATGTTCGTTGGCGCGAATCAGAATACAGTTAAACGCCAGATCTTCGATGGCAAATAAAGCGTGATCCAGAATCTTGCCGATTTCGTAGCCTTTACGGCGCAGCCGGCGCTGCGTGTCATACAAAGCCATGGCGTCAATGTTGGTAAAACGCTGGTCACGCGGCACAATTTTGGTGTCGCGCCTGAACCAGCCGACCACTGTTTCAAGCTTTGTTTTCTCGAGTGCGCGAATCCACCACGGCAACAAATGCTCGTGCAATTCGTGCATCCAGGGTGGACTGTTGTCGAGTCCGGTTTCCCAGGGGTGAATTTGCAGCGTTAAGCCTTCGCCATGCGGGTCGCGGTCGCGATACAGCCACATGTGATACTGCAGTAGCGCAGGAAAAACCTGACGATACCAGCTGCGGCGCTCTACTAATGTCATTTTTTGACCGATTGCCACAATGGCTTCGGCCAACATCGGCGGCTGCGTAATGCCGCTGGTGCAAACGTCTTCAGGGTCGGGTGCAAATGGACTTACCCAGCTACGCCAGATTTCACGATCGTGGCGATACGCCTTGCCCGGCGTAAAAATCATGTGCGGCACCATGCCGTTTTTCCACTGTCCTCGCAGCAATGTTAGAATTTCGATTTTGGCTCGTTCAATGTCCAGGTGACGCAAACCAATTGCGATAAAACAGCTATCCCACAACCATTGATGCGGGTACATCTGATGCGCCGGGATGGTGTACAGCCCGCGATCGTTGTGTTTAAGGACGGCTTCGGCCTGCTCGAGAACAGAATTCGTTTCGCTCATGCTAAAAACCAGTATACTGGATTGAGGCCAACGATACTATGATTATCGATAATTCGTGAAGTTTAGCGGAAAGTCCAGATCTTGCTCTTTGAGCAGCTGAATTGCGTTTTGCAAGTCGTCTTTGCTGCCGGACATCACGCGCACAGCGTCGCCTTGAATCTGGGTTTTAACTTTGGGCAGTTTGTCGCGCAACAGTTTAGTGATTTGCTTGGCTTTGTCTTGGTCTAAACCTTGTTTGAACGGTACATCTTTGGTAGTTTTTAGGTTAGCCACCACCGGTTCCTTAGACGTGTCGAGTACTTTTTGGCTTTCGCCACGGGTAGCCAGCTTTTTGCGCACAATATCCAAAATTGCATCAACTTGCCAATCGCCGTTGCCAGTTACCTTAAGCCCGGTTTTGTCAGTATTGAGCCAGTCCAGCGCTGCGGGTGTGCCCTTAAAATCGTACCGGTTTTCGATTTCGCGTTTAGCCTGATCAAACACATTATTCATCTCGGCTTTGTCGTATTCCGAAACAACATCAAAAGAAAAATTTGCCATAATTCTAGTATATCAGATTGATCTATTGGCGCCGACCTCGAGGTAGAAGGTAAAACAATGACTGCACTGCTAGGTTTTGAGTAAAGTTGGGCATGTCTGGATTGAACGATATAGGAGTGTGAAATCGTTCGGGTACAATCAGGGTGACGTTGGTTTTCTTTGGTGCTATACGCCAATCCAAATGCACATGACCAGTCTGGTTTCCAATAGCCGCTACGTGGCCAATATGGGCCGGTGCAACGCTGAGCAGGTCACCGCCTTCTTCTTGGTGTACAGTGGCGACTGCCACAAATCGATCCAGTAGTTCGTCGCCCACAGGGGTGGGCTGAGTATCAATCGACATGTCGGCCTTCTGTAGAATAGTCAAAATTTCATCCGGCGGGACAATGAATCCCGCAGCTTCTGGTAACATGAGCTCTCCTTATTGCTTGTGGTTTACTTATAGCTTACAAAACAGGTATAATTATGTGCAACATGAGTTATCAAAATCCCCGTATTGCCGACGTTGCCAACTTGCTTAAGACCCAGTTTGCCAGCCTCAGTACCAAAAGCGATATTTTAAAGGCCACCGAGCTGCGTGCGTTGTACGCCGAAATTCCCACGTTGCCCGCTGAAGAACGCGGTGGATTTGGCAAAGAAATCAATCTGCTTAAGCAAGAGCTGGAGCAGATGATCGCCGCACACCAAGAGCAGGCCGAGGCTTTGCCGCCCCTGGACGTGACTGCGCCATTTGACATGAACACAACCGAGCGCCCAACACTTATGAGCAGCGAAAACGGTAGCCGCCACCCGCTAATGGCCGAACTGGACCACGTGCTGGATATTTTTTATCGCATGGGCTTTACCGCTATTGAGTCTCGCCAGTTGGACGACGACACACACATGTTCGAAATGCTGAACTTCCCTGAAGGCCACCCGGCTCGCGATGATTACGACACCTTTATGACTGTCCAAAAAGACGCTAACGGCAAGCAGCTGATTGCGCCGGCGCACACCAGCACCATGCAAAATCGCGTGCTGCAAATGTTCAAAAGCAATCTGGAGCAAGGCAAACCAATTGCCGCCGTAATTCCGGGCCGCGTGTTTCGTAATGAAGACCTAGATGCTCGCCACGAGCATACGTTTTACCAGCTGGAAGGTGTATACGTAAGCAAAAATGTACACGCTGGCCACCTTATCGCGACACTCAAAACGTTCTTGCAAGAGTACTACCAAAAGGAGCTGGAAGTTAAAACGCAGCCATATTATTTTCCGTTTACCGAACCAAGCTTTGAATTCGCATTGAGCTGTCCGTTTTGCGATAAACAAGGCTGCTCAATCTGTGGCTATGCTGGTTGGATTGAGCTGCTGGGCTGTGGCATGATCAACCCCAATGTGTTGCGCATGGCTGGCATAGATCCCGCCGTATACACCGGTTTCGCCTGGGGCGGGGGCATCGATCGCTTAGTAATGATGAAACACGACATCGAAGACGTACGCTATTTTGAATCTGGTAAGCTCGACTTCTTAAAACAATTTTCATAAAGGACAGACAATGGCTGAACCAACGCTTTTTGACAAAATTATTGCCCGCCAAATCCCAGCCCTGTTTGTCTGGGAAGACAGCAATTATGCGGCATTTTTAACTCCGTTTGCGAACACGCCGGGCGTTACCGTTGTGGTGCCCAAACACAACCCTGGCGATTACGTATTTAATCTGAGCGATGACCAAATTGCCGGCTTAATGAGTGCGGCCAAAAAAGTGGCGCACAAATTGCAACGTGGCCTTGGCGCGGATCGTGTTGCCGCTGTATTTGAGGGCGAAGCCGTGCCTCACGTGCACGTCAAACTTTATCCGATGCACAACATGCACGAAGACCGCGAAAGCCCGCAGAAAGCATTTTTTAGTTCCTACCCAGGGTATATAACCACGCAAGAAGGTCCAAAAATGGACGACGCCGAGCTTGTCGCCATTC
The DNA here is from genome assembly GCA_035247965.1 of Saccharimonadales bacterium (SeqCode). Lineage (GTDB taxonomy): Bacteria > Patescibacteriota > Saccharimonadia > Saccharimonadales > UBA4665 > CAMLQK01. Next base: position 400,747 of record DATFHW010000025.1, on the reverse strand, counting down.
AGAAAAAGATTGTAGAGGCCACCGATGAAAATTAGTCTGAATCACATCCGTTTTTACCAAAACATGTATAACTGGTCTGCTGATCCGGCACCCCATGGCGTTGACGCGTTGGTTGATCGTATCGGTGCTCAGCTGGGAGCCGTAGAAGAAGTAACTGATTTTGGCAAAAAATACGAAGGTGTCCTTGTTGCCAAAGTTGTGTCATGCCGCGATCACGAAAATTCTGATCATTTGCATGTGTGTCAGATTGATGATGGCGGCAAAGCACAAGACGTTGAACGTGACGAAAACGGGCATGTTACGGTGGTATGCGGCGCGCCAAATGTGCGCGAAGGCCTAACTGTGGCTTGGTTGCCGCCCGGATCCACCGTGCCAGACAGCTACGACACGGCCGAGCCATTTGTACTGTCGGCTCGCCCATTGCGCGGCGTGGTTAGTAATGGTATGCTGGCCAGCCCACGTGAACTTGCACTGAGCGATAGCCACGAAGGTATCCTAGAAATTACTGACGATATTGCGCCCGGCACGTCGTTTGCAGAAGCCACCAATGTGCACGGCGACAAAATTATTGATATTGAAAACAAGATGTTCACGCATCGCCCGGACTGTTTCGGCATGATGGGTGTGGCTCGCGAGATTGCCGGCATCCAGCAGCAGGCGTTCACTAGTCCGGAATGGTACAAGGCTGATGCAGCTTTGCCCAAACCAACTGACACCTCGTTGCCAATCACCATACGCAATGAAATTCCAGAATTGACGCCTCGCTTTATGGCTGTTTCGCTCAGTGATATTACCGTTGGTCCAAGCCCGCTGTGGCTGCAGGTGAGCTTGGCGCGATTGGGCGTGCGCCCGATCAACAACATCGTAGATTATACTAATTATTTCATGTTGTTCACCGGTCAGCCATTGCATGCTTACGACTACGACAAGGTTAAGACGCAGGACGCTAATGCCGATCACGCTACATTGGTTATTCGCCACCCTAAGGCTGGTGAAAAAATCACGCTACTAAACGGCAAAGAAATCGAACCGCGCGCCGAAGCAATTATGATCGCTACGCAAGACAAGTTAATTGGCGTGGGCGGGGTCGTGGGCGGTGCTGACACCGAAGTTGACCAGAACACCAAAAACATTATTTTGGAATGTGCCACCTTTGATATGTATTCGATTCGCCGCACGGCTATGGCCCACGGCTTGTTTACCGACGCCGTAACGCGTAACAACAAAGGCCAGTCGCCACTGCAAAATGCGGCAGTTTTGGCTAAAATTGTTGATGACTTGCGTAAAGACGGTGCTCGGGTGGCATCGGAAGTCATTGACGACAATCATGTGAGCCAGGAAATTCGCGACCGCGGTACGTTACACCCGGCAATTACCGTAACTGCTGACTTTGTAAATGTGCGCCTGGGTCTTAAGTTGCCAGCTGCAGAAATGGCACAGCTGCTAATCAATGTTGAGTTTCGCGTTGACGTACAAGGCGAAGAGCTAACGATTACCGCGCCATTCTGGCGCACCGACATTGCGATTCCCGAAGATATTGTAGAGGAAGTGGGCCGTCTGTACGGGTTCGACCACTTGCCGCTGGAACTGCCGGACCGTACTGTGGATCCAACTGTCAAAAACCATATGTACGAGCTCAAAAAACAGATTCGCACGGACCTAACGGCCGCTGGCGCCAACGAAGTTTTGACCTATAGTTTTGTGCACGGCAACATGCTGCAAAAGGCCGGACAAGACCCAAATTTGGCATTCCAATTGAGCAATGCACTTAGCCCGGACTTGCAGTATTTCCGCCTGAGCCTAACGCCTAGTTTGCTCGATAAAGTACACATGAATATCAAGGCTGGCCACGACAAGTTTGCATTGTTTGAAATGAACAAGACGCACAATTTGCTGCAGGCCGATGACGATCATGGATTGCCAACGGAATTTAATATGCTTTCGCTGGTTATTGCCACCAACGACAAGCGCGTGCAAAAAGGGCAGGGCGCAGCCTACTACGAAGCTCGTAAATACCTGGAGCGCCTGGCTGAATCGCTGGGGATTGCTGTGCAATTTGAGCCCATTACAACCGAGCCGAATCTACCGGTTGTCCGCCCGTTTGACATGCAGCGTTCGGCAATAGTCCGAGTGAAGGGCACCGACATCTATCTGGGCATTGTGGGCGAATTCAAGGCATCGGTTCGCAAGCAGTTTAAGTTGCCAACCAACACCGCCGGCTTTGAAATCGGCCTAAACGAGCTGCAGGGTACAGCCGGTCGCACCAAAGGCTATGTGCAGTTGCCTCGTTTTCCAAAGGTGGAGCAAGATATTTGTCTAAAAATACCGGCCTCCACGCAGTATGGTGATTTGTATAATTTCGTGTGGCAAAAACTGGCCGAAGTGCAACCGGAAAACACATTGCCAACACTGAGCCCGGTTGATATTTACCAGCGCGAAGACGATGCCGAGCACAAGCAAATTACGCTGCGCCTGAGCATCGCCAGTTATGAAAAAACCATGACTGATGCCGAAGTTTCAAAAATGCTTGATCACGTGGCGCAAGCTGCGCACGAAGCATTCAGCGCCGAGCGAGTCTAACTATCTTTCTCGATATCTGTATATTCAAATGGCGGTTTTTGATAGCGCATTTTATATGCTACCAAATGTCCTAGGGCCTTAATGCTATCGAGGGGCCGCAATTGTAGCTCCTCTTTTAAAGCAGCCGCATCCAGAGGTTTGCCATATATAAGAGCGTCCAGCCCAAAGGTGTAAAGAAATGCCTGTCGCAGGCCGGGACTTTCAGCGCGCAAAGTATTGCCAATGGTAAATTGACATTGATGTTTGCCATAGGTATAGGAAAAGCCAGGCGAACTACTTGTTTTGGTGACGGCTGTGATATCAATAACTTGCTCCACTAGTAATTGCTGCAAACGAGTAATGATCTTTTGCCGCATCGCTTCATCTTGCGTGACCGATTCAGCGTAGGCCTCGGCCATCGACTCTGGTAGAGATTTTAATGTAGCCGGCGCAATATTTTGACAACTTTGGGGAGGATTAGCAATGTCGAGCGAATAGGCATGCTTGGTCAGCGCAAATTGGCGATATTCTCCTTGTACCAACGCGACTGGAGCCTGTGGTCCGCTGGCAAGCCGCAGCAATGACTCGGTAGCTGCTGGTCGCGATAAGCCAACGCACCTTCGTATGCCATTTGCTGGAACCACGAGATCCTTATGGTCATCAGGATGCCGCTGTGCGATACATTGCAGGCAATTAGCTACGCTTTTGTCTCTGTTTTTTCGGCGAGCACGCAGTTGGGCGGCCACATTTTTTTCCAACGTAACAGACTGTGGTGGTTGTGGTTGCGCCGCCTGCTTTTTTGTGAACCCTAAAACAGTGTCGCAATGGTCAGGTGGCATTGTCATATAGGCTTTGGCAATGTCGGTCAGTTGGTAGACTTTTTGGTGTTCGGAGGGCGTAATTGGGATAATAGGCGCTTGTGGCCAGGCGGCGAGTCGTCTCAGAGCGCTGCTCGTTTGGGACAGGTCTGCTGTCTGGCATTTGGCAAACATCGTAGCTCTAAAAAAGGTTCGTGGAATGTCGCCGCGATTGCGATAAACAACACAGCCAATACATTGCAAAAGCGCCAAGTCCAGGTATTTTTCCGAAATTGTGCGATGATCGTTGCCCGTTTTTGTATCTGATGGTGGCGCATCTTGCTGACAGTCTTCTGGTGCACGAGCATATTTACGAGTCGTAAAAGTTGGGCTGTAGGTATCCGGACCCACTTTATATACCAGCGGAATGTCAGCCTTTCGACTGCGTTCTAATCCAGCCCTGGCTGATGCAACCGGAATCTTGGCGCAGCTTGCTATGGATTGTGCTTCCACCCGGGGCTCCTGGGCTATACGCGTGGCAATACAGCCTACGCATTTTTGCACTGCCTCATCTATCTCTGCGCTTGTCGGCACGGTTTGCGCCTGGCACAGCTCATCCATAGCAGTGTCGTAATCCCGCAATCTCGGAATCCGTTCGGAATCATCCATTGTCACGATTAAACCATATCGGTATACTGGAGGGAAGTGAAAGACATTTGGCGAATTTTAACGTTTACTAAAAGTTTGCGTAAATATTACGCGGTGATTTCGATGTGCACTATTTTGTTGGCTGTTATGAGCCAGCTGCAGCCGATTTTTACCAAAACAGCCATCGACCAAATTACCAAACTATCTAGCGGTGGGTCGGTAGATATGGCGGTAGTAGCCTGGATGGCTGTGGCGATTTTTGCCACCGATTTAGGCCAAACACTGCTGAGCAACTACAGTGGTTACTGGGGCGATCTGTTGGCGGCTCGTTTGCAAAAGTTCCTCAGCGAACGCTATTACGAGCATTTGCTCAGCCTGCCGCAGCGCTATTTTGACGAAGAGCTTTCGGGCAAGATCATTAACCGTATGAGCCGCGGGATTAGCCAAATTAGCAACTTCACGCAAGTGGTCAGCAACAACTTTTTGCAGTTTTTGTTTAGCACCATTTTGTCGCTCGGCGTCGTGGCGTACTACAGCTGGCAGGTAGCGGCAATGTTGGCCGTGCTCTACCCGGTGTTTATTGTGCTCACCATGCGCACCAGTGGCAAATGGCAGACGTATCAAAAGCAAATCAACACCGAACAGGATATTGCCAGCGGCCGCTTTGCCGAATCAATCGGCCAAGTGCGGGTGGTTAAGAGTTTTTTGCAGGAAACACGCGAGCTCAGCTTTTTCCGCAAACGCTTTGAAACGGTGGTGAGCACTACGCGTCCGCAAAGCAAACTATGGCATACGCAAGACGTGCTGCGCCGCGTGGTGTTGAACGTGATTTTCTTTGCCGTGTTCGCGTATATTTTTGTAGAGACTGCGCACGGCCGCTATAGCATCGGCACGGCCGTGTTGCTTATTCAGTACGCCATGCTCATTCGCATACCGGTGTTTACCATTAGCTTTTTGGTAGACGCCACGCAGCGCGCCATTAGTAACACCAAGGATTATTTTGAAGCCATGGACGTGCAGCCAGATATCACTGATCATGATAAGGCGAAAAAATTGCAAATGGGTAACGGCCAAATCACGTTTGATCACGTTCGTTTTGGGTACGATGCTACCACGCCAGTGCTTCGTGATGTCAACTTTACGGTGGCACCCAACACCAAAGTTGCACTGGTAGGCGAAAGTGGCCAAGGCAAAACCACGCTCACCAACTTGCTGCTGCGTCTGTATGATGTAAACGATGGTCAGATCCGCATTGACGACCAGAACGTGGCCGATGTTACCCAGGCTAGTTTGCGCCACAACATTGGCGTAGTCTTTCAAGAGCCGGCGCTGTTTAGCGGCACCATTCGCGAAAACATTTCGTACGCGCACCCGTCGGCCAGCGAAAAAGACATTATAAAAGCCGCCAAGGCTGCCAATGCACATGATTTTATCAGCAAACTGGAGCACGGGTACGACACCGAGATTGGTGAACGCGGCTTAAAGTTGAGCGGCGGCCAAAAGCAGCGGATTGCCATTGCGCGGGCGCTCCTTAAAGACGCGCCAATCCTGATTCTGGACGAGGCCACCAGTAGCCTGGACAGCAAAAGCGAACGCATGGTGCAAGAAGCATTGGAGCGCCTGATGAAAAATCGCACCACGCTGATAATCGCACACCGTCTGAGCACCATCCAGCACGTTGACCAGATTGTGGTCATCAAAGACGGCACTGTAGCCGAAACTGGGACGCCTGTCGAACTCGAAACGCGTGGCGGCATTTATGCCGAATTGCTCAAACTGCAGGGAAGCCACACGGCGGCCACCAAGCGAACGCTCAAATCATACGAAATTAAGGCGTAAAGTGCTGGCGTTGCCAGGCCAAATGGAGCATAATACAAGCAGTTATGAGGCAAGCAGTTCGCGCGATCGTTGTTAATAATGGTCATTTGCTCGTGATCCATCGAAATAAGTTTGGTCACGAATATTACACACTGCCCGGCGGTGGCTTAAAGCCTGGCGAGCAGGCAGAGCATGCCTTGTACCGCGAGCTGGCTGAGGAAACTGGCATCAGCGTGGTGAATCCCCGTATTGTAGTAGTAGAGCACGCTGGTGACCCGTACGGTACACAGTACATTTATTTGTGTCAGTATATCAGCGGTGAACCTATGCTTCACCCAAGTTCAGAAGAGGCAAAAATCAGTGCGCTGGGCCAAAATCTGTACAGTCCGCGCTGGCTGCCATTGCAGTCGCTGGCTAGCGTGCCGTTTCGCTCAGAGGCGCTCAAAATTATGATTATGCGGGGTTTGAGCGGTGGATTTCCGGCTGAGCCAATCGAAATTAATACAAGTCAACAACACAGAGGAGTGTAATTATGACCCGTAAACGAGATCGAATTTTTGCATTATTTGGCGCAGCTTTGTTCTTTGCTACAGCCATTGCTTTAAGCGTCGCAGTTATTTGGCAAATGAGTCGCGGTGGCGATACCGGTACCGGTGCTGCTTCTACTTCACAGAGCTCGGCTGGCACCAAACTGAGCAACTTCACCCCAGTGAGCGAGGTAACCCAGCTACAATCTACCGACACTAAAGTGGGTACTGGCCAGGAAGCCAAGGCTGGCGATACCGTAACCGTTGACTACACTGGTGCCATTGCGTCGAACGGCGTTATTTTCCAGAGCAGCAAAGATTCTGGGGCGCCGGTATCGCTGGACTTAAATAACGTGATCGAGGGCTGGAAAGAAGGCATTCCCGGCATGAAAGTGGGCGGTACGCGTCGCTTGGTTATCCCTGCAGCCTTAGCTTATGGCGAAAACCCACCAAGCGGATCGGGCATTCCCGCTAACGCCGCGTTGGTGTTCGACATTACACTCGATTCTATCGGTGGCAAAACCAGCAAGTAACGTAAAAAACACAATATATAGTGCTAGCGCTTATGACTAAGGCGCTATATAATGGAATAAAGCATAAGCTAAAAAACAAGTGAGGGGAAACAAAATGGTCAAGAACGTGACGATTTTTACTACTAACACGTGCGCATACTGCGTTATGGTTAAGCGCTTTTTAACTGCCAAAGGCGTGGGCTACGAAGAAGTTAACCTTGACCAAAACCCCGAACGACAAGCTGAAGCGCTGCAAATCAGCGGCGCACTTACCGTACCGGTTACTGTTGTTACCAAGCAAGACGATTCTCGCGAAGTGGTAATCGGTTACAATCTGGCCAAATTAGCGCCGGCAGTCGCCTAAAAGGAATTATATGAACGAACCAGAGCAAACTATCCACGACGTTGTTGCTATCGGTGCCGGCCCGGCAGCGTTGGCCGCGGCTATTTATACGACTCGCGAAGACCTAGGCACAACGTTATTTGAGCGCGGTGTGGTCGGTGGGTTGGCGGCAGTAACTGATTGGGTCGACAATTACCCAGGTTTTCCGGACGGTTTGCAGGGCCTAGACCTGGCCGAAAATTTGCGTAAGCAGGCCGAACGCTTTGGCACCAAAATCGAGCTCGGCGAGGTTATGTCCATTACCGACAAAGGCGACTATAAAGAGCTCGACACTACCAGCGGGCCAGTAAAAGCCAAGACCGTGTTGATTGCCACTGGCAGCGACTACAAAAAAATCGGCATTCCGGGCGAGCAAGAATACTACGCTCGAGGCGTGCACTATTGCGCCACCTGCGACGGAGCGTTTTACCGCGACAAACGCATTGTTGTGGTGGGCGGTGGCAACTCGGCCGTGCAAGAAGCAATGTTTTTGACTCGTTTTGCATCGCATATTGATCTGTTGGTGCGCAGCGATCATTTTCGGGCATCCGAAGTTTTGCAGCACGACCTAGAAAAGCACAAAGACAAAATTACCGTGCACTTTAACACCACTACCGACGAAATTGTGGGCGAAGAGGGCAAGGTGGTAAAAGTTATCGGCACCGACAAAGTTAAGGGCCAAAAAGTGGAATTTCCCACTGATGGCGTGTTCGTATTTGTAGGCCTCAAGCCCAATACTGAATTCCTAAAAAACTCAGTTGTAGAACTGGACGAAGTTGGTTTTGTAAAGACTAATGATCGTTTGGAAACCGCTATTCCAGGTGTATTTGCCGCCGGCGATGTCCGCAGCGGTGCTACCATGCAGATCGCCACGGCTACCGGCGAAGGAGCCAGCGCTGCGCTGTACATGCGCGAATATTTAGACGAACTGCATCGCAAGTAAGTTGCTTTGGAGGGCGGCGCTTGTACGTAGTGCTACAATAAAGCTAGGTACGTAACACGAGGCCATGCCGTGAAACACCCCCGCATTTTGATCGTGTCGAGTATCCTGCTCGTGATAGCAGGTGTAGGGGCTGTTGTGTTTTGGCAGATGCGCCCACAAGCGACTGGCCAGGACGACGTGCAGCAAACTGTTGCCACGGAACCTATTGCGACCAAACCGGTAGCCACCAATACGGTAAGCATCCAAAATTACGCGTTCTCGCCACAGGTTATCACGGTCAAAAAAGGTCGCACGGTGATCTGGACAAACAATGATAGCGCATCGCATACGTTAGTTTTTGACGACACAGCAATCCCAAATTCCGGCCCTCTCAACAGTGGGGCCGGTTTTAGTTTGGCGTTTGACCACGCCGGTACATTCACCTACCATAGTTTGGCATATCCTGATGCCACGGGCACGGTGATTGTTACGGATCGTACCGACTAAATTCGTCAACCACAATACGTGTGGGCGGAATGTCTGCGGCAATGAGCTGGGTTTGCAGGTCGCGCGTCATGCTTTTTGGTCCAGCCAAATAGAATAACGTGCGTGGCGTTACATGGAGCTGCTGCAGAACTTGGCTGGCGGTAACGCGGCCACTCAGGCCGGATTTTTGTGCGACAGTACTGACAGGCACATAGGCGTCACAGATGTCTGCAAAAATTTCTGCACCCAGAAGAGCTTGCTTATTGCTAACAGAGTGCAAAACTTGTATATGGCGTGGGTGCGGCTTGTCAACCAGTGAGCGCGCAACGCTTAGTGCAGGCACAATGCCAATGCCACCGACCACAAAAACAATCGGAATAGCTAGATCTTTGGGCAACACAAAATCGCCTCGGGCTTGCGCTAGATCCACTTCGGCGCCGGGCTGTAGTGCGCGCAAGGCTTGCTTAAAGGTGCTCTGCTGCTGGCTGGCTGCCGGAAAGGTAGTGATAATACTAACGTACGGTTTGTCTTGGGGTGTTGAGGCGATCGAGAATTCACGACTCTGGCCCCTGTCGTCCGGATTTTGGTGCGGCACAAATAGTTCGGTGTATTCGCCTGGCACAAAAGTAAATCGACCCGCGGGCTTAAACCAAAATTCGGCAATTTGCCCCGGAACGTGCCACGTAACTGCGTGCAAAACGGCTTTCATACTATTTGTACAGCGCTGCGTTGTCGGTAACGGCGCCGCTTAGGCCGTAGCGAGCCAAGCGCCGTGCTTTGCGGGGGTTGTTAACGGTCCAGGCATAGACTTCGTAGCGACCACGGCGCATGGCAGCAATGTTTGCGAACCACAAAGCTCGGTGGTTGAGGCTGATTTTGCGAGCGCCCACGGCACGGGCGCGGCGCATGGCATTCAGGCTCGAGAAGAACCCGATTACGACCAAGTCAATCTGTGGAATACTTTCGCGGAGCTGGCGCAAAATGGATTGGCTGAACGAACCAAACATAAAGTCGGTGGGCTGCCACCCGTCGGTCAAAAAACTTTCTACCACTGATACGATCGGCTCCACGGGCTCGCCCGGCTTGACCTCGATCATTAATGGCACGCGTTTGTCGACGGTGCGAATCGCCTCGGCTAAGGTAGTCAGGTCGGCTTTCAGCACGCGCAGCTCATCGAGGGTGTGTGCATTGGTGGCATAGTTTTTGCCGTCGATGTCCAATACAGGGTTGTGGTGCAGCACCACGTGGCCATCTTTGGTAACGCGCACATCGATTTCAATTTCATCCACGCCAGCCTTCAGCGCATGCTTCAGCGCCGCAACGGTATTTTCGGGCGCCACATGTCGCGCACCGCGATGTCCAATGATCTTCATAACCCCTCGCATTTTACTGTTTTTAGTGTACAATATCTGCAGAAACGAAAGCTAGCGCAAAAGACGTGTAAGGAGTAAAAATGGCTGACTTTAACCAAGTTCTGACCCCTGGTGACTACCAAGATGGCACCGTTAATATTGTTGTCGAGATTCCTGAAGGCTCGATGCTCAAAATTGAATGGGACCGCGGCCGTGCCGCATTTATGCTGGACCGCGTAGAGCCAAGCATTTTTGCCAAGCCATGCAATTACGGTTTTATTCCGCAGACATTGGACGAGGACGGTGACGAACTAGACGTACTGCTGGTTTGTGCCGAGCCAGTTCCAACCGGTGTTTGGATGGAGGCCAAGATTGTGGGCATTTTGAACTTCGAAGACGATGGCGAAATGGACCACAAGGTTGTGGTTGTACCTGCTGATGACCGCAACACAGGTGACAGTATCAACTCGCTTGACGACCTGGGCGACCGCTGGAAGCAAAAGATCGAACATCACTTTAGCCACTACAAAGACCTTAAAAAGCCTGGCACGACTATTGTACAGGGTTGGGGAAATGTAGAAGACGCCAAAAAGATGATTACCGAATCAATCGAGCGCTGGAACAACAAATAATCCTGTAGCTCATGCAAAAATACCCGGTTATGCCGGGTATTTTTATGGGAGACGTTCGGGGTCGTTGTATAATTATTAATCTTTTTGCGGAACTTTTGCTCCTTTGCGGCGAGCCTTGCTCAGACCCACGGCGATTGCTTGCTTACGGCTTTTAAATTTGCCCTCATGCTTGTGCTCGTGCATCATTTTTTCGACTTCTTCACCTGCTTTGGGGCCGTACTTTTTGGGCATGCGTTCTCCTTATTTTAGCGGGCGAGCCCTGCTGACTCGCCCTGGGAATGTAATGTACAAGCCGCTATCGCGACTATGAAATTCTGCCTTGCTCAGTGTAAAACCGGGCACGGCAGACGCACCTATTGCCAGCCTTGCTTCGCACATCGGCAATTATTGCGGGGTTGGCAGTTCCATCGTAAAACGTCTGGATTATGCTTTCTGTAAAGTCACTCGCTGATGTTGCCAAAATAATTCGCAGCGACCCCCGTAGAATAGCAGTTAGAGTTTTTCAACGCCTTCTATAATTGCTTCGACAAAATCATTCAGATCATCGGGCTTACGGCTGGTTATTAAATGACTGTCTACCACAACGGGCTGATCGATCCACTCGCCGCCAGCGTTCCGAATGTCATCTTGTAGTGTGTAATAGCTGGTGAGTCGCCGACCCTCAACCAAGTCCGCCGAAACCAGCAGCCACGGGGCGTGGCAAATAGCTGCCACAACCTTATTTTGGTCTATAAAACGAGTTGCCCAGGCACGTGCATCGGTGTTCATGCGTAATTTGTCAGCGTTAACCACGCCACCAGGCAATACGAGCACATCAAATGCCTCGGGGTCGATACCTTCCAGAAGCTCGTCAGCTTTAAACGCGTCGCCTTGCTTGGTGTGCCGTAAAGCTTGCAGGTCTTTGGTGCTCGCACCCACCACCGTTACTTGCGCACCGGCAGCCTTGAGCTGTTCCAAGGGCACGGCAAACTCGGCCTGCTCAAAGTTATTATCAACAAGAATTGCGATTTTTGTATCTGTTATATTCATACTCCTCCTTTCGTATATGGTTGCATTGTAACGCACATTCCGCGAAGTGCTCTGTAAGGCATTAAATAATAAAGGTGTTAGCTTTTTTGCAAACGCTTTATACTGGAGGTATGGAAGACGCACCCAACCTAAACGCTGTGCTAAAAAAGATTGTGGACGGGCGACACGCCAAGCATATTCCTGGCGGCCAGATTTTATTGTACGAAGGTGACACACCTCTTGAGGTATTCATGGTGACGCAGGGTATTGTCAAAGTGTATGACATTGACGAGCAGGGAAACGAAAAGGTCTTGCATCTGGTAAAAGCTCCGGCGCTGATCCCGTTTGCGTTCTTTTCAGGGTTGCACGAGCCGCTGAAATGGTTTTACGTAACGCTAACAGACTGTGACGTGTATCCGATTCCGGCTACGGAACTGCGTACTATGATGCGCCAAGACTGGAAACTCGCCGAGGCACTTACCACGGAATTTTCTGAAGACGTGCACGAACTATTGGTGCGTCTGAGCAGCATGGGCAAGTCGAACGCTCGTGACAAAGTAATTGCGGCGCTTAAATTCTTGATGGTTTGCCATGCGACCGAGCGACATTCGGGCTGGTGGCGGGTTAATTTTTCGGTTAACCACCAACTGATTGCTGACATCTGCGGTATCACCCGTGAAAGCACGGCCCTGGTCATGAAGGAGCTGCAAACCGAGAATGTCATCCGCAATCCGCGCATCACTATTCTGGAAATTCGCAAGGCACGTCTGATCGCGCTATAGCGCTTGTGCGCCTGGCAGTTTTCACCTATGCTGATACTATGAAGACAGTTATTGTAGCCAAAGCCCTCGTGATAGATGATGAACAAAATTGTTTAATTATGCGCCGAAGCGACTCGCATCCGGTTGTGCCCTTAACACCTGATTTGCCCGGCGGCCAGCTGGACGAAGACGAGTCGCCTCGTGATGCAGTGATCCGCGAAATCGTTGAGGAAACTGGCTTGATTGTGCGGCCGGAGCATACCCGTTTAGAGTTCGCGACAACCGAATTTGAGCCTGAACGCGAGCGAAGCGTTGTGCGATGCCTGTTTGTTACTCGAATTGCAGGAGTGAAGCCAGACGTACAGATTAGCTGGGAGCATAGCGAAGCATGGTGGGCACCTGCTGCCAATGCTGCGCAAGAGCTGACGCATCCCGAATACGTTGCAGGCGTGCAGTACATCTTGGAACATAACCTTATAAAAGACACAGAGGAGCGTTAGATGAATAAAGATGCCGTTGCAGAAATCGTAGCCGATTATCTTTCGCTTTTTCCAAATGAAGCTGAGGGCTTGCGCCCATTGCAGGAGCGCCTCAGGCGTGACGAGCAGTTCAATCATCGTAAAAGTTTTGACGGTCACGGGACCGGCGCGGCAGTGGTACTTTCGCCTGATCGAAAAAAGCTTTTGATGGTGCATCATAAATTTTTGAATAAGTGGGTGCAACCTGGTGGTCACTGGGACCCCGAAGATCCTAATCCGTGGGTTGTTGCGCAACGTGAAGCCGAAGAAGAAACCGGCGTCGAAATTGCCCAGGCCTTACATGTAGACATGGACCGTCCTCACATCCCTCTGGAAATTAACACACATTTGATTCCCGAGAATGCTGCCAAAAAAGAGCCCGCTCACTACCATTATGACTTTCGGTACGCTTTTGTGGCTGCGAGCGAGTTGGTGAAGCCACAAGAAAGTGAAGTGACCGAAGTAGCATGGATTGCGATTGATTCTGAGGATCCACGATTGCAACACGTGTGGTCGTACATTGCTAAACTTCGTCAGTTTAAACTCGTATAACGGTTGCACGCTGGCCCCCAAGGTCTTACAATAAAGCCATAAGCGTAAGCAAAATAACTAGAGGGGGACTATGAAAACACGAATTGCCATTAACGGCTTCGGGCGCATTGGCCGCAATGCGTTTAAGATTGCTTTTGACCGAAAAGATGTTGAAATTGTTGCAATCAACGACCTTACCGACACGCACACCTTGGCGCATTTGCTGAAGTACGACAGCAACTACGGTATTTACGGCAAGGAAGTCAGTTCAGACGACCAAAACCTAATTATTGACGGCCAGAAAATTCGCGTCTCTGCCGAAAAAGACCCTGCTGCATTGCCCTGGAAAGACCTGGGTGTGGACGTTGTTATTGAAAGCACTGGATTCTTTACCGATCCAGCTAAAGCTCGCGCCCACATTGATCAAGCTGGCGCCAAGCGCGTAGTCATTAGCGCACCAGCCAAGGGCGAAGGCTCCAATACTATTATTTTGGGCGTCAACGAGGACCAACTGGATGCGGCTGGCGCCAGTGACGTGATTAATAACGGGAGCTGCACAACCAACTGTATTACTCCGGTGATGGCCGTGCTGGAAAGCAACTTTGGCATCGAAAAGGCCATGATGACCACCATTCACAGTTACACCGCCGATCAACGTTTGCAGGATGCGCCACACAAAGATTTGCGCCGCGCTCGCGCCGCTGCCGAGAACATTGTGCCAACCAGCACCGGGGCAAGCATCGCAGCCGGCCAGGCGTTGCCGGCAATTTCGGGCGTCTTTGGAGGCCTGAGTTTGCGCGTGCCAACGCCAGTTGTCAGCTTGAGCGACTTTGTAGTGGTAACCAAACGCAACGTAACTGTTGACGAAGTAAACGAAGCACTCAAAAAAGCTGCCGCCGAGCCGTACTACCAGGGTATTTTGGCTGTCACCGAAGAAGAATTGGTGAGCAGCGACTTTATCGGTAATAGCCATTCGTGCATTGCCGACCTAAAGCTTACGAATGTAGTGGCCGGCAACTTGGTAAAGGTTGTGGCTTGGTACGACAATGAATGGGGCTACAGTAATCGATTGGTAGAGGTAGTTGCAGATGCCGGCCGATTGCTCCACAAAACGGAAACTCACGACCACGAATAGTATGAAGATTTTTATTGGAGCAGATCACAACGGATTCGACATGAAGGCGGCGTTAATTACCGCGCTGCAAAAGTCGGGCCACGACGTCGTTGACGAAGGTGACAAAACACACGATCCTGCCGACGATTTTCCGCAGTTCGCTGCGCAGGTAGTGACGGCCATGCGTGCCGAAGGCGATAAAGCTGTTGGCATTCTGATCTGTGGCAGCGGCCAGGGCATGTGCATAGCGGCAAACCGCTATAAAGGTATTCGCGCCAGCCTAGTTTGGAATGAACACGAAGCCCATGCTGCCCGAAACGACGATGACAGCAATGTGCTGTGTCTGCCGGCTCGATCTATTAATAGCGAACAGGCGATTGCTATCGCCGAGGCCTGGTTGCGTACGCCGTTTGCGGGCGCGGCTCGGTTTAAACGGCGCATAGCCGAACTCGATAGCTTAGGCTAATTCACGCGCATTTTGGCGCAAAAATAGATGCAAAAATAACAATAAGCGGTATACTAAAAGTATTATGGCGGTAAGCGTTTGTCCTGCAATTCTGGCTTCTGACACCGAGGATTATCGGAAGCAAATCGAGCGCGTCACTGGTGCGGCCGTGCGTTTGCACATCGACCTCAGTGACGGGTATTTTGCACCCCAAAAAACTGTGCGTATTGACGAAGTTTGGTGGCCGGGCGGTATGCGTGCTGATCTGCACGTCATGTACCAAAAGCCGTTTGAACACACTAAACTGCTATTAGATTTGCGTCCGCAAATGATTATTGTGCACGCTGAGGCCGAGGGCGACTTTATAGGTTTTGCCAAAGAAGCGCACATGCACGGCGTGGAAGTCGGTGTGGCCTTACAAGCCAGCACCAAGCCCGAAACTATTCAGCCAGCGCTGCAACTTATTGACCACGTGCTTATCTTTTCGGGTAAATTGGGCTCGTTTGGCGGCAGCGCAGACCTGGCTCTACTTTCTAAAGTAAAATTCTTGCGCCAAATGAAACCACAGCTAGAGATTGGCTGGGATGGCGGGGTAAATGACCACAACGCCCGAACGCTCGCCCAAGGCAGTATCGATGTTCTTAACAGTGGTGGTTTTATCCAAAAAGCTGCTGATCCGATGGCTGCGTTTCATGCGCTCAGAAAAGCTGCTGAACTCTAGCTCTTCACTTCAGCGTCAGCAGTGATATAATCATAAGCGTGATACGACTGACATCTTATGAGGACCTAGAGCTGAAAGCCAATGATATCCGGCAGGATATTATCAACATGCTGCAGGCAGCCGGCAGCGGCCACTCGGCGGGTCCGCTCGGCCAAGCCGAAATTTTTACGGCGCTCTATTTTAATGTGCTCAACCACGACCCCAAAAATCCGGACTGGATTGACCGCGACATTTTAATTCAAAGTAATGGTCACACCTGTCCGGTTCGCTATGCGGCAATGGCCGAGGCTGGCTATTTTCCCAAAGAAGAATTGTTGACGCTGCGCCAATTTGGCACGCGGTTGCAGGGGCATCCTGAACGAACCAGATTGCCAGCGCTGGAAACCACCAGCGGTCCGTTGGGCAGTGGCGTAAGCCAAGCCGTGGGCGCTGCGTTAGCGTTGCGCATGGATGGACATAAACATCGTACCGTCTATGTTACCACTGGCGATGGCGAGCTAAACGAGGGCAACATTTGGGAAGCAATTATGCTGGCTGGCAAAGAAAAGCTTGCCAACCTGACGGCAATTGTAGACCGCAACAACATTCAAATTGATGGGCCCACCGAAGTTATTATGCCTTTGGAAGATCTGCGTGCCAAGTGGGAAGCATTTGGCTGGCATGTGCTGGAAATTGACGGCAACGACGCCGAGGCTGTGATTGATGCCTGCAACATGGCCAAAGCAATTGTCGAAAAACCAGTGGTTATTCTGGCACATACCATCCCGGGCAAGGGCGTGGACTTTATGGAGTACGACTACCACTGGCACGGCTATTTTGTAGAAACGCCAGGTGCGCCTCCTACCAAAGAAACCGCCAAAATGGCGCTCAAACAATTACGTACACTCCGCGGCAAAATTAAAAGCGAGGCCGACTGATGACAATAGCACCAGAAATGCATATAACGCACGATATTCGCAGCAAAGACATTAAGCAAGAGGCGACTCGCGCCGGATTTGGTCGCGGCTTGCTGGCGGCTGGCCAAATAGACAAAAACATCGTGGCTGCCTGCGCCGACCTAACGGACAGCACCAAAATGAATCTATTTGCCGAAGCGTTTCCGGATCGTTTTATAGAAATGGGCATTGCCGAGCAAAACCTGGTGACCGTAGGCGCAGGCCTAACTATAGGCGGCAAAATTCCGTTTGTCAGCAGTTACGCGGCATTTAGCCCAGGCCGCAACTGGGAGCAAATCCGCACCACGATTTGCTTGAATGATCGCCCGGTGAAAATTGTTGGTTCACATGCTGGTGTAAGCGTTGGACCTGATGGCGCCACGCACCAGATGCTAGAAGATTTGGCATTGATGCGCGCGCTGCCCAACATGGTGGTGATTGCGCCCTGCGACAGCGTAGAAGCCGAAAAAGCAACGCTGGCCATGGCGGTTGATCCGCGACCAAACTACATGCGTTTGGCCCGCGAAAACACGCCGGTATTTACCACTAAAGACACGCCATTCGAGATTGGTAAAGCCTATGTATTTGCTAAGGGCACCGATGTTACGCTAATCGCCACTGGCACTATGACCTACCAGGCGATGGTTGCCGCAGATATACTCAAAAAAGATGGTATTTCGGCCGAGGTTGTACACGTACCAACGGTAAAGCCGCTGGACACCAAAACCATTTTGGCTAGCGTCGAGAAAACCGGCTGCGTGGTAACTGCCGAAGAAGCACAGATCAACGGTGGTTTGGGTGGCGCAATTGCCGAGCTATTAAGCGAAGAATTGCCGACGCCGATGATTCGCATTGGCATGCAAGACCGATTCGGCGAATCTGGCAAACCCGAAGAATTATTAGAACACTTTGGCCTTACCGGCACGCATATCGCCATGGCCGCGCATCAACTGAAATCAACAACGCCAACCGTATAAGAAAAGGAATCGCCCTAATGGACCAGCAAAAACTTGAAGCAATTGTAAAACAGATGATGACGCCAGGTCGCGGCTTGCTGGCGGCGGACGAAAGTAGCCACACCTGCGCAACGCGCTTTGAAGCGGTAGGTGTGGAATCAAACGAGGAAAACCGCCGGGTGTATCGCCAACTTTTGCTCACGTCGCCGGCTGATACTACTAGCTTGAATGGCGTAATTTTGTACGACGAAACCTTTTGGCAGCGCACTGATGCTGGTCAACCGTTCCGTGACACGTTACAAGAGCAAGGCGTGTTGCCGGGCATCAAGGTAGACTTAGGACTCGTTGACTTGCCAGGTTTTCCTGGTGAAAAGATACCGCAGGGGCTAGATGGCTTGCCCGAACGCATGGCTAAATACGCTGCCAACGGCGCAAAGTTCGCCAAGTGGCGCGCCGTAATCGCCATTGGTGACGGTATTCCTACCGACGAATGTATTGGGGCGAGCGCCTTCATTTTGGCTCGGTATGCGCGAATTTGTCAGGATGCCGGTGTGGTACCAATTGTGGAACCCGAAGTATTATTTGACGGCAACCATACCATTGACCAGTGCGAGGGCGTAATGGCGCACGTGTTTGACGTGTTATTCCAGACCTTGCGCGCCTTTCGCGTGCACTTGCCGGGCGCAATCCTAAAGACCGCTATGGTTTTGCCCGGTAAAGACAGTGGTACGCCAATTAACCACGATGACACCGCAGATCGTACCTGCCGCGTGTTGCACGAACACGTTCCGCATGAACTTGGCGGCATCGTGTTCCTAAGCGGCGGTCAAACCTCGCGTGACGCATTTATTAACCTGAACAAGATCATGCAGCGCGGCCCACATCCATGGGGTGTTACGTTCTCGTACTCGCGCGCCTTGCAAGATCCGGTGCTCAAAGCGTGGGCCAAAGAGCCTAAAAACACTGCTGGCGTGCAGGCAATCTTTGACAAACAGCTTGGCTATGCGACAGCAGCGGCCAAAGGCGAACTCAACGAAGAAGACCTCGAGCATGACGGATTTGTCTCGCACAGCCAGGATCTGTAAAGAGCAATAAGTTGGCCCCTGGCACGTTTTGTGTCACAATAAACGGGAATAAGCATAAGCAAGGAACCTCCAAAAGCATGCAACAACAATTTGATGTCTTGAGCGTGGGCGATACCGTAACGGACGCTTTTATACGGCTCATAAAAGACCAGGCTCAGGCCTACAAAAATCAGTACGGTAGCTGGCTGGCAATGCCGTTCGGCACCAAAATTCCGTATGATCATGTAGAGGAAGTAAAAGCCGTGGGCAACGCTGCAAACGCTGCAGTTTCATTTGCTCGCTTGGGTCTCAAGAGCGCCTATGTAACCAACGTTGGTGGCGACCATCAAGGTCGCGAAATGATTGACGCTTTGCACCACAACGGCGTGGACACACGATTTGTGCGCATTAACCCTGGCAAAAAAAGCAATTACCACTACGTTTTGTGGTATGGCGACGAGCGCACCATTCTTATTAAACACGAGGCCTACGACTATCATTGGCCGCACTTACGTCCCAATGAAGTTCCACGCTGGGTGTACTTTAGCTCCGTAAGCGAGCACGCTATAGAGTACCACGACCAAATTGCCGAGTGGCTGCAAACTGTTCCCGACACCAAGTTGGCATTCCAGCCTGGCACGTTCCAAATGAAGGCTGGCGCTGAGCGCCTGAAGGCATTGTATCAGCGCACCGAAGTGCTGATTTTGAACCGTGAAGAGGCCGTGACGGTTGGCGGCGGCAACCATGAAGACATCAACGATTTGCTTGAAAAGCTGCATGCTTTAGGCCCAAAGACGGTAGTAATTACCGATGGTCCAGCAGGCGCGTATGCGAGCGACGGTCAAAACCGATTCAAGATGCCGTTGTATCCTGATCCAGCTGCGCCATATGAACGCACCGGAGCAGGTGACGCCTTTGCCTCTACTTTTGTGGCTGCATTGGCAAAAGGAATGAGCTTGCAAGACGCCTTGCGCTTGGCACCGATTAACTCCATGAGTGTTGTGCAAAAAGTGGGCGCCCAAGCCGGGCTTCTAACCGAAGAAGAAATGAAACACTATCTGTCTACGGCGCCTGACTGGTACAAGCCTGAGCAGTTCTAAAAACACCGCGTTTGCTTGCCGCACCGGTAGGGCTTATGCTAATCTGAATACAACATGACACGATATTTATCGTTGGCTTTGGGGGCAGAGGAACCAGTATTTTCGCAGGGGATTCAGCAGTTGGAGCGGGCAAGCGGCTTGCCCAGCGCCGATATTCGTTTGAGTGCTGATCTGCAACAAAAAATGCGTCAAAAGATCGCAGAACTTGGTTTGGACCCGCACGACACCACCGGTCCTGAACTGTATAGCGCGTTGCACGAACGCCTGAAAGCCGATGACATGCGCGTGCGCATGGTTCTGGGTATCACCGATGATTCTTCGCCGGCAGATGTCCTGGCAAACGTCCATAATTTGCTGGCTAAAGCCGAGGTCCACAAAACCTGTTTTGCGCTCAAATTGCCAGTTGCCAAGCGCTTGCTCAAAAAGAAGGTGCCCAAAAATGTCATGAAAAAACTGGGCTATCGCTCGGTGGAATCAATGCTCAAGCACGAGCCGGTAGCGCAACTATTTGCCGCCGCAGCGTTGTGCGAATCGCCAACCTGGCAAAAGGCGTTCCATGATCAGTACGCGGCATTGCACCCCAGTGATTTTGAGGTTCGCCCGATTCAAATGTACTTGCCAGAGTCCAAAAAATGGAACGATTTGGCCGCCGCTTACATGCCAAACGTGAAGCAAAATGTGTTGACGTTCAAGGAGCTCGGCGCGGTGGTGATGCTGCCCATGAATGGTCATGTGCAGGGTTTGACTATTACTATGCTGTTGCTGACGCTCCACGCCATGAACGACATCCGCTCGTATAGCTCGTATGTCAAGCTGCAACAGGTTAAGCAGCGTTTTGGCGTGACCATGCGCGACACAGCATATACTGAGCCAACGATCGCAGCCGAGTTAGCTGGCAAGCCCGTGCTCTGGAAGACCATCCACCGCTATTATTCCAAGTTCAAAGAAGCCTATCATGCGGAAATTTTTGAGCCGCACGTGCAGCCCGAAGATCTGACCTGGACGCACGCCGAAGACATTTTGGCCAAATTAGAGCCGGCACTTAATTTTTGGCGTGGCACACAGCATTTGCTACTGATGCACGATGGCCAGCCGGTTTCGTGTAACATGCTTGACGTGGCTTTGGGCTACTACAATAACCTGTCGTTCAGTGATAGAATTGTGCACTTTTTGCGCGATGAATTGTGGCACGAGCTAACGCTCAAATATTTGAACCAAGAGAATTTGCAGTCGGCCGTGAGCCGCCAGCTTTCATACGAACTAGTTGATGATTTGCCCGATTTACCATTAGCAGAATAACGCATTTTGCGGTACACTTAAAAGCAATGACAACAGACCTCAAGGAACTCAAAACGCTACGATATTCACTGTGTGTTTCGGGCGCCGCCGCCGGACAAACGGTAAAAGATTCACACGCCAAGGCCGAGGCCATAGGCGCGGCAATTGCTAAAAACGGCCATATTTTAACCACTGGCGCAACCGTTGGTTTGCCATATTACGCTGCCTACGGTGCCAAAAAAGAAGGCGGCACCAGTATTGGCTTTTCGCCGGCGAGCTCGCTCCGTGAGCATCTGCGCAAATACCGTTTGCCGCACGATGTTTTTGACTTTATCAACTTTACTGGCCTGAATTACGTGGGTCGCGATCTGTATTTGGTGCAGTCCAGCGACGCGGTTATTACTGTTGGCGGTCGTTTTGGCAGTCTGCATGAATTCACCTCTGCACTTGAAGCTCGCAAGCCTTGCGGTGTTTTGTTGGGGAGCGGCGGCACAGCCGATCTTATTCCAAGCCTGATGGAACTTGACCCATCATTTAGTGACTGGGTAGTGTACGACGATAACCCTGAGCGACTGGTTGATAAACTTATCAAGATTTTGGACCAAAAATACGAAGACATTCACGATCAGCTCAAGAATCATGACGAACATTGGTTCTTGCATCGTGAATCAGAACAAAAACCGTCGCCACGCGCGGGATAATCACAATACGGCAATGGGTAGGCACACAAGACTGAATCAAGCTGGGATAACCATTTTTGAAATAAGCATCATTTTGCTGCTACTGCTCTTGATTGTCGTCAGCACCATCTTGATGATTAAGAAAATCGAAGAATCGTCCAAACACGGTAGCGATACCGTGAACCAAACGAATACCATGAGCGGAGATCACAATTAATGCGCCGGCTTTGTCAAAAGGGCGGCACGTTGCTGCTGGTGCTGGTCATTGTAGGTGTCATTGGTTTAATGGGTGTAATGGGTATTTTGCTGTGGCAAAAACAAAAGGCTGACAACAAAACGGCCAGCGATGACACCACATCGAGCAGTAAAGATTCGTCTGCAAGTGATACACCTTCGCCCCTGCTGTACGCCAAATATACATCTACTGATGGAAAATTTAGTTTTTACTACCCCAAAGGCTGGCTGGTGACTGGCTACAAAAACGGCCAGCAAGTTCCCACGCTGGACGGCAGTGAAGACCGTTTGCATATGCAGGTTGCCGATAGTTCAAACACCGTTGATAACTTTGGCGGCGATTTGTATATCGCCAATACTGCTCCAGGCGATGCGGCTTGGCCGCTGTACCCAAATGGGACAGTGCTAAAAACGTACAGCAATGGTATTGGTATATGGGAAGACAATCAAACGCAAACCTTGCAAACAGGGCAGACGGCTAACATGTGTCCGTCGATCCGAATTGCTTCAGATGACGCGTTCGGCTTTAAATTAACGAGCGGCAAATATATAAGCTTTATAGGCTCGTTTTGTTGGGCGCCTGGCTTTAAGACGTCGTATTCGTATGGTCAGCAAACATCGAGTGACGAATTTGGCGATGTGATGGTCATGTTTGCATCACTCAAGCAAAACTAAACTGCTTCCGCTTGCCGAGGCAGACTCGGGCAGGTTGCTTCGCAAATCCCTCGCTAGCCCAGGCAAGCTCTCACAATTTGGCGTAGCCCCGACTCCGACCAGAATCGCTCTGGTAGCGCCGACGATTCTGGGTGGTGAGGGTGAAAGCCAAAACGTGTATAATAGTAACGATGGACAAGTTTCAACTAAAAAGTGACTATACCCCGCAGGGCGACCAGCCAGCGGCGATTGCACAACTTACCAAAGGTTTGCAAGACGGTCTGCGCGAGCAGACATTGCTCGGCGTGACCGGATCGGGTAAGACGTTTAGCATGGCAAATATCATTCAGAATGTGCAACGTCCCACATTGGTGCTGAGCCACAACAAAACCTTGGCTGCGCAGCTGTACGAGGAGTTCCGCAAATTCTTTCCAGACAATGCTGTGCACTATTTCGTGAGCTACTTCGACTACTATCAGCCAGAGGCCTACATTCCGCGCAGCGACACATTCATTGAAAAAGATAGCCAGATCAATGAAGAGATCGATCGGCTGCGTCACGCTGCTACCGATGCGCTGCTGTCACGCAAAGACGTGATTATTGTGGCCAGCGTGAGCTGTATTTATGGTATTGGCTCGGTGGAAGATTACGATGGCCTGAGTATTCGCCTGAAGGTGGGCGAGCGTCGCGTGCGCGATAAATTCCTGCGCCAGCTAACCGACATTCAATATCAGCGCAACGATATTGACTTCCATCGCAGCACGTTTAGGGTGCGCGGCGATGTGGTTGATGTGTTCCCGGCCGGTGAAGAGGTGGCCTATCGTATCGACTTTTTTGGTGACGAGATTGACCGCATTACGCGCATTGACCCGTTGACCGGCGAAATTTTGGCCAAGCCCAACACGCTGACTATTTTTCCGGGAAGCCACTACGTTACGCCTCATGATAAACTCAAAGTCGCGTTGGGTCACATTAAAAAAGAGCTGGACCAGCGACTAAACATGTTCCGCTCGCAAGGCAAATTGCTTGAGGCGCAACGCCTGGAGCAGCGCACCAAATTTGACCTGGAAATGCTAGAAGAAACTGGTTTTGTAAAAGGTATCGAGAACTACAGCCGCTACCTAACGAACCGCGAACCGGGCGAACAACCGGCCACACTTTTGGACTACTTTCCAGATGACTATCTGTTACTGGTAGATGAATCACACCAGACCATTCCGCAAATTCGTGGTATGTACAACGGTGACCGTGCTCGCAAAGAGGTGCTGGTGGAGCATGGATTCCGCCTGCCAAGTGCGCTCGACAACCGCCCGCTGACTTTTATTGAATACGAAAAGCATGTGAACCAGGCCATTTATGTAAGTGCCACGCCTGCACAATATGAGCTGAGCCGTAGCCCTGAACCGGCGCAGCAGGTGATTCGCCCAACGGGCCTATTGGATCCGCCAATTGAAATTCGCCCGATCGACGGCCAAATTGACGACCTGATTGGCGAAATTCGCAAAACTATAAGCAAGCATCAGCGCGTGTTGGTGACCACACTCACCAAACGCATGTCCGAAGATCTGACCGAATATCTGAAGGAGCTGGGTATTAAAGTGGCGTACTTGCACAGCGACGTTGACACCCTGGATCGCACCGATATTCTGCGTGATTTGCGCCTGGGTGTGTATGACGTTTTGGTGGGTATTAACTTGCTCCGCGAAGGCTTGGACCTGCCAGAAGTAAGCCTGGTAGCCATTCTGGATGCCGACAAAGAAGGCTTTTTGCGCAGCGAGCAAGCCTTGATTCAGACTGTTGGTCGCGCCGCCAGGCACGTAGAAGGCCATGTGGTTATGTACGCCGACCGCATTACCGACAGCATGCAAAAAACGTTAGATGAGACCACGCGGCGTCGCAAAATCCAAGAAGATTACAACCGCGAGCATGGCATTACGCCACATGGCGTGAGCAAAACAATTGAAAAAGGTATACGTCCGGACTTGCCTGAGGAAGCCAAACGGGCCAAACTGGACCTAAAGAAGATTCCAAAAGACGAATACAAAATGCTCATTCGTGATTTGACGTCGCAAATGGAACTGGCTTCGGCCAACCTGGAATTCGAAAAAGCAGCCGAGTTGCGCGACATAATTAACGATATTAAAAGTAAGCAATAGCGTGATATACTGATCGTAAGATCATGAAAAAGAGGGTACGCAGAACAACAAGTCATGCGCATCGTAGCCGGAAGCTGTTTACGCGCCGGTATGCGGTGTTTGCTGCCGCGGTGGTAGTCGGCTTGTTTGTGCTTGCCAACCTTACCATGCTCGTAATGTATAGCGGCAAGGCGTTGCCGGGCTATTCGGTTGGTGATTTACCAATTGGCGGCAAAAGTTACACTGATGTTTCCGCTGCGCTTGAGGCGCACAGCTTGCCCGACAGAATTACCGTTGTGAAAGACAGAGCCAACCAGCAGATGGTGGTAAGCGATTTGGGTGTGTCAATTGACGACGCAAAAACCATGGCGAACATAAAGCGCAAGCCACTGTTGCCGATTTTGTCGCTGGTTCGTAAGCATACGGTGCCGTTGGTGTTGGCTGCAAATCAAAACACAGTTAGTAAGCAGCTAGACCAGTTCGCGTCGTTTTTTACCAAGCCCGCAACAGATAGACACATAGCGTTCACAGGCAAGCAGTTTGGCGTAGTGGACGCGGCCGGTGGCTATAATTTTGAGGATTCCAAAACCGCTCAAGCAATAATTACGGCATTGGCTAAAGGCAAAACTTCGGTTACGGCCATAACTACACCCACGCCAGCTGGCAGTAATAGTGGCAATTTTGACACAGAGATCGCTGTGCTCAATAAGCAGTTACAATCCAAGATTACCTTTGCGCTACAGTCGCAAACCATCCAGCCAACAGCTGCCGAAATGGCTTCGTGGTATGCGCCGGATGGCCAAACCGTGAAGTTGTCGGATGGCCAAATTGGTACCTATTTAGACACTATTGCAACGCGCGCCAGTAGCTCCATGAGCAATCGAAGCGACCTTATTTTGGCCATTAAATATACGCTGGGCAAAAATCTATCAAATAACTTTCGTGTTTCGCCCGTAGGCGCAGCGCTCCGTACGTACTGTACCGCGGCTCGAGGCGTTTCTACTGCCGGCCTGGATGATTTAACAGGGAAGTTGGCGGCAACGTACGCCGATACACGTGGTTGGAACGATGCAGGAGCGGTTGCGTTCAAACATGTTGATTCGGGTTGCCAATATACCGTGTGGTTGGCGGCTCCGGCACAAATGACCAGCTTTGGCGCTATCTGCGACAACTATTACAACTGCCAAGTGGGCACCAACGTGGTGGTCAACGACGATCGCTGGCTTTATGCAACTGACCCATGGAATAAAACTGGACAAAACCTAGAGACGTACCGCTTGCTCATTATTAACCACGAAACTGGTCACCGTTTGGGATTCCGCGATAATGACGTCTGTCCGGGCCCCGGCCAGCCAGCCTACGTTATGATGCAGCAGTCAATTGACTTAAAGGGCTGCGTCTTTAACGTCTGGCCGACGGCAACAGAGCTCACCGCTCTGAAGTCTATGCTATAATATGCCTACACTAAAGGAGAACACGCACGCGAGCAAAGCTTCTAGCATGCCCGCGGCGATGCTGTTATACTAAAATCAATGACACAATTAACACGAGACGATGTCTTAAAATTGGCCCGACTTTCTCGGTTGGCACTAACCGACGAAGAGGTTGACGAGTTCCTGCAAGAGCTTTCGAGCGTTCTGCAATACGTTGAACAACTAAAGGATGTGGACGTGGCAGGCCTTGCGCCAACTTCGCAGGTGACTGGCCTCACCAATGTAATGCGTGACGACACCGTGCAGGACTACGGCATTGTCCGCGACGACTTATTGCGTTTGGCGCCCGCCACCCAAGACGATCAACTGAAAGTAAAGAGGATGATCGGATGAGCCAGTGGTTGCCCATTGCCGAAATTGTCGCTAAAGTTCAAGCCGGCAATTTGAGTGCTGTTGATTTAGTCGAGCAAGCGCTCGTTATCATTGAGAACAAAAAAGATTTTGCAGCAATTATTGCTACCACCGCCGAGCGAGCTCGCGAACGTGCTGCCAACATTGACGCTGCTGTTAAAAACGGCCAGCAGATCGGCGCTTTGGCCGGTGTGCCGTTCATTGCAAAAGACAACTTTTTAACGTTTGGCTCCGAAACGACCGCGGCTAGCAATATCCTCAAAGGTTTTGAAGCTCCGTACCAAGCAACTGCCATCCAAAAGTTAGAAGAAGCCGGCGCTATTTGTGTAGCCAAAGCCAACCTAGATGCTTTTGCTCATGGTTCGAGCACCGAAAACAGCGATTTCATGACCACCAAAAACCCGCACGACACCACTCGTGTGCCCGGTGGATCTTCGGGCGGATCAGCCGCCGCAGTTATTCTGGACATGGCTCCATTTGCTTTGGGCACCGACACCGGTGGCTCTATCCGTCTGCCCGCCAGCTTTTGTGGCGCCGTGGGCTACAAGCCAACCTATGGCTTAGTTTCGCGCAGCGGCGTGGTGGCCATGGCCAGCAGCCTTGACGTTATTGGCCCGCTCACTCATAGTGTAGCGGACGCTGCAGCTGTGCTTGACGTAATGGCTGGCCGCGATCAGTTAGACAGCACAACTATTGAACGTGACGCAACAACTTACACCGATCTGTCTGGCGACTTGCAAGGCAAAAAAATCGGTGTAATTAAAGAATATATGAGCGAAGGTTTGGACCCAGCCGTTAAGCAGCGCATTGAGGCCGCCATCGAAAAAATGAAGCAAGCCGGCGCTGAAATTACTGAGGTCAGTTTGCCGTCATTGCCACTAGCGTTGGCTGTGTACTATATTGTGTGTCCAGCAGAGGTAAGCAGTAACTTGAGCCGCTACGACGGGCAGCGTTTTGCATTTACTGACGCGAACGCAACTAATTTGGAAGAAAGTTACAGTAACACGCGCAAAATTGGCTTTGGCAAAGAAGCCAAGCGCCGCATTATGATCGGCACCTATGTGCTCAGTAGCGGTTACTACGACGCATATTATCGTAAGGCACAAACCGTGCGCACCAAATTGATGCAAGAATTTGCCACGGCACTTGCGCAAGTTGACTTTTTGGTTGGCCCAACCGCGCCAAGTCCGGCGTTCAAGATCGGTCAAAACGCGCACGACCCGCTGCAAATGTATCTAACCGACATCATGACCGTTGCTGTAAACTTGGTGGGCATTCCCGCCGTCAGCATTCCCGCTGGCACTGTTAACGAATTGCCGGTTGGCTTGCAGTTGATGGCCGCTCAGCAACATGACCGTGCATTATTAAGCGTAGCTAAGGCTACCGAGGAGCTTCTTGTATGATTTTTTACCTAGTTTTAGCTGGCATTGCTGTTGCAATCGCCGCAGTTGTTGTGTGGCGTGTGCGAGCTCGTCGTAAGCCGCTTAACACCGACTACTTCCAAGAAAAATGGGTGGAATTGCAAAAACTTTGCCGCACTAAGGATACATGGCCACAAGCCGTCTTAGCCGCCGACAAATTGCTGGACGAAGCACTCAAAAAGAGTTTTATGCGTGGTAAAAACATGGGCGAACGCATGGTTGCTGCCCAGCGCAGCTTTACCGATAATGATGGTGTATGGTTTGGCCACAAACTGCGTAACAAAGTTGAGTCTGATCCCGAACTAAAGCTCAAAGAAGACGATGTAAAAGGTGCGTTGATTGGCATTCGCCAAGCGCTCAAAGATTTGGGAGCATTGAAAAATGATAAGTCAGGCCGTTAAAGACCAGTACACTGCGACAATTGGCATTGAGTGCCATGTGCAGCTCAAAACCGCAACCAAATTGTTTGCGGCCGTTGGTAATGACGCTCGCGAAGCCGCACCAAATACCTTGGTGAGCCATATCTGTTTTGGCTTGCCTGGCGCGTTGCCGGTTTTGAACCGCGAAGCGGTGCATTTGGGTATGCGTGCTGCGTTTGCGCTGGGTACTGCGCCGCAAAAGTACAGTGCCTTTGATCGCAAGCATTATTTTTATCCTGATTTGCCGTTGGGCTATCAGATTACCCAGTTCGAGCACCCAATTATTCGTGACGGCGAAGTATTTATTGAATTAGACGGCGCTAAAAAACGCATCGGTATTCATGAGGCGCACCTAGAATCTGACGCCGGCAAAAGCACGCATCCAGCTGGCAAAGATTACAGCTTGGTAGACCTTAACCGTGCCGGTACGCCATTGCTGGAAATTGTGTCAGAGCCCGACATGCACACTGCCGAAGAAGCCAAAATTTATGCCAAAGAACTGTATTTGCGTATGCGTTATGCTGATGTCTCGGACGCCAACTTGTATTACGGCAACATGCGTTTTGATGTAAACGTTTCGGTAAGCAAAACCGACGAGCTTGGTACTCGAACCGAGACCAAGAACTTGAATTCGTTTAAGTCAGTTGAAAAAACTGTGGAATATGAAATTGCTCGCCAGATTGAATTGCTGGAAAAGGGCGAAAAGATTGTGCAAGAAACGCGTGGCTGGGACGACGCCAAGCAGCGCACCTTTACGCAGCGCACCAAAGAAGATGCGCACGATTATCGCTACTTTCCGGACCCTGATTTGCCACCAATAGAATTGGCCGATGACCAAATTGAGGCCGTGCGTGCCGAAATGCCTGTGATGCCCGACGAATGGCGCGAACGCCTCAGCGGCTTGGGCTTGGATGCAGCTCAAACGGCAACCTTGCTGGAGGGCGAAGTTGAAGAACCAACCGTAAGTTACTTGGCGCTGATCGAAGAAGTACAGGGCGATGCGGCTCTGGCTAAAGCGCTGGCAAACTGGTTTGTGAACCTGGAGCTACCGTTGCGCCACGACGATACGGCAACCCCAAGTACTGACCTAACTAACCAAGGTCGTTTAGCTGCGTATAAAGGCGCGTACGAGCTGGTGGCTGCCAAAAAACTTAGCTCGTCTAACGCTAAGATTTTGCTAACCAAACTGCTCACTAGCAAAGAACAAGTGCAAGACGTGGCTGCATTCGCCAAGCAGCATAATTTAATCCAAGAGTCCGATGAAGGTGCGATTGTCAAGATTGTAGACAACGTTTTGGCTGCTAATCCAAAGGCTGCCGAAGACGTCAAAAACGGCGAAATGAAAGCTATTGGCTTTTTGGTGGGCCAAGTGATGAAGCAGTCGCAAGGCCGTGCCAACCCACAACTGGCACAAGAACTCATTCGCAAGCAACTTGGTTTGTAGCCCGCTATTCTTCAGCTGGCAGCGGTACAATTTGCGTACGTCCTGCAGGGCAAACACACAAGGCAACAGACATAATGGAGGAATTATGCAAAGCTGGAAGCGAATTGAACCAACTATAAAAGCCAAGATTGGCTATCGAACAGTCGTGACTAAACTATTTGAAATGCCCAATGGCAAAACGGCCGATTTTCAAACTTATGACAACGAGGGTCAGGAATATGCCGGCGTGATAGCCGTCACCACCGACAACAAGGTAGTTATTGCGCGTCAATTCCGACCGGGCCCCGAAAAGATTTGCGAGGAAATTCCTGGTGGCTTTGTAGATGACGCCGAAGAATTTACTACAGCTGCGGCCCGTGAGCTCAAAGAAGAAACGGGCTACGCTTGCAAAAACATTGAATATCTTGGCCCAATCCAAAAAGACTGTTACAACAACGCCACCTGGCATTACTTTTTGGCTACCGGTTGTACACGGGAAACAACCAAACAACATCTGGACGATACAGAATATGTCGAGATCGACACCATTTCTATCGAACAGTTCATAGACAACGCGCTGCACGATAAAATGACCGACCATGCTGCCGTGCTGCTGGCTTACGACAAACTTCGTGCACTGCAAAGCAAGTAATGACCCTTGCGGATCACCTAAAACGCGAGCATAATGCCAGCAGGGTCAAGATGCCTGTATTTTTTATTCACTTCAGTTTTAAGGGGGCCTGAACATGCAAGTACGAAAAGCTGTGATCGCGGCGGCCGGATTTGGCACGCGATTTCTTCCACAAACCAAAGCCATGCCAAAAGAGATGTTGCCGCTTATTGATAAGCCAATCATCCAGTATGTAGTAGAGGAATTGGTCGAAGCTGGCATTAAGGACATCATTCTGGTAACTGGGCAAAACAAGCGCAGTATCGAAGATCACTTTGATCGCCCAACCGAAGACTTGATCAATAACTTGCGCATGGGTGGCGAGAAAAAAGCGCACTTACTGGCTGACGCCGAGCGCATCGCCGACATGGCGAACTTTGTGTACGTGCGCCAAAAAGGCCCCTACGGCAATGGCACACCTCTTTTAAATGTTGAACACTTGGTTGGTGACGAGCCATTCATTTACACTTGGAGCGATGACTTTGTGGTGTCCAGCCCGTCGCGCTTTAAGCAAATGATCGCTGCCTACAATGAATATCAAAGTAGTATTTTGTGTGCAATTTCGGCAAAAGACGATGCCGATTATCGCCGCTACGGCTTTGCTGGTGGCAAAGAAATCAAGCCGGGTATTATTGACGTTGAAACCATCGTTGAAAAGCCGGGCAGCCGCGAAATGTCGCCATCTAACTTGGCAACCGTGAGCGGATTTTTGTTCACACCAGATATTTTTGGCTATTTACATCAAGCGCAAGACGAAATGAAAGAAGGCGCAGAACTGTACTGGAATGACGGCCTAAAGTTGATGCTGGCCGACCATAAGCGTGTACTGGCCTACGAAGCTCCTGGCGGCAAATATTACGATGCTGGCGATAAGCTTGAATACCTCAAGACGGTTGTGGATTTTGCATTGCAACGCGACGACATCGCGCCAGAGTTCAAGCAATTCCTGAAGGACCGCGTGTTGTAAAACAGCGGACACCTTGTATACTAGAAATATATGAATACCGCTGAACAAATTATCCTGCTCATCTTGGCTGCAGCGCTGGCACTCTTTTTGATTTTGGCCATTGCTGCAATTGTTGCCGTTATTAAGCTTGTTAAAACACTGCGTGAAATTGCGCTCAAGGCTGAGCGAGTGGTAGATTCGGCCGAAACAGTGACCGAGCTGTTTCGTAAAGCCTCTGGCCCAATGACTATTTTGCATTTCATCCGTGGCATCAGTGATGCAGTTACTAAGCACAAAGAAGGAAAATAAGAGGTATTACTATGGGAAAAACTGCTAAACGATTTGCACTGGGTACACTATTTGCTGCTGCCGCCGGATACATTGCTGGTATTTTGACTGCTCCAAAGAGCGGCAAGGAAACACGCGCCGACATTAAGGAAACAGCCAATAAAAGCGTGAATGAAGCCGAAAAGCAGCTCAAAAAATTGCACACCGAACTGAATAAAGTGATCAACCAAGCCAAGGGCGAAGCCGACAGTGTAAAGGGCAAAGCTCGCGAAGAAGTTGACGCTGCAATTGCTAAAACCATGGCTGTCAAAGAAAAAGCTCGCCAGGTTTTGAGCGCCCTGCACGAAGGTGATGCCGACGACAAAGACCTGGAAAAAGCTATCAAAGAGGCCACCAAAGCCATTGACCACCTCAAATCGTTCGCCGCTAAAAAGTAGTAAAAAATCCGTTGTAAAACGTCACCAGAAGCCTCGTGTAAACGGGGCTTTTTGGATATAATAAGACTAACGAGGGAAACAACAGGCGCGCTATGAGTGAATTACAGCCCAGTGACTACGTGCATTTGCATAACCACACGCAGTTCAGTCTGCTGGATGGTTTGACGCGCGTTCCGGATCTGATTGACTTTGTCAAAGAGACCGGCATGGAGGCCGTGGCTATGACAGACCACGGTACGTTAAGCGGTGCTATTGAATTTTACAAAGAGGCCACCGCCAAGGGCGTGAAGCCAATTATTGGCATCGAAACCTACGTTGCAGCCCGCAAGCATACCGACAAAGACCCTGGCAAAGACAAGCAACGTTTTCACCTGATCATTCACGCCATGAACGAGCAGGGCTTACGCAACTTGTTCCAGTTAAGCACCATCGCCAATCTGAATGGCTACTACTACTTTCCGCGCATCGACCACGAATTGCTCGAAAAATATAATGAAGGCTTGATTGTTACTAGCGCCTGCATGGGTGGCGAAGTTGGGTCGGCGGTTCGCGACGGCGACTTTAAAAAAGCCAAAGAAATCGCCAGCTGGTACAAGGGCGTTTTTGGCGATCGCTATTATTTGGAAATTCAGGATCACGGTCACCCTGAAAATCCGATTCACAATGCCGAGCAGGAACGCATGAACGAAGGCGTTATGAAGCTTGGCAAAGAGTTAGGTATTAAAGTGGTGGTCACGTGTGACGCGCACTATTTGCGCCACGAAGACCAAGACGCTCACGAAATTCTGCTGTGTATTGGCACCGGTTCGTTTTTGAGTGATGAAAAGCGCATGTCGCTTAAAGATTACCCGTTGCACGTGGAAGATCCGCGCGAGATTATCAAACGTTGGGGCAAAACCAACCCCGAAGTAATCAGCAACACCAAAGAAATTGCCGATCGCGTTGACCTCAAGATTGAGCTGGGTGGTATTCTGATCCCTAAATTCCCAGTTCCCGAGGGCGAAACCGAAGAATCGTTTTTGAACAAAATGGTGTGGCGCGGCTTAGCATGGCGATATGGTGGGCTAAAAGAGGCAGACGCTGCCAAAATGCCGATTGAAGAAGCCAAAAAGCACGTGCCCGAGGCGCCGACCAAACGCGCCGAATACGAGTTGAGTATTATTGCGCAGATGGGCTTTAACGGCTACTTCTTGATTGTGTCAGACTTTATTAACTGGGGTAAAAACCAGGGAATTATTTTTGGTCCAGGTCGAGGAAGCGCCGCTGGCTCCATTATTGCCTATGCCGTAAAAATCACCGATCTTGATCCGCTTAAATACGACTTGCTGTTCGAGCGCTTTTTGAACCCGGATCGCATTAGCATGCCGGATGTGGACATCGACATTCAGGACTCGCGCCGCGATGAGGTTATTCAATATTGTGCTGATAAATACGGCCAAGAGCGCGTGAGCAATATTGTTACCTTCGGTCGAATGTTCGCGCGCAACGCTGTGCGCGACGTGGCCCGCGTCATGCAAGTGCCATATGCCGATGCTGACCGCCTAGCCAAGCTAATCCCGCAGCCGGTGCAGGGTCGCCACATTCCGCTGAAAACTTCGATCCAAAAAGACCCCGACCTGCGGCGCGAGTACGAAACCAACGAAACCTCAAAGCAGGTGATTGATCAGGCAATGATTTTGGAGGGCACGGTGCGTAGTCACGGTGTGCATGCCTGTGGTGTGATTATTGCCCCCGACGATTTGGTCAAATTTGTGCCGCTCGAAATGGCGCAAAAAGGCGTGGTCACAGCGCAATTCCCAATGGGTACCGTTGAAGAACTGGGCCTCTTAAAGATGGACTTTTTGGGCCTGTCTAACTTAACGATTATTAACAACACGCTGCGCATTATTAAGCGAGTTTATGGCCGCGACATCGACCTTTCCAACATCCCGTTGGACGACAAAAATGCCTACAAGCTGCTAGGAAGCGGCGACACCACCGGCGTGTTCCAGCTGGAATCCGCAGGCATGAAGCGCTACCTTAAAGAGCTGAAGCCAACCGTTTTTGAAGACATTATCGCTATGGTGGCGCTGTACCGACCGGGCCCAATGCAGTTTATTGATGACTTTATTTCGCGTAAGCATGGGCTCAAAAAAATTACCTATCCGCACCCCAGCATGGAAAATGCGCTCAAAAACACCTATGGTGTGTTGGTGTACCAAGAACAGGTGATGCAGATTAGTAAAGAGGTCTGCGGCTTTACCGGTGGCGAGGCAGATACGCTGCGCAAGGCGATCGGCAAGAAAAAGATCGACCTGATGGCCAAAATGAAAGACAAAATGATTGACGGTGCTGAGCGCGAATCTGGCATTCCTCGTGAACTAATGGAAAAGTTTTGGAAGCAGCTGGAAGATTTTGCGGCCTACTGTTTTAACAAGTCACACGCGGCATGTTACGCACTCATTGCCTACTGGACGGCGTACCTAAAGGCGCTGTACCCGGCCGCTTTTATGGCCGCTGTTATGACCAGCGACTACGATGACACCGACCGTTTGGCAATTGAAATCACCGAATGTAAACACATGGGCATCCAGGTGCTGCCTCCTGATATCAACGAATCGTTCCACGAATTTGCCGTAGTGCCGGATCCGGCTGACCCCGACAATCGCAAAGCACCGATTCGTTTTGGCATGAACGCCATCAAGAACGTCGGCACCGGCGCGGTGGAAGAGATCATTCGCGCTCGTTCCGAAGAAGGCTCATTCAAGAGCCTGGAAGACTACTTGTCTAAGGTGAATCCGCGGATTGTAAATCGCAAGAACGTGGAAAGTTTGATTAAAGCGGGTGCGTTTGATCGTTTTGGCGATCGCTCTGACCTACTGCACAACCTGGACATGATGTTGGCCTATTCCAACCGCCTGCAGCGCGAAGCTAACAGTGGCCAGACTGACTTATTTGGTAACTTAGTGGGCGAAGCCGCAAGCGCTCAGCCCAAAATGGCGCTCGAAAAAGCCGCCGAAGTCTTTTCGGCTCGCGAGCAGCTGTTGTGGGAGCGTGAGCTACTGGGGCTGTACCTGAGCCAGCATCCGTTAGGTATGTATGAAACATTTTTGAGCGAACAGACTATGCCAATTATTGACCTCAAGCCAGAGCATGAAGGCCGTGGCGTGATTGTGGGCGGTGCAATTGCCGATATGCGCGAAATTATGACGCGCAATGGCCAAAAAATGGCGTTCATAAAACTGGAAGATCGCAACGCCGAAATTGAACTTATCTTGTTCCCGGGGTCGTACCAGCAAACATTGGGTTTGTGGGAGCGCGACCGTGTGGTGATCGCACGCGGCAAAATTTCGGCCAAAGACCGTGACGG
Source organism: Saccharimonadales bacterium (SeqCode) (assembly GCA_035247965.1). Classification (GTDB taxonomy): domain Bacteria; phylum Patescibacteriota; class Saccharimonadia; order Saccharimonadales; family UBA4665; genus CAMLQK01. The sequence goes on along the minus strand of DATFHW010000025.1, from coordinate 365,181 downwards.
CAACTTAGGGCAAGACGTCAAAATTTTGGTAGACGATGCTCGCGAACTCACTGCCGAACAGGCACAGGCTTATCAGCCGATTGGCAAAAAAATGCGCGGACCGGGTAGTAAACGATCAGCGGCTGCATCGGTAACGGCTACCAAAGACCGAACCGTGGTGCAAGAAGCCAAGCAAAAAGCGAGCCAAACCGAGGCCGATGTGACGGCAACTGCCAAGCCCCTTGAGCGTGTCTATTTGCGACTCGTGGACAGCCACAATCAGGAATTATTATTGTCACTCAAAAAGGTGATTGATGGTGCGCCGGGTTCAACCGACGTGGTGTTGGTGCTCGGACCAGCCGAAAATAAACAGATTATTAAGCTGCCGACCGGCGTTTCTAAGACGCCGCAGATTGTCGATACGCTCTGCGATGTTTTGGGTAAAGAAAACGTCAAAGTGCAATAAATATGCTACACTAAAATTGTTATGGTTATTGCAACAAAACCGCGTCAAAAAGAAACAGTACATCATCGTCGGCGTGCCGGCAAACACCAGCCGCAAACGAAGCATTTTATGAAAACCTACTGGCCGTATTTGCCGATGATTGGCATTGCTGCCGTGGTAAATAGTTTGGTTGGCGCGAGCACGGTGGCAAGCACCACTAGTACCACTCGGCTGCAAGCCTGGACAAACGCTGGCCCTGCGGTAACGCTGGCTGTATTGGGACTTACGATGATTTTGGCGGTATATATTGTGTCTAAGCACGCGTTAGCCTGGCGTCGTGTGCTGGTAAGGGGCGAGCAGTTTTTTGTGCATCACCACAAAGCTGACTTCGTGCTTGCTGCCGTAGTTATGGTCGGCGTGGTTGTGACTCGAATGGTGTAAAAAACAAGGCATTGCCAATAAAGGAGAAGACATGAGCGAACATGTAAACCCCGAAGTTAGTATTGTGCGTCGTATAGGCTCCGCGCCTTCTGAACGAGGAAGTACAAACGGCGCAACATGTCCGGACGCTTTTGAAGTTACAGATGTCGTCAGGGGGACCGCCTTTGCAATTATTGGCGAAAGGGCTGAGCTGTCTGAAGCGAGCCAGCCCGAGGCGCTGCTTGTGGTGCCATCACAGGTTGTATACGACGTACTCGCTGATATGGTTCGAGCCTAACAGCGTAGTTCTATAGCGTCGGCAGTGTGTCAATATTCCAGCGCAAAAGTGGGGCGTCATTTGCCAGTGTGAACAGAGGTTCCTGAGTGCCACCGGGTAGCAGCTGAACGCCGGTACCTATGCAGATAGCCGCAATTGAACGTACCAGATCACCGTCCCGTCTGACGATTGCGAAATCTTCGTACGAAGCAATGCCGCCGCTGCCATCACCACCCTCCATTTGCTGAACGTCCTGCGTAATGCGATCACGTTCCTTGCCCTGCGCAAAAGTGTCAGGCTCAACAGAGAACGCAAATAATGTGTCCTGCGCTTGCCTGTATGGCTTAATAACAGAGGTCCACGTAGCAGGGCAATCACAATCTTTGTGCGTCGGTGGCTCGCCTAATCTGCTCACAATAGGCGGCGCGATAAGCGTTTGAGGAGTTTTGTGTAGCTGTTCCGGTCGCATCTATGCCAAGGCCTTAAACGTGCAGTGATACAGCGCGATCGCGGCAGCCTGCGCTACATTAAATGATTCTTTATGGCCGAACATTGGAATCTCCAATGCGCCATCGCAAGCGGCCAGCACTTCTGGCTCAACGCCTTCTACTTCACGCCCCACGAGTAGGGCGATTTTTTGTGGTGGCGTAAAATCAGGCAGGGAAATACTGTGGGTAGTTTGCTCCACTGCCATAACAGCGTAGCCGTCAGCCCGAAGCGATTGCAGTAAGCCAAGTACATCGTCGCGGTGCTCCCAATCTATCTGATTTTCGGCATCCAAAGCGGTTTTGTGGATCTGTTTGTCTAGCTTGAGCGCCTCATGCGGCAAGCGGGGATCGTCGGCCTGACCCGCTGGGTACGGCGTATATCCGGTAAGATACACTTTGGCGACACCAAGGCCTTCGGCAGTTCGCAGCAGCGAGCCAACATTATGACAGCTGCGCAAATTGTGGCCAATAAGAATAACTGATTGCATAGATGTAGTGTAGCATACCGTTGCTGCAACAGTCGGGCGGCGTTAACACATGATTTGGAGCGTTTTTGCGCCTGCACAACGAATGCGCTCATGCTATACTTACTTGTATATGAGTCAAGACGCTCGACACGATGAAGAAGTTGCTACCCAGCGCCGCGCTGCGCTGTTGGGGCTCAACTATGTAGACACTTCGGAAATGACCGAAAAGCCGCTGTTTAAAGATCTGTTTACGGTGCCCGAAATGTACCAAAAACGAGTCATCCCGGTGCAGGTCGACCAAAGTAATATTTTGTTTGGCATCACCACCACAACCTCGCAGCAAACCTTAAACGAGCTCGAACAACGATTTAACGAGCGCCGGATTGCGTTCGCGATTATTTCTGACACTGGCTACCGCGAATACATGCGCTTGTATGATCCGCCCAAAAAAATTACCTACCAAGATATTTCGTTTGGCGAATCTGCCGGCACGGATTTGGTCAGTAAAGTTACCGCTAGCCTGGAGCAAGTGCGTGCTGACGACATTTTGGCATATTTGGTGCAACAGGCCTATCGTTTGAAGGCCTCAGACCTTCACCTGGAAAACCAAGAACAATACGTTCGTATTCGATTCCGCGTGGATGGCGTGCTGCATACCATTGCTCGGTTGAGCCACGAAAAATATCGTACATTGGTGTCGTCCATTGCCATTGCGGCGAATGTTTCTACAGGAGTAGACGAAGCGCAAACAGGTCACATTAACCGCAGGTACAAGCTTGCCACCGGCGAAGAGGTGACCGTAAACTTACGTGTAGAAACCGTGCCAACTGTGTACGGCCAAGACGTGGTTATGCGTTTATTCACCGTAAAAATGGAGCTGCTTAAGTTGGATAACTTGGGCCTGTCGCCTCGCGAACGCTCCGTGGTTGATGACATTATTCAGCACCCAACAGGGATGGTGCTGATTGTTGGCCCGACTGGTTCGGGTAAAACAACCACGCTATATTCGCTCATTAATACGCTAAATAGCGACGAGCGCAAAATCCTGACACTGGAAGACCCGGTGGAATATTTTATGCCTGGCGTTGTGCAGATTCCGGTTCATGGCGACACTAATGCGCAAGGCTTTGCCGAAAAACTTCGGGCCGTGTTGCGACTGGACCCAGACGTAGTAATGGTGGGCGAGATTCGCGACCAAGACACCGCCAAAACTTCATTGCAAGCTGCATTAACGGGTCACCTGGTGCTCAGTACGTTCCACGCCGGGAGCGCAGCTGCTGCATTAACGCGCATGTTGGACTTCATTGGTGTGAATCCGCTATTTGCCTCGGCCATTCACCTTATTATGGCGCAGCGTTTGATCCGTCGGCTCGACGATAGCACCAAGCAAGCGTACCAACCGGACGCAAACTTAAAAGCGCAGATACAAAGTGTTGTTGATACGCTGCCACCCGGCGTGCAGCGCCCAGATCTGGCCAATATTACGTTGTATAAACCTGGTGTTTCTGCCGAGAATCCGTTTGGTTATCGTGGTCAGATGCCGATCCGCGAGCAATTGCAAATGACTCCTGGTATCCAAGAATTATTGCGCCGCCCACCCACACAAATTACCACTGACATGCTGCAGGAGCGCGCCATTCAAGATGGAATGCTGACGATGCTGCAAGACGGTGTACTCAAAGCTCTGCAGGGCATCACTACCATTGAAGAAGTGTACCGCGTCGTTGCTTAGTCTTAGCAAGCAGGTGCAGCAGGGAAATAGTCGTGGTTGTCTACATAGTCGTGGCTGTCACCGTAACTAATGCGGACCATGCCGTTAACGGCACACGCGCCCTTAAACTGCATGCCGGTGCCTAGCTGGTGTTCAGTGCTAGAACTATGATTGGTGTCGCTCCACGCGGTGTGGTCACCACACTCAGCGACGGTTACAATGCCGCCATTGCTAGGCCACACGCAAGCTTCGGGCGCCGACGTGTGAGTTTCGGGTGCAGAAGAGGTTTCAATTGGCGGCAGCTCAACTTTATAAGTGCTGCGACTTGGCGACGGAACATTGCTCGGGCTTGCCAGGTCATTCGTTGGCGATGGGTTTGCAGTTTTGGATTCGCTTGGGCTGGGCGAGGCCGTGGTTTTGCTGGGGCTTGGCGAAGCTGATGACTCGCTGGCCGATGGAGCTACGCTGGTTGCAAATGGACCGGCTGTAGCTTCTGAATCGGCACGTACGCCTGGGTGATGATTGGCAGTGACAAGTACGGCCGCACCTACAAATGCGCCCACGGCAATAATGCCAGCACCAGCTAACGCCAGAGTGCGATTATTGCGCCGCGACTCACGAAGGATAGTTTCGTCGTCAACATAGCCGTATATAGCGTCGTCGTCTTGTTCAAGTATGCGCGCGTAGCGTTCTTGCGCAGCTGGATCTGGTTTGCGTGAAGGCACTGCCTACTCCTGTAATTATCAGAGCGGTACTATAGCAGATTATTGACGAGCGGGCAATGAAAGGTTAGCGAATCACGTTAGCAACAGCTTCAACAACGCCTTGGTCAAACGGGCCAGGGATAATTTTGTCGGCTGTTGGCTCGGTTACAAGCGCTGCAATTGCCTCGGCGGCAGCAATTTTGTGCTGGTCGGTAATAGCCTTAACACCATGGTCTAATGCACCACGAAAAACGCCAGGAAAGGCCAGCGAGTTATTAACCTGGTTTGGAAAGTCGCTGCGCCCGGTGGCCACCACAGCTGCGCCTGCGGCCTTAGCCTCGTCTGGCATAATTTCGGGCACCGGATTGGCCATAGCAAAAATGATCGGATCTTTAGCCATAGTCTGCACCATTTCTGGCTTCAAAAGGCCTGGCTGCGAAACGCCCAAGAATACGTCGGCTCCGCGCACTGCGTCGGCCAGCGTTCCGTCTTGTTGCAGATGGTTAAATTCAGCCAATGTTTGCTTTTCGGGGTTTAGGCCTTGCCTGTTTTTGGTAATAATACCTTTGCTGTCAACCGCAACAATGTCGCACCCGGCATACAAATGAATCAGTTTAGCGATGGCCACCCCAGCGGCCCCGGCTCCCACCAAAACAATTTTGCAATCCGTAAGGCTACGACCAGTGATTTTAGCGGCGTTAATAAGTCCCGCCAGCGTTACAATTGCCGTGCCGTGCTGGTCATCGTGCATCACCGGAATTGGCAGCGTGGCTTTCAGTCGTTCTTCTACTTCAAAACAGAGTGGAGCGGCAATGTCTTCTAGATTGATCCCGCCAAAACTTGGCGCCATAGCACTAACGGCCGCCACGATTTCGTCAGCAGTATGTACGTTCAGCACAATTGGCACAGCGTCGATGTTGGCGAATGTCTTGAATAACATCGCTTTGCCTTCCATAACCGGCAAGGCACCGTAGGGGCCGATGTTTCCCAGGCCCAGCACGGCCGAGCCGTCACTGATCACGGCCACGTTGTTGTTAAGCCAAGTGTAGTCGCGTGTTTCTTCGGGGTGCTCGGCGGTGTAACTACTCACTGCGCCCACACCGGGCGAGTAATAAATGCTCAGCTTCTCTTTGCTATCTACCACGTCGCGCGGCTGGATGGTAATTTTACCTTTAAGTTCTTTGTGCTTTTCGAGTGCGAGTTTTGCGTAATCCATGCTCCAATTGTACACCGCTGCAGTTAAGTTTGACTGGTGTAATTTATGACAAAAGCCGAATATGGGGTATTTTCATCTGCCAACAGATGTGTTATACTTGTCTTAAAGCAAATATTAGTGTAAAGTAGGTCAGGTTATGCAATCTGTTATTCAAAAGATCAACGAAAAGTTTATGAAGCACGCCGTTGTTGACGTTAAAAGCGGCGACACCGTTAAAGTGCACCAAAAAATTAAAGAAGGTAACAAAGAGCGCGTGCAGATCTTCCAGGGTCTAGTTATCCGTACTGACCGCAAGGGCAGCCACACGTCTCGTATTACTGTTCGCCGCATTGCCAGCGGCATCGGTGTAGAAAAGAGCTTTTTGCTGCACAGCCCACTGGTTTTGAAAGTTGAAGTTACTAAGCGAAGCAAAGTTCGCCGCAACTACCTTACCTACATGCGTGAGCGCACTGGTAAGTCAGCTCGTTTGACGAGCGTTGACTTTGACCGCGACGCAGTTAACACTGTTGAAGACAAAAAGGCTGAAGCCGAAGAAGCAAAGCTGCACGACAAGGCAGCTGAAGCTCACGAAGCCGACGCAACCAAAGAATAATAAATCTTTGCAGCAAATAAAGCCCTCCGTCGCGAGGGCTTTTTGTTTTGCCCTGGCTAGCTAGTAGCTGATGGCAGATTGGTTAGGTCGAATTGTGCAGGGCCAGCCGTGCTAGCCTGGTCGCCTGTAATGCCTTGAGTGTCAAGCGCATGCGTCTCGGCGTGGTGAATGTCAAAAACAGAGCCGTCCACGCCTTGCCGCAAGTCATGATAGGCTGCCGCAACACCAGCGCCTCCGGCCACGAGCACGCCCGCCAGCGCCAGGCTCCCTGCCTTTTTTAATGCATCCCCAAGCCTTGGCAGCTCAGGCTGACTCAGTTCAGGTGAATAACGCATGCCAATCTCCCCATTAATATGTATATACTGTATCGTGTTATTGGCGGGCGGGCAAATTACTTTTATACATACTGCACATTGCAGGCAACATGTGCTACGCTAAAGTGAATGGTAGTTGGTATAGATGAAGTTGGCCGTGGATGCATGGCCGGACCCCTGGTAGCGGGTGCGGTGTTGCTGGAAAAGCCAATTCGTGGACTTAAAGATTCAAAACTGTTAACGCGCAAACAGCGCGAAGTTTTTGACGTACGAATCCGCGAACGCGCCTTGGCGTTTGGCTTGGGCTGGGTATCTGCCGAGGAACTAGACGCTGTGGGCCTGACTGCGGCGGTACGTTTGGCTATGGAGCGCGCACTGGCCGAAATTACGACGCCCTATGATGCAGTAATCATAGATGGCAACTATAACTTTTTGAAGCACATCGCCAAAACTTCCACGCTCGTTAAGGCTGACAATCTGGTGCCAGCAGTAAGTGCCGCCAGCATTATCGCCAAAGTGGCTCGGGACAACTGGATGATCCAGGCGGCCCAAGATTTTCCGGGCTATGGATTTGAGTCACATGTTGGCTACTGCACGAAGGCGCACCGCGAAGCAGTGTCGCAATTGGGCGTAACCAAATTACACCGCACCACGTTTTCGCCGGTGCGGCTAGCTACAGCTGCGCTGGAGATGCCGGTATGACCAGCTTTGAAACAGGCAGAAAAGCAGAGGCGGCTGCGGCCGCTTTTTTAGTGCGAAAAGGCTGCACGGTCGTGGCCCAAAACTGGCGCACGCCACGCTGCGAAATCGACATTGTAGCCGAGCGTAACGGTGTGGTGTATTTGTGTGAAGTTAAATATCGCCGCACTAATACATCGGGTAGTGGCATAGAATACATTACCCCACAAAAATTGCGACAAATGCAGTTTGCCGCGCAGACCTGGGTGCACGTACATGGCTGGCAAGGTGAATATCAGTTGTGCGCTATTGAAGTTTCGGGTGCAGATTTTGTGGTTACCAATGTGGTAAAAGATATTGTGCCCTAGACTTCGGGCTATTTCTGGGTGCTGAAGTAGCGCTGAATAGCTTGCAAGTCGCGGTCGCGCCATGCGGATTGCCACTCGATCATTTCTAGGCCTTGTTTGTAGGCGCGGTCAATGGACGGTTCCATAACAGATTCAAAAAATTGCTTGAACTCGGGCACAAAGTCGCTGCGGCCCATAACTCGTGCTACGTACACTGGCATGCGAGTGAACGAGGTGTCCGCACCCAAATTATCTTTGAGCCATTGCCAATTTTGTTGCAGCCACTTCCAGGTTGCAGCGCGTGCGTAGCGGTTGCCCAGGCTGTAGGCAATCCAATACGCCACATCTTGCAGGCGGACGTCGTCGGATGTAATCATGTCCAGGGCTTTCTGCACCAATTCTGGCTGCTTGAACGCAGTGATGGCTGCGGCCAAAGTGACTCGTTCTTCTGGGGATGGACTGGTGTTGTGCAGCTGCACCAATTTTTCAAATGTTTTTGCGTCGCCATGGCGAGCCGCAGTAGTGTAGGCTACGCCGCGCAAATCTGGTGTAATGTCCTCTGACGTTTTCATGTCTGCAAACCATTGCAACATTGTGTCTACTACCTGTTTTTCTTCGGAAATACTGGCGATGCCCAAAATGGTTGGGCGCAGCAGGTGGTCAAAATGCGTGTCGCTATCTTTTGGTGTCATGCCAAGGCGAGCAAGCTGCTCGGCAACTAGTTTGCGGCCGTAGGGTTTCATGGCCTCGCGTAAAGTATCATCGTCCATAACCAAACGGATCGAGCCAAAGTTACTAGCCATAACGTCCCACACGGCGTCGTTGGCTTCGTGAGCATAGGCTTCCAGCAAGGTTAATGCCGAAATAGTGTCGCCGTAGCCGGCTTTCGCGGCCTCGAATGCGTCGCTTAAAATGCCCAGGCGATCCAGGGGCGCAAGTTTGTTTGTACGAACGTCATCGGCTAGTTTTTTGGTATGCGCAACATCGTAGATAACGCGGCAAAAACTGGTTTGGCCTATGTTTAGCTTGAGGTGGTCGGGGTTGGCGGTGGTAAACTGCAATTCTGGTTTATCTAGTACATCTGGCGCATCTGCGTTGGCATTCAGCGCTACCGGCCATACGGTGGTGTCTTCGTCATTTTGGCGGGCTGCCGGATTCATACGAAATGGTTTTTGGGTTAGTTCTACGGAATCACCGCTGACAGTGGCGTTAATAACGGGATAGCCGGGTTGGCTGGTCCAGGCGCTCATCATGGTTTTGATTGGCTTTTTGGACACGTGTTCCAGCGCGTCCCACAAATCTATGGTGTCGGTATTTTTGTAGGCGTGTTGCTTTAGATAGTGACGAAGGCCGTCGCGGAAAGCGGTTTCGCCCAAGTATTTTTTGAGCATCAAAATACTGCTGCCGCCCTTGTTGTAGCTGATGGCATCAAAAATGGTGCGGATTTCGTCTGGGTGATTCACGGCAACCTCAATTGGGTGCGTGTTTTCCAGCGCGTCCAATTTGAGTGCCATTTGCTGTTCTTCAACAATGTATTGGGTCATCATGTCCCATTCAGGGAACAGTTTGTCTACGGCGAAGTAGGCCATAATGTTAGCAAAACCTTCGTTTAGCCAGAGGTCAGTCCACCAGCGCATGGTGACCAAATTCCCGAACCATTGGTGTGTCAGTTCGTGGCAAATAACTTCGGCCACGTATTGTTTGCTGAGCAAGCTGGTGTTGTCTGGGTCCACAAACAAGGCGTGCTCGCGGAAGGTAATAAGCCCCCAGTTTTCCATGGCGCCGGCGGCGAAGTCGGGCAGGGCTACGAAGTCACATTTTGGGAGCGGAAAAGGAATGGCAAAGTAATCTTCAAAAAATTCTAGGCAGCGAACGGCGGTCTCTAGCGCAAATTGCGTGTGGTCGATGTTGTCACGAGTGGCAAAAGTGCGCACTAACGTGCCGTTTTTAGTGGTTTGCTCTAGGTGCTCCATTTCGCCATATATAAATGCCAGCAAGTAGGTAGACATAACGGGCATGGTTTCAAAGGTGGTAATCAGCGAATCACTCTCGGTTTTTTGCGTTTTAACAGGCGTGTTGGCGAGCACGGTTTCGCCAACGGGGCTGGTCAATGTCAAGTCAAAGGTGGCTTTGGCTTCGGGCTCGTCAATGCAGGGAAACGCTTGGCGCGCAAAATGGCTCTCGAACTGCGTGGCAATCAGCTGCTTGTCCTGGCCGTCTTGCGTAAAGAAACAGGGGTACACACCGTCCATAGGTTTGGTGATTTTGCCCGTGAATTCCATAGTAATGGTGTATTCGCCGGCGTGCAGTAGGTGATCGGCGTGCAGGCGCACTTCTTCCAACGTGTTTTGGTGGCTGATGCGGCTCAATACAACATCGGTGTTGCCTTTTTTGTCGTGTTTGACCACGGTGGCAGCGGTGATCCTGAGGCCATTCTGGTGAAACGTCAGGCGTTGGCTGGGTCGGCCAACTTTTTTGCCACGAATGGTAACAGTGCCGCTCAGGCGCATGTCGTTTCGGTTAGGATTAAGGGAAATTTGGTAATGTGAAGGCTGAAAACCCTCGAAGAGTCGTTTAACTTTTTTGCTCATTATTCCATTCTATCATGGGCAAGAACGCCGCATTGTATAAATATAAGACAGTTGTATTATTTGACAACACACTACCATGCGAGGTATGATTAAAGTGATTGGTCGGCCGCGTTGGTCGGCTTTTTTCGTATAAGACAGATGTAAAAAGAAAGGATGCTTACCATGGATTTAGATGTTAAGCAGTTGGTGATGGCGCTGAAAGCTATTGCCGAGGAGAAGAATTTACCAGAAGAGACCGTACAAGAAGTGGTTGAGCAAGCCTTGGCTGCCGCCTATCGTCGTGACTACGGTGATCGCGAGCAAGAAGTTCGCGTAACTATTAACACCGCTACCGGCGACGTTGATGCGTACGTTTCTAAGGAAGTTGTTGAGCGCGTTGGCGACCCAGCCTACGAAATTAGCATCGAAGATGCGCAGAAGCTCAAAAAAGATGCCGCCAAGGGCGACATGGTTGAGGTACACGAAAGTGTTACTAACTTCGGTCGTGTAGCTGCTCAAACCGCTAAGCAAGTTATTTTGCAGCGCCTGCGTGAAGCTGAACGCGAAATCGTGATGAACGAATACGAAGACAAAATCGGCACCGCAATTAACGCCTTGGTTAGCCGCGTTGAAGGCAACATTGTACGTGTTGACCTGGGCAAAGCACAGGGTATTATGCCTCGCAGCGAACAGATTCAAGGCGAGCGCTATTACCCAGGCCAGCGCTTGAAAGTATTTTTGAAAGATGTTGAGCGCGGTCCTCGCGGTCCACAGTTGGTCGTTTCTCGTGGCAGCACCCAGTTTATTGAATGGCTGTTCCGCGCTGAAGTGCCTGAAATGGAAAGCGGCGCTGTAGAAATCAAGAACATCGCTCGCGAAGCTGGCATTCGCACCAAGTTGGCCGTGCACAGCACTGTTCCTGGCGTTGACCCGGTTGGCACCTTTGTGGGTGGCCATGGTACTCGCGTGAACGCCGTTACCAGCGAAATTGGCGAACAAGAAAAGATTGACATCGTTGTATGGGACGAAGACTCAGCAACCTACATCACCAACGCGCTAAGCCCAACCAAAGTTACCCGCGTGGTAATCGAGAACGAAAACAAGGCTAAGGTCTTGGTTCCTGAAGACCAATTGAGCATCGCCATTGGAAAGGGCGGCCAGAACGTTCGCTTGGCTAGCAAATTGACCGGTTACGAACTAGACATTGAAGCTGACCGCCAACAGCAACAGCAAGCTCCAGCACCTGCTGCTGAACCTGCCGAGGCCGAGGTAACAACCAAACAAGTTGCAGCTCCAAAGCTCAAAAAGAAGAGCGAGCTCGAGAACAGTTTGCTTGAAGCTATTGAAGAGCACGGCCAGGACAGTTAGTCTGCCTGACGTTTGCGAAAAAGACCTCTTATCAAGGGGTCTTTTTCTTTGCAGATGCTATACTGATCTCATGAACAAAACCAACGACTACGATAGCCACGCGACACAAATAGCAGATCTTTTACGCTCCGGCCTCCAAAAGCCTAACACTTTTATTGAGCGACCGGCAATGTATAAGCTTTTGCCTGATCTGCAGAACAAGAAAGTGCTATGCGTTGGATGCGGCACCGGTGAAGAATGTGACGAGCTAACAAAGCGAGGCGCCCAGGTGTGGGGCTTTGACGTATCTGCAAAGTCAGTTGAGCTGGCTAAAGAGGCATTTCCTGACGCCGAGCTTCGGGTAATGGACATGCATAAGATGGACTACAATAATGAGTCATTCGATTTTGTGTACTCTGGCCTCACGCTGCATTACACCGAGAACGTTGATGAAGTAGTGGCCGAGATGGCTCGTGTGCTTAAGCCGGGCGGCACTATGCAATTTTCGGTCGGCCACCCTATAAAGTGGGCTGCCGAAAACAGGCGTGACCCTAAAGACGAGAATAAGAAGAGCTTTCTGCTGGGTTATGACACTCACCAAACACCCGTTCATATATATGGTGATTACCTAAACGTCACAAAGGTGACTCAAAAGCCGCAAAACTACCCAACTATTACCTATTGGAACCGCCCCATTTCATCGTACTTGCAAATAATTCGCCAGGCAGGACTTGAGTTTTTGGACTTCGTTGAGCCTCCGGCCCTACCGGAAGCAAAACAAGTTGACCCGGACTTCTACAACGTTCATACAAAAATTCCGCAGTTTATGATTTTTGTTGCTCGAAAACCCTTGTAATAGATCTGGAATCTTGCTGAAGGCGTGACAATTAGCACTCTTGACTTGTGAGTGCCAGAAACGGTATGATATTTTTAGTAGCAACAGCTGCCGCAATCTAACCTGTAATTCTTAGCGCCACAGCGCTCGATAACCAAAACTAATGCCGCACCAACAGACGGCAGGAGGGAAACCAAAACTATGATGCCGGACTCAGCAGATTTCCAAGACTTTTTGAATCATCTCACGAATAACGCGTTGCATAGCCTCAAGCATGCCGATGCAATCGCGCGTCGCTTTGGCAGTGCCTACGTAGGCACCGAACACCTGTTGTTGGGCGTTTTGGCCCAAGAGGTAAGCATGGGCGCCAAGATTTTGGAAGGCGCAGGTGTATCGTTAGACAAGGCGCAAATGGCGCTCAACTTAAGCCATAAAACCATTGTGGCAGGTGCCGGATCTAAAGGTCTGAGCGAAACCGCAAAACTGACGCTCAAAATGGCATGGGACACGGCGCAAGACAACGGGCAGGATTTTTGCGGTACAGAACACATTTTATACAGCATTCTGAGTCAAAAAAACGCGCGTGCCACCGTGCTTTTACGCGACTTAAACGTAGATGTAGACAGTCTTATGGGCGAGTTAGAGCAATTCCTGAACCGTCAGCAATACGAAGAAGATGGTGACGTAGACACGCGCCGTCGCGGTGGTCGCAAAGCACCACGCAAAACTGCTTTGGATTTTTATGGTACCGACATTACCGCACAGGCTCGTGCTGGCAAATTAGATCCGGTTGTTGGCCGCGAACAACAGATTAAACGGGTGGTCACTATTCTGAACCGTCGCACCAAAAACAATCCTGTACTTATCGGTGAACCCGGTGTTGGTAAAACAGCTGTGGTTGAAGGCCTGGCGCAACGAATTGTATCCGAGGATGTGCCCGACAGCTTGCTGGACAAGCGCATTGTGATGCTCGACCTGGCTGGCATGATTGCTGGTACTAAATATCGTGGTGAATTTGAAGAGCGCCTCAAAAAAGTAATGAGCGAGTTAGAGCAAGACACCAAAACGGTGGTATTTATTGACGAAATGCACTTGCTGGTTGGCGCTGGTGCCGCCGAAGGTGCAATGGACGCCGGTAATATTTTGAAGCCGGCATTAGCGCGCGGCAAAATTCAGGTTATTGGTGCAACTACCACCGACGAATACACCAAGCACATCGAAAAAGATGCTGCCTTGGAGCGTCGCTTTCAACCAGTGCAGGTGCCCGAGGCTACCGTTCCTGAAACGTTGGCAATTCTGAAGGGCCTGCGCAAACATTACGAAGAATTTCACGGCGTAAAGGTGAGCGACGAAGTTTTGGATAACATTGTACAGCTGGCCAAGCGCTACATTAATGACAGGTTCATGCCCGACAAGGCAATTGACCTTTTGGACGAAACCGCTGCTCATTTGCGCGTTGACAAGGGCAAAACCAGTCCCGAAGTTCGCAAATTGCAAAAAGAATTGAAGCTGATTAATGCTCGAATTGACGAAGCCGTTGACGCCGAAGACTACGAACGCGCCGCTAAGTCCAAGCAGCGTGCCAGTCAAATCAGCGAAGAACTAGACAAGTTACAAACAGCCACTAAAGACGTAAAACGCATCAACGTGACCGAAGAAGATGTGGCCGACGTGGTTGCTCGCATGACGGGCATCCCGGTAAAAAAGGTTATTAAATCCGAAGCTAAATATCTACTGAATCTCGAAAAAAACTTGGGCAAATTTATCATTGGTCAAAGTGAAGCAGTAGCGGCCGTGTCGCGCGCGATTCGTCGCAATCGCTCCGGCATTGGCAGCTCTAAGCGGCCGATTGGTTCATTCGTTTTCTTGGGCCCGACCGGCGTTGGTAAAACAGAACTGGCTCGTGTTTTGGCTCGCGAATTCTATGGTTCGCCCGATGCTATGATTAAGATCGACATGTCAGAATTTGGCGAACATCACAACGTGTCGCGCTTGGTTGGTGCGCCGGCCGGTTACGTAGGTTACGACGATGGTGGCCAACTGACCGATAAAATCCGTCGTCATCCATACAGTTTGGTACTGTTTGACGAGATCGAAAAAGCTCACCCCGACACCTTTAATATGCTGTTGCAAATTTTGGAGGACGGCGTGCTGACTGATGGTAAGGGCCGCAAGATTGACTTCACCAATACTATTGTGATCATGACTAGCAACATTGGTGCCGACAAGCTACAAAAAGAAGCGGCCTTTGGCTTTAGTGCGCATCGTCCGTCCGACCTGGATGACTTGGACGCGCTGCACGACATGAACCGCGACAAAGTTATGGATGCGCTCAAAAAACAGATGCGCCCAGAGCTTTTGAACCGCATCGACAAAACCATTGTCTTCCGTGCGCTGACCAAAAAAGACATCTTCAGGATTATTGACTTGCAAATTGCAGACCTGGCTTCGCGCCTGCAAAAGCAGGGCATTGGCGTACAGCTGACCACCAGTGCCAAGCAGTATTTGCTGGACAATGGTTATGATGCCAAAAACGGTGTCCGTCCGCTCCGTCGTTTAATTCAGGATACCATTGAAGACCACATTGCGGTTGCGCTGCTAGAAGACAAGTACGAAAAGGGCACGATTGTACAAGTTGGCTGCAAAAACAGCGAACTAACGTACGTCGCTTCCACTGAATAGCCCGGCTTTTACCCTGCGGGTCCCACCACTTTCTGTTCTCCTGCCCACTAACTTTTGGCTCGGCAATGATGCCGCTGGCATATCCCTCGCAAAAGTAGATAGGCTCGCGCACGAAAGTTCCGGAAGGTTTGCTATACTGGGAACATATGAAAAGTCGCAAGCTCTTTTACGGCATATTTACAGCTCTTGTGGCGCTTAATATTGCTCTATGGTTTGGTCGTCAGCCATTCCTAGACTGGCAAGCAATCCGCACGTATCAGGCTCCGGCAGCTGTTAGTAAACTGGCGTCCGATGACACCATGACCGACCAAGCCAAAAAGTATTTTTACATCAATCACCCAGCCATTGAAGACCGCGCTAACTTCAACAAACATTGCCCGAATAACTCCGAGCAATCGGTGGTTTTGGGCTGCTTTTTGGGCGACCGCGCCGGTATTTATTTGTTTAGCGTGACTGACCCCGAGCTTCACGGTGTTGAGCAGGTAACAGCTGCGCACGAGATGTTGCACCAAGCGTATCAACGCCTTGGCTCTGCCGAGCGAACCAAGATTAACAAACTGCTTGAAAACTACTACAAAAGCGGCCTTACGGACAGCGGCATTAAAGATCAGGTCAAGTTGTACCAAAAATCTGAACCCGGCGCTATGGACGACGAAATGCATTCGCTATTTGGTACCGAGGCAACAAATTTGCCTCCCGAGTTAGAGGATTATTATAAGCAATATTTCACAAAACGTAGCACCGTGGCCGCATTTTATACATCGTATCAGTCAGCTTTTACCGAGCGTAAACAACAGATTGCCAGTTATGACTCGCAACTGAACGAAATAAAGCCACAGATTGATTCGCTGGAAAGCAGTTTGGAGCAGCAGAAATCGGCGCTCAACACTATGCAAAACCAGATGGACGCCTACAAATCTAGTGGTAATTATGACGCGTACAACGGATTAGTTCCTGCCTATAACGCCAAAGTTAACACCTACAACACCGACTTGGAATCATTAAAGAGTAACATTGCTCGCTACAACGACATTGTGGCTAAGCGCAACGCAATTGCACTCGAGGAGCAAACATTACAACAGCATTTGTCCAGCAAACTCCAAAGTACGAGCGCACAGTGATACAATAAAACGACATGGCCAAGCGAAATACTCGATATGTGTGTACGAATTGCGGCGCGACTTCCCTGAGTTGGGCGGGTAAGTGTCCGCAGTGCGACGAATGGAACACTTTGCAAGAAGAAGCGGTTATTGATAGTGGTATCGCCGGGGGCGGCACGAGCAACGGCCGTGTCTTAACGCCAGCCTCGGTTTCAAGTCTTGTGGCCAAAGACCAGAAGCGCATGAAAACTGGCATGAACGACGTTGATACGGTGTTGGGCGGTGGCATTGTGGCCGGCAGCGTGAACCTGATCGCTGGCCAACCTGGCATTGGTAAAAGCACTATTTTGCTGCAAATTGCTCATGCTGTAGCCGCCAAACATAAAGTCTTGTATGTCAGTGGCGAAGAGTCGGGGCATCAGGTGGGCTTGCGTGCTGAGCGCCTGGGCGTAACCTCTGCCGACCTACAACTGGCAACTACCACTAGTGCCGATGACATTGCGGCGACCATTGCCGACAAAAAGTACGAGCTGGTAGTAGTAGACTCGATTCAAACTGTTTCGGTAGCTGCTGTGAGTTCGGCGGCAGGAAGTGTGTCGCAGATTACCAACAGCACACAGCTTATTTTGAACGCCGCTAAGCAAAGTGGCGTGGCGGTCATTTTGGTGGGCCACGTAACCAAGGAGGGTTCTATTGCCGGACCAAAAGTTTTGGAGCACGTGGTGGATGTTGTTTTGCAACTGGAAGGCGATAGATACGGCGGGTTTAAAGTGCTACGTGCAGTCAAGAACCGTTTTGGTCCAACCAACGAAGCTGGTATTTTTGAGATGGTCGGCGAGGGCCTAAAACCGGTCGAAAATCCATCGGCCGCACTGCTGGCCGAACGACAGGTGAGCGATGGCTCGATTATTTTGGCGACCATGGAGGGTACGCGTCCACTGCTGGTGGAAGTGCAGGCGCTGGTAAACAAAACCAGTTACGGCTATCCAAAGCGCGCAGCAAGCGGTATCGACCTGAACAGAGTGAACTTATTGGTGGCCATGCTGGAACGCCGGACTAAATTACGCCTTGGCGAACAGGATATTTATGTTAATATCGTTGGAGGCATAAAAATCACTGAGCCTGCAGCAGACTTGGCGGTTTGTATGGCTATCGGATCGGCCAGCAAAGGTCTGCAGCTAAAATCGAACGCTGTTGTCTTTGGCGAAGTCGGCCTCAGTGGCGAGGTCCGACACGTACCATATGTGGAAAAGCGTATCGCGGAAGCCAAAAAAATGGGCTTTGACGCGGCAATTGGCCCACGTCAAACAGGTACAAAACAATCATTATTACAATCGGTGCCCGATGTTCGCTCGGCACTGAACCAATTTTTAGAAAAGGATTAACCCCTATTTATGGCAGCATTTATTGAAATTTTACTGCTTATTGCAATCCTGGCATTCCTGGTTTTGCAATCCAAAGGTGGCTTGGGCGATTTGCTCGGCCGCAAACGAAAAATTATTTTAGACAGTTGCGCGCTGATCGACGGTCGCGTAGTGGAACTGGCTCGAAACGGCTTTTTGGCTGACGACTTGGTAATTCCACAGTTTGTTCTGAACGAACTACAGCTGTTGGCTGACGGCAACGACGGCCACAAACGTGAACGTGCTCGATTTGGCTTGGACATTGCACATGAACTACAAGACGCGTCATTTGAGTCCAAAGTTATGATTGACCGCACACCATTTCCAGAGGTGCCAACTACTGACGACAAGCTGATCCACCTAGCTAAAAAACTGCAAGCTTACTTGTATACCACCGACTATAACCTAAGCAAAGTTGCCGCGGTTGAAGCCGTGGGCGTACTAAATATTAATGAGCTTTCGCAGTCTTTGCGCCCAATTGCACTGCCGGGCGAAACGCTGGCGATCAAGATTTTGCAAAAAGGCAGCAACCCCAATCAAGGTGTTGGCTATCTGGAAGACGGCACCATGATTGTGGTGGAGGGTGCGGCGCGTTTAACCGGAAAAGTGGTGGACGTAACCGTAACGCGCATGCATCAAACGGTAGCTGGCAAGATGGTCTTTGGCCAGGTACGCGACATGCGTGACCGTGAACAGTCTAAGCCTGCGCACAGTGCCTCTCATCAGGCAGCGCAAAAACTACAGCAGCAGTCACGTTCAGCTGAAACGCCTCGTCAGCCACAACAGCATGGGCAGCAATCAGGGCAACAGCAAGCGTCTCAAAATCAAAAGACAGGTTTACACCAACGCTTGCGCGGAGCGCCGCAGCCAAAACAGACTGGGCAGTCATCTGCACAGACGCGTCGCCCACTGCGCAAACCTGTGCAATAAGCGCCACCTAGCCTGCACAAAAAAAGAGCCGACTACACCGGCTCTTTTATGTATTCAGAGTAATGTCCACCTCTGGCGACCGCTTCAAGCACCTGCCGTACTAGGGGAATCGTGGCGTCGGGCAGGTGGTTAATGTCAAACCAGCGCAGGTCACTGCATTTGTCTGGCTCTATATTGGTAATTTTACCCTCCCACTGCGTAGTCTCAAAGAATAAGTCCATGCGCTCCTGGTTGTTCTGGTTCCGCGACAGGCGATGAACGGTGTGCACTAACACCAAGTCCTGCGGCCGCACGGTAACGCCAGCCTCTTCTTTTGCTTCACGCGCCAGGCCGTGCGTCGCTAGCTCGTCACCGTCCAAGTGGCCCGAAACCAGGCTGTACTTGCCATCCTGGTAGCCGGTATTTGCCCGCTGCAACAGCAAAACCTCATCCCCTTTGCGGAGGATAAGGTATACTGCCGGAATCAATTTAAATCGTTCTTTTGCTGTGGTCATCGAAGCGGCCTAATTCGAGTACGTGGGTTGGTGTTTTGATCCTGAGTCTGATCATCTCTTCAGTTGAATGTTACGGAAGCATCACTTGATGAGCTGTACAAGACGCTGTCGGTCACATCGGCTTTGAGCGTAGCCGCTCCCGCGCTTGTTGGCGTGTAGCTAAAGGTGAGCGTACTTGGCGAGTTGCTGACGTTTTGCGTCTGTACGACCGATCCATTAACAGATAGCGTTACAGTGCCCGGGTACTGGCTGCTCGATAAGTCATGCGTGCCTTGGGTAACAGTGACCGTAATGTTACAGGACGATCCAACGGTACACGCGGATGGTGCGGTAAGCGTGACCGACGGTTTGCTATCGCTACAGTTATGAACGTCGTCGGTAGCCGTAACGGTGCTGTTCTTGGTTCCCACAAATATGTCAGCCGAGTAAATGTTGGCATTGGCACCACCTACATTTTCTTTGGCGGCGTCAGGGGTACATGATGTGGCTAGCTTGCCTGAAACCTTGTCGATAGTCTGAGACGAGCTACCTGATTTCTGTTTGTACCACGATGGGAAGAGGTCGGTGCTTGGGCTTGGTAGGACGGCACCGGAGCTGACGTTCCAGCTGCGGAATACGAATGCTGATTGTGTTTGGACTCCTGATGGCTTTGTCCAGTTGACTGGCTTAGTATTGAGCATGTCGTGCGCAGCTTCCATGAATCCGCGGGTTAGCGGCGTGGTCATTTGCTCCATGTGTCCACCGGTGAGTTCGATGTTTCGAGTGTGATAACCAACCCAGCTGACAACAGCGTATTGGGTTGACCAGCTGGTCATCAGACCGTCGTAGTTGTCGTTGGTGGTACCAGTTTTAACCGCGAACTTCCAACCTTTGTAGTTTTGGAACTTGTAGTTTGATCGCAAGTAGGTCGCGTTTGGATCGCTCAGAATATCATCAATAATGTAGGCGGATTCGGCCTTAACCACTTGTTTGCCGGTTGGTTGCGTCCAGGTGTAGACGGACTTGTTGGCGGCATCAGTAATTTTCAGAATATATGTGGTCGGAATGGCGTTGCCCAGGCGTCCCAGAGTTGCAAGCCCGTTCACGTGTTGGTCAAGGTGCAGGTAGGCACCGTCACCGATGGCCGATGAGCCGTAACATTGCGAGGTTTTGGTAAGTGTCACATCGCCCGGTTGGTAACACTGGTAGGCGTTGTCTGCGTCCATCATAGCGTTGGCGGTCTTAATAACCTTGTCGGTTCCCACGGTGAGCATTGCTTTTACGGCGGGAACGTTACGAGAGCCGGCTAGTGCGTAGCGCAATGTGATGGCGCCAGGGTATTTAAAGTCGTAGTCCATCAAACAGTTACCACCGTCGGCCGGCTTAGCCTTGTTGGTACACGGATATCCGGGCAATGCCGCTTGCGCGTCGTATAAAACAGATCCTGCACCGGTGTTGGTCGTGTCATTAATAAGCGAAACGTAGTCGTATGGCTTAAAGCTTGATCCTGGCGGAATCTTTGTTTGGGCGTAGTTGATTTGTCCGTAGTCGGGGTTGTTAAAGTCAACGCCTCCTACGAGTGCAACAATCTGGCCGGTTTGCACCTGCTCGGCGACCATTGCTTCTTGGTCACCTCCATATCTTTTTACGTTCGGCAAGTTAGACGCAACAAGTTGCTCGGCCTTAGCCTGGAGCGTTGTGTCGAGGGTCGTGGTGACTTTCCAGCCGCCACGGTTGACAGTTTCGGCCCCGTATTTCTTTTCGAGCTGACTCTTTGCAGCCAACACAAAGTACGGAGCTTTAATACCTGAATACTTCTGTTGGAGCGGTTTTACTTGCGCCAGAACGTCAACGTTTTTAGCTTCGGTGGCTTGCTCTTTGGTAATGTAGCCTTGCTTTACCATTTGGTCCAGAATGTAATGCTGACGATCCAGCAGTTGCTGTTTGCCAAAAGCGTCTTCAGAGGTCGCGGACGAGTTATAGGTTGGCGAACTGTATGGCGAGTAATAAGACGGCGACTGTGGAATGGCGGCCAACATGGTGGCTTGTGCCAAGGTTAGGTTTTTGGCGTCGGTGCCAAAGTAATCGCGAGCGGCGCTCTCTACCCCATATTCAATGCCACCGTATGGTGCAATGTTCAGATAGCCGGTTAGAATGTCATCCTTGGAATATTCACGCTCCAGGTTAACAGCTAGGATCAACTCTTTAATTTTGCGAGTGATGGTGCGGTCTTTGCTCCAGTCCTGGTTTAATTTAACCAGCTGTTGCGTAATAGTTGAACCGCCCTCTGCAACGCCGCTACTGCCAGATATGTTATTCCATGCGGCGCGACTGATACCACGAACGCTGAAGGCTCCCTCGTTATAGAAGTCTTTGTCTTCAATAGCAATGGTCGCTTCCTTCATGTATTTAGAAATGTCGTCACTTTTAACAGGGATGCGCTTTACGGCGTCATAGTCTTGCCACAACACGGTTTGGCCGGTGCGATCGTAGTACGTGATGCTGCCGCCCAGGTTGTCGCCCGAAATGTCTTTAATGTTCGGCAAATCTTTGCGGAAGTACGCGAACACGCCAACCAGCAGAATAAAGCAAACCACAATGCCAATGCCAGCCAGCTTGAGAGCCATAATGGCGCCTTCGCGGCTAAACCAGTATTTCAACACACGCTTAGGATGCAATCGGTAGAGCAAGCGTTTCCACGGATTCTGTGGCAATGTGCTCAAGTATGCTGCCCGACGACGCGCCTTGGCGGCTCTGTTGGCGCGAATACGATCGCTGAAGCTCTGATTAAATTTAATAGTATTACCGCTTTTTGTGGTAAACGTTTGCTTGCCGGCGGGCCTACGACGAGGCGTCGGCTTTTTTCGGGAGGGGTTCATCCGCTTTGGTACTCCTAGCTTTCGCAATTTACTGCATTTTATTATAGCTAAAAATGTGGCTGCAGCAAACAATATAACGCACTTCGCGTGCAGGCAATCTTCAGATACGGTATACTGGTAGCATAATGAAAATTTTAGATCCGATCCACCATCAGTACCTCTATCCCGGTTCGGTTTTTTTGCAGCAAAAATAACGACAACTAGCAAGGATACATATGACACTCTCCGAAGAACTGCAATGGCGCGGGTTTGTAAATCAGACAACTCTCAAAGATATTAGCCAATTAGACAAGCAAAACTGGACTTTTTATCATGGGTTCGATGCTTCTGCCGATTCTCAGACAGTAGGCAACTTAGCAGCAATGATGTTTGATAAAGTATTCCTACGTCACGGGCACAAAGCTATTGTCTTGGCGGGTGGAGCTACGAGTTTACTCGGAGATCCAGGCGGAAAAGATTCGGAACGTCCCCTCCAAGACGAAAAGACGATCGCATACAACGTAGCTTGTGCAGAGGCTCAGCTTAGGAAGATCTACGGCGACTACACATTTAAGCTTGTTAATAACATTGAGTGGTTTAAGACGATGAATGTTTTGACTTTCATGAGGGATATAGGCAAGCACTTTAGTATGACTCCACTTGTTCAGCGCGACTATATTGCTAAGCGTATGGGTGAGGGCGGTGCAGGTATTAGTTATACGGAATTCAGTTATACACTGCTACAGGGATATGATTTTCTACATTTGCACAAGAAATATAATGTCAACCTTCAATTAGCTGGGTCAGATCAATGGGGGAATAGTATCTCTGGTGTAGACTTGATACGTCGTGTGACAGGGGATGAAACCCATATTATGACGCTTCCATTAGTTATTAATAAGGCAACCGGTAAGAAATTTGGTAAGTCCGAAGAGGGAGCAGTTTGGCTTGACGAGAAAAAAACAAGTGCTTTCAAATTTTACCAATTCTGGCTTAATGCTGATGATGAAGGAGTAGAAGGATATCTTAAGATCTTTACGGAACTTGACAAGCCTACTATTGATTTAGTTATGGCTGAATTTAAGGAGAATCGATCTGGACGTGTA
The DNA here is from genome assembly GCA_035247965.1 of Saccharimonadales bacterium (SeqCode). Taxonomy (GTDB): domain Bacteria; phylum Patescibacteriota; class Saccharimonadia; order Saccharimonadales; family UBA4665; genus CAMLQK01. The sequence continues at coordinate 342,239 of DATFHW010000025.1, read as the reverse complement.
GCCCAGAAACGCCTTGCTTATGAGGTCACTAGGATTGTGCATGGTGAGGCAAAAGCGAAGTCGGTTAAGAAAGCAACTGAGTTTCTATTTACAAAGGATGAAGACATCGTTCTTTCTAATGAGGTCGCAGAAGTACTTAAAGGAGAGCTGGCTCATACGAAACTTAAGGACGCGCCTTCTCTAGCGGACGCACTTCTTAATACTTGGCTTGCTATGTCAAAAAGTGAAGCCAACCAACTTATCAAAGATGGGGCGGTATCGGTCAACGGTCGCAAAGTTACTGATCCAAATGCCACGCCATTTAAAAATAATGACAATTTGATTAAGTGCGGCAAGAATCGTTTCTCGATAATTAGCTGGTAATTAGTGCTATACTAGGGCCATATGACGAAAACACCATCTAACGCATCTTCATCAAACGCTAAAAAGAAGGCCGATCAGTACAACGACCCCAGCCACAATTACCTCCGTTACTGGGACGGTCGTGACTACGAGCACGCAGCCGAAGAAATGGCGCTGCGCCGTTTGCTAAGCGGCAAACATTTCAAGACTGCCGCAGACATTGGCGGCGGCTACGGCCGTCTGTGTGTGTTCCTCGAAAAATATGCCACCAAAGTTACGTTGGCCGAGCCAAGCCAGCAACAGCTGGACATCGCCAAGGATTTCTTGAAAGATCACCCTGAGGTTGACCGCAAGTTAATGCAAGCCGATGACCTAAAGTTCAAAGATGGTAGCATAGACTTGATCACCATGATCCGCGTAATGCACCATTTACCAGACCCCTCTGCAGAACTAAAGGAAATTGCCCGTGTGTTATCTGACGACGGCTACGCAATTGTAGAGGTTGCCAACTACGCCCATGGCCGTAATCGCCTGAAATATGCGCTGAAGGGCAAAAAATTGCCAACGCAGCCCGTAGACATTCGTTCAAAAGAGCACCAAAAAGAAGGCGAAATCGCCTTTGTGAACCACAATCCACATACTGTAATCAAGCAATTGGCGCACGCTGGTCTTAAGGTTGATCGTATTTTGTCGGTTTCAAACTTGCGTAGCCCAGGCCTCAAAAAGATCATGCCAAAAAGCTTTATGCTGGCGATTGAGGGCATTTTGCAGCCAACGTTGGCTAATTCATTCTTTGGCCCGAGCGTTTTCTTTTTGGTTCGCAAAGCTAAATAGTACAAATAACAGGGGTAACATGTGGTGCAACGCGAGTTGTGCCATACTAAGGTAATGGATCAGGATATAACTGCGGCAAAAGGAGTGGGGCCAGAGCTTGCCAAAAAGTTGGCGGGCGTGGGCGTGCACACCATCGGTGATCTGGTGGAGTATTTTCCGCGTCGGTATGAAGATTATTCGCAGGTGACACCAATTGCCAGCCTTACGCCGGGCACGGTGACTATTAGGGCCACCATCGATCAAGTAAAAGGACGGTATGTGCGACGCGGCATGCACATTACTGAAGCTTCGGCACATGACGAATCCGGCAGCGTGCGGCTGGTGTGGTTCAACCAGCCATACCGCGCCAATGCTATTAAACCCGATCAGCCATATTTTATTTCGGGCAATTTTGAGCTGAGCCGCTCGCGTCTGGCCATTATGAACCCTAGCGCGGAACTGGTTAGCAGCTTTCCGATAAACACCGCGCGGATTATTCCGGTGTACCGCGAAACAAAAGGCCTGACCAGTGTGCAGATTCGCAAAATTATGCGCGAGCTACAGCCGCTTATTGCAGCGCAGCCCGAAACATTGCCCGATTGGCTTATTGCCGACCAGAAAGTCATCAGTCACGCCGAAGCGCTGATGGCTATTCATTTTCCAGCAACGAACAAGCAGTTGGAGCAAGCCAGGGAGCGACTTGGTTTTGAAGAAGTATTGGCTTTAACGCTGGCCAGCGTGCTGAACAAACGCGAATTATTGCGTGACACCAGTGTTGCGATTCCGTTTAGCCAGAAGTTAGCCCAAAAATTCACGCAGCATTTACCGTTTACACTAACCGACGCTCAGCGTAGGGTTGTGTGGCACATTTACCAAGACATGGCCCAAACGCAGCCCATGAACCGCTTGGTAGAGGGCGACGTGGGCTCGGGCAAAACAGTGGTAGCCGCAATGGCGGCAGTGATGGCAATGGCCGAAGGGTTTCAGGTAGCATTGATGGCACCAACTGAGCTACTGGCACGCCAGCACGCCGAAACTATCTACGCATTACTGACGCCGCTTGGCATGCAAAACGAAGTTGCGCTGCTGGTTGGTGGGCTCAAAACCGCCGAGAAACAACAGATATATGACCGCATTGCTGACGGAGCCGTAAAGTTTATTGTGGGTACGCACGCTGTAATTCAAGAAAAAGTAGACATGCACAACCTGGGGCTTGTGATTGTAGACGAGCAGCATCGCTTTGGTGTCGAGCAGCGTAAAAAACTGATGGCCAAGGCTGGCCACATGCCGCATCTGCTAAGTCTGACTGCGACGCCGATTCCGCGTAGTTTGGCGCTCACGCTATATGGCGAACTGGATGTTTCTATTATCGACACCAAGCCAGCTGGTCGTCAGCCAATTATTACCGAAATTTGTTCGCCTAATTCGCGCAAGCAGTTGTATGAAAAGATCAACCAAGAACTGGATGCTGGCAGGCAGATGTTCGTGGTTTGCCCTTTGATTACCGATTCCACTAGTATTCAGGCCAATTCGGCTGAATCAGTGTACGAATCCTTTACGACGCGCGATTTTAAGAATCGCAAGGTTGGACTATTGCATGGCAAGATGAAACCGGACGAAAAAAATGCGATCATGCAGCAGTTCGCCAGCGGTAAACTGGATATTTTGGTCTCTACCACCGTTATTGAAGTGGGCGTGGACGTGCCCAACGCCAGCATTATGCTGATTGAAGCCGCAGATCGGTTTGGACTGGCGCAAATTCACCAGCTTCGTGGCCGTGTCGGCCGTGGCCAACACCAAGGTTACTGTTATCTTATGATGAGCGATTCATCAGCGCCGCCGCAGCGATTACGGGCTCTGGAACGTTCCAGTGACGGTTTTAAACTGGCCGAATTAGACCTAGAACTTCGTGGTCCGGGCGCAATTTATGGCACCATGCAACACGGCGCGTTAGACTTGCGGATTGCCAAGTTAACAGATACAGCGCTCATTTCTGCTGCCCGCCAGGCAGCAATAAAATTGGTAGATACCGGCGAGGATCTGTTAAAATATAAGCAGTTATACCAGCACGTGGCCACGCTGCGCGCTGTTACAAATTTGAATTAACCATGTATTCAGGAACAACGCTTACTGCGATCTCTGGCAATGTGCTCGGCGCACACCAGAAAATCGACCGCTTGGCGCGCAAGGCGCTTGGTTCGGTGATGCCAGCAAAAACCTGGTTTCCGCGCATCAGCGACATCTTACATTTTGAGGGCAACAACGGCCCCGATGCCATTAAGCGCAAAAGCCCTGCTCGCGATGAGCCGTGGCATTACTATGCGCCGTTCGACGAAACCGACACACAACTGCTAGACATTATTGACGAACACTATCGCCGCTTGGTGTGGGCGCTCAAGCACAAAGACAACGTGCGGGGTTCGTTTGAGGCCGCGTGGCTGGCGCATGCGATTGTGGACGGCCTGACACCGGCGCATCATTACCCCTATGAAGCCGAACTAACTGAACTTCGTGGCGGCCTGGGCATCGACAGTCGTACAACTATCAAGCAAAAGTTGGTTATGCCAGGCGAAACACGTCGTAAACAGATGAGCAACAACTGGAAAATGTGGGGGCCAAAAGGCCTGCTAACTACACACGGCCTGTTTGAATGGGGAATCGCGGCCATTATTGCGCCGCTCAGCTCGCGAAACAGCCGCGTTCGTGTTAAGCAAACTGACCTTGATGAGTTGCACCAGTTTGGCGTGCAGGAACTGTTTAAGCGCAAGGCTCGCGAAGTTGCAAACCTGAACATGTACGAAGCCTATTACAAAGACGGCTGGACGCCGTGGCTGGCACAGCAAACTCGTCGTCATTTGGCGCCGATTATTATTCATACCGTGACGCTTATTTGGTACGCGGCGGTGCAAGAAGCAACTAAGTCTCAGAAGGGCGCGTAGCCGTGCGCGTTATTGCAGGCACTTTGGGTGGGCGAACGTTTAACTCGCCGCACGGCCATCGTACCCACCCCATGAGTGACAAAATTCGGGGAGCCCTGTTTAATGCCTTGGGCGACTTGTCTGGCTTGACGGTTTTGGACGCATTTGCGGGCAGCGGTGCACTCAGTTTTGAGGCTGTTAGCCGAGGCGCGCAAAGCGCACTGGCTATTGAATCAGATCGCTTGGCTCAGCGCACGATTGCCGAAAATATCAAAGCGCTCGGCCTCAATCGCATCGTAAAACTCATTCAGGCCTCGGCGAACGCCTGGTTGCAAACCAGCCAGGGCCAGCAGTTTGACGTAGTGCTATTGGACCCGCCCTACGACGATGTGCAAGATGCGTTACTGCAGCGACTAACTGCCGCCGTAAAATCAGATGGTATTTTGGTGGTATCATGGCCGGGTGATCAGCCAGCTCCAGAGTTTGAGGGTTTTGAAACCGTCAAAGAGCGCGCCTATGGAGACGCGCAACTTATCTTCTACCACCGGGTTTAGCTAACGGGGTCTTTAGGGGCGACATCGACTACTTCGGATGCATCGTCGGTAGTTTTTGAGTCGCTCTGGCTGTGCTCACTACGGGCGTCAACAATTTCTTTAAATCGAGCTGCAGGTGCACACGAATAGAGGATAGACAGAATACCGTTGGCAAACGGAATGATTTCGATCAAGAATGTCACACCGACCAAGCCCCAGAGTGGACTTGAAAAACGCTTGGCATCGTCGGCACTTTTGCGCATGGCTTCGGTGATTCCCAGATTGTAGTGCACCAAATAATATGGCGCTAAAATGTAGCGTTTATACATAAAGAAGAACGGCACTACCAACAACGCCAGACTAACCAGAAAAATAATGGTGAGCAGAATACCCAGGCCAAGCAAACGCCAAAAGAAGGGAAGGCCAGTACGAATTGCTTCGCGAGGCTCAATTTTTGCCCCAAATGCGCCGCGCAGCTGCGTTACAACCAGCGCTGGTGCAACCATGAAGTACAGCGCACCGGCGGCAACAACCATGACGAATACAATAAACGACACCACGGCTTGTAGCATTTGGTTATCGCGGTTAAGGTCGCTGACCAACCCAAATAGCATGCCTACAACCAACAGTGCCAGCGGCCCTAAAATAAGCGCCAAAAACGTCTCGATATTTTTGGTAATGATGGCCAGACTTGACCCAAACAGCGAGAATGCGCCTGGGAACTTCGCGTGGCCCTCGTGTACCGGATTTTTATTCTCCATGATAGTCCTTATGTTATGCGTTTACCTGTACTATCTTAAAGTTTCCTGGAAAAGTCAACATATAAACCAGCATGACAAACCCGACAGATTACGGTATACTGGCGTGTATTGCTACGCGGATGTGGTGGAATTGGTAGACACGCTAGCCTTAGGAGCTAGTGCCGCAAGGCGTGAAGGTTCAAGTCCTTTCATCCGCACCAAAATAAAAAGACCGGCTTTTTGTCGGCTTTTTTCGTGGCTCGTGGCCAGAGGACTTGAATAATTTACGGAGGATCAACAGTGTTGATCCGACAGTCCTCCAGAGTCAAGTCCTTTCATCTCATCATTTCATCCACAATCGATGCTACAATAGCTTTTTAAAACAGAGGCATGCTATGGAACAAGTGCGTAAATCGCGGCTACGCGAGGCTGCATACGCCACGGTTGCGACCGTGGGCGGCGTTGCAATACTGGGCGGCATTTTGGTGGCTGGCGGCCGTGCGGCCGAACAAATGAATACTGTTAGCGAGCAGCTCAGTACTGCGGCTCGACACGACGGATTTAAGGGCATCGACGTTCCGGCCTTTCTGGATAAAAAAGGTGTGGCCACAGGGCAGCTCAAGTTGGGAGCGTGCGCGATTCGACCGGTAACCATGCGCTACCAGGAGCAATCCGACGGCAACGTCAACATAGCAAGTTACACATTTGAGGCGGGCGTCTATATGCGGCATGAGCACAGCAAGCGCTTGGACGCGCTGGTAAATGCTGCAGGCGATCTGGACATGACCTTCCACAATAGCGCAGAGCTACAAAATATGGTGGGTGAAGACCCGTGTCGCGCACTAGACGATGTCCTCATTGCGCTCAACCTGAGCTCCTCCTAGAAGTATGGTATAATAACAGGAATGGTCACAGAGGCACGCTATCATAGTCATACCACGCCGGCATAACGCGGTTGCTTCCATGTGTTTTTACTCCTAAAGCGTCGCGTTATCCCGGCGCTTTTTACCTGCTTCTGCTACAATAAATCCCGAAGGACAACACATGAAATTATCGACTCAACCATACAAGGGCGCGCGCGATTTTTACCCCGAAGACAAACGTCTGCAAAAATACATGTTCAACACCATGCGCAAGGTGGTCGAACGCTATGGCTACGAAGAATATGACGCTCCTATTTTAGAGCCAATCGAGATGTACCTGGCCAAATCTGGCGAAGAAATTGTGCACGAGCAAACCTATGTGTTTGAAGACCGTGGTGGCCGCGCGGTAACGATTCGCCCCGAAATGACGCCAACGGTTAGCCGCATGGTTGCCGCAAAGCGCCAAGAGCTGCCATATCCGTTGCGCTGGTATTCGATCCCTAATTTGTGGCGCTACGAACGCCCGCAACGTGGCCGCCTGCGCGAGCACTGGCAGCTGAACGTTGACGTCTTTGGTTTGGCCGATTTACGTGCCGAGGCCGAAGTTATTCAAGCCGCCGACGCTATTTTGAAGGCTTTTGGCGCCACGCACGATATGTACAGTATTAAGCTGAATAGCCGCAAGCTGATGGACTATATTTTGCACGGTTATTTAGGCTTGAATGAAACGCAGGGCCACATGGTTGCTAAACTGATTGATCGCATGCACAAAATGCCAGCCGAAACATTCGCCGCCGAAGCCGACGCCATTTTTACGCCAACGCAGCGCGACGAAGGCGCTAGCAACAAGCTGCTGGGGCTGCTTAAAATTAAGCAAATCGAGCACCTGCCAACTGCAATCCGCGAGCACGAATCCATCGCTGAATTGCAAAAACTGCTGGCTACCTTAAAAGAAGCACGCATTTCAAACGCCGTATTCGACATTACGCTGATGCGCGGCTTTGACTATTACACCGACATCGTGTTTGAAGTCTTCGACAAACACCCAGAGAACAACCGTTCAATGTTCGGCGGTGGCCGTTACGATGGCTTGGTTGGCTTGTTTGGCGTAGATCCTGTGCCAACCGTTGGGTTTGGCATGGGTGACGTTACGTTGCAAAACTTCTTGGAAGGCCATGACCTATTGCCCAAACTACGCCCTGAAGCCGACGTCTACGTCGTTTTGATTGGCGACGTTTACGAACAAGCACAGAAGGTGATTACCGAACTGCGCGACATGGGCGCTAATGTTGCCGTGGACTACTCCGATCGCAAGCCCGATAAACAGATCAAAGCGGCCGTCAAAAAAGGTATTCACTACGCTATGTTCATTGGCGCCAAGGAAATCAAAGACGAGCAATACGAAATCCGCAACTTGATCACGGGCGTCGAAGAACGCCACAGCACCTCACGAATCGTAAGCATTATTAAAGATTATCGCGACGAAGACTTGGAGTAGCCAACAGAGTCGTAATCTGTTACAGTACATAACTATGCAAGTATCACGTAAAGACCAATCTGAAACCAGCGTACAGTTGACCCTCACAGCTGACGCCAAATTGCTCGACGCAGCCAAGCAGGAAGCGCTCAAGCACGTAGCTAAAAACCTTAAACTGCAGGGCTTCCGCGAAGGCAAAGCTCCTATGAGCCTTGTTGAAAAAAGCGCCGACCCCGCAACATTGCAGTCAGAATTCCTGGACATTGCCATGAACCGCATGTACGGTGCTGCTTTGGACGAAGAAAAGCTGCGTCCTGTGGCTCAGCCAAAAGTAACCGTCAAGAAGTTTGTGCCATTTACCGAATTGGAGCTAGAGGCCGAAGTTGAAGTGATCGGCAAGATCAAACTGGCCGACTACAAAAAGGTCAAAGTTGAAAAACCAGCCGTAAAGATCACCGCCAAAGAAGTTGACGAAGTACTGACTAGCTTGCGTACTCGCGAAGCTGAAAAGAAAGACGTCAAGCGCGCTGCCAAAGATGGCGATGAAATTACCATCGACTTTAAGGGCACCGACAGCAAGACTGGCGAAGCAATTCAGGGCGCTGATGGCAAAGCCTACCCATTAGTTTTGGGCAGCAACACCTTTATTCCTGGCTTTGAGCCAGAACTGATCGGCCTAAAAGCCGGCGACAAAAAGACCTTTGACATCACCTTTCCTAAAGACTACGGCGTTGCCGCCTTGCAAAACCGCGCCGTAACGTTTGCCGTTACCGTGATCGCTGTAAAAGAAGTTGTTGAGCCAAAATTAGACGACGCGTTTGCCGCCAAAGTTGGCCCATTTAAAACCGTTGCTGAACTAAAAGAAGACGTCAAAAAGCAACTGCAAACCGAAAAGGACTACCAAGCTGACCGCGAATTCGTAGACAAATTGCTGACCACCTTAGGTGAAAAATCAACCGTTGCGATTCCTGCTGTTTTGATTGACGAGCAGCTAGAACGCATGGAAGCCGAAGAGCGCCAGAACATTATGTACCGAGGTCAAACCTGGCAGGAACACCTGGACGCCGAAGGCGTAACCGCCGACGAGCACCGCGAACGTCTGCGTCCTGACGCCGAAATGCGCGTTAAAGCCGGTTTGGTTTTGGCTGAAATTGCTGAAGCAGAAAAGATCAACGTGACTCCTGAAGAACTTGAAGTTCGCATGCAGCTAATGAAGGGCCAGTACCCAGACCCACAGATGCAGGCCGAGCTTGACAAGCCTGAAAACCGCCGCGACATTGTGTCTCGTATGATGAGCGAAAAGACTATCGACAAGCTCAAAGAATACGCCGCTAAAGCCGCCTAGCTTTCGGCTTTCACCCTTGCTCCCGCCTACCGACGCAGACTCGGGCAGGGTTGCTTCGCAAATCCCTCGCTAGCGCAGGTAGGCTCGCGCAAAAGTAGACGATTAGCACTCTTGACAGTAGAGTGCTAATTTTTTATGCTGGTAGCAGACATTATACAAGGAGAGTAACGATGCCATTAGTTCCTACAGTTATCGAAAGTGACGGTCGTGTCGAGCGCGCCTACGACATTTATAGTCGTTTGCTCAAAGACCGCATTATCTTTTTGGGTGAAGACGTAAACTCGCAGACCGCCAACCTAATCGTAGCTCAGCTACTCTTTTTGCAGGCCGAAGATGCCAAAAAGGACATTTACTTTTACATCAACAGTCCCGGCGGTGCCGTGTACGATGGTATGGCCATTTACGACACCATGCAGTACATAACCAACGATGTCCAAACGGTGGGCATCGGCATGCAGGCCTCTATGGGATCGTTTTTGCTCAGCTCCGGCACCAAAGGTAAGCGCTTCCTGCTGCCAAACTCCACAGTGATGATGCACCAGCCATCAAGCGGAACGCAAGGTAAGTTATCAGATCAAGAAAACGACCTGCGTGAAGCGTTGCGCCTCAAGAAACTGATGGAAGAAGTCATGGCCAAGAACACCGGCAAGACTGTTGAACAGATTCACAAAGATTGGGAGCGCGACAAATGGCTATCTGCCGAAGAAGCCAAAGCTTATGGCCTGGTTGATGAGATCATTACTTCGCCGCCAAAACCGAACAAAGCCTAGTGTTTTGTTCGCTATTCATGTACGCTAAAAGTAATGAAGCAACGCGTTCGAGCAGTGCACTATGAACACCCCACACTTGGGCCAATTTCTGCCGAGCGTGTCCAGCCTAATCAGGTAGATGAATCCCTGGCGTACCAGGTACGGCGACTAATTGGCGTGGCCTATAATCGTGAGTTTGAATCAGAATTAACCCCGCCAAATGTTCGGTTACCACTGGGTCGAATTAGCGGTGCCTATATCCGTAGCACGCCGGAGCAAATTGAGGCGCAACACACGCGGATAGAAAAAGCGATCGCCGGCGGCAGCGCCTATTGGCTGCTCCGTCTTACGCATTCTGTTGAAGACGCCAACGATGACCGCCTGGATGCGCTTACTAAAACAACACCATCCAGAGAGTCCTGGTTGCAAAAACTTCATGCTACGTCACCCAATTGTTACGTCGATGACATACTTGTGCGCCCGCCAAGCCCAGTTGCTCCCGGTGTGCAAAATAAGGGAATTGGCAGCATGATGCTGCACGCCGCTCTCAAATATGACGAGCGATATCAGCATACGGCTACCATAGTGGCGGATACGTATCGCAGTGGCTATTCTGGCCCTCGTTTCTTCGATGAAAACGGCTTTGAGCTGCAGCGCGAAATCGTTCCACCATTGACCGTGTTTAACAGAGGCGAAAGTGGTGAAATCCATGTTCCTATGGATCGTCGTGAGGCCGAACTGGACGTTGTTCTGGCCCGACTTGCTGTCCGACATGAATGGCTCAATACTGCCGAAGTAGAATATATTGCTTGACATTTGACCCACAACTAATCATAATGCCAATCTAAGAAGTAGTGTAAGTTGGGCAGTGCTTTCATGTGGCGACACTTTCAGCACCAAAAACACCCATCTTAGAGACCTTCGCGCGCAAAATCACATACACTAAGATCCTTGTTTTGATGCAGGGAGCCTACACTCTATTTCTTTAGAGAGGGCTAACAAGAAGGGGAAGACGCTTTTTTATGGCAAAAAGCACCAAAATTGCACCCGGCACCAATGGCCGTACTTATTTTACGACCCAAGATGATGCTGTAGATTTGGGTGACCTGGCGGGTCACCAGAATAAATCGTTCCAGTGGTTTATTGAGGAAGGCTTGGGCGAATTGCTCGCTGAGGTCAGCCCAATTGACGACTACACTGGTACTAAGCTTTCTTTGCGTTTCAAAGACTACCACTTTGAAGATCCAAAGATGAGCGAAACCGATGCTCGTGAAAACAACGTTTCGTACGAAGCTCCGCTGAAAGCTACTGTTGAATTGACCAACAAAGTAACCGGCGAAGTAAAAGAACAAGAAATTTACCTGGGTGACTACCCAGCAATGACCAAGCGTGGCACCTTTGTGATTAACGGTGCAGAACGCGTTGTGGTAAGCCAGTTGATCCGTTCAAGTGGTGTTTTCTTTACGTCTGAAGCACACGGCACCAACAACTTGTACGGTGCCAAGGTTATTCCTGGCCGCGGTGCATGGCTCGAATTCGAGACTGCTGCAAACGGTGCTATCTACGTAAAGATTGACCGTAAGCGCAAGATTCCGGTAACAACCCTGTTGCGCGCCCTGGGTATGACCGAAACTGCCATGAAAGAGGCATTTAAAGATGTCGACACTGGCAAAACCAGCCATCTGCAAATTACCCTCGACAAAGACACGACTCGTGGCCAAAGCGACGCTTTAATTGAAGTGTACCGCCGCTTGCGCCCCGGTGATTTGGCTACCGTAGACAACGCTCGTAGCCTGGTAGAAAACATGTTCTACAACTTTAAGCGCTTTGACTTTAGCCGCGTTGGTCGTTACAAGATCAACAAGCGTTTGAACCTGGACGTGCCAAACACCACCGAAAACCGCGTGATGCGCCTGGAAGACCTTACTGCCATTATTGGTGAGCTGATGCGTCTGAACAACACACAGGAACCAGCTGACGACATCGACAGTCTGGCTAACCGCCGCGTAAAGTTGGTTGGTGAATTGGTGCAACGCCAGTTCCGCATTGGTCTGCTGCGCATGGAGCGCAACACCAAAGACCGCATGAGCATGAGCGAAATCGAGTCCGTTTCCCCTGGACAACTGATTAACGCTCGTCCAATTGTTGCTGCTGTTCGCGAATTCTTCGCAAGTTCGCAGCTGTCACAGTTCATGGACCAGATCAACCCACTCTCAGAATTGGCTCACAAGCGCCGTCTGAGCTCCATGGGTCCTGGTGGTCTTTCGCGCGAACGCGCCGGTTTGGACGTTCGTGACGCCCACGCAACGCACTACGGTCGTATCTGTGCCGTAGAAACGCCAGAAGGTGCCAACATTGGTTTGGTGCTAAACTTGGCAAACTACGCTCGTATTAACGAATACGGCTTTATTGAAGCTCCATACCGCAAAGTAGTAAACGGCAAAGTTACCAACGAAGTTGTCTATTTGGACGCTTACGAAGAAGAAAACGCTGTTATTGCCGGTGCCGGTACCGAACTGGACAAAGATGGTAAGTTTGTAACGCCTCGCGTGAGTGCTCGTTACAAATTGAAGTCTGGTGAAGTTGACGCCGATGACGTAACGCACATGGACGCCGCTCGTAACCAGATTATTGGTTCATCAGCAGGTTTGATTCCATTTATTGAAAAGAACTACGTATACCGCTCTTTGATGGGCAGCAACCAGCAACGCCAGGCTGTTCCACTGATTCAGCCGAACGCGCCAATTGTTGGTACTGGTCTAGAGACTGCAGCTGCTCGTAACACCGGTCAGGTCATTTTGGCTGAAGCCGATGGTGAAGTTACCAAGGCTTCTGGTGACCAAGTGATCGTAAAATACGCTGAAGGTGTTGTAACGTACGAACCACAGCACTTTATCCGTTCAAACGAAGGTACGAGCATCAACCAAAAGGTTGTTGTAAGCACTGGCGACAAGGTAAAGAAGGGCGACGTTCTGATTGAAGGTATGTCAATCCAGGGCGGAGAACTGGCTTTGGGTAAAGACCTGATTGCCGCATTCATGCCATGGAACGGTTACAACTTTGAAGACGCTATTATCATCAGCCGCAAGTTGGTTGAAGATGACACGCTGACCTCTGTTCACATCGTGGACTTCATGATTGAAGTGCGCGAAACCAAGCTGGGCCCAGAAATTGTGACCCGCGACATCCCGAACGTTTCAGAAGACGCTTTGCGCCACCTGGATGACGACGGTATTGTTCGCATCGGTGCAGAAGTACACCCTGGCGACATTTTGGTGGGTAAAATTACTCCAAAGGGTGAGCAGGAACTGAGCTCAGAAGAGCGTCTGCTGCGCGCTATCTTTGGTGAAAAGGCCAAGGAAGTTCGCGACACCTCTCAGCGAATGAGCAACGGTAAACACGGTAAAGTGGTTGGCGTTAAGGTGTTTAGCCGCGAAAACGGTCACGAACTCAAAGCTGGTGTGCTGATGCAGATCCAGGTCTTTGTTGCTCAAATGCGCAAGATTAGCGTTGGTGACAAACTTGGTGGCCGTCACGGTAACAAGGGTGTTATCGCTCGCATTTTGCCAGTTGAAGATATGCCATTCATGGAAGATGGTACTCCGGTGGACATCATTTTGAACCCACTTGGTGTGCCTTCTCGTATGAACCTTGGTCAGTTGTTTGAAACCCACTTGGGCATGGCTGCCCGCGCACTTGGTTTCCACGTTGCAACGCCGTCATTTAACGGTGTGCCAGAAGGCAAAATCCGTGAATTGTTGGCCGAAGCAGGCTACCCAGAAGACGGCAAACAGCAATTGTTTGACGGTCGCACCGGTGACGCATTCAAGGAACGCACTACTGTTGGTAGCATGTACATGATCAAGCTGAACCACATGGTTGCCGACAAGATCCACGCTCGCTCGACTGGTCCATACACCATGGTTACCCAGCAGCCACTTGGTGGTAAAGCGCAAAACGGTGGTCAGCGCTTTGGTGAAATGGAGGTTTGGGCACTGGAAGCATACGGTGCTGCCTCAACTCTGCAAGAAATGCTTACCATTAAGTCCGACGACGTTTACGGACGCTCTAAGGCATACGAATCGATCATCAAGAAGACCGAAATTGTTGGTCCAAAGGTACCGGAAAGCTTCAACGTGCTGGTTAAAGAACTGCAGGGTCTTGGCCTGAAGGTTGACTTGGTTCAATCTGACAAGGTTGTGGACGCTGAACACGTTCTGGCTACAAACGTTCGTGACGAAGGCGAAAACCAATCCACGGTAGACGTACCCGCACCAACTGCTTCGGACGTTGACGTAACCGAAAGCGCCGAAGTTGACGAATTTATGGTTATGGAAGATGTAGACGGCGACATGGCAAGCGTAACTGCTGCCACCGACGACGCCTCAGATTCAGATGATGAAAACACTAAGGAGGTAGCGTAATGCGACGATACGGTTCTAGCATGAGCATTTCGACTTTCGACGCCGTACGTTTGGCGGTCGCAAATGCGTCTGACATTCTGGAATGGAGTTACGGTGAAGTAACCAAGCCAGAAACAATTAACTACCGTACGCAAAAGCCTGAGCGCGACGGCTTGTTCTGTGAGCGAATCTTTGGTCCAATCAAAGATATCAACCCACACGACGCAAAATACAAGGGCGTTCGCTCTCGCGAAGCTGCCGTAGACAAGAACGGTGAGCTGGTGACCAAGGCTATCGTTCGCCGCGAACGTATGGGCCACATTAGCTTGGCTGTACCTGTTGCGCACATCTGGTTCCTGCGCGGTACTCCATCAGCAGTTGGCCTGTTGTTGGGTGTAACCGTCAAGAACCTGGAACGCGTTGCCTACTTTGCAAGCTACATTATTAAGAGCGTGAACACCGAAAAGCGCGACAAGATCCGCGCCGACAAGGAAGCTGAATTTGCTGCTGCTAAAGAAGCAATCAAGCTGCGCTTTGAAAAAGAAGCCGAAGCTGAGGGTGCTAACGTTAAGGCTCTAGCCGAGATGCAAACCAAAGAGCTGGCTGAAGTTGACAAAGACTTTGAGACTTTGAAGACGCAGCTCGACAGCCTTGAAAAACTGGCGCTTATTGGCGAAGTTGAATACCGCAACCTGCCTGATGACCTGCGTGAATTGATCACTGTAGGCATGGGTGGTGCTGCACTTAAGGACTTGCTTGACGAAATCGACCTCAAGGAATTGATTGGCGAGCTGACTGCCGAGTCCGAAGAAGCCAAGGGTCAACGCAAGAAGAAGCTGATGAAGCGCTTGCGCTTGCTGGAAAGCATGGAACGCGCCGGCATTGAGCCAGGTTCTATGACCGTAACTGTTTTGCCAGTGATTCCTCCGGACCTGCGCCCAATGGTGCAGCTCACCGGTGGTCGCTTTGCAACCTCTGACCTGAACGACCTCTACCGCCGCGTTATTAACCGCAACAACCGCCTCAAGAAACTGATCGAACTGAACGCTCCTGAAGTTATCCGCCGCAACGAACAACGTATGCTGCAAGAAGCTGTTGACGCTCTGATCGACAACAACTCAGCACGTTCTGGTCGCGCTGTAGCCGCAACTGGCCAACGTCGCCGCCTGAAGTCTTTGAGCGACATGCTCAAGGGTAAACAGGGCCGTTTCCGCCAGAACTTGCTTGGTAAGCGTGTTGACTACTCTGGACGTTCAGTAATTGTTGCTGGTCCAGAACTCAAAATTAACCAGTGTGGTTTGCCAAAGATGATGGCATTGGAACTCTTCAAGCCATTTGTTATTGGTGAATTGATCGCCCGTGAACAAGCTCACAACATTCGTTCTGCAACTCGCATGATCGAAGTTGGCGACACCGCCGTTTGGGACGCTTTGGACGAAGTGATTAAGGGCAAGTACGTTCTGTTGAACCGTGCTCCTTCATTGCACCGTTTGTCAATCCAGGCCTTCCAGCCCGTTTTGATCGAAGGTCGCGCTATCCAGCTGCACCCATTGGTATGTAAAGGTTTCAACGCTGACTTCGACGGTGACCAGATGGCTGTGCACCTTCCATTGAGTGACGAAGCTCAAGAAGAGGCTCGTACCATTATGGCTGCCAATATGAACTTGCTGAAGCCAGCCGACGGTACCCCAATCTTGCACATCGAGCAAGACATGGTGCTTGGTTGTTACTACCTAACCTACGACCGCCCAAGCGAAAGCAAAGAAGCCCGTACGTTCGTAAGCTTCGAAGAAGCATTGATGGCCTTGGACGCCGGTAGCATCAAGCTGCAAAGTCGCGTTCGGGTGCCATTCCGTGGCGAAGTCCGCGAAACCACCCTTGGCCGCATCCTGTTCAACGAAACCTTCCCTGAAGACTTCGAGTTCCAAGATGAACCAATGACCAAAAAGAAATTGCAAAAAGTTATGGCTGCCATTTACAACACCTACGGCCAGGCCATGACCGCACAGATCGCCGACGAACTGAAAGACCTCGGTTTCCAGTACGCTACCCAATCTGGTATTTCCATGGGTATGGGCGACTTTGACACCATCAATGGTATGGACGACGTGATCAACGAAGGTGAAGAGCGCGGCGCTGCTATTTCTGAGCAGTACGAAGAAGGTTTCATTACCGACGAAGAGCGCTACCGCTTGACCGTTGAGAACTGGACCAAGATCGACAACCGCGTGCAGGAATTGCTGGCAGCCCAAATGGTTGGCCAAGACAGCTCTATGGCTATCGCGATCACCTCTGGTGCTCGTGGTAACATCTCGCAGATGAAGATGTGTGTTGGTATGCTTGGTGTGTTCTCTGACGCGTCAGGTCACGCCATTGAGCTGCCAATCAAGTCTGGCTACATCGAAGGTTTGAACCCACTGGAATACTTCACCGGTACTCGCGGTACCCGTAAGGCGTTGATCGACATCGCCCTGAAGACTGCCGACGCCGGTTACCTGACTCGTCGTCTGGTTGACGTTGCACAAGATGTATTTACTATCGAGGGCGACGACAGCAACGAAGAGCTGGACCCAGGCTTCACCATGTCACGCGAAGACGCCAACGAAATCGGCGTTACCTACGCTTCACGCCTGGAAGGCCGCTACGCTGCCACTGAGGTGAAGGGCTACTTCAAGCGCGGTGACTTGATCACCAAAGAGACCGCCGAAAAAGCTGAAGCCGATGACAAGATCGACAACGTCAAGATTATGTCTGTATTGAGCGCAACCTCTGTACACGGCGTGCCTCAGAAGTCATACGGTATTGACCCAGCCACCGGTTTGCTGGTTGCCGGCCACCACCCAATTGGTGTTATCGCCGCTCAATCTATCGGTGAGCCTGGTACGCAGTTGTCTCTGGACTCCAAGCACCGTTCTGGCGCCGTTCTGGCCGATGACACCGCACAGGGTCTGAGCCGTATCGAAGAGTTGTTCGAAGTTCGCCAGCCTAAGGGTCAAGCGTACCTCACCGACATCGCTGGTGTGGTAGCTGCCTGGGAAGACGGCGACCGTTACATTGTTCAGGTAACTGCCCAAGACCAAGAAAGTGTGAGCTACGAATTGAGTGGTCGCATTGCCAAGGTTAAGACTGGCACTGAAGTTGCTATCGGCGACGTGATTGCCGAAATGGAAGACAAGTCTCAGCCGCTGGTTGCACCAATGGCTGGTAAGGTTGACGTTTCAAACAAGGCAATCGTAATCACTCCTGCAGGCCAAAGCGTGGTTCGCTACGAAATCCCTGGCTTCAAGCAGTTGTGGGTTAAGGATGGCGACAAAGTGGTGGCCGGTCAGCGTTTGACCAGCGGTTCTATCAACTTGCAAGACCTCATGCGCTTGCAAGGTGTTGAATCAACCCAGCGCTACATCATGAACGAAATCCTTCGCATCTTTGCAGGCCAGGGTCAGAACGTATCCGACAAGCACCTTGAAATCATCGTGCGTCAGATGTTCAGCCGCGTTCAGGTTGAAGAAGCTGGTGACACCGAATTTGTTACCGGTGACGTTGTCAGCAAGCTGGCTGTTGTTGAAGCAAACGATGCTTTGATCGCAGAAGGCAAGACGCCAGCCGTCTACAACCAATTGCTCTTGGGTATCACCAAGTCAAGCCTGAGCACCGACTCATTCCTGAGTGCTGCATCGTTCCAGGACACCACTCGTGTCTTGATCGCAGCTGCAACCTCGGGCCGCATCGACAAATTGCACGGCCTGAAGGAAAACGTCATCTTGGGTCGCAAGATCCCAGTTGGTACGGGTTATAGCAACCCGGACCGCGACGAAGACGACGACTTGCAAGCCGATATGGATGTCGTTGAAGACACCGATGTTGCGATTGCAGCCTAAATCTGTTACAGTAAGTACGTTATAAACCAAGGTGGTCCGAGCTAAGCGAGGAAATGGGGAGTGCGGTGTTGGCACTGCGCTTCCCACGCTTTTGGCAGGCAGATCATCATAAGGAGCATACATGCCAACAATCAACCAATTGGTTCGCAAGCCCCGCTCGAAGGTTACCGGCAAGTCAAAATCGCCAGCCCTTCTGAAGGTGGTTAACAACCTCAAGAACAAAAACTACGAGAAGCCATCGCCATTTAAGCGCGGTGTTTGTGTCAAGGTTACAACCAAGACTCCAAAGAAGCCTAACTCGGCTTTGCGTAAAGTAGCTCGTGTACGTCTTGGCAATGGCCAGGAAGTATGGGCTTACATCGGTGGTGAAGGCCATAACTTGCAGGAGCACGCCGTAGTATTAGTACGCGGTGGTCGTGTAAAGGACCTTCCAGGTGTGCGCTACCACATCGTTCGTGGTGCACTCGACCTCCAAGGTGTAGCTAACCGCAAACAAGGCCGCTCGAAGTACGGTGCCAAGAAGGAGAGCAAGTAATGCCACGTAAAAAAACCAAAGCATTAGTTCGCGACATCCAACCTGACCGCCAGTACAACAGCGTACAAGTTCAGCGCGTTATCAACCGCGTTATGCGCGATGGTAAAAAGCAAATGGCTGAACGCCTGGTATACGAAGGTATGCAAAAGGCAGCCGACAAGCTGAAGGTAGAAAACCCACTGGAAGTTTTTGAGCAAGCTATCAAGAACGTACAGCCACACCTCGAGACTCGTTCTCGTCGTGTTGGTGGTGCAAACTACCAAATTCCTTTCGAGGTTAAAGGTCAACGCCAACAGCACCTTACCACCATGTGGTTCGTAACTGCTGCTCGTTCTCGCAAGGGCATGGGCATGGCTGACCGCCTGGCATTCGAGTTCGTTGATGCTTACAACGGCCAAGGTGCTGCAGTAAAGAAGAAAGAAGACACGCACAAGATGGCAGAAGCCAACCGCGCCTTCGCTCACTTTGCTCGCGGCTAATCGCTGTAATAGCAAAAACAAAAATAGCTGGTTCATCGCCAGCTATTTTTTATGCAGTCAACCCTCAGGCTATTTGCGCTTGAGCGGCTTCGGCATAATAGCCGCAGCGATAATGTAGGCCAGTACGCCGGGCGCAACACCCGAAATAATCGTCAAAAAGACATACGCAAGTCGTACCAGCGTAGGGTCGATGCCAAAATATTCGGCAATACCACCGCAGACACCAGCAAGTTGTTTATTATTTGATAAGTAAAGTCGCTTTGGTCCTTTTGGAGCACTTGAGCGTTTCTTGGTTTTAGGCATAATATTTTGTCCGTTAATGTTGCCTTCAGTATACCAGCAACTGGCCGGCTTTGTCTCTGGCAAAAGAAGTACATATCTGGTACAATACTACAAAAGCTGTGTCTTAGGGCTGCTTTTTGTTGCCCTCGGCAAAGCCTAAACATAATTTAAAGGAAAAATAACACCTATGGCAGGTAAAAAAGTCGCAATTCAAGATTTACGTAACATTGGTATTATCGCGCATATTGACGCCGGTAAAACCACCACAACCGAAGGTATTTTGTATCGCACCGGTTTGAAGCACAAGATTGGTGCTGTTCACGAAGGTGAAACTACTACCGACTGGATGGCTCAGGAACGCGAGCGTGGTATTACCATCGTGGCCGCAGCTGTAACCTGCATGTGGAAGAACAAAAAGACCAACCAGGAAGTGCAGATCAACATCATCGACACCCCTGGTCACATCGACTTTACCGTAGAAGTAGAGCGCTCTTTGCGCGTGCTTGACGGTGCTGTTGTGGTATTCGACGGTAAGATGGGCGTGGAATCACAGTCCGAAACCGTTTGGCGCCAGGCCGACAAGTACGGCGTGCCTCGTATCTGTTTCATCAACAAAATCAACCAGACCGGTGGTGACTTCTACAAATCACTGGAATCTATTCACAACCGTCTGAGCAAACGCGCGTTCCCAATCCACCTGCCAATTGGTTTCGAACAGAGCGTTAACGGTGTTATTGACCTGGTAAGCATGAAGGCTTACACCTACAGCGAATTTACTGACCACGAGTTGATCGAAGCCGAAGTTCCAGCCGATATGCTCGAAAAGGCTAAGCGTTACCGCAGCATGCTGATCGAAAACGCTGTTGCTGAAGACGAAGCATTGCTCGAGAAATTCTTTGAAGTTGGCGAAGAAGGTCTGACCGAAGAAGAAATCATGCAAGCTGTTCGCACTGCTGTGCTTTCTGGTCAGTTCTACGCTGTTACCGGTGGTGACGGTCGTGGTGTGATCGTAGAAAAATTGCTGGACTTAGTTGCCGACCTTATGCCATCTCCACTTGACCGTGGTTCTACTTGGGGTACTCACCCTAAGACCGGTGATGAAGTTGAGCGCAAGCCAGCCGAAGACCAGCCATTCAGCGCTTTGGTATCAAAGATCGCTACCGACCCATTTGTTGGTAAGTTGGCTTACTTCCGCGTGTACTCCGGCAAAGTTACTGCTGGTAGCTACGTTCTGAACACCTCAACTGGTGAAAAAGAGCGCGTTGGCCGCATCGTTCGTATGCACGGCGACAAGCGCGAAGACATTAGCGAAGTTACCGCTGGTGACATCGCCGCCATCGTGGGCCTCAAGAGCACCACAACCGGTAACACCATTGCCGACGCTACCAACCCAATTGTTCTGGAGTCAATCGACTTCCCAGAACCACCTGTTTCTATCGCTATTGAGCCAAAAACCAAGAGCGACCAAGAAAAGATGGCTATCGCTTTGCAGCGCTTGGCCGAAGAAGACCCAACCTTCCGCGTGAAGACCGACGAAGAAACCAGCCAGACTATTATTTCTGGTATGGGTGAGTTGCACCTGGACATTATCGTTGACCGCATGAAGCGCGAATTTAACGTTGAGGCCAACATTGGTCAGCCACAGGTTGCCTACCGCGAAACTATCCGCAAGGACGCTGTTGAAATTCAAGGTAAGTTCGTTCGCCAATCTGGTGGCCGTGGTCAGTACGGTGACGTATGGCTGCGCCTGAGCCAGAACGAAAAGGGCGCTGGCTTTGAATTTATCAACTCAATCAAGGGTGGTGTGGTTCCTACTGAATACATCAAGCCTGTTCAACAGGGTATCGAAGAAGCTATGAACAACGGTGTGATCGCTGGTTATCCAGTGGTAGACATCAAGGCTGAACTGTACGATGGTTCATATCACGAAGTTGACTCCAACGAAATGGCTTTCAAGATTGCCGGTTCTATGGCTTTGCAAGAAGGTGTTAAAAAGGCCAACCCAGTACTGCTGGAGCCTGTGATGAAGGTAGTTGTTGTAACTCCTGAAGAATTCATGGGTGACGTTATCGGTGACTTGAATAGCAAGCGCGGCCGCATCGACGCCATGGAAGACCTCCAGGCTGGCGTGAAAGAAATCACCGCTTTTGTACCTTTGGGTGAAATGTTTGGTTACACCACCAACCTGCGCTCAATGACTCAGGGTCGCGCAAGCTCAAGCATGGAGCTTGACCACTACGCTGACGTACCTGGTCACGTTACTGACGCTATTGTTGCTAAAAACAGCAAATAGCTTACCGTAACACTTTAAAATCCCGGGTCTTTACGGATCCGGGATTTTTAGTACGCTAACTCCAGACTACGAGCGGAGTACGGTGTAGCTGCGCGTTACATAGCCGCCTAGTGCACGATGTCCGGTATACAGACTCCCTGAGCGCGCTTCCTGGTATTCATCAAATTTGTCGTGCGTTAGGTTACCGCCAGATACCACGCAGACCTCAATCGGCTGCACGTCATACTCCGAATCTGTAACATGAGCAATTACGGCTTTGCGCTGACTGGCAATACTGAGCGCGCCGGCTGGTTCGGTTCCCGGGTGTGCGGCCATGGCGTGGCCAACCTGCGCTTTTGTTACTTGGTCAAACACCAGCAGGCCTTCGTCACGATATTTTTGCGCCAGCGCTATATTGGCCAGATCAGGTATTTGCACCGCGGTGCCATCGTTACTGGCATTAAATTCATCAGGAGCAAATAGGCCGGTCATGCTGGTGTCGTCCTGATCGTAGCGCGACAGACCACGCCGACCACTGTCGTTGTATTCTTCTTCTACGGCCACGACGGTAGAGTCGCAATGCACGTAGCCTTTACTTATCAGCTGTTTCATAACTTCGGCAACGCCTAGCGCTAAACCGCCGCCGCCCCAGCCAACGCGTACAACTAGGGGTTGAGCAGTGGTGTTTACGCCCGCTTCCCATAATTGCAAAAGCGTTTCGGTCATGATGGTACCTTGCCCGGCGATGGTTTCGGGGGCGGCATACGGCAGAATTTCGGCAGCAGGTTGTGGGGAGGTGCGCACAAATTCCTGCGCACCTTTCCGCGCCTCTTCTAGCGAGGCAAAACCCAGATCGTGAATCTCGGCTTCCTGGTCTCGGAGTGCTTGTTTTTTGGCATCGCTAGCGGTCTCGGCCATAAAAGCGTGTGTTGTAAGTTTCCAACCAAAGTTTTGGTTGTGCCAATTCACAAAAGTAGCCACACCTTGCGCATGATTGCCAGCGCTCGTGGCCGCTAGTTCTCGGATACTCGGGTCTTGCTCTAGGGTCATCCAGCAATTCACAAACGCGCCGCGAGGTTTGAACGCGCCAGTGACTTGCTGGCGCTCGTCCTTTGCAAATACTCCGTCCGCCACCTCGGTGAGCGGCGTGACACGCACGGCGCCCTCGCTGTACATTTCGGGCATCACCGATACCTGATGGCGCATCCAGCGCGAAGCATCACCCCCTGGGTACATATCTAGCTGAGTCAGATCTTGCACCACAGCACGCGCCGACGCGACGTCTAGTTCATGTTGTTCGCCAAGCGTTAACGCTGGCTCAAGTTCGTACATATATTCTCCTTCAATAAAAAATAACCCCAGATTGCCGGGGTTATTTTGGTGCCAGATTTATGGTCACACTACTAATAACCCCGATTCGGGATCATAATAATGGCGATAATCTGACAGTTTGTAGTCATAAAAAGTAGTATGCCCTAGTTGCGGGAATACTGCAAGAGTTTATACTTTACAGGAGTGGCAATATTCTGTACAATAACAGGGTCACTCGTGTGAGTTTTTATATTCTCATGCGGCACAAAGATAATTAATAAGGAGTCATTTCTACATGGCAGACACATTTGACCGTAGTAAGCCGCACGTTAACGTAGGTACCATGGGCCACGTTGACCACGGTAAAACTACTTTAACCGCAGCTATCACTGCTGTACTCGCTAAGAAACTTCCTAGCGCTGTAAACAAGCCAATTGCTTACGACCAGATCGACAACGCACCAGAAGAACGCCAGCGTGGTATTACTATCGCTACTTCTCACCAGGAGTACGAAAGTGAAAAGCGTCACTACGCTCACGTTGACATGCCTGGTCACGCCGACTACGTTAAGAACATGATTACCGGTGCCGCTCAGGTTGACGGTGCTATCTTGGTAGTATCTGCAGCTGACGGTCCTATGCCACAGACTCGCGAGCACGTTCTGCTTGCTCGTCAGGTTGGCGTTCCAAAGATTGTTGTATTCCTCAACAAGATGGACCTTGCAGATCCAGAACTGACCGACCTCGTTGAAGAGGAAGTTCGCGAACTGTTGGAAAAGAACGGCTTCGACCGCGACTGCCCAATCATTCGTGGTTCTGCTGCTAAGGCTCTTGAAGGCGACACTGCCAACGAAGACGCTATCATGGAACTCGTTAAGGCTATGGACGACTACATTCCACAGCCAGAGCGCGACCTGGACAAGCCATTCCTGATGCCTATTGAGGACGTGTTCTCAATCAAGGGTCGTGGTACTGTTGCTACCGGTCGTGTTGAACAGGGTATCGTTAAGATCAACGACCCAGTTGAAATCGTTGGTATCCGTGACACCAAGCAATCAGTTGTAACTGGTATCGAAGCTTTCAAGAAGCAGCTCGACCAGGGTCAAGCTGGTGACAACGCAGGTGTTCTGTTGCGCGGTATCGAGCGCGACGACATCGAGCGCGGTCAGGTTCTGGCTAAGCCAGGTACCGTAACGCCACACACTGAGTTCGAGTCTGAGGTTTACATCCTCAACAAGGACGAAGGTGGTCGTCACACTCCATTCTTCAAGGGTTACAAGCCTCAGTTCTACTTCCGTACAACTGACGTAACCGGTGAAGTTGAATTGCCAGCAGACAAAGAAATGGTTATGCCTGGTGACACTGTAACCTTCAAGGTTAAGTTGCTCGCACCAATCGCTATGGACCAAGGTCTGCGCTTCGCTATCCGCGAAGGTGGCCGCACCGTAGGTGCTGGTGTTGTTACCAAGATCGTAAAATAGCTCGATCACAATAACACACCTCTTACAAATCACCCGGGACTAATCTCCCGGGTGATTTTTTATGCAAAAGTTCTGTATACTGGAGCATATAGATAAGGGGAAATTATGAGCAAGAATCCAGTCGTACATTTTGAAATGCCATACAAAGATGCTGATCGCGTGGCGCAGTTCTACACCCAGGCCTTTGGCTGGGATATGAACAACCTGGGCGAGCAGATGGGCGGCTACGTTACGGCACACACCGCCGAGACCGATGCAAATCAAATGGTACAAACGCCCGGCACTATTAACGGCGGCCTGTATCCGTTGTCGTCCGCTCCCGAAAACACTGCGCCTTCGGTGGTAATTAGCGTTGATGACCTGACCAAAGCTATTGAAGACGTCAAAAATGCTGGTGGCACCATGCTGAACGAGCCAACCGAAATCCCTGGCATCGGTATGTGGGCTTCATTTAAAGATACCGAGGGCAATCGTGTGAGTATTTTGCAACCAAGCCCCCGCGAAGCACAAAAATAGCCAGCATGGGCCAAGAAAAAATGCACACCTCTAGTGGTGAATTTGGCATTTACGCCACAGACCTCCAGGAACTTCAGGCGCGCTATCGCATTTCTGAAGGAGTAACGCTTCTGGATCCAGAAGAGGCTGAAGCGGCTGGCTATGCGCCTCGTCCTGTGAGCCGCGCTGTCACAATACCACGTATTGCGCCCGGTCAATCCGATGCGCCTTTGCGCGAGCCTACAGATTCCGAGCTCAACGAAATAATCGCAACGCCAGATACGAAACGCGTTATGCATATCTTAAAACTAGGGCAGGCAGCTATCGAGCAGCTTTCTGAGCAGTGTCGTGCGGCCCAGCGCAACCGTGAGTCCGAGCAGCTACCAATAAAAGAGCTCTTGCCCGGTATATGGGGCGTAGCGCGATCCGTTCGACTAGATGCTCCTGGCGAGCTGAACGTATCGATATCCAGCAAGTACCCAGGCAAAAAAGTGGGCGACCATATAGACGAATGGTCCGACCCTAGAACAGCATTTTTAATTGCTAATTTGGGACCAGGTGCGCGCTGGCATCGGGTGGCTCCAATGGTGAATAGAGACGTCGTGGGCGGCGCTGTGGCATCCGCCCGGGCTGCCTATATCGCGAGCCATCCGCACCCTGACACCATTCCTTTTTATTGGTTCAAGCTGGAACCACCCCAAGACGGTTACGTTGAAGCAGTTGTGGGCTCACCAGTGGCTTGGGCTTTACACGATGGCGCAACCATTGGCAGCGATGCGCCATCGGAGGCGCTGATGTGCGTGCTCGACCCAGATAAGCTGGCGATTGAAGCGTACTCATCAGTTGTATAGCCTTGAAAAAACACCATAAAAGGTGTATAATCCACCCATAACATTTAATTATGTCGAGAACTCGGTGTGGCCAGCCACAAGGCAACAGAGTCCGCAGAGGTTACGACATCGCACAAAGGAATTCACCACATGGTAGAAGCAAAGAAGGACCAGAAGCAACGCATTCGCATTCGCTTGAAGGCCTATGACCACAAAGTAATCGACCAGGCTGCTAAGCAGATCGTTGACACAGCATTGCGCACCGGCGCCACTATTGCCGGTCCGATCCCGCTGCCAACCGACCGCAGCACTTTTACGGTTGTAAAGAGCCCTCACGTGTACAAGAAGGGTCGCGAGCAGTTCGAAATGCGCGTACACAAGCGTCTGATCGACGTAACGGAGCCAACTCCAAAGACCATCGACAGTCTTATGAACCTCAGCCTGCCTGCTGGTTGTGACGTCGAAATCAAAATGTAGGCAAGCCTATATTTACAGGGAAGACCGCCGGGAAACTGGCGGTTTTTCATATGTAGCACATGCCGCGCTACATAGTATATGTGTAGAAAGTTGACGACTCTGCAAGTCGGGGGTATTATTGCTCAGGATCAATTTCCACGCAAGAAAGCAGGAACATTCCGTCCTGAGGGACGGTTTTTGCTGCGGAGAAAATTAGCATGTATACAATACCCCAAACAGAACTTCTTGAATTATCATCGTCAGCGACTCCTACAGAGACCATTTATGTGTTGGGAATTGTTGAAGCCGAAACTGAAGAGTACGATGTTGAAGAAACCAATCGCGAACTACTAGCGCACTTGGGCGAAACGTCCGTCGAAGAATGGTACAAGCAAAATGGCTTAGGCACTACGGAGCGAATTTCAACCAGCGAAAGAATGGCTGGTCTGGTCGCTCGCTGGGACTTCCTGGCCGGCGAAGTTGACATTGAAGACGTGACTTCCGACACGCAACTTACTTAGCCTACAGCAAGTGCATCACGGATCACACCAGCTAAAAATACGCTGGCTCGGCGTGAAACCACGTGCATCTCAGTTATGGTATGCGTGGTTACGTGCGAGGCCTCGGTACCAAATATCTTTTTGGGAGCGCCGCGAATCACCAGCATATCGAGTTTGCCATATATGATGTCGATCGGCACGTTTAGCTGCTTGACGTCATCTAGCGTGGTCTGTTTAATGATGGTGTTCTGCAAGCTGCGCGTGAACGCCGTCCACGTGTCCTCGCTGATAATGAAGCCTGAAAAGCGCCGCACCAATCGACGCATAATTTGCCGTGAGCTCAGCGCCAGTGTACCCGACTCAATAATTTGATTATAAATATTGAAATACAGATCACGCCGCTTAGCGTAGCGTCGCGCGCTTGGCAGCCCCACATACAGCGGCGCCTCATATAATATAAGGTGTCGAACTAGATCGGGCCGGAGCCGAGCCACATGCACAGCTACTAAAGCGCCCATGGAGTGGCCCACCAAGATCACGGGGGCACGCAAACGGCGACGGTCCAGAGCAGCGATGACAGCTTGAGCATGGTCGTCAACCGAATACTCGGGCCAATCAGGCTTGGGCGAGTCACCAAACCCTAGCAGATCAAATGCCAAAACTCTACAAGGAGTGTCGGCCAGCTCCAAGGACAATCTGTTCCACGACTCGCTGGAGGCGCCAATACCGTGCAATAAAACCACCGCGGCGCCATCACCCTCATCAACGGAACAGTGCAATTTGTATGGCCTGTGCAGCCATTTGTGCCAAACAAGGTCAAAAAAGCTCATGGTAGTAGTATAGCGGGTCTGCCTTGTGCCTGCCTGCAACTTCCTGTTTAATAGGGGTATGTCAAAAACAACAAAAACGGCATCCGCCAAAAAACGAGCCAAAACACAAACGTCCAGCGAAATGGACAGCGTGTTCTTTTTAAAGTTAGTGCTGTATTTGGTGTTGGGATCAGTGTGGGTCAAAGTTTCGCACGGCAATAACATGAGCCTACCATTGCCGGTGGGTCTTATTGCGGGTCTTTTCTTTACGGCGCACGAGCATTTTCAGATTGATCGCAAAATAGAATACGCCATTTTGCTGGTGGCCATGTTTGTGGGTTATTTGGCTCCATTCGGCCTCTACGTCAGCTTCTAGTCACAAAAAAGTGGTGTAGAATAGTCTACATATTGACAGTGGTGGGTGTTTGATGCTACACTGTAACGGTATAACAAATACCTGTACTTGGTTATTTGGGAAGGTCCGCACCTGGAAACAGGGGTAGAAACCACCCGGAGCCGAGCGTTTTTATGCACTGCATACGGGCGATCGAGGCGGCAGGATAAACATTGGTGGACGGCCAAGCGCCCATCTGGAGATACTATGAAAGCACTTATCACCCGAAAGGTTGGTATGACCAGTACTATCGCTGAAGACGGTACTGTTCAAGCTGTAACCTTGCTTTCCACTAGTCCTTGCGTCATCACGCAAGTCAAAACTGATGAAACAGATGGCTACAAAGCTATCCAGATCGGTTTTGAGGAAGCTAAAGAACAAAATGTGGCCAAAGCACAGCAAGGTCACTTTAAGGCCGCCGGTATTATGCCTAAAGTCATTCGCGAATTCCGCGTTGACGAGATTACGGAAGACCTCAAGGTTGGTGAATCTATCAATCCAGAGGTCTTTTCAGTTGGTGACGACATCGACGTAACCGGCACGAGCAAAGGTAAGGGTTGGGCTGGCACTATCAAGCGCCACAACTTCCACCGCGGTCGCAAGACCCACGGTGGTCGCTCATACCGCCGCCCAGGTTCAATCGGTTCTATGTACCCTCAGAAGATTTTCAAGGGTAAGAAGATGGCCGGTCAAATGGGTCACGAGCAAGTAACCGTCAAGAACTTGAAGGTTGCACTCGTAGACACTGACAACGGCGTTATCGGTGTTACCGGTGCTGTGCCAGGTCCGCGCAAGGGCATCGTCATCATTAAGGAGGCGAAATAATGGCAAGCGTAGCTACCTACACAAAAAGCGGCGCTAAAGCTACTACGGCTGCAAAGCTGGACGCTAGCGTCTTTGGCGTTATGCCAGAAAACCACGAGCTGCTGAAGCTCGCCTATACTGCCTACTTGGCTAACGGTCGCGACAACTTGGCTGTTGTGAAGACCCGCGGTTTGGTACGTGGTGGTGGTAAAAAGCCTTGGAAGCAAAAAGGTACCGGTCGCGCTCGTTTCGGCTCTAGCCGCAACCCAATCTGGCGCGGTGGTGGTATCGTATTTGGTCCTACCGGCGAAGAAAACTACACCAAAAAGATGCACGTTAACGCCAAGCGCCAGGCTATCCGCCAGGCTCTGAGCCTCGCTGCAAGCGAAGACCGCATCAAGGTTGTAGAAACTTTTGAGACTAAGGGTGCCGTAAAACCAGTTGTAGAATTCTTGAACAAGATCGAAGCTACTGGCAAAGTTCTGTTGGTTGTAAGCCAGAAAGACGAACTTGTGGAACGCGCAACGCGCAATCTGCAAAACGTCAAGCCTGTACATGCAAGCTACTTGAACGTATACGACCTGATGAACGCTGACACTGTTGTTATCAGCCAGAAGAGTCTCGACATCATTAACGAATGGCTCGGAGGCAAAAAATAATGGACAAGCACATGATCCTCAAGCCTCGTTTGAGCGAAAAAAGCTACGGCCTAAGCCTTGCCGGCAACACCTACGCTATTGAGGTTCCCGGCAACGCCAACAAGCACACTGTTGCAAGCGCCGTTGCTGCTCAGTTTGACGTAACCGTTACCAACGTAAACATTACCAACATCAAGGGTAAAGTTAAGCGCACCGTCCGCAAGGGTGGTCGCCCTGTTAACGGTCAACGTTCAGACATGAAGAAGGCTTACGTAACCCTTAAAGAAGGTGACAAGCTGCCATTCTTCGAAGTTGAAGAAGAAGCTGACAAGAAGGCAGAAAAGAAGACCGCAAAGAAGGAGACTAAGTAATGGCAGTTAAAGTTTACAAGCCAACTACTCCTGGTCGCCGCGGTATGACGAGCCAGGACACTGGCGACATCACAACCAAGAAGCCCGTTCGTTCATTGCTGGTGGCTAAGCGCCGCACCAATGGTCGCAACAACCAGGGCCGCATTACCACCCGTCACCGTGGTGGTGGTGCTCGTCGATTCTACCGTTTGGTAGACTTCAAAATGGAAGCAGGACTGACCGCAACCATCGAACACATCGAATACGACCCGAACCGTTCAGCACGTATCGCTCGTATCAAAGACCAGAACGGTCAATACCGCTACATCTTGGCTAGCCAAGGTATGAAGATTGGTCAAACCATCTCAAGCGGTGAAGAAGTAGCTATTGAAGCTGGCAACCGTTTGCCACTCAAGAGCATCCCGGTCGGTAGCACTATTCACGCTATCGAATTGGAAGCCGGTCGTGGCGCTCAATTGGTTCGTGCAGCTGGTAACAGCGCACAGCTGATGGCCCGCGAAGGCGACTACGCTCAGGTACGCCTCCCTAGTGGTGAAGTTCGCCTGATTCACGTAGAATGCACCGCATCTTTGGGTGTTTTGGGTAACGAACAGCATCAGAACATCAAGATCGGTAAAGCTGGTCGTAACCGCCACTTGGGTAAGCGCCCTGGTGTTCGCGGTGTTGTTATGAACGCTGTAGATCACCCGCACGGTGGTGGTGACGGTGGTCGTCACGGTATGGCTAAAGCACCTCGAACTCCTTGGGGCCAGAAGACTCTGGGCTTCAAGACTCGTCGTCGCAAGTCAACCACCAAGTTTATTGTAAGAAGCCGTCACGCGGCCAAGAGAAAGTAAGGTAGGGTAGTATGAGTCGTTCACTGAAAAAAGGACCATTTATCGACCCCAAGGTTGCTAAAAAAGTAGCTGCTTTGGGTGCCGAAGACCGTACCATCATCAAGACTTGGGCTCGGGCCTGCACTATTGCACCTGATTTCGTTGGCCGCACTTTCGCAGTGCACAACGGTAAAGTCCACGTTCCAGTATTCGTTACTGAAAACATGGTCGGTCACAAATTGGGCGAATTTGCTCCAACCCGCAAGTTCCGCTCACACGGTGGTAAATTAGCAAAGGGTAAGAAGTAGTATGTCAGTAAAAGCTATCGCAAAGGGTGTTCGTATGAGCCCCCGCAAGGTTGGCGTTGTAGCCAGCTTGGTTCGTGGTCGTACTGTTGCTGACGCACTGACTATCCTCGAGCACGTTCCACGCCGTGCAGCTACGCCTGTTCTTAAGACTATTAAGAGCGCGCAGGCAAACGCTGACCACAACCACGGTATCAAGCCAGACACCCTAAAGATTACTGCTATCACGGTAACTCCAGGGCCTCGCTTGAAGCGCTACCGTCCAGCTGCACACGGTCGTGCATTGCCATTCCAGCGTCGCACTTCACACATCACCGTTATTGTTGATGGTGAAGCTCGCGCAGCCAAGAAGGCTGTTAAAGCCGAGAAGGAGGCTAAATAATGGGACAAAAAGTAAATCCAATTAGCATGCGCCTCCAGGTTAACAAGGACTGGCGCAGCAAATGGTTCGTAGCAAAGCGCGAGTACGCTAAGTACTTGGCTGACGACCTTAAGGTACGCCGCATGATCCAAAACAAACTTGGTTCACGCGCTGCCGTTAACAAAGTTGACATCGAGCGTTCACCAAACCTCGTTACCGTTACTATTTCAACCGCTAAGGCTGGTGTAGTAATCGGTCGTGGTGGTTCTGGCGCACAAGAGCTGAAAGCTGCAATCGAAAAGATTTACGGCACTCAGACTCGTGTTAACATCGAAGAAATCAAGAAGCCTGAACTGTACGCCAAGTTGGTTGCCGAGAACATCGCTCACCAACTGGAGCGTCGCATGAACTTCCGTCGTGCAATCAAATCTTCAGCTGCAAACACCATGCGTGCTGGCGCTAAAGGTATCCGCATTGAGGTAGCTGGTCGTTTGAACGGCGCCGAAATGTCTCGTCGCGAAAAAGAAGTTCAGGGTTCCGTACCTTTGCACACAATCCGCGCAGACATCGACTACGCACTGGTTCCTGCTAAGCAGCCCGGCGCTGGTATCATCGGTGTACGCGTTTGGATCTACAAAGGAGAGACAAAGTAATGTTGATTCCTAAACGAACTAAGTATCGCAAGATCATGAAAGGCCGCATTCGTGGCACCGCAACCAGCGGCAACTACATCTCTTTTGGTGAATTTGCTCTGCAGGCACAAGGTCACGAACGCATTACCTCACGCCAAATCGAGTCTGCTCGTCAGGCTATGACCCGTTACATCAAGCGTGGTGGTAAAATTTGGATCCGTATCTTCCCGCACACATCTGTTACCCGCAAACCGCAGGACGTTAAGATGGGTAGTGGTAAAGGTAACCCAGAATTCTTCGTAGCCAAGGTTAAGCCAGGCACCATTCTGTTTGAAATGCAGGGTGTAAGCGAAGAAACTGCCCGCGAAGCTATGCGCCTCGCAGCTCACAAACTCCCAGTAAAGACTAAATTCTTGGTAAGGGAGGATGCATAATATGAAAACCGCTGACATCCGTAAACTTTCAACTGCCGAGCTGACCACAGAAAGCACAAAGCTTCGCGAAGAAATCGCTGAGCTCAAGCGCCACGCTGTGACCGGTGAACTGCAGAATGTTCGCGTTATCCGTCACAAGCGCAAAGACTTGGCACGTATGTTGACCGTCTTGGGCGAACAACTTACGAAGGAGACTAAATAATGGCTAAAACGATTATCGGCAAGGTCACCAGCAACAAGACCGACAAAACTATTGTCGTGACTGTGCAGACCCGCAAGACACACCCGCTGTATCGTAAGCAGTACACCGTGCAGACCAAGTATATGGCTCACGATGAGAAGAACGCCGCTCAAGAAGGTGACAAAGTAGCCATCGTTGAGACTCGTCCGTTGAGCAAGCGCAAGCGCTACACGCTCGACCGCGTGATCGAAACTGCTGCAATCCGTCACACCGAAAGCGACGCTACTCCGAAGACAGAGGAGGAGAAAGCGTAATGGTACAGCAAGAATCCCGCCTCGTTGTCTGTGACAACAGTGGCGCTAAAGAAATCCTCTGCATCCGCGTTCTGGGCGGCACCCGCCGTCGTTACGCACGCGTTGGCGACATCATCGTAGCAACCGTTAAGGAAGCTGCGCCAAACGGCAACGTTAAGAAGAAATCAGTCGTGAAAGCAGTTGTTGTTCGTTCACAAGAGAAGATCCGCCGTAAAGACGGTTCAACCATCAAGTTTGACGACAACGCTGCAGTAATTATCGGTGACGACAAGAACCCACGCGCTACTCGTATCTTTGGCCCAGTTCCTCGTGAACTTCGTGACCTCGGCTACGCAAAGATCGTTAGCCTTGCACCGGAGGTACTATAATGGAAAATAAAGTCTACAAGATTCGTTTGAAGAAGGGCGACAACGTGATCGTTCGCGTTGGCAAGTACAAGGGCCAAACTGGCACCGTAACTGCAACACACCCTCGTGAGAACAAAGTCACTGTTGAAGGCATCAACATCGTTAAAAAAGCGGTGAAGCCAAACAAAGCCTACCCACAAGGCGGCATTGTTGAGATCACCAAGCCAATTGACGTCAGCAAAGTTGCTATTGTTGATCCTTCAACCAAGAAGGCAAGCCGCATCGGATTTACATTCGACAAAGACGGCAACAAAGTCCGCGTATTCAAAAGCAGCGGCAAGGAGATCAAGTAATGGCTACTACTAAGAAAGTTACAACCACAGCTCGTCTGCGTGAAGACTATCGCAGTAAGTTTGTTGCTGAACTCCAAAAAGAACTGAAGCTGGAAAACGTTAACCAGGTTCCTAAGCTGGAAAAGATCACCATCAACGTTGGTCTTGGTAAAGCTAAAGACGACAAGAAGATGTTTGAAGCTGCAACCAACACGTTGCGCAAAGTAACTGGTCAAGAACCAGTTGAAACCTACGCCAAGAACTCAATCGCTGGCTTTAAGCTTCGCGAAGGCAACAAAATCGGCCTGAAGGTAACCCTTCGTGGCGACAAAATGTACGAGTTCCTTGACCGTTTGGTCACTGTTGTATTGCCTCGCTTGCGCGACTTCCACGGTGTGAGCCTGAAGGCCTTCGACCGCCAGGGCAACTACAGCCTCGGCCTCGTTGACCAATCTGTATTTCCAGAATTGACCTTTGACGAAACAACCACCGTTCACGGTATGCAAGCTGTATTTAGCGTGAAGGCAATGAGCCCTGAACACTCACAAGCATTGCTCACAAAGTTCGGTATGCCGTTCGAGAAAAAGGAGTCTAAATAATGGCACGAAAATCTAACATCGCCCGCGATGCAAAGCGCCAGAAGATGATCCAGAAGTTCGCTGACAAGCGCGCTGAGCTGAAAGCACTGGGTGACTACGAAGGTCTGGCCAAATTGCCTCGCAACTCATCACCAACCCGCTGGAAAAACCGCTGTGTTGAAACCGGCCGTCCTCACGCATACATGCGTCAGTTTGGCCTCTCACGTATTTCATTCCGTGAGCACGCAAGCAAGGGTGAAATCCCTGGCGTAACTAAGGCCAGCTGGTAGGAAAGGAGCAGGAAATATGGTTTCTACAGACCCAATCGCAGACATGCTGACCCGCATCCGCAACGCCATAGCCGTTCGCAAAACCGAGGTTACTATGCCGCATTCAAACGTTAAACAATCAGTTGCTGAATTGCTGAAGAAGGCTGGCTTCGTTGCCGACGTAAAAGTTGGTGAAGCTACTATCGGCAAGAGCCTGCGCATCGTTATCAACACTGACGACGAAAACGCTCGCATCACCGAAATTACTCGCCTCAGCAAGCCAGGTCGCCGCGCATATGTTGGCGCAGCCGAAATCCCACGCGTTAAAGGTGGCCGCGGTATCGTTATCGTGTCTACTTCTAAGGGCATGATGCTCGGCAGCGACGCCAAGAAACAAGGCGTTGGTGGCGAACTGATTTGTAAGGTATACTAGTTCAAATTAATAAGGAAATCCGATGAGTCGTATAGGAAAACTACCCATTCAAATCCCGAGCGGTGTGACAATCACTGTCGACCCAGATTTCGTAACTGTGACTGGCGCCAAAGGCACCCTCAAACAGTTTACGATGCCTGGTGTTACCGTTACGGTCGAGGACAACCAAGCGGTTGTTACTCGCGAAAATGATGAGCCAAAAAATCGCGCCAAGCACGGCTTGATGCGTGCGCTCATCAACAACATGGTAACCGGCGTAAGCAAGGGCTTCAGCAAGAAGCTCGAAATCAACGGTGTTGGTTTCCGCGTTGCTTTGCAAGGCGCTGACCTCAAATTTAACCTCGGCTTCTCGCACGATGTTATCTACAAAATGCCTGCCGGCGTTGTTGCTACAACCGAACAAAACACTGTTACGGTAACCGGCATTGACAAGCAACAGGTTGGTCAAGTTGCAGCTGAGATCCGCGCACTCAAGAAGCCTGAACCGTACAAGGGCAAGGGCATCAAGTACGTAGACGAAGTAATTATCCGCAAGAGCGGTAAATCAGGTAAGGACAAGTAGGTAAGAGTATGGACAAACTTGCACACAAACTACAGAACCGCGTGCTCCGCGCTCGCCGTGTTCGCGCCAAGGTGTCGGGTTCAACTGAACGCCCTCGCCTGAGCGTCCACGTTAGCAACCGTCACATTACAGCTCAGCTGATTGATGACACCACCCACAGCACCATTGCTTACATTTCTACCGTTGGCGCCAAGGCTGCCAAAGGTACAATGACTGAGCGCGCTGCTTGGGTCGGCGAAGAAATCGCTAAGAAAGCAAAAGCTGCTAAAGTTAAAACCATCGTATTTGACCGCGGTAGTCGTTTGTACCACGGCCGTGTACAGGCTTTGGCTGACGCTGTACGTAAAGCAGGACTGGAGTTCTAATTATGGCTGAAAATACACAACCACAAGCTCCTCAGGCACAAAACCAACGTGGTCCACACGGTGGTCGTGACAACCGTGGCGGTGACCGTCGTGGTCGTCGCCCAGAAGTTGCACCAGAAGAAAAGCTGTTCGATGAACGCGTTGTGCACATCGACCGTGTTGCTCGCGTTGTAAAGGGCGGTCGTCGCTTCCGCTTCCGCGCATTGGTAGTTGTGGGTGACCGCAAAAACCGCGTGGGTGTTGGTCTGGCTAAGGGCGCTGATGTAACCGCAGCTGTTACCAAAGCAACCGAAGTCGCCAAGAAGCACATGGTACTCGTACCCGTACACAAGGGCACGTTGCCACACGAATCAGAAGCCAAGGTGAGCGGAGCTCGCATTCTGGTTAAACCAGCAAGCGCTGGTACCGGCTTGATCGCCGGCGGTGTGGTTCGCACCGTTCTGGAAGTAGCTGGTGTTAGTAACGCACTGAGCAAGTCACTCGGTTCAACCAACCGTGCAAACATTGCTTACGCAACCGTTGCAGCATTGCAAAGCATCGCTCCAGCTAACACGTGGGTGACAACTCACGCTAAAAAGAAGGCCGAAAAGCCTGCCAAGAGTGAGGCGTAATCATGAAATATCACGAACTTTCAACCAACACACCAAAAAGTGCTAAGCGCGTTGGTCGCGGTATCGCCGCTGGTCAGGGTAAAACCGCTGGTCGTGGTACCAAGGGTCAGATGTCTCGTACTGGTGCCAAAAAGCGCCCAGGTTTTGAAGGTGGTCAGAACCCACTCGCACAGCGCTTGCCAAAACTGCGTGGTTTTACGTCAAAGAAGGCTAAGGCCGAAAACGTATACACCGCTCAGCTCGACGCATTTGCTGGCAAAACCGTTGACACCTTTGCGTTGGCCGAAGCCGGTTTGATCTCAAGCCCATTCGTCCGCGTAAAGTTACTCAACAAGGGTGAAGTCACCAAAAAAGTTACCGTACAACTGCAGGGTGCCAGCGATTCAGCAATCGCTGCAATCCAAAAAGCAGGCGGCAGCTTTGAAAAGGTTGGCTTGCAGGCTCGTCCTGAGTCAACTCGCAAAAAAGAAGAAGCCTAGTCTAACCACTTCTTCTTGCTAAAAACCACTGGTCCACACGGCTGGTGGTTTTTAGTTTGCGCCCGCCGCCCCGCCGACGTATACTATAGTTTGTATATTTCAAACGTGGCAAAACCCCGTGGTTTTGTCTTCTGTAAATCGCAAAAATACCGTATACTAGGACTAACGAGAGGAACATAAGGTACTTGTTGATATGAACTGGAAAGTTATTGGACGCTCACTGTCGCACGCAGATATGCGCAAACGCATTTTTGCAGTGCTAGGTATTATTGTAGTATTTCGTATTTTGGCGCACATCCCAGTGCCGCTGAGTGACCCAGAAACACTAAAGCAAGTTTTGCAGAACGTGTTCAACCAATCTAACAACTCTTCGCAGCTACTGAGCTTTATTAACGTGCTTTCTGGTGGTGCGTTGGCCAACTTCTCGATTATGATCGCTGGGCTTGGGCCGTACATTAACGCGTCCATTATTATGCAGCTGCTCACCAAAGCGATTCCACGCCTGGAGGCGCTCCACAAAGAAGGCGAGTTTGGCCAAAAGAAGATCAACCAGATGACTCGTATGCTAACGTTTCCGTTGGCAATTATTCAGTCTATTGGCGCTATTTACTTGGTTCGTCAGTCTGCGCAAAGCCTGGGCGGTGTGGATATTACCGCCAACACCTCGCTTATGCAATGGGCATTAATGGTTGCCGCGCTCACCGGCGGTTCACTGCTATTGATGTGGCTGGGTGAGCTCGTAACAGAGCAGAGCGTTGGTAACGGTATTTCGTTACTGATTACCGTTGGCATTGTCAGTGGCTTGCCATCTACAATTAGCAGCATTGCATCGTCTATCTTTAGCGGTAGCACCAAGTGGCACATCTTTGGCCACCAGATCGCAGTGAGCAAAACCTCGCTTATCTATAGCTTGATCATACTAGTGTCGGTCGTATTGCTAACGTGGTTTGTGGTGGTCTTGAACGAAGCGGCCAGACGCCTTACTGTAAACTACGCCAAACGCGTGCAGGGGAACCGCGCATACGGTGGTATCACCACTGTTCTGCCCGTTAAACTTATTACCGCCGGTGTGGTTCCGATCATCTTTGCTTTGGCGTTCTTGAGCGTGCCAAGTTATGTTGGCCAGCTCATGAGCAGCGCCAAGTCAGCAAACCTGCAACACATTGGTAGCAATTTAGTTACGTGGTTTCAGACGCCGAGTTCGCAGACTTTTGCAGCCGGAGGTTGGGAGCCATATATCTACCCCGTTGCATACTTCTTGCTGGTATTTATCTTTACGTTCTTCTACACCAGCGTAACCTTCAACAGCAAGGAAATCGCCGAGAACCTGCAAAAGCAGGGCGGGTTTATTGCCGATGTCCGTTCTGGCCAACAAACAGAGAAGTACCTCAGCAAAGTCGTGAACCGCTTAACGCTGTTTGGCGCATTTAGCCTTGGGGCTCTGGCCATCGTGCCAATCGTGGCGCAGATCTTCATTAGCTCCAACATTTCATTGGGCGGTACCAGTGTTTTGATTTTGGTTGCAGTATCGCTCGAAACATTGCGCGCCGTAGAATCTCGCGCTCTCATGGTTACCTACGATCAGTACTCGCAGCCCGACTTCTTCCACGACGATCCCGAGGAAATCACCAGCGCCAAAAAACGTCGCTTTAGCTTGCTGCCATTCCGCAAGCGCGCCTAGGCTAGTATGAGCCACCAAAAAATTGCACCTGCGCAACGCAGACCAACACCTGCGCCAGCAGCGGTCGCTCATTACTTTACTTACCGAGACGCCATAGCAGAATCACTGCCCACCACTGGCTGGGACAAAGAAATCGCTCTTGCAACTGGCAAACTAGCCGTATGGGACGCCCAAAAGCCATCCCTACACGACGGTAAACACATACGATGCGGCGCGTTTGTTATAGGAATCGAGCGTGCCACCCGTGACTTCATGGATGCCGAAACAGGCTTTTCAATCCAAAGAGCCGCCCCCTATATAGGCATGCATCTGGTGGCACTCGCCCCAGAAACAGTTACGCCTGGTTTTGCAAGGGAATCCCTTGAACAAGTGTCGGCCTGTATCGCTCATTCGGACATTCCACCAGAGACGCAAGTTGGCTCAGATACTCCCAATCGTGTCGCGCGCGCCGCGGCCACAGTGCTCGGGCTAGAGTTGATTCCGGTGACGGTTGATCCTGAAATTGCAGGTACAGACCCTGATTCTCAGCCAGCATTAGTATTTACCACTGCGGGCGAATTATACGAAAGACACAACTACCAGATTTAAGGTGTTGTAATTGATAATCTAGCCTGTTATAATAAGGAGAAGTTATATTTATGGCCAATAAGGAAGTTATCGAGTTGACGGGAACCATTATTGAGACCTTACCGGGTACTCAGTTTCGTGTTGAGCTCGAAAATGGCCATCAAATCATAGCTCATGTTGCCGGTAAAATGCGTAAACATTACATTCGCATCGTGCCTGGTGACAGCGTGACGGTTGAGTTGACCCCTTACGATCTTACTAAGGGCAGAATCACCTATCGCAAATCGTAACAACAAATTAAGCAGTGTGTCATACACCTGAGAGAAGGAGCATGATCCGCATGAAAGTGCGTGCAAGTGTAAAGCGAATATGCCCCCAGTGCAAAATCGTCATCCGTGACGGCAAGCGCCGGGTTATTTGCGAGAAACCCCGACATAAACAACGACAAGGAGCAGCAAGGTAATGGCGCGTATTTCCGGTGTTACGATTCCGAGCGAAAAGCAAGTGCAGATTGCACTGACATACGTGTACGGCATTGGTCCTAAGACCGCTGGTGATGTTCTCACCGCAGCCAAAGTAGAGCCTACTGCCCGCGTAAAAGACCTGACCGACGCAGAAATTGCTCGTATTCAGGACTACATCAACGAGCACTACACCGTAGAAGGTGAGTTGCAGCGCATCGTTGCAGGCAACATCAAGCGCCTGAAAGACATTAACGCTTACCGTGGCCTTCGTCACAAGATGAGCCTTCCTTCACGTGGTCAGCGTACCAAAACTAACGCCCGTACCCGCCGTGGTCGCAAGACGACTGTTGGTGGTACCGCTAAGAAGACTCCGTCAAAGACATAGGATAGGTAAAGATAATGGCAGATACGACTTCAGTTAAGAAAAAGAAGGCAAAGCGATCCGTTTCTCACGGCCAAGTCCACGTTTTGGCAACCTTCAACAACACCATCATCACCTTTACTGATGATAAGGGTGGTGCACTTACTCAGGCAAGTGCTGGTGGCTGCGGCTTCCGCGGTTCTAAAAAAGGCACAGCATACGCTGCACAAGTTGCAGCCGAGAAAGCCGGCAACGCTGCAAAGCAACAGCACGGTTTCTCTAAGGCTGATGTTTACATCAAGGGCGTGGGACTTGGCCGCGACGCAGCAGTGCGTGCGCTGAGCACCCTCGACATCCAAGTTGAATCAATTAAAGACGTTACTGGCGTTGCACATGGTGGTGTACGTCCTAAGAAGGCACGTCGCATCTAAGGCGCATAGGGAAAAGATATGGCACGAGATACACGATCTATCGTAAAATTGTCCCGCCGCGAAGGCTACGCCCTGCACCCCAAGGCGCACAAAGCCCTCGTCAAGCGAACTTCAGCCCCTGGACAGGCTGCAAACGCACGTATGCGCAACAAACCAAGCCAATACAGCTTGCAGTTGCGTGAAAAACAAAAGGTCAAGCGCCTGTATGGCTTGCTTGAAAAACAATTCAGCAACTTGATGAAAGAAGCTTCACGCAAGCAAGGTCAGTCTGGCGAAGTACTGTTGCAGTTCCTGGAACAACGCGCCGACAACGCCGTGTACCGTGCTGGTTTCGCATCAAGCCGCCGCGCAGCTCGCCAATTGGTAAGCCACGGTCACTTTATGCTGAACGGCCGTCGTATTGACGTTCCTTCAATCCGCCTGCGTCCTGGTGACGAGCTGATTGTTCGCGATCACAGCAAGCAAACTGAATACTTCAAGAAGCTTGACGACGTGAGCCCAGCTCCATCAACCACGCCAGGTTGGATCAAAGTTAATCGCAAAAATCTTGCTTTTTCCGTTACCGGTACACCTGCTCGCGATGACGCTGAACCAGAAATCAAAGAGCAATTAATTGTGGAATACTACTCACGCTAAGGGAGGATTGAGCTAGATGTCAAAAATGATTCACACACCAGGCATCGTCACTGTTGACGACCACAGTGCAACAAGCAGCACATTTGTTGTTGAGCCGTTGCACAGCGGTTACGGTATGACGCTCGGTAACTCACTCCGCCGCGTATTGCTCTCGAGCATTGCCGGTGCAGCTGTTACCAGCTTCAAGATCGAGGGCGCAACCCACGAGTTCACTACCGTTCCCGGCGTAAAAGAAGACGTCGTGGACATTATGATGAACCTAAAGGGCATTCGTTTCCGCGTTTACGGCGACGACGCTCAGCGCTTGCGCATCGTAAAGAAGGGCAAAGGCCCAATCACTGCTAAAGACATTCAGGTTAACGCCGATGTTGAAGTAGTAAACCCTAACCACGTAATCGCAACATTGGATGACGACAAGTCTGACTTTGTTATGGACTTGGTTGTAGAAACCGGCCGCGGCTACCGCACTATCGACGAAGTTACTGCTAAAAAGGCGAGCGACCACGTTGCTGTTGACGCCATCTTTAGCCCTGTGCTGCGCGTTCGCTACAAGGTAGAGAACACTCGCGTTGGCCAAATGACCGACCTCGACAAATTGCTGATTACTGTTGAAACCGACGGCACCATCACGCCACGTGACGCCTTCGAAGAAGCTTCAGCAATCTTGGTTAACCAATACACTGCACTCGCTGGCAAGACTCGCGTTGAGTCAAGCGAACAGTTGGCTGCCGGCACTGCAACCGCAGGTCACGCAACCGAAGGCGGTGAAGAACCTGCAGCTTTGAGTACTTCTATCGAAGACCTCAATCTGTCAGCTCGCACCACCAACGCGCTCATCAACAACGACATCCACACTATCAAGGATTTGTTTAGCCTGAGCGATGCTGAACTCCGCGACCTCAAAGGTTTCGGCAGCAAAGCATTAGACGAAGTAAAAGAAAAGCTAGCGGAGTTGGAGCTCTAACATGCATCGACACGGATACAAAGGCCGAAAATTGCACCGCGAGCGCGACCAACGTGAAGCGCTAGTGAAGGGCCTCGCCGACTCACTGATCAAGTACGAGTCAATCGAGACAACTCTTCCTAAGGCCAAAGAAGTGGTGCCTTATGTAGAAAAATTAATCACCAAGGCTAAAAAGGGCGACCTTCACAACCGACGAATGGTTATTAGCAGTCTTCAGACACTGGAATCTGCACACAAGTTGGTAGACGAAATCGCACCAAAGCTCAAGGGTCGCGTCAGCGGTCACTTGCGCATTACCCGCACCAGCCTGCGCCGCGGCGACAACGCGCAGTTGGCTCGCATTAGCTTTGTGGACGACCTTAAGACTGCTCCAGTAGCCAAGGCCGTTACCGAAGAAAAGCCAAAAACTCCTAGCACAAAGCCTGCTGCAAAGAAGGCCGAAAAGGAGTCTAAATAATGAAAACTTTTAGCGCAAAACCAAGCGACGTTACTCGCACATGGTACATTGTTGACGCCTCTGAAGCTCCTATGGGCCGCGTTGCCACTAAAGTTGCAACTCTGTTGACTGGTAAGGGTAAGCCAACCTTCACCAAGCACATCGACACCGGTGACTACGTTGTAGTTATCAACGCCGAAAAGATTGTTGTAACCGGCAACAAGATGGAAGATAAAATGTACTACCGTCACAGCCACTTCCCAGGCGGCCTCAAAGAAGCTACCTTGAAAGATAAAATGGCGAAAGACCCAACTTTTGCATTGCAGCACGCTATTCGTGGCATGCTCCCTGTAAACAAGTTGCGTGACGCACGTCTTGAACGTCTCAAAATTTACGCTGGCACCGACCACAAGCACGAGGCTCAAAAGCCAGTTGCTATCTCGGTAAACGCAAAGGAGACCAAGTAATATGGCAGCACACGAATACTTTTACGCGCTTGGCCGCCGCAAGGCTGCTACTGCTCGCGTTCGTTTGCAAAGCGGCAAGGGCAATATCGTTATTAACGACAAGCCTGCAGCTGAATATTTTGCCGACAGCAAGTTCCTGCTGAGCGACCTGAACCAACCGTTCATCGCCCTGCAACAAGAGAACAAGTATGACATTACTGTTCGCGTTACAGGCGGTGGTCACGCTGGCCAGGTAGATGCCATTCGCCTTGGCATCGCCAAAGCACTGACCGCTTTGAACGGCGACTTCAAGGCTACCTTGAAGCGCGCTGACTTGCTCAGCCGCGACCCACGTGAGAAAGAACGCAAGAAGTTCGGCCTCAAGGGCGCTCGCAAGCAACGCCAGTTCACCAAGCGTTAAGACAACTTGTCTTACTTGCATAGAAACCACTCTGGAAACAGGGTGGTTTTTGGTATAGTGAAAAATACATGAGAGCCCGACATAACCTACCGCAACACCAGATTCTGCGCGACCCCCAAGCCTACATCAGATACA
This sequence comes from Saccharimonadales bacterium (SeqCode), assembly GCA_035247965.1. Taxonomy (GTDB): domain Bacteria; phylum Patescibacteriota; class Saccharimonadia; order Saccharimonadales; family UBA4665; genus CAMLQK01. The sequence goes on along the minus strand of DATFHW010000025.1, from coordinate 298,962 downwards.
TTGGGAAGCACGACAAAGCAAACACGCTTGAGGCGTTTAAAACCGATGGCGAGGACGTAATTCTACGTGCCTGTATTGCTCCAGGTGGGGATATGCCGTTGCGAGCGCTTGGCTATTACGCCATCCTAGAGCACGTAAATCGCGTATACCTTCCCAAAGCCCAGGCCCAGCTCGTGCTAACGGCTAATACCGCCGATCATGTTAACGGGCGACTCACGCAGGGGTCACGGTATGAGACTGCTGAAAAACTTATTGAATACATTGGTTTTTTGCCGCCACATCCTGATGCTAAAAAGCGCCCATTAATACTTTTTGATACCGACGATATATCGCAAATAAGTACAGAGGGGCTTGCCAAAGCACTGCAGGGCACGCCCGAAGAAGAAAAACTCGCGCAGCAAGCAAATAGACGATCAGCTGATCACCTGAGTTATCTGGCGGCTCACTTGATCATGCACGACACTGTTGCGTGTGTTCAGCGCTTTGACCACAACCAACCTCAACCAGCGCGATATGCTCGACAGCTCATTAGTGTTGGTGGCGCAGCTGAAGAGTCATTTTACGGAGCTCGATACCTCGCCAAGCGTCACGGGGTACACATCCCGGATCAAATTCAGGATACAGGGCAGCTATTTACCCACCATGATACGGTGCCATGCTATCAGTTTGCTCGACAGCCGCAAGAAGGCGAACCGCTATTCGATCCGCCGATTACCGACGTGCTTTCTCTGTATGACCCCATATTGCAAGACCCGCTTCGCGTGCGCACTAGTAGTGCGCTCCGCGACGTCGCATATGTTCGGGATTACGTTGATTACGTTTCGGCTGCCGAAACCGAATTCACAAGCCCTAAAGTCTTGGCTGACTACGCATAGTATGGTACTATCGGCGTAATGAAAACTTTTGCCGGCGCACAAGCATATTGGTTTACCCGCACATCTCGTGGCGGTTTATTCTGTGTGTTTGAAAGCTAACGCACTCCAAAGTCAAAAGTACCGAACAGACCGCCACCAAGAGCGGTCTTTTTAATACACACCAAAGGAGTTATTATGTACGAAAATCAATCAGAAGGTATGGCGTTTCACGAGTTATTGCCGGTACTGCCAGCCGGCGTGCGGGGCAGAATTGAAGGCGTTGCTCAGCGAGCACTACAGCAAGCTGGCGTAGAATGCGATATAACTGATTCGCCAGGCAGCTACTCGCGCATCATTGGCAACGAAGCACTACAGGGAATGCCGGTCATCGTAGAAGCGCAAACCACAATGCGCCAGATATACGATGCTCATTTTGAGCCAGCTGAGGTATAATAAGAGGTAATATGAGCAAACCAGTCATCCTTACCGGCCTTCGCGCCAACAACGATCTTACTATTGGCAACTATTTTGGCGCCATTTTGCCGATGATCGACATGGCCACTACCAAGGCCAGCGATTACCAAATCAACATGTTTGTGCCCGACCTGCATAGCTTTACCACCCCTATAAATCACCGCGAACTGCATGCCCAAATTGCGCACAACATCAAACTGTTTGTGGCCGCTGGCCTGCCGCTGGACCACCCAGACATTCACATTTACCGCCAAAGCTACATTCCAGCTCATTCCGAACTCACCTGGATTTTGGATTGCTTTACCGGCTTCGGCGAGATGAGTCGAATGACTCAGTTCAAGGACAAATCAACTAAACTTGAAGATCGTGTGACGGTAGGGCTATTCAATTATCCCGTGCTCATGGCGGCAGATATTCTTTTGTATGGAGCGTCGTATGTACCGGTGGGCGAAGATCAAACGCAGCACCTAGAGTTTGCGCGCGACATCGCCATACGACTTAACAATAAGTTTAACGACGTATTCCCTGGTGGCGTTTTTACCGTGCCTGAGGCCGTAGCCAAGCAGCACGCCTTCTTTGGCAAAGACCAAGGTCTGCGCATTAAAGACCTGGCAGATCCAACCAAAAAAATGAGCAAGTCTGACGACACGGGCAAAGGTGTAATCTTTTTAGGCGACGACCCAGCGGCTGCCGCCAAGAAAGTCATGTCGGCCACTACCGATAGCGTGGGGGCTATTCACCTTGACCCTAAAAATCAGCCCGGCATCGCCAACCTGTTGCAAATCCTGTCTCTGTTAGAAAGCAAGCCACTCACCAATGTCGCCGCAGAGTGGGAAGGCAAAACGCAATATGGCGAGCTCAAAAAGCGCGTTGCCGAAGCAGTGCAGACTTTTCTAACAGAGTTCCAACAACGCCTGGCGACTATCGACGAAGCAGAAATTACGACCAAAATGATTGTCTCCGAGAAAAAAATGATTGAGCAGGCAAACGCCACATTATTGCGCGCCCAGCAAGCCGTTGGTCTTCGGGAGCTGTAAATGTCCGCACAAGAGCAGACCTGGACAACCACCGAAGAAGACGCCGGCAAGCGTCTGGATGTATTTGTGGCTCAACGCATGCCGCGCCTCAGTCGCGCCTTCATTCAAAAACTTGCCGACCAAGGTAAAATTGCCGTAGCCCAAGTATCAGCCAAAGCCGGCTTTAAACTCAAAGAAGGTCAAACAGTATCTGTTGATTACGACCAAGCCGAGCTAGACGAAGTGCCGGTTATCTCGCTGCCGGTATTGTACCAGGACGACGACTGCGTGGTTATCAACAAGCCAGCCGGCGTGCTTACTCATGCACAAGGCAATTTGAGCACCGAGGCAACCGTAGCTACGTTCTTGCGAGACAAACTGAAAGACCTAGAGGGCACGCGCGGCGGGATTGTACATCGCCTAGACCGAGCCACCAGCGGTGTCATTATCTGCGCCAAAAACCAAGCCGCGCTCAGTTTTCTGCAAAAACAGTTCCAACAGCGCAAAGCCAAAAAGACCTACATGGCAATTGTTGCCGGCCACATGCACCCCAAAGCCGCTGTGATCGACATGCCAATTGAGCGCAATCCCAAGGCGCCGGCCACGTTTCGCGTGGGGCCCAACGGCAAGCCGTCAACTACGCTGTACACCGTTATCTCCGAGACACCCAGTTACAGTCTGGTAGAGCTGAAGCCCACAACTGGGCGCACTCATCAGCTGCGCGTGCACCTAGCCGAGCAAAAGCACCCCATCATCGGTGACCCGTTATACGGCACTGGCACTTTTGGCGAACGCTTGTATTTGCACGCACTCAGCCTGGAAATTACGTTGCCAAATCGCGAACGCCGTACCTTTGAAGCACCGCTGCCGCCAGAATTTACCCAACTTATGGAGCAGAGCGATGCTTGACGAGCTGGTGTTGCACCCGCTCACCGCAAAACAGCTTACTCAGTACGCCGCCAACCCGGCACACGCGCTGTTGATTGCCGGGCCAGTTGGATCGGGCAAGGGAACACTTGCTCAGATTCTGGCCAAACACATTTTGGGTAGTACTGTTTCTGACGTCAACAACGCTGCTGTTCGCCGTATTGAGGCCGACGAAAAAAGCACCATTTCTATAGAGGCGATTCGTGAACTTCGGCAGTTTGTGCGGCTCAAAACCACCGGCACCAAAGAGATCCGCCGAGCCATCATTGTAGAACACGCCGATGGCATGACCACCGAAGCGCAGAACTCGTTTCTGAAACTACTAGAGGAGCCGCCGCGCGACACGATTATTCTGGTAACGGTGAACACCATCGGTTCGCTGCTGCCGACTATTCGTTCGAGAGTCCAAACAATTACCGTACAAACGCCAACGCAAGAAGCCGTGACGGCATTTTTTGGGCCAATCCACAATGCAAAAACCGTCACGCAAAGCTACTTTTTGAGCGGTGGATTGCCGGGGCTCATGCAAGCGCTGTTAACAAGTGACACGAAGCACCCGCTCATGCAAAGTGTTACCGAGGCCAAGGAAATTCTGCAGCAACCGCCGCACGACCGCCTGTTGCACATCGAGGGCCTGAGCAAGCAAAAAGAGAATGCACTCAGTGTATTCGAGGCCATGGCGCGCATGGCACAGGCGGGATTGCAGCAGGCAGGCAAGAAGCAAGACCAAAAACGCCTGGAGCAGTGGCACAAAATCAACAAAGCTGTATTCGCCGCACAACAGCAACTGGCGCAGAACGCTAACCTTAAGCTAACTCTCACTAATTTACTGTTGCACTTGTAGCCACTACATTTGCTATAATAATGAGTATATATGTTTGAAATTGTACTAGTCGCAGCGTTTGGTGCACTTGCGTTTCGCAACACCAAACTTCATGATGATGATTTTGGGGTCGGTTCACGTAAAATCGGTGACCGCCTGGGCAAACTATGGGACATCGCTCATCAAGGCATGCGCGAAAATCGCTTTTTGCGCGCCGAAAAAGCGCTGCTAACCATTCTAAAAATTGACGAGCGCAACGCCGCCGCTTATAACCGCCTAGGCATTCTGTACGCCAAACAAAAGGAATATCGCGACGCCATTGACTGCTTTGAAATTGCCTCTAGTATTGAAGCCACGCCATCTAGCTTGCACAACCTAGGCCTTATTTACTACGAAACAGAGAACTACGAAAAAGCCGCCATCGCCTTTGAGCAGGCGTTAAAACTAGAATATAATCTGGCCGCTCGTCACGTAGCCTACGCCAAGGTCCAAGAAAAGCTTGGCAACGAAAAGCTGATGTTCCAATCGCTTGAAAAAGCCGTCGAACTAGAGCACAACAAAGAAACACTCAACCTGCTACACAAAGCCTATATTGACCGCGGTATGCAAGCACAGGCCGACATGCTCGAACAAAAGCTCAAGAAATTGATTGTGCCAGACGGAAAACCAAAGCGCATGATCCGTCCGCGCCGATCTGCCGTACAATAGCACACGAAACTGTTGCCTGAATCAGCATTATTTGGTATAGTTACATCTGTTACCGCAGGGCCATCAGACGTGCCACCTTAGCTCAGTTGGTAGAGCAACGGTTTTGTAAACCGTCGGTCGTCGGTTCGAGTCCGACAGGTGGCTCCAATTCCACATTTTTGCAGGGATAGTGAAGCGGTCAAACACGGGTGACTGTAAATCATCTGGCTCAGCCTTCGGGGGTTCGAATCCCTCTCCCTGCACCAAGTTAAGACCCCACCGAAAGGTGGGTTTTTGCTTGATCATTGTGTGCGACAAGGATAGTGAATTGCATTAAAAAGCGACCTTTGTAGGTCGCTGTATCTGTTACGCTTGGAGCCACGACTGGGACTTGAACCCAGGACCCCTTCCTTACCATGGAAGTGCTCTACCACTGAGCTATCGCGGCAACAGATGTATTTTACCCTATTCCGCTTATTTTCTCAAGAGGTAGAGCGGCTTTTACAAGCACATTTGGTTAAACAGTTTACAAGATAGCCCTTATCTGTTAGAATTGATAGGAATTGGTTATATTAATAGGTATCTAAGAGAAGTTTTATGGCTAAAAAAGGCGAAAAGCGCGTAATTGTTGGCTTGGTCAGTGAAGAATCTGGCGAGCGCATTTATTACACCACTAAAAACAAGCAAAACACCCCTGAAAAGCTGTCTTTGAAGAAATACAGCCCTAAACTGCGCCGTCGCGTGCTGTTTGTTGAAACCAAGAAGAACTTGGGCCGCAACGAAGTTAAGCCAAAGAAATAACCTACGGCTTGCATAAAAATACCGCTCACCTAGAGCGGTATTTTTATGCGCTAATCGTCTCCGTCCATAACAGCTCCTATTCCACTTTAGACATATCCAAAATAGTGTTTACCAGTTCCGCATGGCTCCAGACCAAAGGGTTCACGCCAACGCCAGCGCCGTCAGTAGGACTGACTTGCTCTGGCAATGTGCCACTTGAAGTAGTATGCTGCATTGCCCAATCAATATAGTTCCGCGCTCGGTCCATCTGTTTGGTGCGCATATAATATTGCGCCATCCACAGTGTAGCGATAACCCACGGATTACCGTGAAACGCTGGATTACTCTGAAAATAACTGTCATCTTTATACCGAGGCGTGCCGCCCGACGGTGATTTGTCGAGCATTTCATCCTCAATAGCCTTAACGGTATTTTGAAGATTCTGCACCCCCATGTCGTGCACCGAGAACATCATAACTCCGTACATGCTGGAAACGTCTAGCGTGTCGTCAAATTGCAACGAGCCATCGTCTTGCAGTAAATACCCTTTTCGGAACACCTGATCTTGGCGCAAAAAGACTTTGCCATTATCCAAAATAGTTGTCGCCACGGCGCGCCATTTTACGGCATCGTCGGGGTATTCGAATTGCTCAGCAAGATCGGCGGCCACCAACAGCGCCTGGTACACCACCGCGGTGGTAAACGTAGACGTCATGAATTTTTGCTCCCATAAGTCGTAGCTGGCATGCGGCAATTTGGTTTGCTCGTCAATAAATTCGCTCATAAAATTGGCCGCCGGTTGCACCAATGTGGCGTACAAACTATACACAAAATCGCGTTCTTCGGGGTTATGGTCCAGGTATTCGCCCAGCATATACACGATTAGGCCAGTTTCGTCTTCTTGGATTGCCAGCTCGCTGTGCTTGCCGTGAATTAACGGATGCCATGTGCTGCCAATGGCGCGGTCAGGCTGATATTTGTGCATCAAATAGCCATCGGTAGTCAAAATATCGCGACAGAATTCAAATAGTTTGCGCGGCTCTTCTTTGTAACCCAGGCGAATGAGTGGCCACATAGCAAATGCGGCATCGCGTGGCCACACATAACTGTAGTAATCGCGGCCGTAGTTGTAAATGGACGAGTCGCAGCTGGCGATCACGCCACCGCGCTTGTCGGTGTGTACTTTAATAATCATCAGGGATTTCTTAACAATATCCAGATAATTTTTGTCGAGCGCATGTAGTTTATTAGCGGTGGTAGAAATCCATTCATGCCAATACTGTCTGGTTTCGTCTAACCTGCGCTCAAGACCTTCCGAAATAAACTGATGGTGGATTTTTTCGGCAGCAAATTGCGAGTCGGCAGCAATAATCCAATAGTCAATTTGGGTGCTAGCCGCCGCACTCAGGCTGCAAGCAAAGCGCATTACAGAATCCACACCCCCGTGTTCTACCGCATTGTTGGAGAGTTCACCGTCTTCGGCATCGCGGTAGGTGCCATCCTTGCCTTCAATGCCATAGTTGCCCACGGCAAATTGGTCGTAACGCGTGCCGTCAATGTGCTGACCATAAATGAGCAAGCTGCAGCGACCTTTGTAGTCCAACAGGTAACTTTGCTCGTCGGGCACAAACAGCGCAGTATCGGCACGTCCGGCGCGCGAAATTTGGAACACCTGGTGCATGAATACGCGAACGTTATGAAAGTCAGCGGTGTGATTCACCACGGTAATGCGCCGACAGAACGCATTCACCTGGGAATCTACAAAATCCTGACAGACCAGCTCAATGTCGAATCGGGGGTGATGCATATGAATATTGCTGATCATGGCGTCGGCCTCAAAGTCGACGTCAACTCGCCAACCGTCACTATCTACCCAAGAAAAATCGCCGTCAACCCACACCCCAATCTTGTGCAGAACACTGCGGGCGTTGGTAAGGTTGTCGAGGCCTACGTACGGATAGTAAAAGTCGTGCACCAGGCCTTGTTCATTCAGACCGACGGTTAAACTTCCGTTACCGAGCATGACTGGTCGTGCCATTAGAGGTCCACTCCTTTCTCTATCAGGCGAAAACGCAGATCGTGATAGGCATTCATGAAGGCTACAAAAGCGTCGTAGGGGTTAGCATACGGGCTAAAGTACGCATGGATGTCACCATCATTAAACCATTTTGTGCACATATAGTAAAAGTGATCAGAGGTCTGCAGCTTGCGCCAATCTTCGATGAGCACCAAGTCACCAGTGGCAAGTAACTTATCTTGCAGGGCATACAAATCGGTGATGGCTGAAGTTTGCATAGCGTTGCCCAGCCACGCGCTCAGGTCGCGCTCGGTGTCTGCCCAGGTAACGGTATTGGGCATGTCGATTTCGCCCACCGGCTCAAAAGTATCAATAGCTTGGCTTACCGTCATAAAGGTGTGGCCTTGGGTTTTGAGCCATTCGCCCGGCAATTGCTCCAAGAAGGTAAAAATACCGGATTCATCCCATTGGTGCTCACCAAAAGTTTCGTAGTCCATGAACAGGTTAAAATTAGTGGCGTGCTCGGTACTGCTCAGCCAGTGGGTAAATTTATGCGCAGTCAGCGGCCATTCTGCCCATTTTTGGTCACCAAAACGAAACGCAATGTCGTCACTCAATTTATAGTTTTTCATGAGCAGCCGAATGTTTTGCGTGTACGCCGGGCGATAGACGTAATTTGGGCTGCGCCAGTCCAAAACTTTGTCCCAACCTTCGCTTAGAATGCCTTTGTAGCCGGCTTGGTCGGCCCAGTAGGCAACGTCATTGTTATAGGCGAGCTCAGTGTTGCGAAACACCTGCGGAGTCTGGCCAAATACTTCTTGTACCTTCTGACGGTGCATGGCCACTTGCGCCTCAAATTCGGTGCGCGAATAAAAGAACGCCAGGCTGTGGTGATACGTTTCGGCCACAATTTCTACACGACCGGTAGCCACCAAGTCTTTAAATGATTGCAAAACGTCGGGTGCCCAACGCTGGAGCTGCTCAATAATAGTGCCAGTTATAGACAGGCTCAGGCGAAATTCGGGATACTGCTGCAATAGTTTGAGCAAACGCTGGTTGGTGGGCAAGTAGGACTTTTGTGCCACTTTGTGAATAATGCGTTCGTTGCTGGTGCGGTCATCATATGGAGCATCGAAGTAGTCGTGCGTGACGCCGGCGTCAAAAATAGTGTAGTGGCGCACGCGGTATGGCTGGTGTACGTGCAGGTACAAAACGATCGCTTTGGTCATGTTGCGACCCCTGTAGCATGCGTTTGGTACATACCTAGTAACAAGTCAGCCGGCTTACTCCAACTGAGCTTGTCAAACTCATGCAGCGCGTTTGCGTGCAACACTTGGCGCAGGCTGGCGTTTTGCATAGCAGCTACCATTTGGTTAGCCATTTCGTGCACGTCCCAAAAATCTACTTTGAGCGCGTTCTTTATGACCTCCGACACGCCCGATTGATGGCTCATAAGCACCGGCGCGCCGTAGGCAATAGCCTCCAGGGCAGTGAGGCCAAACGGTTCCGAAATCGAGGGCATAACGAACAAATCGGCAATAGCGTAGGCGTCGCGCCACTTTTTGCCTCGTTGAAAGCCCGTAAACGCCACGTTTTTGGCGATTCCCAGTTCGGCGCTCAGAGCTACCAGCTCAAAGTACTGTTCGCCACTGCCCACAATCAGGAACACGGTTTTGGGCTCGCGTGCTACCACTTCTTTGGCGGCATATAACAGATTGACCAGGTTTTTTTGAAGCGCCAAGCGGCTTAGGCTGGTTATAACGTGATAACCCTGAGCTTTGAGAGCGGTTAAGTACGCATAAGCACTGTCTTCTTCCAGCGGCTCCAGCATTTCTTTGTCGATGCTATTGTGCACGACGGCGATTTTGTCAGCAGGAATGTCGTAATCTTGCACAATCATATCTTTGGTATGTTGACTTACGGCGATCACACGATCGGCCATTAGCAGCGCCGTTTCTTCGATTTCACGGACTAGCGGATTGCCAAGACCACCGCCAGCGCGGTCGCGTTCAACAGAGTGAAAGTGCACAATCAGTGGCAAGCCAGTTTGCTGTTTGGCTCGCAAAGCCGCCCTGAACGTGAGCCAGTCATGAGCGTGGATAACGTCAAATGTATCGGTAGTGCGACGCATATACTGATCAACCCCGTGCTCAAATAGTTGTTGCTGGCCAAATATGTCAATCGACTCGCTGTGTCCATCGCTAAACTGATACTGGCGACTGTCGTAGGCCATGCCCGCTTGCTGCACCACAGTAACATCTTGCGGTACGGCAGCTGTGACCTTCATGAATGGCACGTCGTGCTGCGCAGAATAGGGGAGCACAAATTCAATATCCGCCCCTTTTTGGGCCAGCGCTTTGCACAACTGATAGCAAGCCACACCCAGCCCGCCGCTGTTGTGAGGAGGTAATTCCCACCCAAGCATCAGTATCTTCATTTGCGTTTACTTTGCCTCGTCTATCTGGAATTATACGGTTATAGCGAGCAAAGCACAACCTTTTTATAGCGAACAAAATTAGTAATGCAGGCGAGTCCAGACTAGGGGTGCCAGAGGCAAATTCACAAATGCGGCAAAGTGCTGCGCCGCCTCTGTAATTGCACGTTCTTGCGCAGCAGTCGGCGCCTTAAAAAGCAGCACCTCGATGGCCACTTTTTTGGTTAATTTGCGCTTCCAAACGCCGATAACCTGGCCATCAGCAACCACCATTGGCAAAAACACGCCGTTGCTGCCTGGCACAATTTTGATCTCATGATCGGCATGCAATACCGCGCTGCGATCTTTGTAACCGATCACAAATTCATCAAAAGCAGGTAACAAATAGGTGCCGTGAGCTGCCTCGGTTAAGGCTGGCGCGTGCGGCTGTGTCCAATATTCGGCGCCATTGATTTCGACTGCTTTCAGGCGATCGCCGGCGCTTTGTAACCCCAGTCGCACCTCTGCTAGCGACAGTTTTGTCCATCGCGCCAAGTCATGCGCGGTAACAGGGCCGTGGCTCTGCGCAAATCGCACCGCAATTTCGGTCAGGGCGTCTTGATGCGACAACTGTATGCTGCCAGGTACCCACTCGTCTAGTAAAACAAAGGTTTGCTGTTTACCATCCATGGGACCCAAACAGATAAGCCCGGACCAAGCAGCGTATGCCAACAGATGATATCCGCGCTGGTTGGCAGTAGAAACACCATTATCATCGAGCGCGCGCAACAGATCAGCACGTTTCAGACAAATATTATTCTTGAGCGCTGCGGTCATAATTTGCATGGCTTTTGCCAGCTGATCATCTGTTATTTCTAGCTGCTTCCGCCGAGTAGCATCAGCCTGGATAATTTTGGTTGCCATCAGCTGTAGCATCCATTTGGCATCTTTGGCCGGTACAAAATGCAACGTACCACGCATGGGCCAGGTGCGAACAATCTGCTTTTGCGCAATGGCGTTTTCTAGGTCTACATCTGTCAAACCAGGCAAACGAACCCCTAAAGCCCACTTGGCAGAGGCGTAATCTTGGGCCTGCACGGCGCCCATCCAGGTTACTAATTCACCAGGTGTCGCAAAGCGGTGATCTGTTATTTGTAAGCTTTGCAAGCGACGAAAGGGGACATCTTGCGGTACCATACAGCAATTGTACCAGATACGAACAAAGCATAAGGGTATTGACATTTAAAGAACTTAAGTATATAATGTAGTTATCCTATTTAAAGGAGGAACGCTAGAATGATTCGTACTATTATAACTAAAAGCCGCTCATTATTGGTTGCCGCCGCTGTTGTAAGCGTGGTTGCCGGTTCTGCATCAGCCGCCCTTGTTGGCACCAAATCTGCTTCTGCAGCTACATCGTGTGACAAGGTAAACATCGTATATTGTGGGTTGGACGGTTCTACCGATGCCAGCTACATCGCATCGTTCAAGAGCTCGTATACCAGCAACAACTCTGGTCACGCTAGCTCGCCTACGGTAAAGAAAGACTACACCGACCTTAAAACTGTGTACAGTTGGGCAGGCGTTACTGCCAGCGATGTTACTGCTATGACCGCTGCCAACACCAAAGTTGGTACCCTGTACAAAGATGGTCACATCGTTGTTGACGGTAAAACTGTTGCTACCGGTGCTTGGGTTAGTGCCCGATTCACCGAAGGCAGTGGCTACGTAAAAGTTAGCGATGGCGTGTACGCTCGCAAGACGACTACCTCATTTGCTAACGCTACTGCCAAAGTTATCGTTTACATGCCTAACGGCACGATGAAATGGGCTGTAATGGTTGAATGTGGTAACGCCGTTAAGGCTACTCCGGTGGAAACACCCAAGACGCCTGAAACGCCTACTACTCCTGAGACCCCTCAAACACCCGAAACCCCAACGGTTACAACTACCTCTACCCCTGTAACTACCACTGCTACCACCTTGCCAAACACTGGTGCTGGTGACGTAATCGGTTTGTTCAGCGGCGTGAGCGTAGCTGGTGGCGCTGCTCATCACATTATGCGCAAGCGCCGCGCGGAACGCGAATAATCTAGCGATTCGATGTTCCTCCTTAACACCACCTCCTTCGCGGGGTGGTGTTTTCTTTGGCGAACGCAGTTTGCAGACCAGCTGCACTCGTTTGCAAAATAGCTTGCAATAGTGCGGAGCAGCGTCTACACTAGCGACGTGCATGAGATTATGGTGGTGACGAGCATCGTCCTAGGCGTGTATTCGCCTCTCCGGTACCTGCAAGATATCAAGAGGAAAAAATGTAGGCCCCACCGCGTCACGCGATTCGCCCTGTGCGTGTCACTACTTCTGACATTCGGAAGCACGCTGGCTGTGCACGGCAATCTGCTTGCTGTGGTGATCACCGGCGTCTACGCCGCCTGTGGTGTTCGCGCCTTTGAGCGGAGCATGCGCAAGGGAATTGGCGTCGGCGGCACCAGCGCGACGGACGTCATTTGCTTGGCGGTTGCACTGGGCGGATCTATTCGCTGGGCACTTTCGGGTGATCCGGTTGTAGGTGTGATCTGCTCAATTGGTGCCGACATTGTGGCATACATCCCCACTGTGCGTCAGACCTGGAAGGAGCCGGAAGGTGAGGCCCACTGGACGTACACACTCAGCGCGCTGGCCGCCGGCATTAGCCTGGTAGCGTATCCGTTTCAGACTGGTTCGTGGTTCACGGCTTATCTGGTATTTATCGGGCTCGTGATGGTGGTGTGTATCAAGCGGCTCGTAATCCACCGACGGTGGCGGCAACTGCGCAAATGGTTCCAACCACAGCAAACGTAACACGCACGAACATATAAAGGAGTGGCCCCTTAACGCCGCCAGCCACTCCTTTATATGCAACCTAAAAAGATGATTCTGATTACATAAATTGTAGTAATTATTGCATAATGATAGGAAATAATCGCAACTTATGGTAGGGTATATTGACTATACGGCTTGGTTGTGTCGTAAAAAAGTCCACAAAGAATCACATGGTTGATAAGTCAAATTAATGGTATACTAAGTCTCAGAGGATAAGATCGTGTCTTTAAAGAAAGTTTTCAAGAAATCAAAATCATACGAGGTGGGGATCGCGCATATGTTACTGACTCGTAAGATGGGTAACTTGCGAAACACTATTTTGGAGCCGTATCAACTGAGTTCGGTTGAATGGTTTGTTATGGGCATTGTGCTCAGTAAAAGTGCTGACGGCGGTATTCGTATTACCGACCTTGCGGCTTTGTTTGACGTGAAGACAACTTATATTACTGCTATCGTGAACAAACTAAAGGCATTGGACTACGTGAACGCCGTCGCCGACAGCACCGATGCCCGCGTACGCTTGGTGGTCATTACCAAAAAAGGCGCCAAGGCTGCCGAAACAATCGAAACCAAAATTACAGGCGCTGCCGAAAAAGTACTGCAGGGCAAGGTTACCGAAGACCAGCTTGCTGGCTTCTTTATGGTGATGCACGAGCTGGCCTACAGCAACAGCGATTTCGCGTCGTAGTCAGAGCAGCAAAAGTGCTATACTGCCTGCAGACGAGGGCATTATGACACGAGAAACTCCAACAGTAGTTATTATTATCGGCATTACTGGCGATCTGGCGCAGCGTAAATTGCTGCCAGCCATTGGGCAATTAGCTCAGGCAGACGTGCTGCCGGATCAGTTTAAAATTGTGGGCATTACCCGTCAGGCAGACGTCAACAAAGATAGCTTGGTGCCGCAGTCCACAAATGCCCGATTTATCCGTGAGCATCTGGACTTGCTCCAGGTCAATCTAGCCGAAACCAGCGAATATCAGCGGCTAACCGAATATTTAAAAGAAATTGACAAGCAGTTTGGCGCGACCGCCCAGCGCTTATTTTATTTGTCAATTCCGCCACAGGTTTCGCAATCTATTATTGAGCAGCTGGGAACATCGGGGCTCGCAAAAGCGCCCGGCACCAAGCTGCTGCTGGAAAAGCCATTTGGCGTGGACCTGGCCAGTGCGCAAGATTTAGTGGCGCACATTGATAAGTACTTTACACCCGAGCAAGTCTATCGCATCGATCATTATCTGGCCAAAGAAATGGCCCAAAATATGCTGGTGTTCCGCGAAGAAAACGCGCTGTTTCGCCAAACCTGGAACAGCACATTTATTGACTCAATTTTAATTACCGCAAGCGAGCAAATTAGCATTGAAGGCCGAGCCAATTTTTACGAGCAAACGGGCGCGCTACGCGATGTTGTGCAAAGTCACTTGCTGCAAATTGCTGCACTCACATTAGCGCCGGCCATGCCGAATGATGTCATGCAAAATGTGCCACAGCGCCGCCTTGCCGCGCTCAAACAGCTTCACTTTGGAACCGACACTGCCGCTATTGAACAAACAAAACGAGGCCAGTACCGTAATTATCGGCAAGAGGTTGGCAACGCAGAAACAACAACCGAAACGTTTGTGGCACTCACGCTACAATCTGACGATCCAACATGGAGCGGCGTGCCTATTACTTTGGCAACCGGCAAAGCACTCCACGAAAAATCCACCGAAGTTCGCGTGCGATACAAACGCAACGAATCCAACGAGGCCAACGAGCTCATTTTGCGCCTACAGCCCAACGAAGGCGCCGAATTACACCTGTGGACCAAACGACCAGGCTATGACGAAAAAGTAGAGCAACGTGCGCTCACGTTCTCGTATAAAGAAGACGAGCGCTTGCCGGAAGCTTACGAGCGCGTCTTTTTGGACGCCATCCGATCGGATCACCGCTTATTTGCTAGCGGCGAAGAAGTGCTGGAAACGTGGCGCATTTTAGATCCGTTACAGCGTGCTTGGAATATGTCCGACGGCAGCGACCTGATTATGTACGACCAGGGCAGTAGCATCGCAGACCTGGCGCAGTAACATACATGTATGTACTACAAAATATAGTTGAAATTACACCAACTATGTAGTACTATATGGTCGCTCGCACGCGTATATTTCGCGTAAGAATGTTCATCGACCACGAGGAGAAACCCGTGATCAGTTTTCGTAGTTCCGCTCGCCGTGGCATCGCCGCCGCCGGTCTGATCAGCGTACTCGCGCTGGTGTCCACCGCCTGCGGTGCGCTCAACGGCGCCAGCGACAGCGAGGCCTGCGACAAGGTCCTGTCGGGCGGCAACGTGGCCACCTGCTTCGGCATCAGCGACGTCAGCACCAGCAAGGGCGACGCCGTCGTACTCAAGGGCACCCAGGTCAACATCGTCTGCGCCACCAGCGGCGGCGTCGGCATCGTCATCCCCAAGGAGATCGTCAACGCCGACCTCAGCCAGGTGGAGTGGAAGTACAAGGGCGAGAACGCGGCAAAGGTCGACTCCAGCGTCTTCACCTCCGTGCCGGGGGGCCTGCCGTCCTGCGACAAGGTGCTGAACCGAGTCTGACGCGGCGCGGCGCACGCAACAACTACAACTAAAAAGCACGAACGTTCGCGGGCACGTGGCTCTCTCATCACCAATCACCACCGAGAGAGCCACGTACTGCAACAGCATATAAAAACCACCGGGCAGCTCGGTGGTTTTTTTGTTGGCTACCACTTATGGGCAACGTCAATAATCACATGATTTCCAGAGGTCGTAACTCTAAACGGCAAGAGCGTACGAACTCCAAGTCCAACGGTAGTTTGCCCCTCAAAACTTCCAGCAAATTTTGCATCACGAAATGTTTTATAGCCCGTCAGGTTTACACCGGGTAGCTTTGCGCCAACCACTCCAGGGTAGGTTGACTGGCCCATCGAATTATAGGCTGGAGCACGCACCACAATCTGTAATTTAGCTCCGCCGCTCAGGGGAATCAACACCCCAGACCCCTCGGCATAGACGTTTGAAACATACTGTACACTATAGCCAGTTGCCGCAGTGCCGCTTAGGTCAAACACCATGCGGTCATAGCAATCATGTTGGCCGGTCCGAATATTAGTCAGCGGGCGAGTGGTCGACGTAGCAGAGCTTTTGGCGCCACTACCCCAAGTAATGCCGCAATACGGCGCGGCGGCGGCCTGCGCTGCTGGGACACCAGCCAACACACCCAGCGCCAATGCAAAGATAATAAGAACTTTCTTCATAACCCCTCCTCATGTTATAAAGCTGCCATCTTTACTGTACTATAAAATACAACAAATTACAGCCTACGAGTGATCTAGTTTTTGCTGGAATCAACGTAGCGTGACAAAAGCGCGATCTTTTGGTCTAGCTCAACGGCGTATGGGTGATCGGCGTGATCTGCCATGCTTTCTTTTGCAGCGTGTAGCTCAGCAATTTCGTCATGAATAAGTGTTTGAATTTCAGCGCCGGTAAGCTCTTTACGAGCAACTTCGGCTGCGCCCACGCCCACCAGCATCGGCATACCTGTGTCGGGAATGGCCACAGCTTCGGCGTTCGTAATGCGTGCCAAAACAGATTGCAGAGCGGCAACGGTCAGCTGATCACGTGCTTTGCGCGCATCCAGTAAGTCGTGTTTCATCTGTTCAATCGTGGCGTCAGTCATACTTCTATTGTATCAGTCGCAGGGAACAACTGCCGATTTTTTGACGAATATTTATTGGCACATCATCTGATTTACCTCTTAAATGTGCTTTTTAAGCAAGAATAGGGTATAATAGTAAGATCATTAGGTGGAAACCGGTTATTTATGCTGTTTGACCTGGTAGACATATTCCAACGAAAACGGCGACTGTTATATGTCGTCCTCTTTATCGGCATAGATTTTTTGCTTCTGTCTTTGTGTAGTCAAACGCTGCAAGTGCACCGTGCGAATATTGCCACGCGTATTCATAATTCTGAGGTCATGTCGCAGCAAGTGCAGTATCAGAGCGACTTGTTAACGGGCGGCAGCTTATCAGACGCGCTCAGCCAAACGGCCGACACGTTACAAGTTGGCACACTGCGCGTCGTGGTAGCCTCGATCGACGGTCTTACTACCGCCAAAAACGCCATGCAAACGGTGGTGCGCGTGTTGTTCCAGGCCATCGCTACAGTATTTACTACATTGTTTAAAGTGATCACCTGGTTGATCGTTGGCATAGTACGAGTGGTCTGTTTTATAGTAATCACGTTGGTACGAACGATTGGCGTGATTCTACGTTTTACCGGTCGCGTAATTGCGTTTCCGTTTGTGGCTGCCGGCCATGGATTTAGCAAGGTCGCCAGCGCAGCTTCGGGCCTCACTCACGCTAATCTTGCCTCAGTTATTCAGCCGCAAAGTGATCAAGACGAAATCCCAGTTATTACACGAGAGCAAGCCCAGCAAGCGACGCTAATCCAGGAAAACACCTTGGCCGTTACGCCGATTAAACCTACCGGCTCGGGTGGTGCGTGCGACAGCGGCGCTGGCAACGGCGGATATCCTATGGAGTGGTGCGACGCACGCATGGACACCATTCGCACCGTGTCGTACAGTAACGACCGCATTAACCGCGAATGCACCTCGTATACCTACTGGTATTTCACTACCGTGGAGGGCCACACCGACTTTCATGTCACCGGCAACGCCAACCGATGGGCCACCACCTCCAACTACCCAACGCATACAACGCCGGCGGTTGGATCTATCGCTGTAGAAACCGGTGGATACTACGGGCACGTGGCAATCGTGCAGGCCTTGCCAGGCGAAACGTACGAGGGCAACACGGTGCCCAATGGCTACGTTTTGGTAAGCGAAATGAACTACGACTGGAAGGGCCATTTCCGCTACTCGTATAGCCCGCTGAGCAAATTCTCGACATATATTTACCCGTAAAATTTGTTATGCTTATAGCTTAGGTAACACTCAGAATTTCAGGAGGGTCTATGCACGAAGCTGTTTTGATGTTGTACGGTGAATACGAAAATGCCGATGGTGTTCGTCACCCTGATCAAGAAGATATGTTTCCGGATCGGCCTGATCTGGATAGACAATTTATGGAGCATGGCTCCAGGTTACACATTGGACGCGTGCTGGAAGCGCCGAGTGGCCCACGCGAGCTCGGCACTCCGCCGCGCATAGAAGTGGCGCAAAACCCCATTTATGATAAACATGGCACGCTGCTGCCTGAAACGGTTTTTGAAGAAGGTTCGTTGACAGATTACCAATCTATTATTGACCACTGGGTGGCTAATTTTCAGGATCGAGTGCCGCAACCCGACGGGTCAACGTTGCGCACGGCGTATGGCTTGGGCGTTCCCAACGAACACTTGTGGAATTGTCGGCCGATTCAGTACATGGCCAATGACAAAACACTTATGGAGGCCGTGCTGGCAGAAAGCGGCGTCGGCATTCCCACCTACAATGCGGACACGCTCGACGCATTAGTGCAAGAGCACCCCGGCGCGCAGATTTTTTACAAACCAGTAGATGGTTCGCTCAGCAAGGGGACCGCGGAATTTGACACGCCTGCCGCAGTGTTGCGTGCACTCCAGAAAAAACAGATTGCTCGCAGCGGCATTTTGCAGCCATATTTGGACCTGACTAGTGCCATTCGTACGCTTCGAGCACCCAAGGACAACGCCGCGGCGGCTCAGGAGTTGGCGGCGGTGAATTCGCACGACAACCGGCTTCGCGAAGTGCGCATGCACACGCTGGCATACACCGACGAACACGGAAACGTGCAGGTTGAGGCCTATCCAACACTTAAATACAGCCTTCCGAACACCCGTGTTATGAAACGCGCAGGCTGCGTTGCATTAGACCCGGAGTCAATTGACGCTGAAACATACGCGACCACCAAAAATATCGGGCAACGTGTTATTTCGGCAGCAATTACGCACACTGGCGAGCCCGTCACGCAATACTACGGCACGGTTGACTGGGTCAAAGACACGCAAGGCCGCTGGTACGTTATTGACGTAAATTGCCGGGGACCGCGCCTTACGATAGAGTCACCGCTGGCTCGCGCAGCGTTTGCACGGGTCCTGACGCATAGCGGACGCCAAAATCGCGCCGCATATTTGCAAGAGTAAGGCCAGAATCGCACAACACCAGACTCCTGTGGTAAGCTGTTATATATGAGCCTTAAGAAATATCGCTGGTCAAAAGTGTACGAATCTGCCGAGGAAGAATTGCAGGATTTTTTGCATGCGCGCAATATTCAGGCCAAGCGACACGACATTGAAGCATACGACGAACAAACCTTGCTCACTAGCAAGGCCACTCGAATTTGGGGCGTCGAAGGAACCGCCAGCTTTACAGTTAACGGCGCACGCTATTCCATGCAACCAGGCGACGTGCTCGAACTGCCCGCCGGTAGTAGCTGCACCATAACCACCAGCCTCAGCAACTTTGCGTGGTATCAATCGGCATAAGCGTTGCTAGCGATCAACCTATTGCCAAGCTTTTTCGCTTTTGGCAATAAAGTGATCGAACGCTTCTTCCAGGCCACCGACAACTTCGCCGCCAGTCTCGCAGAGCGCAGCACATTTAGGGTCGTCTGTTTCTGCGGCATGCGCCTTCAACTCGTCACGCAATTCTCGTACTTTACGGTGCAACTCTTGTACTTTTTCTTCGTCCATACACGCTCCTTTTATATAAGTAGTTTGCGCGGCTCGGGCAAGGTGAGCAGTAAAAAATATTTTTATGAATTGCTATCGTACCCTGTAAAGAAGTCAGTCTGAATATGGCCAATGTCGAGCCCAAGCTTTTTAACTACTACGGCCAGACTCTCGACCATCGGCTCGGGACCTGATAGATAGACATACGGATCGTTTACCTGTTCAACGACCTGCGTTAGTCGATCGGCAGTAATACCTTTGGCGTCGGTTATATACTCGATGCTAAGATCGGGGTTGTGCCGCGCAAAATCATCCAGCTCGTCTTTAAACAGGATGTCTTTGTCGCGAGAGCCGTAGAGCACATGGGCTTTAATCTTTTGGCCGTTGTGATTAGCTTCGGCCAATATAGACCGAAATGGCGTGATACCCATGCCGCCCGCAACAAAAATATAATTTCGCTTGAAATCGGTAACAACAAATTCGCCCTGTGGTTCATCGACCTGGATGGTTGCGCCAAGCGAAAGTTGCCGCAGCGCTTTCTTGAAGCTGCTCGACTGAGGTGCAAAACGAGTGGTTATCTGAATGAAATGTTCAAACGGGGCGCTTGAAATCGTAAAATATCGATCGTCACGACGATTATCCATATGCGGATGCGGCAGGACATAGCGAAGGAAGTGGCCAGCCACGCGCTCAATCGGCTCCTCAGGCTCAAATGCAAAGCTAATTATATTGTCAGTTTCAGGCTTAACCCTGATCAGTTTTGCTTTCATTGACTAGTTGGCGGCTTTCTTAACAAGTTCAGCAATTTGCTTTTCAACTGCGGGCGTCAGCTCTTTTACGGCATATGACAACGGCCACATTTCGCCTTCATCAAGGTGAGCTACGTCGTTAAATCCGAGTGTCATAAAGCGATCGCCAAATCGTTGCGCCGGTCGAAAGAAACAAATAATTTTTCCGTCTTGATTGGCATATGCTGGCATTCCATACCATGTTTTGGGCATCAGAGATGGAGCATTCGCGGCGATAATAGGGTGAAGCTTTTTGCCGAGCTCTTTGTCGCTGCCCATCATAGCCTCAATACTTGCCTGAATAGCCGCTTCGCCTTCTGCTCGTTTGTCTTTTGTTGCCATTTTGTGTCCCTTCTATTGAAATAGTGCTTGTGTAGATGTATACTGCATTTAACTCTAAAATAGAGCTAATGTCAACGATTTTTATTATGAACAGAGAAGATTTAGAAAAACAACTACTAATGGCTGCGCAAAACCAAGGAATTAGCTCGGTATTGTTTCGCAATGCCAGCGGCCGAAAACTTGGCGTAAACGCAACAGATAACGAGTGTCTGAGCTTTTTGGCTATAAAAAGACAGGCAACTCCGTCAGAGCTTGCGCGGTACACAGGCCTCTCAACCGGCTCAACCACGGCAATGCTAGATCGGCTAGCAAAAGCTGGTTTTATCATTCGCAAGCCAAATCCTAACGACAAGCGCGGCGCGCTAATTGAGGTAAGCAAAAAATGGGCCGAAGCAACCAAGCCGCTTGTTTTTGACCTGCAAACAGCGCATAAAGAACTACTTAGTGACTACACCAACGAGCAACTCCAAGCAATTATTAGTTTTTTAACGCGTTTTACAAATAACGTTGAGCAGCAAACGGCACGGCTAGAGGACGCTTCCTAAAACTTGACAAAAACGACGGCGCGCATACGATTTCAGCAGAATAGCGCACTATCTAAACAAGCCGAGCCGTTCGAAAAGTTTGTGGACTTTTTCGCGTGATTCGAGCGGAATGTAAAGTACACCTGCAATATTTTGACCATCAAAAGTGGTACCGCCGTCCTGAAGGGCAAAAGATACAGCATTGTTTCTCAATGCCTCTGTAATCGTTTCGAGTGCGCCGCTAGGTTCAAGAGAAGCTCGATTCACAAGTCTGATTTTACAGAGCAGACCCTCATAGGGCTCATCCATTAGTTCAAAGCTAGACTTTTCGCCGATAAGGATCTCAGCGCCGTCATCACGGTCAATCCACCCAAACCTCCCGTTTTCGTCTTCAAAATCACGCGTGGTATATGCGTATTCTTCACCGTCGTCAATGGCAAGCATTGACCCAAGAGCTTGCTGTGTATCTGGTTGATTCATTGCGCGCATTACACCATGTCAAGCCGCGCCGCGATACGCTAAGCGTGAACTCTTAGTACAGGTAAAACTTGGTCGCAAATCCAGCGATGACCTTTGTTATTCGGATGAAGACCATCGGGACTTAGATAGGTATTCACCCAGTCCAACTCGGAAGCAGTGGTAAATAAATCCAAAAACTGAACGGTATTGCCAGCTTCTTCGGCGGCTTGGCGAAAAACTGTGTTAAATATTTCGATCCGTTCATTCATAAAGAACGAGCGCTGCCCGGTAAACGGGTTAATCTTTTTGGTCGTTTTAGATTCATCAACAGGAGTGAATCCTACGCAAATAACTGCATCGGCCTTTTTAGCGAGTAGCTCAAGTAGCTGTTTTATTTGTGCAGCATAATCTTCCGGCGTCGATACGTAATTATCAGGTTTGCCAACAGCCTTAGCATTATTGAGTCCGATAGAAAGAATGACGATTGTCTTATGACCGTCACGCTTATAATCCTCGATCCGTTGTTCGCAGCCCTTCAGAATAAAATCGGTCGTAACCCCCGATTTTGCAAAGATAAATACTTCGTGAGCTTCGTTAGAACTGGTTTCGTTATACATTTGTTTGTGTAGAGCCAACTTGAGCATGTCTGCCCAGCCACCATTCGGACCACCGACGCCATACACGGTACTTGCACCCATACATATAATTTGTGCCATACGTTTAGTGTACTGCCAAATACCGCAGATAGTCTAGCGGAGCATTACCGTTTAAATGCATAAAGTGAGTACGAGCCGCCGAATTCTTTCCAGGCTTTATCAAGTAGTTCCCACGTTACATGTTGAGCTGGTTTGTTGCCACTATCTCCATCAGGATTATGAATAATAACTTCTTTGTCCGTATAGCCAATTACCAAAATCGAATGGCCATCGTACCCAAGCTTGGCGCTCAACGTTCGGGCATTTACCTCCAGGCGAACAAGCCAACCGTCATCTAGGAATCGTTTAATATCATCATTGGTGCCTTGACGTTTTTCGAGTGGCAGGCCTTTTGCTATGTACTGTCTCATGCGAGCAGCTTCTTGGGCGAGGTCGCTATGTGCTACTTGCCATTCATATGCTTCGTCATCCAGAATTGAACGCAAATATTTCTTTGGATCTTCAACAAATTTCTCATGGTCAAAATCTTCAATCCAATGAACCTGAAAGCCCATGTCAGCAAGGTTGAGCATGAACTCAGTCGGCCACGTACCGCGACCTTTTTGGTAGCCACAAATTTTCTCCAATTCTGGCATGCTAAAGTGTTTTGCCGGCATGAAATAACCTAAAACCATACCGATTGTTGCAGGAACACACCGATCATCAGGGTTTTCTACAAACGGAACGTCTCTAGTCATGCAAGAACCCTAGTTATCAATGAGAATGGTTTTCATATACCTATGATACCAGTTTTCCATCTAAGAAGTTTGAACACCGGCGGTCTGGTGGGGCGACAGGACTCGACACATGTAGGCAGAGGCAGCGTCTGCCACTCATATAGTTTGAGACAAAATGGTATGATCTCTTAGTATGAATCAATTACTTCGCATTGAGGGATGTTCGGACTATCAAGAGTATGAGTCCGGCATGCCCGACAAAGAGACTATAGAGCAAATCAGAGATGCCGCCATATCCGTATTAGCAAATGAAATACCTGGTTTTCAGGTGGGACCGAATATTGGCAGAAGTACGCTTGGGGTATTGGCAACACTCGATGTAATTCAAGAGACTATCACGGACCATATGGGTTCAGATGGGATGCCCGATACTCCTTTTCGCTATTCACGACAGACTCCTCGTCCTCTTCATAACGAACTTGCTCGTACGGGGCCGGCAGTTGCTCCTGAATTTATGGAGATGTACCAGCTTCCTCCGCATGTGGACCGGGGCGAGCGAGGCTTAGCAGTGCATCTTCAGGGCGATATCATTACGCGTGAGGTGCAACTTGCTCACCTACGCGATGAAGCCAGGCCTTTAGTTGTCAGCAAGACAATCGGCGGATTTTTAGCGCCCGAAGCAGTGCAATACAGCGGGTCAGGTATTGGCGACGAGCATTTTACTGACTACGTCGGCGGACAAATTTGCAGTGGCGAGACATCCCAAGGCGTCATGACCATCTTTTCGGAAGGCAACATGGATTTTCCATCTCTCAGTGGCAGACTCAGGACGTCTATACACTTCTTTAAAAATCCACCTCGCAACACAACCAGTTCATGGACGCGATTTACAGGAAGGGAAAACGACAGCTCCCTCACGCCCGAAGCCATAGAACAAAAGAATGCCACATTCATACATACCTTCATGCATATGCAGGCCACCCAGATGTACATAAACCTAAAAGAAGAGCATGGTCTCCATTCTGCCGATATCGGCCGCGCCGCTCGTGCCTCGTCGGCTGATGGATTGGCCGATGTCCTTCACCAGCTCCAAAAAGAGGGAATACTAAACTCAGACGGTGCACTTGCGCTCCAGCGTTACGTGCTCCACCCGGGTCACGCAAACCATATTGCGTACGCCGAAGATTGTGGACCATTTTTATTATACGAAGGTGATTTATCATAGTTACCGTGACAGGGACTGGCTCACCATTTTGGTTTTGCCGATTATACGTTTCTGCATAATCTACATCAAGAAAAAAGAGGGAGACAGGACTCGATTTCTGGTGCAGCAAAAGCTTCGCTGGAGCTTTTGCTCATTCTCCGTCTCGTCCAGTGCAATCCCAAGAGAAATAAAAAAGACCAGCAAATGCTGATCTTTTTTATTTGGCAGGGGAGACAGGACTCGAACCTGCAACCAACGGTTTTGGAGACCGCTACTCTACCAATTGAGCTACTCCCCTAAGTGTGTGTTCAAACGGCGAACGACACAAATATTACCGCATCTGCGCGTTGCGGCAACTGCCTCATGATACGCTATTTTGCGCATTTTGTCACCCCGCAAATCATCCGACGGTCAAGACGAGCTGCGTAAAAATAACCACAGCAGCGCCGCGCTCTTTCAGATTATGCAAAAATCTGGCATACTAATTGCAGATGTCTAAGGTTATACCTACTAAACCACTGTTAATTTTGCTCTATGGATTTCCTGGCGCCGGCAAAACGTACTTTGCTCGACAGCTCACCGAACACCTGCAGGCCGCTCATATTCAGGGCGATCGTATTCGTGGCGAGCTGTTCCAAAAACCTCAATATGACAAAGAAGAGAACCAGGTTATTACCCAACTGATGGATTACATGACCGAGCAGTTCCTGGACGCCGGCATTAGCGTGGTGTACGACACCAATGCCTTCCGTGCCAGCCAGCGCCGCCAGCTGCGCGACATGGCTCGCAAGTCAGGCGCGCACTGTTTGCTTGTTTGGCTGCAAATTGACCACGAGAGCGCCATTGCTCGGGCTACCAAACGAGACCGCCGTCGCAGCGACGACAAATTTGCCATGCCAATCGATCGTAGTATTTTTGATCGCATTGGCTCGGGCATGCAAAACCCGCTCACCACCGAAGATCACGTCGTAATTAGCGGTAAGCACACCTTCAACACCCAACTCAGCGCCTTCATGAAACGCCTGCGCGAACTAGGCCTTGCCAGCTCCGGCCAAACCGCCAGCAAACTGGTTCGTCCCGGTCTGGTAAACTTGGTTCCTAACCCAACCGCCGGTCGCGTCGACATGTCGCGCCGCAACATAGTAATTCGATAGGTGACACCAGCGTGGCAACCAAGCAAATCACGCTTCCGCAGATCGGCACCGTTACGCTGTACAAGCGTCGCGGTAATCAAAGCCTACGCCTAAGTATCGGGCCTAGCGGCGATGTCCGCGTATCGTTACCCACGTGGGTTCCATATAAAGTAGCCGAGGAATTTGCTAAATCCAAAGCCAGTTGGATCGCTGCGCATCAGGTAACCGAACCCACCGTAACGCTATCGCACGGCCAGTACATTGGCAAGCAGTATCGTTTATATTTTACGCCAGAGGAGGGCCGCACAACCGTTGCCACCCGCGTGTACAAAACCGAAATTTACGTTACCCATCCGGCGCATATCACCCCCGACCACCCCGACATTCAGGCCAAAGCACATCGTGCCAGCATCCGTGCGCTCAAACAAGAAGCCGAACGGCTGCTGCCGCCACGCCTGGCCGTATTAGCTCAAAAACACGGCTTTTCGTACAGCAGTGTAGAAGTTAAGCAGCTCAAAAGTAGGTGGGGAAGTTGCAGTAGCCGCCAAGAAATCGTGCTCAATTTATACCTGATGCAGCTGCCCTGGAACCTGATAGATTACGTGTTACTGCATGAATTAACCCACACCAAAGTGATGCGGCACGGCGAACCATTCTGGCAGGAACTGGGTCGGCACTTGCCAAACGCCAAGGGTTTGCGTAGCGAAATTAATACGCGCCAACCAATTCTGGCGCCAAAAGCACTCAGTGCAGACCAAACTGTGGCATAATGGAGCTATGATTCGTAAAATTCTGCGCCGCAGACAGCCTGCCGCTATCGAGCACGAGCAACTTACCAGTCTTATCAACAGCATGGCCGACGGAGTTCTGGCACTCGACAACAAATTACACGTCGCCGTCTACAACGGTGCAGCGCTGAACATTCTGGACCTCAACAGCTCAATTTTGGGCAAACCTGTAGCCAGCATTTTGACCCTTCACGACAACAACAACCAAGAAGTTGACGTTAAAAAACTTATTTCTGGGATTACCACCGGCACAATCCGCCGCGATCTTTTAGTGCAATACAAAGACGGCAGCAGTGCAAACTTATACCTAAGCATTGCGCCCGTGCATTTGGGGTACGGCCAGCAGGGCCGACGCGGCTACGTATTACTGATGCGCGACATTACTCGCGAGAAATCGCTCGAAGAAGAGCGCGACGAATTTATTAGCGTGGTCAGCCACGAACTGCGCACACCAATTGCTATTACCGAAGGCAACATTAGCAACGCACAATTTATTGCCGACAAATCGGGCGATATTGAACAGATCAAAACTGCGCTGCAGCAATCACACGACCAAGTTATGTTTTTAGCCAGCATGGTCAATGACCTGGCCACATTATCGCGTGCCGAGCGCGGCAAGTTGGTGGTAGATGTCACCGAAATTGCACTACCTACGTTCATGGACGGACTCAGCAAAGCGTACCAAAACGACGCCAAGGCCAAGGGCCTAGAGCTGAAAACTCAAGTTAAATCAGGGGCCGACGTGCTGCATTCCAGCGAATTATACGTGCGTGAAGTCCTGCAAAACTTCATTACCAACGCTATTAAATACACCGATAAAGGCTCGGTGACCATTGGCGCCGAAAAAGTTGACAAGGGTATCAAATTTACGGTGCACGACACCGGCATTGGTATTAGCAAAAGCGACCAAGAAAAGATTTTTGACAAATTCTTTCGCTCCGAAGATTATCGTACCCGCAAAACCAACGGCACCGGGCTAGGCTTGTATGTAACGCTCAAGCTGGCCCGCTTGCTACACGCCGAAATCGACGTCAAAAGCCAGCTCAACAAAGGCTCTACCTTTAGTATTTTTATTCCCGACCTAGACTAGCCATGACGCAAGTGCATCGTTTTCGCGAGTCAAGCAGCCCGTATATTGACCGAGTTTGGCGCTCACACAATGTAACTGACGGCACATACCGTGCGACGCCAGATGGTTCGTGGGATATTATTGTCCTAATCCAACAAGATGGTTCACGCAGCGTAATGCTTGCTGGGCAGGCCACCGAGCCCATGGACGTTCCATACACGGCAGGCACAAGTTCAGTCGTAATCTCATTTGCAGCGGGCGCATATTTGCCGTCGTACTCCGGTAAAAAAATGCTCAATCTGGCCGAAATGTTGCCTAACTCCGGCCCGGACCATTTTGTACTGGCTGGCAAAACATTTGCCACTCCCACTTTTGACACCGCCGAAAAGCTTGTTGCCAGTATGCTTGCGGAAGGTTTGCTCAAAATGGACGATGTGGTGGCCTCAATTTTGAACGGCAATACCAAAGCGCTCTCGGATCGAGCCAAACAGCGGCACTTTTTGGACGTTACTGGCCTCACACGCAAATCATTGGAGCAGATTCAGCGCGCACAGGAAGCTGTTCGGCAATTGCAAAGCGGTAAAAAACCAATCGAGGTGGCCGCCGATGCCGGCTTTACCGACCAGGCACATCTGGCAAAATCACTCAAAAAAATTATGCGCAGCAAACCATCGGATGTTAACAATATTCATAAAATATAATGTCGCTTTTTTACAAAACTTTGGGCCAGGGAATTGATTAAATAGGTATATCACCACATAACTGAGGAAATAAATCATGGAAATGAAGCTCGAATTAGTACCAGTACCCGTAAGCGACACCGATCGCGCCATCGACTTTTACGTCAACAAGGTTGGCTTTCACCTTGACCACGACCACAAAGTGCAACCCGGCTTGCGCTTTGTGCAGCTCACGCCTGTTGGCTCGGTTTGCTCGATCGTTATTGGCGAAGGCACCACCGAAATGAAACCAGGCACGCAAAAGAATTTGCAGATGGTAGTGAAAGACACGCAGGCTATTCGCGAAGAACTGGTCAAGAACGGTGTTGATGTGAGCGAAGTACAGGAAATGCCCTGGGGCATTTTTGCTTACTTTAGCGACCCAGATGGTAACACCTGGGCACTGCAGCAGGTCGTACAACAATAATAACACCAAAAATACCCGCGTTACTGGCGGGTATTTTCAAGTCTGGGCAGGTGCGGCGTAACGTGCATCACCGGCAGGCACACGTTGCGGCCCTTCCAAATGACTTCCGAGAATTCATACAGCCACATAGATCGCTGCATAACAGCGATGTCGAGCACCGACATCATGGGCAAAGCAACAAGCGCAAACGACCAGTGATTAATGCGTGTGGCTTGGGCCATAAGTTCGTAG
Organism: Saccharimonadales bacterium (SeqCode); assembly: GCA_035247965.1. Taxonomy (GTDB): domain Bacteria; phylum Patescibacteriota; class Saccharimonadia; order Saccharimonadales; family UBA4665; genus CAMLQK01. The sequence goes on along the minus strand of DATFHW010000025.1, from coordinate 270,389 downwards.
GAAATGGTTAGCAGAACAGCCGCTATTGCCGACAAACTCTGGGTGAGGGGGCTGATAGGGAGCCAAAAACCGGCCAGTGCCATTACAAACGGCAAAATCAGAAAAGTGCTTTCCAAAACAGAGGCCACAAACACTTGCTCAGGCCGTTTATGCAGTTGCGGATAGCGCATACGAATCGCCGTGTCGCGCTGCTCGGCAGGTGTTTTTACACTCTGCAAACCCAGCACGTTATTGCTACGAATAAAACTGTAGCCATCGTTGGCCAGCAGCTGGCGAGCAAAAAACGCCTCGGGGACAATAGCGCGAGTTACCGCCGCAAAACCGCCAACACGATGTAAGGCCTGCTTTTTGATAATCCAGCAGCTACTGAGCACTGGCGGGCGATTGAACAAGCGGCGCGGCGGCACCAATTCCCACCAGTAGCGCATGGCCTGAATCAGTGCAGCACGACCCCGGGCATCAGGCGTGCGTTCGGGCAAAATGCTGATCATTTCTTTTTTGCGGTCGTGAATAGTGGCTACGATTTTGCGAATGGTGTCGGGCTGAAATCGCACATCCACGCCGCAAAATAAAATGTATTCGCCACTGGATTCGCGGGCCAGCTGGTCATAGGCCTGGTTTTTGGCCAGCCAGGTCTCGCGCGGCTCGTCCCCCTGCAAAAACCGCACGCCTGCGTGTGCAAAACTGCGGATAATTTCGGGTGTGCGTTTGTTCTGCGAGCAATCGTCTAGCACTAACACCTCAAATTTAGGATAGTCGCTGGCCAAAATACTGGCCAAACATTCGTGCAGATCTTCGGTTTCGTTGCGCGCCGGAACGGCAATAGAAATTGACGGCAGTTCTGCGTCAGCATGGTTTTTGTGCGACAGTGCGGGGTGCGTACGCTTAATACGCCGCCAGGTGGAAAGCAAAAACACGGCAGCCACAAACACCTGCAGCACCGCAACGCTCAACCATACTGTGCGACGATTGATAGGCGACTGATACCAGCCCCACCACGCCAGCAGGCAAATAAACTGCGGAGTCATAAGATGCCAGCTCGTACGAAACGCCGCACGGTGCAAATACCGTTCGTGCATCCGACCTTTATATATGCGCACTTGATTAATCACACGATACGCAGCCGCCAATACAATCAAACTACTCAGCACATTAGGGCGCCACATGAACACCGCTCCCACTGAAAACATCGTGGTGATCATGGCCAGCACAGCCAAAATCTTACGCGCGCGCCAAAACCCAGATATATATAAGACAAACTCCAACATAGCGCTGGCAGCTAGGAGTATAAAGATTCCGTACATGCTTATACTATACGGCCGGGCGGCAAAATAATCACGTCTTGACGCAGCGGCCAAAACCCGCTATGCTTGACGTATTGGACCCTACTGTAATTAGTAGGGTTTTTAGGTGAGGAGAACATCGTGGCCGACCAAACAGAGAACAAACCAAAGCGTCGAATCCGCAAAGCGGAAACTGTACGTGAATTGTCCGCCAAAGCAGCTGATCCTGTTGAGGCATCACCCAGCCGTGGTCGTATTTTGTGGCGTGGTTTTACCGCTCCCGTACGATTTATTGGCCGAGGGCTCGCCAAAGTAGGGCGTGCCTTGGGTAAATTCAAAGTAATGCGCGTAATTGGCCGCATTTTGCTGCCACGATACTTCCGCAACAGCTGGAAAGAACTACGCCAAGTAACCTGGCCAACGTTCAAGCAATCGCGCCAGCTCACCGGAGCAGTAATTTTATTTGCCGTAATCTTTGGCGTGGTGGTTGCGCTTTTGGACTTCGGTTTGGACAAAGTATTTAAACAGGTGCTATTAAAATAACATGACTAAACGATACGACAGCAGCAAACAGTGGTACGCAATCCACACCTACAGCGGCTACGAAGAAAAAGTAGCTGAATCAATCCGCCAACGCGCAGATTCATTAGACATGAAAGACAAGATCTTTCAGGTTTTAGTACCAAAAGAAAAAATGATCGAGATCAAGAACGGTAAACGCCGCGTTGTTGAAAAGCGCATCTTCCAGGGTTACGTTTTGGTAGAGATCAAAATGTCCGAAGACGCATGGTACATCGTACGTAACACCCCTGGTGTAACCGGCTTTGTGGGTTCTGGCACCGAACCGACTCCTATTGGCAAAGAAGAAATCGAAAAGATTCAGAAGCGCATGGGTCTGGAGCAGCCGAAGCACAAGATCGACTTCCGTCTGGGCGAGGTTGTCAGCATCGTGGACGGTCCGTTTAAGGGCTTTGACGGCGCAATCAACGAAATCGACGCTCAAAAGGGTAAGCTGAAAGTTCTGGTGAACATGTTCGGCCGCGAAACTCCTGTTGAGCTCGACAGCCTTCAGGTAAAGCGCGTCTAGACGAATCGGGCTTTTTGTAGTAAAATAGCTCTGTTACGCACATGTGGTGAGTTGCTTCAACTAGCTCACTACGTATGACAAATCTATAAAAGGAATAATTATGGCAAAAGCTGTAAAAGCAAATGTAAAGATGAAACTTCCAGCCGGCCGCGCCAGCGCTGCACCTCCAGTAGGTAGCGTTTTGGGTCAGCACGGTGTAAACATGATGGACTTCATCAACCCATTCAACGACCAAACCAAAGACATGCAGGGCGCAACCGTAACGGTTCACGTAACTATTTATGACGACCGCAGCATGAGCTTTTATGTTGTTGGTGCACCAACCGACGACCTGATTCGCGCTGAATTGGGCATCAAAAAAGGCTCTGGCCGTCCAAACTCAGAGAAAGTCGAAAAGAAATTGACCGACGCTCAGTTAACCAAAATTGCTGAAGCTAAGGCCAAGGACATGAACACCTTGGACATTCCAGCCGTCAAAAAGATGGTTGCTGGTACTGCCCGCTCAATGGGTGTTGAAATCGAAGCCTAATACCAGGTTATTCAAAAGAGGTGAGCCGCCCAAAGGTTCGCCTCTTTTTTATTGGAAAGGAGAAAGCATGGAAGACCTGCAGGCGCTAACCGCCGAAACCACACAAGCATTTTTGGATCGAATTTATCCGTACAACAGCGAGGAACTGCCCGGTTTTGAAACCAAAATGCTGGTTGATGCGTTGGACGCCACGGTCTGCCGAGCCGTAGGAAACACCTCACTGAGCACAATTCCGGTGTACACTCGCAGCAAAATTCCGACTGGCGAAAACATTTCGGAAGAGACCCAAGAAATGGAAATTCCGATTTTGCCGGAAACCACGGCGGTACTGGTGAAAACGGTGCGCATGAATGTCGACCCGCGCCTGGTTCCATTTGGCGAGAGTCCGCACAAATATCCAACAGGCGAACGGCAGCGATTTTTCTTGGCAAAAGTCCTAGATTAATGTATAATAACTTCGGTAAATATAAGTTTGTGGGAGACGTCTAAAAACCGTCGCATGGACCACGAAAGGAATCACTTATGGCAGAAGACGCCAAAAAGACTGAAGAAGTCAAAGAAGCTGAGTTGGTTGTAGAAGCTGCTCCAGAAAAAGAAGCTACCGCCAAGGCTGGCAAGCGCAGCGCTAAAGCTGTTAAAGAAGCCGAGGAAAAGCAGGCTAAAGAAGAGCGCAAAGAGCAAGCTGCCGAAGATGCCGACAAGCCAAAGCAACACGCTAACCCAACTCGTTCTCGTTTGGATCGTCAGGGTAAGAAGTTCCGCGAAAGCGCTAAGCAGGTTGAAGCCGACAAAGCTTACAAATTGGCTGAAGCGTTGGAATTGGCCACCAAGACCAACCCAACTAAGTTCGACGCCACTGTTGAGCTGCACGTCAACCTGAACGTAGACCCACGTCACGCTGACCAAAACATCCGCGACAACCTGGTTCTGCCTGCCGGTACCGGTAAGAACATTCGCGTTGCAGTTTTTGCCGACGAGAAAGTAGCCGAGGCCGACCTGAGCGGTATCGAAGAAATCACCAAGCAGCTCGACAAGGGCCAGATGAACTTCGACATTCTGATTGCAACTCCTGCAAACATGGCTAAGCTGGGTAAGTACGCTCGTGTGCTCGGTCCTCGCGGCCTCATGCCAAACCCAAAGAGCGGCACCGTTACCGCTGACGTGGCCAAGGCTGTAAAAGAAGCCAAGGCTGGTCGCGTTGAATACCGCGTAGACAGCACGGGTATCGTACACATGGGTATTGGTAAAGTTTCTTTTGGCGCTGACAAGCTGAGCGAAAACGCTCGCGCCGTTCTGGCCAGCATCAAGGGCAACAAGCCTGCCTCTGTAAAAGGTGTATATGTAAAAGCTATTCACCTAGCAACTACTATGGGCCCATCTATTAGCGTAGATGTAACCGAAGCCTAAATCTAATCTAGGCCGCTGCATAAAACCGTCGCTACTGCGGCGGTTTTTGCTATACTGGCTGCATGTCACATTACGAACCAATCCCACTTGCAGTAAACGAACTATGGACTCCTGGCGCGAATTATTCCATTGACGGTGAGTATCCCACGCCCACCCAGGATGAGCTGCGCGACCTATGGCATGATTACGTAGGCCCCGAGGCCACGGTGGTTTCAACGCCTGGCGTATACGGCGCCATGCACATACCTGAAGCGCCACCGCTTCACTATGTGTCGGTAGACGCTTGTGAGGTAATTCGCAATACGAACATAGGTGTAATTTTAGCCCAGCGCAGTCCCGAAGACCTGGCTCGAAAGCGGATCAAGAGCATCCATCGCTATGGCGAAGGCTGCAGCTACGAAGACAACTATGCGGATATCCAGTCGCTCACGCAGGTGCTAATAAATGCCGATCTTATTGAGCCAGTTGCAGGTATCGAAGAAATAAGTGACATGATGCAGCGCTGGCGAAAAATGGGCGCGTATGTTATCTTTAACACTTCTACGCTGCCAGGCTGCGAACCAGGTACTATTCGGTTTTTGCAACGTTACCTTCCGGGGGCCGGCGACGCGCTGCTGTTGCCGCGTAATCATGACAGCCATAAAAGCCTGCCCTCCAAAGGCGATGTAGCTGCTCGTTTGGCCTTGGCAGTCGAACAAGCCGTGTTTGGTGACAAAGAACCCGACACTGAACTTCGTCGTGATGTGACTGCTATTCATATTGACGATAAGTCGTGCCACAATAAAGCTTTTCGCGTCGCAATGACAGCCATTGGTGCCACAGTGCATACCGTGCAGCCAATTTACCCATCCCATTTAGAGGTCGACGAAACCAGCGTTCAGGCCTCTACGCCGCTAGATGCGTTTACGTTTACCGACATTCTTATGCATGGTGGCGCTGCGCAAACTACAAGCTCATAAGTTTATTGAGCGCGGTCATGGTTTTGGTGAATCCGGCGACGCCACCCTTGTACGCCACGTAGCGCGGGCGCCACTCGGGCTCGTATTTAGCTTTGAATTTATACAGGCCGCGAAACGAATAAAAGCGGTCACCGTTAGCAAACACAAATTTGAGTGCCGAGGTAATAAGCACATTTTGTTTGTTGTGCGGCTGTTCGGTTAATCCAGCCAACGGGCACAACCCCAGGTTGAGTTTTTGCACACCTTGTTCGTGCAGCATGTCTATAAACGCCAGCAGCAAAAAGTCGTTGCTGTTGCTGGGAGCCTCAGCGCCACCACGCAACAGATCAAAGTTTGCTTCTTGCGGATCAATCACCGGCAACTGGTTCAAAAACGCTTGCACGATGCCATCGGCATCACGAAGTAGCAACAACGGACACTGTTGCATGTACACAGCGTTAAAGTAGCCCAGCATAAAACGACGCTCGTCACGACCCGGCCGCGCCAGCCATTGTTCCGAAATAGCCGCCACGCGCTGCAGTGTTTCTTTGCTGTGGGGTAGCTGCGAGACTTCCACCGTGTAGCCACGCTTTTCGAATCGGCTTTTGATCTGGCGGAAATATTTGGTTTGGCGCACATGTTCGTAAAACTTTGGAACATCCACCACAGCTTCTTCGCCCAGTTTTTGCAACGCGTAGCCGTGATCGCGAAAGAGGTCGGCGTTAGCCAATGTGGTGTGCACAAAGGCCGGTGCCCAGTCGTTGTCACGGCAAAAAGCTTCAAACCGATCCAGCAACATAGGGAATTCGGCCGGATCGCCGAACGGATCACCCACAACCACCGCAACACTTCGGCGCACGCCATACGCCACACCAGCGGTTTGCGTATCGTTAAAAAAATATTGCTTGTCGCGCGGCCACAGCTTAAAGAAACTTTCGCTATCAACAGGGAAATCGTCAATCAACGCCTGGGCTAAACGGCGATCCGCCTTTTGGTGGCTCAGCCTGGACCTAACGGGCTGAAAGAGCGAAATAAAACAGTACGCCACAGCGGTCACGCTCAAAAACGTCAGCGAATCCACAAAAACGTCGGCGCGACGCGAGCGTGGCTCCAGATTGGTGCTGGTTGTAATATTCAGCTGATCAACGGTACGATGCGCCGCCTCGGCCAGCGTAATGTGGTGATGAAACTCGCGCGAATGCTGACCCAAAATCATAAAACCGGTCACACCGTACAAAAACGTCACGCCCAGCGCCAGCGCCGCGACTTGCAACGACACCATAAATGAGCGCGTATCGCTTTTAACCGTAAATTGATTACGCGACAACCACAGGCCTACAACCACTAGCACCGGAATTGCGATGTCGCCTCGTGCCAGCGTTTCAATCATAGAACCCCACGCTTGGCGATGCACCAGCGCGGCGCGCAATACTGCCGTCACGATCAATAGTCCATACACAACCATGGTCACCGTCCAGGCTCTTTGCTTGCGTCGACGAAGCAGCGTGCTCAAATATAACAGTGTCACTGCAAACAACAATTGCACGTCAAAAATCAATCGAACAGGGTGAAAATGCACATCGCGCGAGGAAACCGAAATGTACACCAGTGGTGCCGCCACAATCAGCACACCATGCAAGGCAATAATGGTGGCAATCAGGCTGGCGATGGCATTGCGCTTGCCAGAACGTGTGAATAGCGAACGGTTCATTCCTTGTATTATATCGCTATGTACGCACGAATGGTTGTAATTTTAGCCTGCGAGCTTGCAACACTGTTTTGACAAGCCGTACAATATGTACAACTTGAGGGAGAGAGGGATGAGCGTCTACAGTAATTCGCAGATTATTTCGGCTATTGAAAAAGGACATATTGTTTGTGTTCCGTTCAACCCAAAACATGTCAGCCACGCCAGTTTGGATGTGACGTTAGGGCATTATTACTATCGTACCGAGCGAGCTGGCGATCACACCTTGTACAATCCGTTTTACGAGGCCGACGTGAATCGCTATTTTGGCGAGGTCAAAGAAGCCGTACCGCACAAAGAGTGGTGCGACGCCAACGGCATGCAGCCAGTCAGCGGTATTCCGTTTGACCACCCAGTAATCCCGATTCGCCCCGGCGAGCGCATTCTGGCCCACACACACGAATTTTTTGGCATTACGCCTCCTGGCGCATACGAATTGAAGTCCCGCTCTAGCTGGGGTCGCAATGGCATTGCCGTTTGTTTTGATGCTGGCTGGGTTGACCCAGGTTACATCAATCGCCTGACCCTGGAAATTTTTAACCTCAATCAGCACGAAACGGTGTTGCTGCCGGTTGGCGAGCGCATCGCGCAAGCGGTGTTCCACGAAACCGGCCCCGTTGACGGCAACTACGGTCAAGGTCGCGACGGCGGATTTAGCGGCAAATACCAGCTGGGCACCGACCTGCCAACGCTTATTCAAACCTGGGAACCAAATCAAATGTTGCCACGCGCGTACAAAGATCAACGTCATATGCCGGAGCCAATCCCCGGTTTAAAAGCCAAGTAGAGGAGCAGACTATGCACAATATACCAGGCACATTCATTGTTATCGAGGGAACCGACGGCTCAGGCAAAGGTACCCAATTTGCGCTACTACGTGATCGCCTGACCGAAGCCGGCTACGACGTCGCGGCCTTTGACTTTCCACAATACAATCAGCCGTCCAGCTACTTTGTGCGCGAATACTTGAACGGCAAATACGGCACTGCCGACGACGTTGGCCCGTACACCGGTTCACTTTTTTACGCGCTGGATCGTTTTGAAGCTGCCAGCAAAATTCGCCAGGCTCTGGCCGATGGCAAAGTAGTGCTGGCTAATCGTTTTGTAGGTTCTAACATGGCGCATCAAGGCACCAAATTTCAGAACGCCGAGGAACGTCGCGGCTACTTTATTTGGCTGGACAACTTGGAATTTGAAATGTTACGCATTCCGCGCCCTAACGCCAGCTTTGTGCTGCGCGTACCAGCTGAAATTGCCCAAACGCTGGTAGACCAAAAAGAGCAACGCGACTACACCGACAAAAAACGTGATATCCACGAAGCCGATCTGAGCCATTTGCAACGCGCCGTAAATGTGTACGACGAAATGTGCGAGTTGTTCCCCCGTGACTTTGTGCGCCTAGACTGCGTTCGCAGTGGCCAATTAATGGAAGTCGAAGCCGTACAAGACCTGCTGTGGCAAAAAATCAGCCCCATACTGCCTCCGCCGCCACAGCTGGAAATGAGCACGCCGCACGTGCAGGCCGCTCACACCAAGCCAGCCGTTGACGCCACCATTGTAAGCGAAGTACCTGAAACGTACGTACAAAAGACCAAAGACGGCAACTACCAGATTACCGACAGCGGCCGCGCCTTTCTGGAAGAAGTGGTCAGCAACCTAGACGGCAACGTGTATGCCTTTAACGACAAACTCAGCCCCGTCACCATTGCGGCAGCCATGGCTCGCCTGAGCCGGCGGGGTAGCGACATGCGCGTGACTCTTTTGGACGAATTTGCTGGCAAGTTGGGCAAAGACCAAAAATTATTGCAGCGTGTGATCACCGCTTACGGTGACGACTCGGTACAGCAATTGGCCGGCATTCACGTGGTGGTTGAGAACGCAAGCAACTGGCTGAGCAAAGCGCTAGAGTGGGGCCGTCTGGCGGCATATCTGGAACAATCCACTCGCTACATTTTCTTTGACCAAAAAGACCAAAACGGCAAGTACCGCTACTACACACCAAACTTGCCCCCGGAAGTTACGGCCAGCTACAACCAAATCATGGACCAGATTTTTGACAAATACTCAAAAATGGCCCGTGAGTTAACCGGCTACATTCAGCAAAACAGCACCACACCAAAAGCCGAGCAAGACGGCCCCTGGCGAGCCGCTACTCGTGCCCAAGCTTGCGACGCAGTGCGCCCAGTTTTGCCCGTGGCTACCACTGCAACCGTAGGCATTTACGGATCTGGCCAAGCCTTGGAAAGTCTGATTATGCACTTGTTGAGCGACGAAATGCCCGAGGCCCGCGAAACTGGCCAAAAGCTTTTGACTGAAGTCCGCAAAGTAATTCCCACTTTTTTTGAACGAGCCGACAAGCCCGACCGCGGCGGCGCCGCCATTGCGTATCGTGCTAATACTCGCCGTGATGTTGCCAAGCTGGCGCACGAATTCTTGCCTGAGCAACATTCGCCAGAAACCGACCCCGTGCAATTGGTAGACGTCTGGCCACGCAACGAGCTAGACCTCGTGCCAGACATGCTATACGAATTTAGTTCGCTGCCACTTCGCGACATCCAAAAAGAAGTTAAAACCTGGGGCTACACCAAAAAGGCCGACGTGCTGGAAGCCTACATGGGCGAGCGCCTGAATCGTCGCCATCGCCCAGGCCGCGCGCTGGAAAAGGCGCACTACAGCTGGGATTTGGTCTGCGACTACGGCATTTTCCGCGACTTGCAGCGCCACCGTTTGGTTGACGACCTGGAATGGCAGCAGCTTACGCCTCGCTACGGCTACGATGTGCCGGAATTAGTAGAGCAGGCAGGCCTGAGCGACGACTTTGAAGACTGTTTTGACCTGAGTCTGAAACTGTACAGTCTGTTGCAGCAAGCCGGTTACGCACTGGAAGCGCAATACGCCACACTGCTGGGTCACCGTATGCGCTGGAAGGTTACCTACAATGCTCGCGAAGCATTCCATTTGCACGAGCTCCGCACCAGTCCGCAGGGTCATCCCGGTTATCGTAAGTTAGTGCAGCAAATGCACGCCAAACTGGCCGAGGTTCACCCAATGTTGGCCGATTCTATGAAGTTCGTTAGTCAGGGCGAGGACCCCGAGCTTTCACGGCTGGCCGCCGAGCGCTACACGCAATACAAGCTGCAAAAACTAGACGCCGCCGAAGGAACAGCAGCACCTGCGCCGGTTCTTGACAAATAAAGTCAACGGTTTTACAATCAAAAAGATGAAAAAGCAAGCTATGATTCTTGGTCTCGTGATTTTCGGCTCGAAGGAGCGCGGTTAGAACTTGCCCTAAAAAATCAAAGCAAACACCTACCGAGCTCCACCAAAGGAGCTCGGTTTTTTGTTCGGAGGACGATACTATGACAAACGTAATACACACTTTTATGGGTCGCCGCCAAGCGGCACTGGCCGAATCGGCAGCCGCTGCATGGGAAGAAATCTGCGGTGACTACGATCCATCACAAAAAGGCGACGGCAACTATGACGCAGCGATGCGCCGTGAAAACAGCGTCACAGCTACCGGTGCTATAGCCGTAGGCGAAGTCGTCTACCTTGATCCAGCACAAGGCTTGCCGCACATTCCGCACCAGGAATTCTGGGATGTTGCAGATCGCACCGAAAACGCAGCAGTTATTTTTCCAAAAGGTGTGTGGGGCGCTGAGGCATAACATGGAAACATATCTGCAAAATTTGGTAGCAATGCCCACCGTTTCGGGCAATCACCAGGCGAACAACAAAGCCCTAGACTACGTAGAGTCGTTTTGCGTGGCGCACGGTTTGCACGTTAAACGCTTTGTTTTTAATGGCTTTGGAGCGCTCGTAGCCACCACCGTTAAAGATAGTAAAACGCCCAAGGTAATGCTAACCGGCCACTTGGACGTGGTGCCGGCTCCTGCTGAATTATTTACATTGCGCGAAGAGGCAGGCAAGTGGTTTGGCCGCGGCGTGTACGACATGAAATTCGCTATTGCTGCTTACATGGCCGTAATCGACCAACTGGCAGCCAGCAAAACGTTACTCCAATACGATTTGGGCCTGATGCTAACAACCGACGAAGAACTCGGCGGCCACAACGGCATACTACGTTTGGTAGAGATGGGCTACAAGCCGGGCATTTGCATTTTGCCGGACGGTGGGGAAGACTGGAATATCGAGACGCTCGCCAAAGGCCTTTCCTACGGCCATATGTATGCCGCTGGCAAAACAGCACACGGATCACGCCCGTGGGACGGTGAAAGTGCCATCTTTAAGCTACTGGATGCCATTGCGGAGTTACGTGTATTATTTGCTGATCAAAAAATTAATAGCAGCTCACTGAATGTAGGGCAAATTGACGGTGGGGAAGCGATCAACCAAATCCCTAGTAAGGCACATGCCACATTGGATATTCGTTACATCAGCGACGAAGCCCGCAAACAACTATATCCTCAAATACAAGAGATTTTTGCGCGTCACGAAATAACATATGAAGAAGAGTTCTATGATTTGCCAGTAGTGACCGATTTGGAACACCCACTAGTAAAACCATTTATTGAAAGTGTCCAGAAAGTAACAAACTACACCCCAACTGGCACGCTTTCTGTTGGCGGCAGCGATGCTCGGCACTTAGCAAAAGTCGGCGTTCCGGCTATTTTGACCCATCCGCCTGGCGGGAATCAACACGGCGCTGACGAATGGATCAGCAAGCAGGGCGCGTTACAGTTCCAGGACGTGCTGCTGGATTATCTGGACAAAACAGCTCGATAAAACCTACGTACCAAGCCGCAGTGCGACAGCGTCGGCATACACTTCGCGACCAAATTGGCCCATGTCGGTATGGCTTGGATAGACCACACTAACCGCATCATTTGCCTCCAGTACTGCCAAATCCATGGTTTCATGTTCGCGTGTGATATCCACGGTTGCAAAGCACAAATCAAGTGCATCAGCAGCTGTAACGCCTAATGCACCAAGCCGTGGGTATAATTCACTGTCCCTATCAAGCAAGCTTCGCTTAGAACCTTTGCTCTGGTTGTGCATCCACCCTGACGGGTCTAGGTGTTTTGCAATGACGCCGCGAGCCTCGCCATCAAGGACGACCACGCGAAACTCGTCAAACTTCCTAAACGGCGATGCAGCAGTGGGCGTGGTACCTGCGGCCTGCATGTATGCAGCAACGTCTTCTTCTGTCTTGCAGAGCTCTACGCCATTACCGCTGCTATACCCGGCATCCGGCTTTAGCACCATTGGCAGCCCAATTCGAGCAAGGGCTAATTCCTTTCGTTGCTGAAACGTAAGTTTTGTTCCATCTGTTACATGAGGAGTGACTCGTTCATGCTGAATAGCAGGTACACCAGAGTAGCGTAACAGAGCGTATGTATCAGCCTTGCTGTCTGCAATTTTGGCAGCCGCTGCCGAATTAAGGCCAAGGTCATATCCGTACACGGGGGCGCTTCGACCATTTGGCGCACGCATTACTCCCGTCCATTGCTCTTCGTCGAGCCACTCAAGTGCAACGCCCTGTGTGGCGCAAGCTTTGCCTAAGATGTCAGCGAATTGCTGGCGTTTTTCCCATGTTTTTGGCGTGTGGTTCCAACGTGTTGGCACTACTGTCTCTGACGTGGTCATATCTGCTCCGTTTGGTTACCATAAGCATTATACACATCACATGCGTAGCTACAATCCTTATACTTACATGTTTTGGGAAAGTTCGACCATTTGCTGGTACGGTAGCACCAAGATATCAAGTGGCGGAGCGTCTTGTGTTGCTGGCACGCTTGTAATGTATTCGCAGCCATGGCTCTCATAAATCATACGAGCATGGTCATTGCCAGTGGTTACTTCAATGTATATATCCTGCTCAAGCGGAGCAGCCCATCTGCAAAAATCAATCGCCAAGCGGCCGCCAACTCCTTGCGCTTCGTGATTCTTGGCCACCATCAATCCTTGCGCGTACGTAAATGGCCCGCCGGCTACATGTGGCGACTCCGCACAGCTCGTAGCCTTCAGATAGCCAACAACCACACTGCCTATGGCCGCAACGCGAAGAAAATATTTCGCCGGGTCATCAATAGTGCGCTGAATTTCTACGATGTTGTGTGCCTGGCCGTGCTCTCGCCACCACGCAAGCCGTTCTTCATTATGCACATCCATGTGCGGCGTTGCGTCATACTTTCGCTCAATCAAAAGATCTGCTATGGCTACTGCATCGCCAAGTTCGGCGGGTCGGGTAATAATTTCTGAAGTCATTCGCGTATTATATACTAAAGACATGCGCGCTAAACGAACCACCTTTTACTGCTTTTCGCCGCCAGTTATGATCGCCACGTGTATTATTGAAGTGTCGCTTCTTATATATACGCTGTTTCGGTATAAAATGAGCACTGTTGTTCGCTTGAGCGTAGCCACTTTGGGACTGCTGGCACTGTTCCAGCTCAGCGAATTCACCGTTTGCGGCGCCACGCATTGGTCGGCAAGTGTGTGGTCGCGGGTCGGTTACATCGCTATTACGCTGTTGCCACCGTTGGGTATTCACTTGGTTCGAGCTATTTCGGGCCGTGGATCAGCGTGGATCGTTCGCGCAGCCTACCTCACTGGCATCGCGTTCGCGTTGATTTTTGGACTTATGCCTGCGGCGTTCCAAGATCATATTTGTGCGGGCAACTACGCTATTTTTCAACTTAAATCTGGGTTGGGCGGTGTGTATTTTGCATATTATTATGGCTGGCTGATATTCGGCATTTGCCAATCCTTATTATTTGCCGCCACCGCCAAAATCAACGTTCGTAAAGCACTGTTGTATCAAGTATTTGGCTGGCTCAGCTTTTTGCTGCCCACCGGCATCGTCAACGCCGTAAATCCGCAAACCATCGCCGGTATCCCTAGTGTCATGTGCGGTTTTGCAGTTATATACGCTATCGTTTTAGTGTTTGGCATTCTGCCGATGGCCAGCCGAGCGGTAAAACCTGTCAAAAAAGCCCGCCGCTAGCTCTATTTTTGGAGCCAATTACAGATAGTTTGATAGTATGCTGGCACTTGATCTTGTGGGTTGGACGGATCGCGGAAAGCGTGGACAAAACCGGGTGCAACATACGTTTTAGCTTTGAACTCGTCAGTGTAAATGTCATTGGTTTCAACAGGCACAACCTCATCCTTACCATGAATAACCACCAGGGTGTCGGGCGCCTGCAAAGCCTCTTGCAAAAATAGCGGATGCTTTTTAAGCGCCTCTTTGTCTTTGCGGTAGGTGCGCGCCGCGATTTTGTCGATGTACTGATGTGTGGTGTAAAAATCTTGTGGCAAATAGGTTGCCGGAGTTCGCAAAATCAGCTTTTCAACAGCGCGAAAACGGGTCAAGTAAGCTGCCATAAAGCCGCCGTAACTTGTGCCCATAGCATGAATGGTTCGGTCGGGGTACGCGGTTTTGATCCAGTCGTAGGCCTTTACGGCTTCCATAAGATGTTGGGCGGGCATGGTGTCATTGACGTCAAACGGGCTCTTGCCATGACCAGAAAAATCAAGCACCAACGCGCTCACGCCAGTTTCTGCAACGACGTTTGCAATAAACTCGCTATTGCGCTGTTTGCTTGAGCTAAAGCCAACAAACGTCAGAAGAACTGCGCTAGGGTCTGTGCCCTCGTACCAATCGGCCTGAACTGCGTAATCGGTGATTGGAATAGAAATTTGTTCTGGGTCCATTCATTTAATAATATCATCCGGCTAACTCGGTTTTGCATTTCTTATTGAAATCCAAGGGAACCTGCGTTATAACAACGATTATATGAATCAGGCACAAAATACACCCAAGATTACTCCGTTTGAGATCCAGTCTACGGATATTGATGGTTTGTTCATTATTACGATGCGTCAGATTGAGGACAGTCGTGGCGTAATTCGAGAGCTTTTTAGGGCGTCGGCCTTAAAAGAAGCAGGCCTTGCTGGCTTCAAAGACTGGAAGCAAATCAATGCTACCGAAACAAAACAAGGTGTTGTGCGCGGGCTGCATGGTGAAGATATGTGGAAGCTGGTAGCTATTGTGTCGGGCGAAGCATTCGGCGCCTACGTAGACGTGCGGCTAGACTCACCAACAAAGGGCAGAGTGGTCACCGCCAAGCTTGTGCCAGGTATGCAAGTGCTTGTGCCACAAGGTGTGTGCAATGGATTTCAATCTGTTAGCGAAGGCTCGTCGCAATATTTGTACTGCTTTGACCAAGAATGGGTTTTGGGCATGAAGGGCTATTCACTAACTCCGCTTGACCCAGAGCTAGAGATTCAGTGGCCAATTCCCATCGACCCCAATAATGAAAATCAGATTTCGCACAAAGATGTACACGCGCCAAAACTAAAAGAAGTAATTGGCGCGTAGAAGCGTTGACTTTTTGATCACGCTCCTGTACAATTACCCCTGAACATCACCGAAGACAGTAGCGATCCCATAAAGATTTAAGAATGCTACCGAGGACATGTAAACAAACACTGTTTATTGACCGCGAGTCTTTGGTAATGCGAGAACCAAAGACTCTTTTTTTGTCCGCGGTAATCAAAGTACGTTAACAACAAGGTTAAAGCAATCGATTGTATGGCCTCCGGGTTATATAATCATCAATTCAATAGTAAAAGAAGGGACGCGTATCTTATGGCTCTAACAAAAGACCAAAAGAACCAAGTTGTCTCTGACGTTGCAGAACTTTTGGCAAGCTCCAAGATGACCGTTGTGGCCGCCTACCCAGGCACTACCGTAAAGGCCATCCAGCAGCTCCGCCGCGATGCAGGCGAAAATGGCACCGCTATCCGCGTTGTTAAAAACCGCTTGGTCATCAAAGCTGTGCAGCAAAACGACAACTTGAAAGATGTTGACGTAAGCGCCTTGACCGGTCAGCTCCTCTACGCTTTTAACAGCGAAGATGAAGTTGCTCCAGCTCAAGCTCTCGCCAACTTCGCAAAGACAAACCCAAGCATCGTGTTTGTCGGCGCCATCAGTGCAGAAGGTAAATTCCTTGGTGCTGACGACGTAAAAGCCCTCGCAACATTGCCAGGCAAAGAGCAACTTATTGCTCAGGTTGTTGCAACCCTGCTCTCACCAGTCAACGACGTTACCAACGCGCTTTCGGGCAACTTGCACGCGCTCTTGGACGGTGTTGAAGCTAAAGCAAGCTAATTTTTAATACAAGACAAGGAATCACGACATGGCTGATTTGAAAAAACTCGCAGAAGACTTGACCAAGTTGACTGTACTCGAAGTAAACGAACTCAAGAACATCCTGAAGGATGAATACGGCATCGAGCCAGCTGCTGCAGCTGTTGCTGTTGCTGGTCCTGCTGCTGACGGTGGCGCTGCTGCTGAAGACGAGAAGAGCGAATTTGACGTTATCTTGAAGGACGCAGGTGCTCAGAAGGTAGCTGTGATCAAGGCTGTTAAAGACCTGACCGGTCTTGGTCTTGGTGAAGCTAAGGCTATCGTTGACGGCGCTCCAAAGGCTGTTCTCGAAGCTGCTAAGAAAGACGACGCTGAAGCTGCCAAGAAAGCTCTTGAAGCTGCTGGCGCTACTGTTGAATTGGCCTAATAACTTCGGTTATTTCTGCTTTAACCTTGCTTGAAACCAAAATACCCGTCTGTAACCAGGCGGGTATTTTTTATGTCTTGGGGGAGGTGCGCACGGGCGGGGGGAGAAGACTCTTAGCTTCGATCCCGCCCGCCCGGCGCGTCATTGGGGTGTGCCAGCGGCGCCTATGCTGCGGCGCGACTACGGCGATGCCTGGGCTTCCTGGGTCGCTTGACATCGGCCTGCGGTGCCGGCTGGGCAGCGGCGCGGACTGCGTGAAGTATGGTGGCAAAGAGCTCCGGTGCGGAGTAGCCCTCCATGTTGCCCTCCTGCGGAGTGAGGTCGTCGGCAGCGGCTCGCTTACGCGCCTGGTCCTGAGTGGTCGCGATGCGGTAAGCCAGCGGTTTACCCACCAGCTCTTCAAATCGCGCCTGCAGGCCGTGGATGTCGGAGGACGGCTTAACCAGCGTCAGGCTTCGGTCAGAGAAGTCGCAGACAACGTCAACAGCGTCGCCCAGCAGCCCTCGTCGATACACGTCACCTTCGTGGCTCGCGCACATGTCGGACACCTGGCTCAGTCGCTCTCGGGGAACATCCCAGAGCTTGAGCGTGACCTTGCACGCCTTGTTCGGGCCCTCCGAGGCGGATACCATCAACGTTACACGCATAGGCATTCCCAACTGTAGGGCAGCACAATCTTCGTGCTGCAGTTAATCCTTGAATGGATTACCCCTATTGTTCTATACTGTTATAAATAGGTCAACCCGACCAGTTATCCACAAGTTTGGATATTATTTTTGACTTGGCTTTGCAAACATGATAGTTTTATGAGTAAGTGTATCCAAACAAACACTGCAGAGAGACTTAGAGAGAAAATATGGCAGACGTACCAGAGAAACAAATCAAACGACTCCGAGCACTCATCCAGGAAGCTGAAACAAACTTAGCTGCCGCTAATGAGTTATTGATTAGTCTCGTCGGCGACGACGAAAAAATTGCCCCCGTTGTTCAAGACGAAACTTTGGGTAAGGTTATCGAAGGCGTTTTTGACGGTCAGAACATGGCTGGCTCAGATAGCAAAATTTATCCGGTTCCCGCAAACTACGCCAGCAAATCCAAGCTGGTGCAGGGCGACATTCTTAAATTGACCATTGCCGACGACGGTGCATTTTTGTACAAGCAAATTGGTCCAATTCCACGCAAGCAGGTGGTGGGTCAGCTCAAGCTGGAAAACGGCCACTACTTTGTAGAAGTGGGTGACCGCAACTACCGCGTATTGCTCGCCAGCGTAACCTATTTTAAGGCCAAACCTGGCGACCAAGTAAGCGTGAACGTCCCTGAAGACGACAGCAACGCCGAGTGGGCCGCACTAGAAGCCGCATTGTAAACTCACCTTCGTGCAACAACAAAAGCCCTGACTGCCAGGGCTTTTTTATTCCAGATAATACAACATACAAACATTGCTGAAGCGGGTATAATAAGAGCATATGGGGAAGGCGTTATACCGAACATACCGGTCTAAAAAGCTGTCCGAAATTGTCGGGCAGGAGCACATCACAACGGCGCTCAGCAATGCGCTCAAAAGTGGTGCAATTAGTCACGCCTATCTGTTTACCGGGCCACGTGGCGTGGGCAAAACCAGCATCGCTCGCATTTTGGCGCACGAAATCAACGGCCTTCCGTATGATGACGACGCCACGCATCTAGACATTATCGAGATCGACGCCGCCAGCAATCGGCGCATCGACGAAATCCGCGACTTGCGCGATAAAGTGCACATTGCGCCCACCAGCGCCAAATATAAGGTGTACATCATCGACGAAGTCCACATGCTAACGCGCGAAGCGTTTAACGCGTTGCTTAAGACACTCGAGGAGCCGCCAGCGCACGCCGTATTCATTCTGGCGACTACCGAGGCACATAAATTACCCGAGACCATCGTCAGCCGCACGCAGCGATTTACGTTCAAGCCCGTTGACTTGAGTAAAGTTGCTGCTCACCTCAAAGACATCGCCAAGAAAGAAAAAATCGCTATTGATGACGCTGCACTGGCCATGATTGCTGCCCACGGCGAGGGAAGTTTTCGCGACAGCATCAGTTTGTTAGATCAAACGCGCAGTGTTGGCCACAAGGTAACCGCCACCGATGTCGAGGCGCTATTGGGCGTGGCTCCCGCCGAACTCGTGACCACTGTTCTGCAATACGTTGCCGCGCATGACGCCGCAAGTGTGGTGCAAGCTTTGGCGCAATTGTATCAGCAAGGTGCCGATCCGGCGCAAGTCGCCAAACAACTCAGCGCCCAGCTTCGCGAACAATTACTGGCAGGGCGAGCGATTTTGCCGGGCGATCAATTAATTACGCTGCTCACTAAGTTGCTGGAAGTTGCTGGCTCTGCCGACGCCCGAGCTTTGCTAGAGATTACATTGCTGGATATTGCATTGTCTGGCACGCCACAACCTATTGTTGAGCTGATTCCACCCGCCACACCCCGCAAGTCTGTAACAAAGTCGGCTCTCGCATCGCACCAATCAGAGACCGTCGCTGCTCCGCAGAGCGGCTCTGATCGGAACGAGGCTGCGCCGTCACCCGCAACAGTGCGCGAGCCCACTCGCAACGGCGAGGGATATGCCAACGGCATCACTGCCGAGCCCGGAGCGAGTGGGCGGGAGCAGAAAGGCGAGAGCACAGCGGAGGCGGCAGGACCCGTATCTGGCGGGGGCACGGAAGAGGGAACTGGGGAACTAGATCAAGCTTCGTGGGCCGCAGCGCTAGCGATCATCAAAAAAGGTCACAGCACGCTGTACAGCTTCTTGCGCAGTGCCGAATTACAGAGCAACGACGGCGTAATCACCTTAGTGGTAGGCACCGCCTTCAACAAAAAAATTATCACCAAAAGCGAGAACAAAAAAATCATCGGCCAGGCCATTAGCAACATAATTGGCCGTGACGTAGCATTCGAGTGCAAAATTGGCAAAGTAAAGCCCGCACCACAAAGTGCACCCGAGGGCGAAATCAGCCACGCTGTTTCGGCACCGAGCACAAGCGAGCCGCCAGCTGAAGCACAGGATTACTACGCCAACCAGGCTGATCAAGAAGCGGCCAAGCGCCCCATTTCAACCGTAAACAATATTTTTGGCGGCGGCGAGCTGCTACAATCCTAATACTACCAATGGACAACGCGCGACAAACCAATCAACAACCGCAGAACCTCGAAGCCGAGGCTAGTTTGCTAGGTGCTATCTTAATCGACAGCGATGCGCTGGTAAAAATTGCCGACAGCATTAGCACGCAAGATTTTTACGATGCGCGGCACCAACGCATTTTTGAGGCCGTGGCACAGCTGTACGAAAAGCGCAGCCCCATCGACGTGCTCACGCTGGCCGACCAACTCAAGGGCAACGGCTTTTTGGAAATGATCGGCGGCCCGGCATACCTAACCGAGCTAACCAATTTTGTGCCAACCGCCGCGCACGTCGAGCAATATGCCGACATCGTGGCCCAAAAAGCCGTGCGGCGCAGACTGATCAAAACGAGCAAAGAGCTGACCACGCTGGGCTACGACGAAACCAAAGCCATCAAAGAACTGATCGAGGAAGCCGAAGCCAATCTGTTCGAGGTAAGTCAACAGCACGTCAAGCAGACTATTACCAGTATCGAAGATGTGCTGGCCGAAAGTTTTGAACGCTTTGACGACCTCCACAAAGACAAAAATAAAGTCCGCGGCATTCCCACCGGCTTTCGCGACATGGATGACATTTTGGCTGGCCTGCAACGTTCTGATCTGTTTATTTTGGCGGCTCGGCCCTCTATGGGTAAAACCGCATTTTCACTGAGCCTGGCGCACAACGTGGCCGTGCAGGCCAAAGAACCAGTGCTGATTTTTAGCCTTGAAATGAGCAAAGAGCAGTTAGTTGACCGCTTACTGGCTATGGAATCGGGCGTGGACGCCTGGGCGCTGCGCACCGGCAACCTCACCGACACTGACTTTGAAAAACTGGGACAGGCTATGGGCACACTCAGTGAGGCCAAGATTTTTATTGATGACACACCGGGTCTGACTGTGAGCGATCTGCGCACCAAAGCGCGTCGTGAATCGCACAAGCAGCAGCTGGGCCTGATTATTGTGGACTACTTGCAGCTTATGAGCGGTGGTAGCAAATTTAGCAACGGCGACAACCGCGTGAACGAAATTTCCGAAATCTCTCGTGGCCTAAAAAGTATTGCACGTGAGCTAAACGTACCGCTGATTGCATTGTCGCAGCTGAGTCGCTCTGTAGAAAATCGCAAACCGCAAATACCGCAGCTGGCCGACCTTCGTGAGTC
Organism: Saccharimonadales bacterium (SeqCode); assembly: GCA_035247965.1. GTDB lineage: Bacteria > Patescibacteriota > Saccharimonadia > Saccharimonadales > UBA4665 > CAMLQK01. Next base: position 249,554 of record DATFHW010000025.1, on the reverse strand, counting down.
AGGATCAATCGAGCAGGACGCCGACGTAGTAGCTTTTATTTACCGTGAAGACTATTACAATCCTGAATCCGAGCGCAAAAACTTGATGGACATCTTGATCAAAAAGCATCGTAACGGTGCTACGGGTGGCGTAGAATTATTCTTTGATCGCAACAAGCAGCGCATTCGCACGCTGGACACCAAACGCGCACATCCGTTCGCCGAATAGCCACGTGCTCCCGCCCTCCGACTCAGACTCGGGCAGGTTGCCTTCGGCAAATCCCTCGCTAGAGCAGGAGGGCTAGCGCAATTTGGCGTAGCATTGCTCCGACTAGAATCGCTCTGCAACGCAGCGACGATTCTGGGTGGTGTGATGCGAGAGCCAAGATGGTATACTAATAGCAATGAAGGCTCTAGTCTCCCGTTTTTGCAGTTATTTCATAAGTCACTGGCAAACCGTAACAGCCTACGGAGCTGTATTTTTAGGATCAGCCATTATGCTTTTGTGGCGGCTGGGCGGACTTACCGGTGGTTACAGCGCCAACGAAAGCGCTACGCTCGCCGCCAGCCTCAGTGTTCACACCATCTGGGACAAACTATTTGACGCACCATTCTACGCCGTAGTGCACGTGCTCACATACATTACACCGCACGATCTGTTAGCTACCCGGCTGGCCAGCGCCCTGGTGGCGTGGGTGGGACTGGTGCTGTTCTGCATTTTGGCCTACCGATGGTTCGGCACTCGTGCTGCACTTATCGGTACTATTCTGTTTGGGTGTTCCAGCTGGTTCCTGCATGTGGGACGCTTGGGCGTGCCGCAGGTGATGTTCTTGGGTGTGATCGCGCTCGTGGCCTGTGGTGTTTGGATTCGAGAAAAACGAGCCGGCATCGCAGTGATTCTGGGCTTAACACTAGCTGGCGGTCTGTTATATACACCCGGCATGGCTTGGTTCGTGGTACTAGGACTCATCTGGCAGTGGAAACATATTGATGCAGCGTTCCGAAAACACCTTGGCTCAGTAAGCATTGGCGCGTTGATCTTTTTGGCCACGCTGGTGCCGCTAGCCTGGCGTTTTTACCACACGCCAAGCCTAATCAAAGTTTGGCTGCAGCTACCAGCAAACTGGAATCAGCCGCTCCATTTCTTGCATAATCTGATCGATGTGCCACTGGCGTTCTTTGTGCGCAGTCCGGTTAACCCCGAGCAGTGGCTGGGAAACTTGGCCATCCTGGACATTTTCACTATTATTATGTTTGGCCTGGGCGCATACATTTTTTGCAAATACTTTAAATTGGCACGTGTAAAATTGGTTGTTGGGTTGGCCATTGTTGGTTCGATCGTAATTGCCATTACGGGAACTGTGCCGCTCACTGCATTGGTGCCATTTGCATTTATGGTAGTTACCGCTGGCGCCGACTACGTTTTGGAGGTCTGGCTGCACGTATTTCCGCGCAATCCGTTGGCACGTTGGCTGGGCATCAGTTTATTTGGCTTGGTGATCGCCATGGCATGCGTATACAACCTGCGTGCTTACTTTGTGGCCTGGCCGCAAACTACCGCCACGCGTGATGTGTTTACCGTTCACGAATGAATGCGTAATCTGTTACAATAAAAGCGTTACATGAGAAGGAGACACTATGAGTCGTTTTGATCAGGCAAAAATGCTGATGAAAGTTAAGAAAATCCAGAAAGAGCTGCAAAAGCAGATCATTACTATTGAAAAGGGTGATGGCGCAGTTCGTGTTGAAATTACCGGTGAACAAAAGATCAAGAAGATCCACATCGATCCAGAAGCAGTAGACCTAGACGACATTGGCCAGCTAGAACGCTGGATCGAGGACGCTGTAAAAGAAGCTATTTCTGAAAGCCAAAAAATCGCCGCCGAAAAAATGCAGCCTATGATGGGCACTTTGGGCGACCTCGGTTTATAGTCTACTTGTATGCAAATCCTGCCGCCCGCACTGACTGATGTTATTGATGCGCTTGCCAAATTACCTGGCGTCGGTCCGCGCACCGCTGAGCGATACGCTTATTTTTTGATGCGCGCTGACGTGGCCAAATCTAAAGGCTTGGCGGCAGCACTCAATCAGTTACATGACGGCATCGGCTACTGCAAAAAAACGTTCGCGTTAGTACCAGCCGGCCAGGAATTGTCCAACTTATACACTGATCCGCGCCGCGACAAAACAGTGGTGGCTGTGGTAGCCGAACCGTTCGACATTGTGGCTCTGGAAAAAACCAATCAGTTCCATGGCACCTATCACGTGTTGGGCGGCTTGGTATCGCCAATTGATGGTGTTGGCCCTGAGCAATTGCACATTGGTGAATTGGTGCAACGAATTGATGAAGACAACGTAGAAGAAATTATTTTGGCTACCAACGCAAGCGTAGAAGGCGAATCCACCGCGCTGTATATTCAGCAACAAATTGGTAACCGCTCGGTAAGCGTCACACGTTTGGCGCGTGGGTTGCCAATTGGCGTTGACCTAGAATACGCCGACCAGATTACTTTGGGCCGCGCGTTGGAAGGCCGCCAGGCTTTGTAGTCGCAGGTCCTATCCGCAAGTCATAACTGTTGGGGTTATGACCTCCGGGTAGGGACGAGGGCGGTTCGGCGGGAAGTGGCGGTGAAGCCAGATCCGTTTGCTGAACCGCACTCGTCAGGCGGGTGACCACAAGGGCCAAAGGGGATTACTCGCTGGAGGGATCGGGTTTTTCGAGCTCAACGAGCTCGTTTTTGACGTGGGCAATCACCGTTTGAGCGATGGGCCCATACCGGAAGTTGTCGAGCTTGGCAAGAGTCACGTCCTTGGGCGGTGGCCGCTCGCCTACACGACGCCGAAGTGTTGCCACGAACATGAATGCCGGACACGTCGCGATGTCGTCAAGCGTCTCGCACGACATGTAGAACACCACCAGCGTGCGTTCGTCCAGAGTCAGCCTGCATGGCGAATCGTCGTCGATAGCCAGGCGCTGGAGAACTCTGCGTGTTTCGGGTATGACAGTCTCGTCCACGATCACGTCCTTTTCAGGCCCAGCCGACGCCCGGCGTAGCGTGCGGGATCGAGTCGAACATCTGGTGCACGTACTGCAGCAGCCGGAAGGCGACGTCACCCATGTCGCTGAGCCTGATCGAGCAATCGAAGGCCAGGAACTCGATGGTCGGACGAGCCTTCTTGGATTTTCCCTGCTCGGCGAGCTGCGCTTCGTACTGCGCGCGGGCCTCCTTCTCGATGTCGTTGGCCAGTTCCTGCGGCGTCTGGTACTGCAACAGTGTCGCCACCGTCGCGTCTTCCAGATACTGCCGCAGGCCAGCCTCTTGATGCGGCGTGAAGCAACACGTCCGCTCCAGCAATGCGTCGATAGTCGACTCAAGGGTCAACACGTGGATCACTCCAATCCATTCCGTCGGGTATTTCCCGCCAAAATTATACCATATTTACTTGTTTTTACCAGCGCACGCTGGTAGCGCTCATCTGATATAATAGACGCATGACATATCCCGAGGCAGAAAAGATTCAGCAGATTTTGGCGAGCGCACAGCGCATTGTAATTATTCAGGCCGACAATCCTGACGGCGACAGCCTGGGCAGCGCGCTGGCACTTGAACAAATCCTGGGCGACATGGGCAAAGACCCATATCTGTACTGCGGCTCGGGTATCCCCAGCTACTTGTCGTACTTGCCTGGATGGGACCGCGTCAGCAAAGAACTACCACATCAGTTTGACGCCAGCATTGTGGTAGACACCAGCGCCGGCAGTCTGCTCGAGAATCTATCGCTAAGCGGCCAGCAGGGATGGATCGCAGCCAAGCCGTGCATCATTATTGATCACCACGACGTAGAAACCACCATTTCATTTGCCGCAGTAACGTGCAATCACCCAGCCGTTGCCACCGGTGAAGTAATCTACGAATTGGCGCAACAACTGGACTGGCCGCTGAACCTTGAGGCCAAAAACATGTTGTCGATCGCCATTATGGCCGACAGCCTAGGACTAACCACGCCCGCCACCAGTGCCCGCAGTATTCACATTATTGCCGAGTTGGTTGAAGGTGGCGTGAACATTGCTGAGCTCGAAACCAAGCGCCGCGAAATGATGCGCAAAAGCCCGGAACTCACTCGATACAAGGGCGAGCTACTGCAACGTATTGAATATTTTGACGATCAACGTGTGGCCGTAGTCACCATTCCGTGGGAAGAAATTCAGGAATACAGCCCGCACTACAACCCGTCGATGTTGGTCATGGAAGACATGCGTCTGACCACTAACACACGTGTGGCGATTGCGTTCAAACTATATAGCGATGGTCACATTACAGCCAAAATTCGGGCCAATTATGGATCGCCGATTGCTGGCGCACTCGCCGAACACTTTGGCGGTGGCGGCCACGCATATTCCAGCGGCTTCAAAATGGACCCCAAGGGCCGGCCATTCAACGAGGTTAAATCCGAGTGTATCCAGTACACTACACAACTCCTCGACAACCTTGAACACGAACAGGAATAACCTATGAAACTTTACAATACTCTTTCCCGTAAGCTCGAAAATGTTGTGCCGCTGAGCGGTAAAAACGTGCGCATTTATTCGTGCGGCCCAACCGTGTATGACCACGCCCACATTGGCAACCTCACTGCCTACGTGTACTCCGACACGCTGCAGCGAGTGGTTGGCGCAGCCGGCTTTAACGTTACTCGCGCCATGAATTACACCGACGTTGATGACAAAACCATTCGCCGTAGTCACGAACAATTTCCTCAGGCCGACCCCAAAGTCGCGCTTACGTTACTGACCGACAAATACATTGCCGTCTTTTTGGAAGACATGCAGCGCATCGGCAACGATACTAAACATGTTACGTTTATTCGCGCCACCGACCCCAAAACCATGCAAGGCATGCGCGACCTCATTGCCGCACTACATGCTAAAGGATTTGCGTACGTCGCCGACGACGGCGTGTATTTTTCAATTGACGCTTACCGCAAAAGTGGCAAAGTGTATGGCCAGTTATCCGAAATTACGGCCGCCGACACCTCTGAAGAACGCATTCAAAATGACGAATATGACAAAGAATCGGTACATGATTTTGCCTTGTGGAAGACGCAAAAAGATGGCGAACCGGCATGGGACTTCACGTTGGACGGTCATGACCTCAAAGGCCGACCAGGCTGGCATATTGAGTGCTCAGTGATGAGCCGCCAAGCGCTGGGGCAGCCGTTCGACATTCATACCGGCGGGGTTGACCATATTTTTCCGCATCACGAGAACGAAATCGCGCAAAGCACCGCGCTTGAAGCCAATCCTGTGATGGCTACCGTATTCGTACACAGCGAGCACATGCTGGTTGACGGCCGCAAAATGTCCAAGTCACTGCAAAACTTTTACACCCTTAGCGACATCACCAACAAGGGCTACGATCCGTTGGCGTTCCGCGTTAAGGTGTTACAGTCACACTATCGCAACTCGGTAAACTTTACCTGGGAGAGCTTGGACGCGGCGCAAAATCTATTGACCAACTTGCGAGCCTGGGCCGACCTAAAGCACCAAAAAACAGCACACAACACTAGTGACGAGCTGGCCGAATCATATGCCAATGCGCTCCGCGCCATCCGCGAGGCCTTGTTTGACGACCTTAACACATCGCTGGCGCTCGGCCACTTGGCGCAATTGGCCAACGAGTCTGAAACCTTGGGCGTGCATCCCGAAAAAATACAACCGATGTTGAATATTGCCGACCAGCTATTTGGCCTGCAACTTAGTGAGCGACCAACCATTAACGATACACAAAAAAGTATGATCGCCAAGCGACAAACTGCTCGCGAAGCCAAAAATTGGGCAAAGTCCGACCAGCTACGTGACCAGCTCAAAGAGCAGGGCATAATCGTGCGCGACACCACAAACGGTCCAATCTGGCAGCGCACATAACCACCTATGTGCTTAACATGTTAAGCACATAGGTGGAGGAACAAGCAGACAGCATAAATACAGAGGGCTGGCACAAGCCAGGTTGATACTCTGTATCATGCTACTGCTTGTGCCTTCACGGCGTCAGGTCTGACGTGCCCAGAAGTCGTAGCCTCTTATACGCGACCCCAGCGGCGAACAGGCGGCGGCCACACGCACCAGAATGTCCAGTGAGAACAGCAAGTCCTGGATCGCCCTATTCCATTCGCCGTCGATCACACCGTAGCTGAAGAAGTGCTCGCGTGCCGCCATCAGGTCCACGTCCCAGTGACCAGTCTCCACGTGCTCAAACGAGCAGGGGTCACCAATCAATACATGCGGATCGTAACCATTGGCGAGCTCTTCGGATAGCGGCCTCGGTGACTGCAACGGTCCGTCGATCTGGCGATGAATCTGATTGATCCAGGTGTCGCTTCGCAGCAACAACAGGTACAGCGGCAGCAGCAGTGGCGCGACTCCACGGGTGATGTAGTCCGCGGCAGCGGCTTTTGCCGAGCCAAAGAACGCCCTTCCGTGGCTACAGTGCGGGACCAGATAGAGCAGAATGTCGACCCACTCTTCCTGAATAGCGCCATTCGGGCGTTGGGCCGCAGGCAGCGCCTGGACCAAGTCCTTGAAGATAGCGCAAACCAGCGAGCCGTGCAGCGCAGGGTCGAGCCGCAGGCCCGATATCAGCTGTACGTCTTGTCCGGTCAGCTCACCCCTGAGTGAAGTGCTGCTCAGCGAGAGCGGACGACTGCCATCACCCAGAACCGGGCGTCCCCAGTTGGTCTTAGGGCGGACCCCAAGATTCACGGCAACGTCCAACAAGGAGTGCTGGGGCAGCCACCGAGACTTGGCGGTACTACTAACGTTGTCAGCAGTCACAGATTCACCTCATTCTTGTAGCGTCTGCTTGTTCGGGTACAGAGGTAGAACCTCGTGCGCAGTACTATACAATATTTGCGCTTTTAAAGCTAGGCAGACTCGACGCCAGGATCGCCGCTTTTGGTCATGCGCTTCTCTTCGGTAGCGCTAATTATGTGGCGATTGCGCATGTAGTCGAGCACCAAAATGCGTACACAGCCAGCAACAGGAATCGCCACCAAACCACCGAATAGTCCGCCAAAATTCACGCCAATAACCACTGACGCAAACACCAATAGTGGTGACATATTGGTTGAGTTAGCTTGAATACGCGGCTGAATAATGTAATTCTCGATCTGTTGATACAAAATGTAGTAGGCCAGAATAGCGATTGCCGAAAAAGGCGAGTGGAACAGCGCTACTAACGTTACGATAATCGCACCAATAGTATGCCCCACCATGGGGATCAACCCACAAACGAACACTACAACCACCAAGGCCGCCGGATAGCTCACGTGCAGCACAATTAATGCCGGCAATAACATGAGCGCCGCAATAAACGCCAGGGTCACCTGGCCGTTTACGTAACCCTTTACCACGTTGTACATGTCGGTTGCAATTTGATTTACACGCCTGCGATCGCCCGGGTGGACAAATCGTTCAAACAACTTCATCCAGCGCGGACCTTCCACCAACATCATGAATGTAAGCGCCAAAATGGTTAGCACCGAGAACAGACTGCTGCCAACTTTACCCAGCGTAGAAACAGCGGCGGGTGTTGCGTTCTTCACGCGCTCAGACAGTTGATCAGAAAAGTCATCAAGCTGGTTTTGCAGATGCAATTTGTCGACCCATTTACCGAGCGTACTATTTTTGTCACGAGTTTCATCTAATAATTGCGGTGCGGCGCTCACAAAATTTGAAGTCTGACGCACCAGTGGCGGCACAATGCTGGTTAAGAATCCGATCAACAAAGCGATTACCAAAAAGAACGAAATCGCCGTACCCAAGACGCGGCTGCCTCTGCGTTTACCCGGAATGCGGTTAGCCAGCCAACGGACTGGCGCGTTCAAAGCTAAAGCCAAGAAGAACGCCGTAAAAAGCAGCACCAAGGAGTGCGTAGCCTGGCGCAGCGCCACCAAAAACAGCAGCCACAAAGCCACCAACATCAAGATTTTAATGACCGTGCGATTGGCCACAGTTACTTCTATTTTTCGCCCATTTCGATCTTTGCCAAAGCCTAACATAGTGTCTCCATTATCGCCTACTGCGCACGCTTATGCAACGCTGCTTTATATTGCTCTACGATAGTTTTTCCCACAACCGGCACGTCATAATGTCGCACTTCAGATAGCTGCCAGCGATGCGCCTTACGACGCAATTCAGGGTCACGGAGCAAACCCGCCAGCATTGCCGCCAATTCTTCGGTATTACGAGGGGCGAACAACGTCTCGGGATGTTCGTGCAATACGCTGGCATAGCCAGGATTATTGCCACCCAAAACAGCGCCGCGGCTTGATGCCATGGCTTCTAGCAGCACAATACCAAAACTTTCGCCGCCAGTACTGGGGAACACAGCAATATCCGCCGAAGCCAGATAGCGCGGCTTGTCCTCTTCGGTCACAAAGCCCACAAACTCTACCATGTTTTCGATTTTGTGCGCCATTGCGAACTTGCGCAGCGCCGCCTCTTGCGGTCCTTTGCCACAAATAATAACCTTGAATGGCTGATCCACCATATTTTCTTGCTTTAGTCTGGCAATGGCCTTTAGCAGATACAAACAACCCTTACGCTCCACCAATCGGCCCAAAAATAACACGGTCAAATCGTTTTTGTATTGTGGCAGTGGCACAGCCCGTGTGTACGGTGCCAAATCAACGGTGTTGGGCACGACCTGCGACGTAATGCGGAACGTTTGCTCGGCAAAAATCTGTGCCACCGACGACACGCTCATAACCGCGTCAAAACGACGCAGCGCTCGGCGCGTCATAACATGCAGCAAGCGATTAGCAATATGCACCAGGCGCGAATGCGGCGCAATATGAAATGTACCGATCACCGCTGTCCGGTCGGGGGCACCACGCACCACACGACCCGCCAAAAACGGGCTGAACGGCAATTGCACATGCAAAACATCAAAATCTTCGCGGCGCAACAGCTCGTTGACGCGTTTTTGCGACACCGGCAGCGGCATCGACATGCGGTTTTTGTTAAAGCGCACTTTGACGTTGCGGCTCAGGCTGTGTACGTTTTGGATATCTGTTCGGCGTGTTTGGCCAACCAAATAATGCACGTCGTGACCTTGAGTTTTCAGCCACGTGCCCAGCGTTAAAATATATTGCTGCACGCCGTCGGGCGTGTCTAGTGAATCGTCCAGGACGAATCCAATTTTAAGCGACGTCGAGCTGCTGCTGCGTGTGCTGTTCGAGCGCATTGCGGTATACCTCTTCATATTGTGAAACAACATTCGGATACGAGTACTGCGGGGTTTGCTCGGCGGCCCATTCGCGCCACAACTTACGCAGTTCAACTTCGTTCAGCAATAAATGCATGCGATGAGCAAACTCTTTGGTGTCTTTGGGATCAATCAACGAAATGCTGCCCAAGCCCTGCATAACACTGGCATACCCAGGGTTATTGCCGGCCACGGTAACCAGGCCACTGGCCATCGCCTCTAGCAAAACCACGCCAAAACTTTCGCCGTACAGGGCAGGCGAGCAGAATAAATCAGCGGTGCGCAGATATTTTTGCTTTTCTTTTTCGGTCAGAAAGCCGGTAAATTCAACATTCTTTAGGCCCAGATCGTCCACTAGCATTTGCAGCTTCTCGCGGTCAGGACCATCGCTGGCAATAATGAGCGTGGTGTTGGGATCTTTTTCTTGCAGCTCGGCAAAGGCGCGGATCAGGTACTTTACACCCTTGCGGCCTTCTAGGCGACCAATGTAAAAAATAGTCTTGTGCTTGCGGCGATCGCTCCGACGAGCCGGCACTTTGTAGTTTTCCAGGTTAATGCCGTTTGGAATAATTGCCACCGGCTGGTCGGTCAGGCTGCAGACGTACTCGGCAGCGGCATCCGAAACAGCGGTAAATTCGTGAATATATTTAAGCAGCGACTTGGTGTAGGGCGTTACTACCTTGGCCAAAGTGCGGCTCATCATGGTTTCGGGCAGTTTGGCGTGGAACGTCGCCACGTTGATAGTGTTAGAGCGCGTTAAAATCTGGCGAGACAGCACCGGAACCCACGGTTCATGGAAGTGCAAGACGTCAAATTTATGCTCTTCGAGCATGTGGTCGATGTCATCGTTTAGACCAGCGGAAACTTGCACGGTAGTGTGCAACGGAGAGTTAAAGTCGGTAGCCGTGCCTACAAAAATCACCGATTTGTGCTTAGCGGTCGTTAGGTCGTAGTCGCGCGGCTGTGGCGTAATGATGTACGCCTCGTGCCCCCTCGACGCGAGCTCCTTTTGCATTGCGAAGACGATTTCTTGTACCCCGCCACCCTTTGCAATGTTGTACGGGCAAACTAGTCCGATTTTCATAATTAGGTTTAGTATACCACGTTTTGACTATTTGCCAGAGCGAGACAGCTCGCGCCGCAGCTTGGGTGGCACAAAGGGTGCCGCATCTTTGGCCGACGCAATTACCGTTGGCGCATGTTTGGTCATATTAATAGTCATGCCATAAAAGTCGTTAAAAATGACACGCATGTGCTGCTCCACGCACGTGTTGTCAAAGAAATGGTCGTTCTGCACCGCCACGTGCCAGACCGGCAAATCAATCTGTGATTTGCAGTTGTCGAACGTCAAAAACTGCGTGGTGGTAAACATGTAGGTGCGAACGTCGTTGTTGCGCCACAGGCCAACTTCGACTTCCAGCATAAGTTCGCGCTCTTCGCTAGACATGCCGGCAAATTTGTTTTTGGCGTTGTGGGTTTTGCCGTAGACCGCGCGGATCAGGGAAGGCTGCAACACCACGCCATGGAAAAACTTAGCCAGCACAGGTGTTGCAAACAGTTTGGTAGCTACACGGTACGTCCAGTAGCGGCTGCGGCTAAACACAAAGTCATCTTTGTGCGCAAAACCTACCAGGCTCACCATAAGATCAACTTTTTTGGTAAGTTCTGGGAAGCGCTGCAGCATACGAGTCGCAATTACGAACCCGAACGACATGCCAATAATTGTGACGCGGCGGCGCTTGTAGCGCAGCTTCACAAACGCGGCCAGGTAATCGGCCAAATTGTCGATGGTTGGGCGCTCGTTGATTTTGTAAAAGCTTTCCATGCCACCAAAACCGGGCAGGTCAGGCATAGTAACGGCGCCATATTTGTTCAGAACTTGCGTCAAACCAAACCAGCGTTCCAAACTAGAATGATGCCCATAAATCAGCAAGATTTCACGACTACGACCCTTGGGTGCCGGCATATGCAGCATCCGCCCTTGCAGGCCATTCATGTTTAGCGGTTCGATGTAGTCCGATGGATTCGGTGGTGTTTTTGCCATTTTGTAGTAACCTTTTCGTCTCCCACCCGAGACGTTGTTTATTTAAAATTGCGATTCTTTTTACATTGTACCAGCGATCGGCCTACAATACATAGTATGAAAACGAAACAAATAACAATCGTCTTGGTATTTTTGGTGCTCGCGAGCGGCGGCATTTTTTGGTTCACCACCAAGCACGCTGCGGCGCCAAGCAAGAGCACTACAAATACTAAAACCCCATCCAGTAGTAGCTCGTCATCGGCTGTCAAAAGTTTTGATAAAAACCAGTATTCACTCACGGACCCCACCAGCATTTGGGTAGTCGCCAACAAGCAGCGGCCGCTGAACCCCAAAACCTACGCGCCCAGCGATTTAGTGGTACCGAACATTCCGTTGGCGGCATCCACTAGCATGGAAAAACAAGTTCGACAGGCCACCGCCACAGCTTTAGAAAAAATGGTTGCCGATGCCAAACAACAAGGTGCCGCGCTCAACCTGCAAAGCGGGTACCGCTCGTATTCGTTTCAGGTTAGTTTATATAACCGCTACGTAAAAGAGCAGGGACAATCGGTGGCCGATACGCAAAGTGCGCGCCCCGGCTACAGCGAGCATCAAACTGGATTTGCCGCCGACTTGGGCAGCGTGCCACACCCTGAATGCGACGTCGAAGAATGCTTTGGCTCTACCACCGAGGGCAAATGGCTGGCCGCCAACGCCTACAAATATGGGTTTATTATTCGCTATCCGCAAAACATGCAAAGTGTGACCGGCTATATTTACGAGCCGTGGCACGTGCGTTATATTGGCGTGGAATTAGCTACCGAAATGCACAACACCGGCGTGCAAACCTTGGAACAATTCTTTGGCTTGCCGGACGCACCCGACTATAACTAATCCAGGTTAAAGACTGTCTTGGTCTTTGAGGTATTCGTTTACATTGCTTGGGTGGTGCATCATGTTGTAGTCCAAGTTGCTCATGATCCACAGCGAACCAATAACCAAAATCAGCACCACTATAGTAGCAAAACCCAATATGCTCAGGTTCCAGCGCTGCCCTTTACGCCCTAAATGCAGAAAGAATACCAGTTGCACCACAAGCTGCACCACGGCCAGCGCAAAAATAATTTCGATCAAAAAGTGATGGCCAAAGCTAAGGTGACCGCTGTTGACGTGACTATCGACGAATCCGTACACTACAAGCGTCAAAATAATAGACAGCACGAATCCGGTTACATAGGTACGCAGTAACGAGCGGCTTGATTCGTCTGACTTATATGCCGGTTTCATTACAGTGCTCCTATCATATATACAATACTAAATATAAAGATCCACACTATGTCGAGGAAGTGCCAAAACATATTGAGCATGGTCAGACGACGCACAACATTTTGGCTAAGCGCCTGCGTGCGCAACTTCCAGGCTAAAACACCCATCCACAAAAGGCCAAAGGTAATGTGCAGTCCGTGCGTACCAACCAGTGTAAAGTAGGCCGAGAGGAATCCGCTGCGGCGCCAGCTATTGCCGTCGGCTGCCAAATGGTGAAATTCCAGCAGTTCCATGATTAAGAATGCTGCACCCAACGCAAAGGTCACTGCCAGCCAGCCCAAGACCTGGCGCTTTCGTTGACGCTGCACGGCGATCATGCTCAGGCCAGCGGTAAAACTACTAGTGAGTAGCAAAAGTGTCTCGGCTAAAACATAGGGCAAGTTAAATAATGTGTTGCCGGCCGGGCCACCAGCAGTGTTGTCGCGCATCACCACAAATGTTGCGAATAACGTGGCAAACAAAATACAGTCGGTCATTAGGTATAGCCAAAAACCAAATAGACTGCGATCGTCAGCCTGCGCGCCGGCTAGCTGATTGGTTGATTCAGGCGCCGCCATTACCGTGCGCCCTCCATGGTCTTTACTTCTTTGGCTGTAATGACCCGCGTAGTGTTGTCATCGGTTGTGCGCGTAATAATGAGCAGCAAAATTGCAAACGCCGCCACTGCGCCCAGCCACAAAATATGCCATACCATGGCAAAACCAAAAGCTAGTGCAGCGCCCGCAATAAACAATCCGTACGGCGTGTTTTTGGGCACAATAATATCTGTGTACTGTGGATTTTGGGGCCGGGATTTTGTTTGTTTTTGCTCCCACAAAGCATCACGATGCGAACCATCCGGAATAATCGCAAAGTTATATTCGGGCGGCGGGGAAGAAGTAGCCCATTCCAGCGTTCGAGCATTCCATGGGTCACCCGTAGTGTCGCGATTTTCGTTACGCTTCCAAATACTGTACGCCAACTGCAAAACTTGGCAGCCCACACCTGCGATCACGAACACCACACCCACGCCGGCCACAATAAATAGTGGCTGCCAACCCAGGCTAGCATCATAGTGATCCATGCGACGGGTAGCACCCATCAACCCCAAAATATACAGCGGTACAAATGCCAGGATAAAGCCGATCAGCCAGTTCCAAAACGCCAGCTTACCCAGAGTTTCGTTGAGTTTAAAACCAAAGATCTTGGGGAACCAATAGTTGAGCCCGGCAAAATAGCCAAACAGCACGCCACTAATAATCATGCTATGAAAATGCGCCACCAGGAACAAACTGTTGTGTAGTTGGAAGTCAGCCGGCGGCACCGCCAGCAACACGCCTGCCACGCCACCTATGGTGAACATCACCACAAAGCCCATAAACCACAACATAGGCGACGTAAAGTGGACGCGACCTCGGTACATGGTAAAGATCCAGTTAAAGATTTTAACACCGGTGGGCACAGCAATGATCATGGTCATAATTCCAAAGAAGGCGTTTACATCCGCGCCAGCACCCATGGTGAAGAAGTGGTGCAGCCACACAATAAACGACAGGAACACAATAGCCCAAATAGCCCACACCATGCTGGTGTATCCAAACAATCGCTTACGTGAGAAGGTTGGCACAACCTCCGAGAACACACCAAATGCCGGCAAAATAAGGATATAGACCTCGGGGTGCCCCCACGCCCAAATGAGGTTGACGTACAACATGGGATTGCCGCCCATGACGGATGTAAAGAAGTGCATCCCTAGACTACGATCCAGTGCCAGCAATGTCAGCGTGACGGTCAGAATAGGGAAGGCGAACACCACCAGCGTCATGGCGCCTAACACACTCCAGGTAAACATTGGCATTTTCATAAGTGTCATGCCCGGAGCACGCATTTTAAGAATGGTGGCAATAAAGTTAATGCCAGCCAGCAAACTGCCAGCGCCCGAAATCTGCAGGCTCCAAATCCAATAATCCACGCCCGTACCTGGGCTATATTGCAGCTCCGAGAGCGGCGGATAAGCCAGCCAGCCCGCGGCCGAAAACTCGCCAACTACCAATGACAAATTCACCAATACAACACCGGCGGCAAAGAGCCAAAAACTGGTGGCGTTCAGGAATGGGAACGACACATCGCGCGAACCAATTTGCAGCGGCACTACCAGGTTGATGAGCCCAAACATAAAGCCCATCGCCACAAAGAAAATCATGATGGTGCCGTGCGCCGAAAAGACTTGCTGAAAATGGTCCGGCGATAAAATACCATGCGCATCACCACTAGCCAGCGCCTGTTGGGCACGCATCATAATTACGTCGGCCAGGCCGCGCAGCAGCATGAGCGCAGACAAAATAATGTACATAATGCCGATCTTTTTGGGGTCAACACTGGTGAGCCATTCTTTCCAGAGCCACTTCCAGCGCTTGGTTACGGTAAGCAAAATCACGGTGGCAAATACCGCGCCTACCACTGTTACTGCGCCACCGGCAGTGATCATGTCGTGCGGCAATTCGTGAATGCTCAGGCGTCCCCATAGGGCGCTCGTTGTGGCGAACAAGCTCATTCCATCTCCATTCCGTCATGCGACATGCCGTGCATATCAGGCATGTCCGACATATCATGCTGCGCTGTTGGTCGATCCACATGATAATTATGGTCAGTGGTTGATGTGTTCATATTCCCCATATATTTCTTTATAATCGTATCATATAAATTGGGCTGCACGGCCCCGTACGTCAGCTGTTTACTGGTGGCCGGCTTGGCCAGCGCGGCGTACGTTGCCGAGGTTAAGTCTAAATGATGGCCCTTGGTTTGCGTCACCCATTGGTCAAATGACGCCTGTGGCATAGCATTGGCAGTAAATGTCATATCAGCGAAGCCTTTGCCGCTAATATTAGATGAGCGACCTTCGTAAGCGCCGGCGTGATCTGCGATCAGATGCAACTGCATCGACATGCCGGCCATGGCATACACCTGACCGCCCAACTGCGGCACCCAAAACGCGTTCATGGGCGCATCAGACGTGATGGTTAAATCAATGGGCCGATCTGTAGGAATCGGCATGTAATTCACGGTGGCGACACCTTGGTCGGGGTACATAAACAGCCACTTCCACTGCAATGCCACCACTTGTACTTTGAGTGGCTGCGCATTGGATTTGATCGGCTGGTACGGATCAAGCTGGTGACTGCTCTGCCACGTTACTACCGAAAGCACCACAATAAGCACCGACGGGATCGCCCACCACAAACCTTCGTACAAATGACTATTGTCCCAGTTTGGCTGATACGACGCTTTTGTATTGCTGGCTCGATATTTCCAGGCGAAGCTGAACAGCATAATAAACACTGGGACTACCACAATAACCGACAGCCCCAAGGCAAAGAAAATCAGCTGACGCTCTTTACTACCAATTTCGCCTTTCGGCTGCAGCACTGGGATTGAGTGCCCATGCGCATACCAAATTAGTCCGGAAACAACCAGCAAAATAAATGCTACTGATGCGATAGCCACAATGCGGGCAAAGGGTAGCTTACGAAGTTTTTCCATAACCTACGTGCCCAAAATATTAACAGATCGAGCGATCAACAGTGCCAGCGTAAAGACCGAAATCAGCGATTGTATACCCATCAGCATTTTGGCGGCATGTGTCAGCGGGCGTGTATCAGCAGGCGCAAAGTTTACCGCGTTGGTCAGCGACAAGTACATGTAGTCAAAAAATTCGGGTTTCCAGTGCGGAAAATCCTGTTTCATGTCTTGCTGAATGAACTGAAAATCTTTGTCGGATTTAGACCAACGCTTACGCGTCAGGCCCGGGCTATCAATTTCCCAATACCACAGCGCAAACACAATAATATTGGTAATAAAAATAGGGATTGCCGATGTCAAAAGCTGCGTGCCACTCACAATTGAGTGCTCAATTATAAGAGAGCGAAGCACCAGAACCAGCGATGTTACGTTGGCCACCGAAATAAGCGCCAACAGCACGATTGACAACGTGTGATGCACGCCGCGCAAACTGCTGCGCGTCATATTTATGGTAAAGCCCATCAGGAATGACAGCGCTAATTCCACCGGAATAATGATATATTGCGGACCAATCAGGAGCTCGTGATTGATTTGCCACACAATTACTTGCATGCCAATTGCCACGAGCAAGGCAGCTTGAGCCTGAACAATTTCGCGCCAGACAATACTGTACGATGTAGAATTTTGCGCGCCCATTACCGCTATTGTAGCGCATTTTGAAAGCTCGCGCGAGCTTATATTATTGGAGAGAAGGCAGAGCAAAAAGAGAGATTTTTGGTGCGTTGCATAAAAATAACTGCCAGTTTAGCAGTCATTATACAAAGTTTAGCTTCAGAGTGGTGTGACAAGTAGACAGAATAGGGGAGAAAAGCAAAATACACGGAAATCCGTGCCCCTTGTCCTGTCCACCGCCACAGCACTCTCCTCGTTAGAGGACGTAGTAGAAGATGAACAGAACAATGGCGAGCACACTCGCAGGGTACAGGAGCAAGAGCGTGCAGCGCTTCAACAGGTAGGTGAACCGGGGACGGCGAAGGTAGCGAGCGCACAGCGCCAGGTTGGTGCCGATGGCGGCGAAGCCGATGCCCAGGAGGGCGACGGTCACGATCGCGGCCGAAAGGTGCAGGACCAGCTTGAGGATCAGCACCAGGGCGAGGGCGCCGAAGGCCAGGCCAGCGACGGTGGTGGTCAGATTGTTGAGTCGAATGCTTCCGCCGTGCTGCTGCCCGTAGTCGCTGTAGTTGGCCTGCTCGCGAGCAGTACGCGCGGCGCGGGCGCTGTCGGCGATCTCGGCCAGAGTGAGCTGCCTGAAGGCGTTCATGGTATTTGCTTTCTCTGAGACGGTAGTGCATGGATGCAAGCATTCATATATAAATGCTTAAAACCACACGCTACCGAAATGAATCTGTCTACTTGTCAATGTGCTTCGGGGCTCACGTTTGAGCTCGACGAAAACAGGTTATATTTTACCATAACCGTATACAAAAGTCAATGTGACTAGGCTAGTAATCCTATAAAACATATGATATAATATGCGTCAATTGACAACCGCATATCATCCTCTGTTAGTGCTCGGGTCGGCAGCTTTAACAGGGGATGATATTCCTGTCCTCACACTGCATCACACAAGCAGCGTAGCACCTTAACAGCATATGACAGAAAGGAGCTTTTGAGCTTCGCTGTAAACAGTCAGCACGAGCAAAGGTACCTTCATGGGATCTTCCCCGAGTCGCCGAACGGCGGCTTCTCGTAGGATCGTTGCTTCGGCAGCTGCATTGTGGCTGATGGGCACACCCGCCCTCACCGCGTGCAGCCTCGACGACAACGACGACACCACCACGCAGAACGTCTACTGCGTCGACAACGATGGCAACATCATCGACCCCGACAACTGCAGCGACGACAACGGCTACTACTACGGCGGCTATCCGACGTACTTGTGGGTCACCTCGGTGCACCACTCCGTCGGCTACCACGTTCCGGCCAACCAGCGTCGCGGCGGCAGCTACTTCCAGGCCAACAACACCACAGCCAGGCAGCACGCCGGCCTGACGCCCAGCGGGCGCGCGCCCACCACGGTCAAGCGCTCCGGAGGCTTCGGCAAGAGCGGCAGCTCCGGCAGCCACACCACCGGCCGCAGCGGCAGTGGCACAACCAGCCACGGCTTCGGCGGCCACTCTTCGGGAGGCTGATGGAATGCGATACGTATCCGACGGTCCCACCCGGGACGGCTGGATCGAGCTCGTCAAGGACCAGGGTCTGACATACGTCATGACCACCGACCCCGTGACGGGCCAAGAGTTCTCGTACTGGATGGAGGCCGGACACTTTGTACTCAAGGAGTCCGAGACCGACCTGATCGGCGAGGCCAACGCGGCTCTGTTCCAGGCATACCTCGAAGCGGGCGAACACGTCCTGGCGTTCGAGCGCGCCTGGCACTGGGACACGGCCAACCCGGAGCAGCGGAATCTGTCCCACCTGGACAGGGACTGCTACTTCCACAAGTTGGGCATCCCAGAGTGGGCCGCGGGCGCGATCATCCGCACCTGGCAGCTCGACGAACCGGACGGCTCGGCGTGCCTGGCTCTGGCGCACGAATACTGGCCGAACATCTACGGACGTTACGACCTGGGCGTGCAGCTGGACGACAACGGCACCATCGTGGGCGTCAAGCTCTTCGAGTTCAACGCCGACACACCCACCGGGGTGGTCGAGACCGTCATCCAGTGGGACTGGTTCGCAGCGCTTCACCAGCGCGAGGGCCGGGACCAGTGGAACAGCCTCCGCAAGGACCCTGTGCGCGGCAATCCCAACCAGCCTTACGAGGGCGACGGTTCTACCGACAACCTCGTCGATCGCTGGATCCACGAGCTCACGCTGTACCGCCAGTCATGGGGATCGCTTCCGAGCGTCATCCACGTGGCGCACGACAGCGACGAGCCCGAGGGCGAGGACTACTTCACCTGCGTCATCATGTACGAGGCGCTCGTTGAGGCCTCCCGCCTGATGGGCACCAGTGAAACATCCGCGTTCGGCGTCAAGCTGATCAAGCTCAACCAGATCACGCGCCACGAGCCCGAAGGCAGCCCCACCGTTCCGGACGGGCCGCTGGCTGGCACGCCCATCGGGCAGTGGTTCGACACGGACGGCATGAGGATCAAGATGATCTTCAAGCTGAACGCGTGGGAACACGCGCTCGAAGAAGGCAGGTTCGACTTCGGCAAGACCGCCATCTACGACCTGCTCAGCGACGATCCGACCATCTGGGTCGAGTCGCCGTACAAGCTCCTGTGGTCGAACAAGGGCTTCCTGGCCGTCCTGTGGAAACTCTTCAAGGATGATTCGCGGTTCAACCACTTTCTCCTGGAGACGTACTTCGAGGGCGACCCGGACATCCCGGCCGACTTCATGCGCAACTGCGTGATCAAGCCGATGCTCAGCCGCGAGGGCGCCAACGTCACCGTGATTCGGGACGGCGTCATCGTGGAGGAAGGCCCCAATCAGGGCTACGGAGCAGAGGGCCGCGTTGTCCAGAAACTGGCACCGCTGCCGAAGTTCCACGACCCCGAGCTGGGCGAACTCCACGCCGTCATCGGCTCCTGGATGCTCGGCGACACCGGCGCAGGCCTGTGTATCCGCGTCAGTCAGGGCCGAATCACCAACAACCTGAGCCGCTTCGCGCCTCACTACTTCGAAACGGGAGTGTGACACTCATGAACCACCCGCTCAAGAGCCTCCGCGGCATCTACGGCGACCTGCCCACCGTGCACGACACACTCGTCGCGCTGGGCAAGCTCGGCATCATCCTGGTGCTCGTGGCCATCGCCTGGTCCGCGATCAACGCCCTGACCACCGACTTCAAGGACCACCACGAGATCATCGAGCAGCGCAACGCGCCGTTCACCCTGATTCGCGCCAGCATGCTGGTCGGCCAGGTCGTGGCCACGGTGCCGCTCGTGTCGGTCAAGTCCGATAACACGGCCCTGGACTTCCAGTGGCTGGTGTGCGGCGGGCTCGGCATCATCCTGGCGTTCAACATCGTCCTGCGGCCGGTCCTGGACCTGCTGCTGTACGGCAAGCTGCGCAGCGCGAACGCCCTCCGGGACGCCAGCCTGGCACACGCCATCGTGCAGTCATCGTTCTACCTGTCGCTCGGGCTGATCATCGGCGGAGCCTTCACCGGTGCCGCTCCGAGCGTCAGCGTGGCCGTGCGATCGACCCTGCTGTTCACCGGCCTGGGTCTGCTGATGCTGGTCATCGCCTACCTGCTGGTCGGCACGTTCTACGGCATGCGCAGCGAGATCAACACCTACGAGAACAAGGCCGCGGCCCTGATCCTGGGGTCCGTCGTGATCGGCCTGGGCTTCATGCTCAACACCGCGATCGCCGGAGACTTCACCGGCTGGGCCAACGCGCTCATCGGCTTCGGCATCTACGCCGTCGTCGGTACCGTGGTCCTGTTGGTCCTCGTCCCGCTGCTCGGCCGACTGGCCCTGCGCAAGTCGAACATCAGCGTCCTCATCAAGGGCAACCAGTGGCTCGCCGCCGCCGTCACCGGCACGGTGATCGTCCTGGTCGCCATGGCCATGTCGTCGATCGTCATCTGACGACCACGCTGTTCTTCTGTCATGTGCACTTCGGTGTACAACTCTGTGTGATGTGGTGAACGGCCGTTCCGCTTCTTCGACTCCCTCTACGGGAATCAAGCAAGCGGAACGGTCAACATCACTACTACTTATGCACTAATTTTCAAGTTTATTGAAAACTGATGTACGAGTAGTAGCGGTGTGGCAAGTAAGTGCAATATATAAGAGGAGCGGGTTGGCGCGACAGCCACGTTGGTGGTGACGGTCGCGCCCCGCAGTTCAGTCTTCTTGTTTGTTCAGGTCGAACAGAATTTCTTCGTTGGTACGGAAGGGCAACACTCTCCGGGGCAGGTTATCAGGGCTGTCGCCGAAGCGGTCAGCGTACAGCGCGTACAGCAGGCGGCTCTGTTCCTCAGCACGGCGCTTGAGCAGTTCCTGCTCGGCGTGGCTGAAGATGTCCTTGTTGATAAGCACCATCGCCGTGATCTGGCCGCTGAAACATGCCAGCAGGACGAAGTCGGTCCCCATAGCGGCGATCGCGATCAGCCGGCCCAGATGGGTGACGGGCGAAATATCGCCGTAGCCAACCGTAAAGCCGGTGACCCAGCCCCACCACAGCGAGTCGTTGAACGAGTGGTGCTCCACGGTCATGAAGGCCAGCACGTAGACAGTGTTGGTCACCAGACCGATGACGAACAGCCAGATCAGCTTGTTCAGCAGATAGTGCACGCGGCTTTTGAATGATTCCCAGCGCTGCATGCGGCGCTCCCTCAGATTGGCACTTACTTGCCTTGGTTCGCGAGAAGTCTCTCTGCGATTAGCATACAATACCACAAAATCAGCCAAATTACTAGAGCCTCCAGAGCGTAGCATTAGCACTAAAAAGTATATAAAATATAGTGGGAGGCGGCCCTTTAGGACTTTCGTCCGGGCCGCCCCTCGTTCTGTGTTAGCTAGCGAAAATTTTATTTATATTGACTAAAGGTCTCCGTAGAACATGTACGGATACAGATAGCTGTTGGCGGTAGTAGATACGATGCCATAAGGCGATGTGCCCACGTAGAACCAGCGGTAAATTGCGGCGCCGCCAGCCGTTGGGTAGTCATAGTGCGTACCAGTGTAGGTTCCACTTCCAGGGTAAGGAGCCAGTTCAGTTGATGCTTGCGTTGCGTATGCAGTACCGGTGTTTTGGATCTTTAGCTCGACCCAGCCGCCAGCGTTGTAGACGCGAGAAACTGAAACATTACAGTTGTTCGTGCCAGTCTTGTATTCGTCGTATTGGTAGCTCGAGCCGTTCCAGGTGTACAGGTACACTTGGTAGGCACCCGACACGCCATAGAAGGCAGGGTAGACATAGCCGTTAGCTGGAACGCTGACGTACAAGTCACGAGTTGGACCGGTACCATTGTACAGGTACAAGTGAGCGTACTGTGTTGCACTGGTGGTGTTGTGCAAGGTGGTGTATACCAAATCGCGGTAGCAGTAGTTGTAGAATGTCGAAAAGTCGACGCGGCTTACGTTACCCAACATTGGAGTAACGGTGCTCGAAGATTTGAGCGTTGTAGGGCCAAGGTTTTTGCCTTCGGGGGCGTCCGCCTTGCCGGCCTCTACTGGTGGTTTGCTTTGCGGTCCGCTGGCAAAGCTTTTTGGTGGTTGCTGGCCCTGAGATGGCGCAGCTGATACTGTTGCAGCAGAAGTCGATGCTACAACCAATGCTAGTGCAGACGCACTGAGTACACGTCGCAAACGGGAAAATTGAACTTTCATAGTTCTCCTTACATTTTTTGCTAGTAACACATGGTTAATCCTACTTATATTAGGCGCAATGCGGAAGACTTGTTTTTTGCTGAAACTTGGCTGTAATAAGCGAACAGGTGCCGAGCATTCCGCGAACATAACAGCGCGTTTTGTGCGCCAGTTTTGTTCAATTTTGGCGCCAAAATTCGTTGTAAATTTTGTTTTTTCAGACTTTTTTAATCTGACATTTAGGAATGCTGTTAAAAATTTAACTGTTGGTACTGTGGGCATAGGCCATGATAGGTACGTGATGCATCACCGTAAATTTTAGCAATCTAGGAGGGCAATATAATGGCAGAAACTACTCTAACACTTGCGGCAACGCTGCTTGGTTTGGCAGGAGTTACCCTGGGTCTTACATTGGGCGCAGGCAAATAGTATATAACTAACATATACTGGTACAATTTGAGCTTTTTTGTGTAGGAGACGGCCCGTTATGGGCCGTCTCTTTCTGTGCCTGTATAGACGACGTTCGACGCTCTGTTGTTAAAAGTGCTTGCAAATCGAGGCAGTTTACTTGATTATGGATACATAATTAACATAAGCTTATAAGGCCATGGACGAGATAAACAACAAACCATCTGTGCCCGAGGAAAATCAACAAAATGCTGGTGTGCCAGTCGCTTCAGAGCCGGCGACGCCAGGAACGCCACCGCAAGTAGTGGTGCCCGCAGTCCCTGCAAATCCACCGCAACCATCTGACCAACCAGAAATCACACCTGCAACACCATTGCCACCAGTAAATCCGCCCAAAAAGCGTCGTGGCATGTGGCTCGTACTGCTTATAGTCTTTGTTGTTGCCGTGGCAGGTGGCGCGTTTTACTACTACCAAAGTCGCAAAGACAAAACCGCCGAACTTCCGCACGTCAAAGTAGGCGTCATGATGGCGTTCAGCGGTGGCTCCAGCAGCATGGGCTACGGCGCAAACAAAGGTATTCAGCTAGCCAAAAAGCAACTCGGCGCCGACAATATTGAACTGGTGCAAGCCGACTCTAAGTGCGATCCCAAAACCGCGGCCAGCGCCATCAAAAAACTGATTGCGCAGCACGTGATCGCTATTATTGGCGAGGGCTGTTCCAGCGCATCGGTTGCCGCCTTGCCAGCCGCCAACAATGCCAAAATTCCCATGATCAGCCCGTCGGCGTCCAGCCCAACGCTCAGCATTCCTGACGATTACTTCTTTCGCGTTGTGCCGCCCGACACTTTTCAGGGCGCATTCATGGCGCAAACCATCTACGACAAAGGTATCCGCAAAGTGGCCGTTTTTTACACCAACGAACCGTACGGCACTGGCATGAACAAAGTGTTTCAGGAAAAGTTTGAGGCGCTGGGTGGCAAAGTGGTTGCCACGGCTACCGCTGAACCCGACGTGATTGATCTGAACGCGCAAATTGCTCAACTCAAGGCGAGCAACCCCGAAGCAATATTTATTGCGCCGAACTCTGTGGTGTCGGGCACGGCCGTCATTAAGCTGCTGCGCCAAGCCAACGTCACCGTACCGCTGTTTGGCGCCGACATTATGTACGATCCAACCATTATTGCCAACGCGCCGCAAGCTGCGGAGGGTCTGACCATTACGTCATTTCCAACAGGGAGCAAATCGTTTAAACAGGCGTTGACCAACGAATATCAGACCACCGAGCAATTGTACGCCGCGCCCCAAGCCTACGACGCCTTTCACGCCATATATCTGGCCGTGCAAAAGGGCGCCACCACCGGCGAAGAGGTAAAAAACATTTTGCCAACGCTGAATTTCCAAGGTGTTTCAGCGCACATAAAGTTCGATCAGAACGGTGAATTGTCCGACAAAAATTATAAGTACGATTTGCTGCAGGTTGTGAACGGCAAATTTACCGAGGTTGAATAGCCCTAAGAGAATACTAGTGAAAATAAAGCAAAAACTCATCGGTCTGTTTCTGTTGATTGGGCTTGCGCCAACACTCGCGGTCAGCTTAGTGGCATACATAACTATCAGCCGGGAACTGCGCACCACCACCTCGAACCAGCTTACCAGCATCGCCATCAAGCAAGAGCAAAAGATAAATTCGTTGCTCCAAAAGAAACAAGAAGAGGTTATTAAGCTAACCAATAATTACGATTTTCAGGTGGCATTAGGTAGCTATTTGGCCACGCACAATACCAAAGATCTGGCCACAATTAACACTATTTTGCAAAATACCCAGACGCAGGTTTCTGAGATTCAGGCGATTTACGTGGCCAACCCAAGCGGCACCGTCTTGGCGTCCACTATTGATGGCACCGAAGGGCAGCAAATGAGCAGCGGCACTTTTACCATTCCCGAAGACAGCGACATGAACATTGCGGTGCGTGAAGATCCGCGCGATGGCCTGGACAAGTTATATATGACCACTGACGTGACGGTGAACAAGCAAGAAGCCGCCATTTTGAACGTAGTCTATCGCATTGACGACATCGTGGCTGCCGTGCAAGATTACACTGGTTTGGGCACCACTGGTGAAACCATTGTGGCCAGCAAAGACAGCAGCGGCAATGTAGTATCGCTGTTCCCCCTGCGTTTTAACACCGACGCGGCGCTTACCACCAAACTCAACAATCTAGATTTGTTTGCAGATGGAGGCAATTCATACCACCAATCTACCGATTACCGCGGCCACAAAGTAATGGTCGCCGCGCGCTCAATTGGCTTTGCTGACTGGGTAATCGCCACCAAAATGGACACTCAGGAAATCACCGCACCCATAAACCAGCTGCGAAATGGGTTAATAGGCATTGTGGTGGCGTCATCAATCATTATTATCGTGGTGGCAATTTACTTTGCACGCTTCTTTACCAACCCGATTTTACAGATTGCGCGCGCTTCGCAACGCATTGGCCAGGGTGACTTTACCGAACATATCGAGCTCAACAGAACCGACGAAATTGGCGAATTGGGCACCAGTATTAACGCCATGGGGCTGAGCCTAAAAGATTTTGTGGCGCGCATTGAATCGCAACGCTACCGCCTGGAAGTTATTCTAAACAGCACGGCCGAAAGTATTTTGGCTATCGACAAAGCTGGCACGATTTTGATCGCCAACCAAGCAGCAGGCGAGCTGGCATCCGTCGCAGTCAACGAGCTGACAGGCAAAAACGTGCACGACATTTTCACCTGGAAACGCAACAACGGCGACTTTAACGTAGACTACAACGTAACCGAAACACGCGTATTCCCCGACATGCAGTACACCGACAAAGCCGGCAACGAGCATTTTGTAAAAGTGCTGGTGGCGCCGGTAAGCGCCGGGCAAGATCAGTCCACAGCTCAGTCAATTGTGACAATTCACGACGAAACCAAAAGCCGCGAGCTAGAAGACATGAAGATCGATTTTGTGTCGATGGCCGCGCACGAATTGCGCACGCCGCTGGCTGCAATCCGCGGATATCTGGAACTGATTTCGTACAAAAAGGGTGCCAGCGCCGACCCCGAAACCACCACGTACATTCATCAAGCGCTCAAGAGCGCTACAGAGTTGGGCGGCCTCATCAACAACTTGCTGGACGTCACGCGCATAGAACGTGGCACGCTTACGCTGCATTTTGAAAAAACCGATCTTTCGGCGTTGATCACCCAGGCAATTAAAGAATCTCAATTTGTGGCCAAAGACAAAAACATCACACTGGGGTACGAAGGCCCGGGGGCAGACTGTTTTGTAGTGGGCGACCCGATTGCGATTCGCGAAGTAATCAATAACTTGCTGGCCAATGCCGTTAAGTACACTGATGTCAACGGCACGGTGACGGTACGCCTAGCGCTAGAGGGCCAAGCGTACGTGGTGCGCGTAACCGACACCGGCATTGGCATTCCGCAAAAAGCAATTCCCAATTTGTTTACCAAATTTTACCGTGTGCACGGCGGCTTAGACAGTGGTAGCACCGGCACCGGCTTGGGCTTGTACATTTCTAAGTCGATTATGGAGCGCCATCACGGTACAATTTCAGTAGAGTCCGAAGTAGGCAAAGGCTCAACATTTAGCTTTGCCATCCCTGTGCTGAGCGACGATCAATTAGCCGCTGCACAGTCAAGCCAGGAACAAAACATAACCAGGAGGCATCGTGGCTGGGTTACGAAAAATATTGCTCGTTGAAGACAACCCCGAACTACGTAATCTGTACAAGCTGTTTCTGCATGGTCATGGCTTTGATGTTGCAATGGCTGCCGATGGCGAAGAAGGCCTGGCTGCTGCCAAAAAGTTCCAGCCTGATCTGATCTTTTTAGACATTATGATGCCCAAAATGGACGGGTTTCAGGTGCTCAAAATTTTACGTCACGATGACAGCTACGGGTGCACCAAAACCAAAATTGTATTGCTAACCAACTTGGGTGACGCCAGCAAGGTCAGCCCCAGCGTTCGCAAAGATATGGACGGCTATGTGGTAAAAGCCGAAATCAATCTGGACGACTTCTTGGAAATCATTAAATCACTCGAATAAAAAAGGAATTATTATGAAAGCAGCACGAATCACAAACTTTGGTCACGTAGACACAATCAAAATAGAAGAAATCGACCAGCCCCAGGCTGGCGACGGGCAAGTACTGGTAGAAGTACACGCCGCCAGCATTAATCCATTTGACACCATGGTACGCGAAGGTCATGTGCAATCGGTACAGCCACCGTTAACACTGGGAGTCGACATTGCAGGGATCGTGGTAAAGACGGGCTCGGGTGTAGCAGATTTTACTCCTGGTCAAAAAGTATACGGTCAGGCAAATGTAGTGGCTGGTAACAGCGGTGCCTTTGCTGAATTTGCAGCCACCAAAGCATCGCAACTTGCCGCCATGCCGGCCTCGACCGACTTTGTGCAAGCAGCAGCAATGCCATTAGTGGGCGTTAGTGCGTTGCAAGTAATTACCCAGCACATGAATGTGCAAGCCGGGCAAAAAGTGCTTATTCACGGTGGAGCGGGCGGTATTGGAACTGTTGCTATCCAAATCGCCAAACACCTTGGCGCAACCGTAACCACCACCGCAACCGGCGAAGGAATAGCGTACGTCAAAGACTTAGGCGCTGACGAAGTCGTTGACTACACCAGCCAAGCTTTTGACGAAGCCGAGGGCGTTTATGATGCCGTATTCGACACAATTGGTGGCGAAACATACGAACGATCATTCAAAACCCTCAAGCAAGGTGGCGTTATTGTGTCGATGCTCATGCAGCCCGACGAAACTCTCATGCAACAATACAACGTACGGGCTATTGCGCAACAAACACGGGCTACCACCGAAGATCTTACGGCGCTAGCCGCACTCATTGACCAAAAAGTGGTAACGCCACACATTGACGCCACGTATCCGCTTGCCCAAGTGGCGGAAGCTTTTGCCGCACGTGAATCTGGCAAGGTCAAAGGCAAAGTAGTGCTCACTATTACTGACTAAAATATCGTGCAGGGCATGGCGGTAGTGCTATACTAAAAGCACGTCGAGGTACAGGACACGGAGAAATAAAAATCAAAAGGAGCTTACATGCCCACAACAAAGAAGGGTCGCTTGCGGGTGGCCATTGCTCAGTTACCAATTAGCGGCGACGTTGCCGTAAATGCCGCAAAAGTCAAAGCCGCCATGCGGGAAGCGGCCAAAGGCCGCGCTCGTGTAATTCAGTTTCCAGAAGGCATGCTGACCGGCTATGCCAAAAATCCCATTCAAAGCTGGGGCGAGGTCAATTGGGCAGCCGTTCATGCTGAACTGCAAGCTATTATGGCGCTAGCCGCTGAGCTGCATCTGTGGGTGGTGCTGGGATCGGCGCACCAGCTGACGCCGCCGCATTGGCCACACAACAGTCTGTATATTATTTCGGACGAGGGCGCGTTAGTAACGCGCTACGACAAGCGGGTGGTGTCACACACCGAAGTTACGCAGTTTTATACCGCTGGCAGCGAGTCGGTGATTTTTGACATCGATGGCTATCGGTTCGGCTGTATGATTTGCGTAGAAATTAACTTTCCGGAATTATTTATCGAATACGGCAAACTGGGCGTGGACTGTTTGCTGCTGTCTGCTTATCCGGAAGCACCAATTTTTCAGCTCAAAGCTCGGGCGCACGCCGCGGTGCATTGCTATTGGATCAGTTTGTCGGTGCCAACCAACCGCGCCCACATGATGAGCTCGGCACTCATTGGCCCGGACGGGGAAGTAGTGAACGCCATCGAAGAAATAGAGGGCCTGGCGTTTGCCGACCTGGACCATAGCGCGCCGCAGTTTGGTGTGCCGCTTACCAAGGCCCGGCCATGGCGCGCCAGCGTCGCCACTGATCCAGCCTACAATATTGGCGCGCTTAACGATTCGCGCAGCGTAAACCGCACGGTATACTAAAACTATTATGAGCCAGCTGGGTGACAGACTTATTGCCGAAGCGCGGTCGCACATTGGTGCGCCGTTTCGACATCATTTTAGGCCAGAAAATCTGTGTGCGGGCGGAACGATCACACTTGACCAGTGTATGGAACAGGGCGTAGACCCGACGGGATACGATTGCAGCGGGTTGGTCGTTGCTAGCATGTGCCGTGTGCTGGGTTTGCAACCCGGCGCATGGCCCCGACACCTGCGTCATTCGGTACAACTGCAACAACATGCGACAGAAAAAATTTTTGCTCCAGGCGACATACAATTTTATTACTACGAAAATGGCGGCGTGCACTCCAGTATTGCCACCACTTCTCCGGATGTGTCTGTGTATGCCAGCGGCAGAACGCGCTTGGTAGAAGAAGGTTTTGCGGCCGACGGAGCACCACCTATTGGCATGCGATCGGTCGCAGCCGACGTATTGTGCGACATTGTGCGAGCAGAACTGTTATTGTCACCAGAATACCAAGTTGAATAAAAGCCACAAATACGGTAAAATCAATCTGTTGCGTCACATGACGCACGGCTCATGGGATGTCGCCAAGTGGTAAGGCACCGGGTTTTGGTCCCGGCATTCGGGGGTTCGAATCCCTCCATCCCAGCCAAGCAAGAGCGCTCACCTTTAGGTGGGCGTTTTTGCTTGTGTGCATGTAGAGGGATGAGAACGGAGAATGAGTAAAACCTGTCAGTGACAGGTTTTACTGCCTAATCGAGTCAAGAAGACCAACAATGCCTATCCAGGCTGAGGCAAAGCATCCTGAAATGTGAACTCACGAACAATACGCCACGTATCTGCCTGATTGCGCCATACAAAATTGTAGGAAACAATATCCAGACCTTTTGGTCGGATCAGCAGTACAGAAGCGTACTCGCCATATTGTGTTGTTGCCACAAAATGAGTCGTTTGAGCAGCCGCCAAAGGGTGCGCGCCATCGCTCTGTGCTGCCCAGCTACGCAACAAATTCATGTAAACGCCCTTGGGAATATTTGCGGCCTGTGCAGCTTTATCGTAACGAATGTTTACAAAATCATCAGCATAAAATTGCTCCATGGCATCCAGGTCGCCGGCATCCACAGCGGCAAGATAGCGCTTCATCTTTTCTACTAGTGACGCGTCAAGCTCAGGCTTTATGAGGCTACGGTCCATATGTTCTCCTGTATGTGATTTAGCATTTTATTATACACTGCCTGGCGTGGTAGGATAAACACATGTCTGATAGCCAAACTTTTACCCGTATCGCCGGCTGCGTATTGCAAAGAGGTGACAGATATCTTCTGGTCCAAGAAAAAAAGCCTGATGTGTATGGCAAATGGAACTTGCCAGCCGGCCATGTCGATCCAGGAGAGACTCCCGAACAAGCCGCCGTGCGAGAAGTCTCTGAAGAAACTGGCTATGCGGTCGAGGCCACCCGCGAAGTACTTGTTGAGCAAGCGCCCGAAAAAGGCCGCGAGTTTCACGTCTTTGCTGCAAACATTACGGGCGGTGAACTTGCATTCGCAAAAGATGAATTATTGGATGCGCAATGGTTTGCTCTTGATAAAATCTATGCCATGCAAGCTGCTGGTGCGTTGCGAAACGATTGGATGGTACGCGCGATTGAAGCTAGCGCGAGTTCTTAGGCATGAACTATTTCGTCTTTCAGGTATCAGATCAGTCGGCATATGGAAAGCAGAAAACTGCACGAGAAGTTTTTGACTTTTTAGTTCGTGACCATTCGGTATGGGGTTTTGGACACAACACGCCCAACCGAAAAGCAATCCAGGTGGGCGATAAGGTCCTCTTTTACCTGACCGGCTCAAAAAACCAGGTTTTGGTCGGTGCTGCGGTGCTGGCAAGCACCCCTTATCAAGACACAAGCGGCGAGTCTTCGGAATGGTACCTGGATCCCAGCACACTGCGCATTGATCTAACAGATGTACTTGTGTTCCCAGAGCCAAAGCCCCGAAAGAGCTTTGCGTCCATAGAATGGCGCCCCGCTCAAGGAGGTTCCAGCAAAATTTCTGAAGAAGACTACAACATCATCATGGGGTATTCCCCTGATGAACTTCCAGCAAAAGCTGGTCTTGAAGTAGAAGATGAAACCACATTTGCCCTAGAAAAATATCTGGAAGAGTTTATCGTTGATAACTGGAAAAATATTAACTTTGGGCAAAAGCTCACACTTTATATCGACGACGACGGAAATACAGGCCAGCAGTATTACACAAAAGAGGTAGGGTACCTTGATATTCTTGCAATTGACAAGAACGAAAACTTTGTTGTTATTGAGTTAAAAAAGGGCCGCAAAAACGACGAAGTTGTTGGCCAAGTGCTGCGTTATATGGGTTGGGTTCGCAATAACCTCGCCAAGCCCACCCAAAATGTCACCGGTCTTATTATTGTTGGCGAAAGAGACACAAAGCTTGACTATGCTTTGTCTGAAATGTCTGACAAAATTAGCGCAATGGTGTATCAGGTTTCCTTTAAATTGCACAACTATTAGCACGCGGAGCGGCGTATACTATCAATATGCAAACAACCGAACCAATGACACCGTATGATCGTAGATATTGCGGAGCAGTCCTGTTGGACAAAAACTCCAAGGTTATTTTGCAAGTACGCGATCAAAAGTCAGGCATTGTTAACCCCGGCAAAACTACGCTTTTTGGTGGTGGGCAAGAACCTGACGAATCGCCCATACATTGCATTATCAGAGAGCTGCAAGAAGAACTGAATTTAAGAATTACACCGCAAGACGCGCAGCTGTTAGGGTTTATTGATAAGCGGGAGGCCGATGGCACGATTACGCGGTGCACGCTTTTTAAGGCAGTTGGCGTTGATGCTAATACTTTACACGTTAAGGAAGGGCGCGGCATGGCAATTCAAACTGCGGATGACTTTTTGGCCAGCTCGGTGATATCTGAAGTGACCAGGCTCTCGATCCAAGAAGTCGTTCGCTCCAAAGGGAACACAGGGTCGAGAGTTCAGTAAAGAAATCGGTTGCGCTAGATGGCCAAAAAACGGTAAGCTATATATATGACAGCTTTGCAGTGGGTGAATACAGCCATCGTTGCGATCGGCCTGCCAACCGTCGTGTCGGCGCTCATTTATATTGGCCGCAAATTGCAAGTACTCGACAGCCTTAAAAACGAGGTCGATACCAATATTCGCCCCGACCTTAAGGATGTACGTGAGCGCCTGGCTACCTGGGAGGGCAAGAACGCCGGATTGTATCAGTCGCAGTCGCCCATTAGCCTGACCAAAGAAGGTAAACGCTACCTGCAAGAAAGCGGGCTGTTGCGTTTTATCGACGAAAACCAAGACGACCTGATGCAGCAGTGTGATCACGATCGAACTATGCAAACACCGTACGACGTCCAACAAATTGCCTTTGAATTTTTTGACGAGCTGGATTTGCCTGACGAAGTTGAGCTGCAAGTAAAAACGTTTGCCTTCAACCACGGCGTGAGCATGGATTCTATGCGACGCATTGGCGGCATTTACTTCCGTGATTTATGCCTCAAAGCACACCGTCTGAACGCCAGCGAAATTGATGACTAAAACACGTCAAAAACTTCTTTTGGGCATCGTGCTCATGGTATACTAGGTACTAAGCTTTTCAACATAAAAAGCATTGAGGAATTTTGTTTAGTGCAAGATACGCCACCGCGAAAACCACAATATATTGATGGATTCGTCCGTAATCGCCAACGCCGTTCAGTAGTGTCCTCAGCCTCACAGGCTGTTCCTATGCAATCCGCTCGCTTGCAGCGTCAGTCAGGCAATGACCTGATGCAACGCGCAACCATGGGCGATTTTCGACCTACGCAAAAAGCAGTGCCAGCGCCTCATGTAGGTAAACCAGGGGAGCGCTCAATCTTAAATACCTCTTTGCCCGTACGTGATATGCAACTTGGCGGCAAGCGCACCTCACGTTTTGGCAAAAAGCAAAAAGCTCCGCGAACCTGGAGAACCATCGCCAAACGAAGCGCACTTGTGGTGCTAGCACTATTTATTGTGAGCGGCGGTTGGCTGGGCTGGAAAGTATACCGCAACAGCGCCAAAGTGTTTGGCAACAAAAACCCACTCAGTGTACTTAGCGCGTTCAAACCAGTGGCGCTTAAGGGCCAATCGTCGGGCCATGTTAACATCCTACTAGCCGGCAATTCCGCAGACCGCACCGATGGCAGCGGCGGTAGTTCGCTGATCGACTCCATGATGATCGTGAGCATCAACACCAAAGAACACACGGCATTTATGATGAGCCTTCCGCGCGATTTGTGGGTGAATGTGCCGGGCATGGGCTACGGCAAATTGAACACCGTAGGCAACGCCACCGGTTTTAACGAGTCAGGCTACCCGCAGGGAAACATGGGCGCACTCGAAAAAGTAGTGGCTGATGACTTTGGCATAGACATTAATTATTTTGCGTTGGTTAACTACACCGCGTTCAGGGATGCCGTGAACAGCGTGGGTGGCATCGACGTTAATATTCAAAGCGAGGACGCCCGTGGTTTGTATGATCCAAGCTTCCTGGCTAACGAGGGTGGAGCGCTGAAGCTAGCAAATGGCGTACAGCATCTGGACGGACAAACGGCCTTGAACTTGGCTCGCGCCCGAGGCGACCCCTATAACGGCAAATACGGTGCATACGGATTTCCCAAGAGCGACTTTGACCGCACTGAACACCAACGCTGGATGATGCTCGCACTCAAAGAAAAAGTTATTAGCGCTGGCACGCTCAGCAACCCGGTAAAAGTTGGCAAACTGATGGACGCCATTGGCGACAACGTAAAAACCGACTTCCAGATCAACGAATTAGCCAGTCTGTATTATCTCATGAAAGACGTCAAGAGCTCCGACATTGATTCGCTGAGCCTCAACGACGCCGACGGCGTAAATCTGCTAGCAAACTACAGCGGCACCGGTGGGCAGTCTGCACTGGCCCCAGCCGCAGGCGTGGACGATTACACCGCTATCCAGCAATACATTAGTAAGAAGTACAATGCCAACAAAATCACCAAAGAAGGCGCGAATGTAGTGGTGCTCAACGGTGGGCAGATTGTGGGTCTAGCCAAGACGTACGGCGACCAACTAGCCAAAAAAGGCCTGAACGTATCGCAAGTGGGTGACGCACCAGCCACAGCTGCAAGCACCGTAATCATCGATAACTCCGGTGGCAAAAAGCCCAACACCAAAGCATTACTCAAGAAAACTTTTGGTAACGGCACATCACCTGACACTGCGCTCGCTCAGCAATACAACGCAGACTTCGTGGTTATTTTGGGCGCGAACCAAAGCGACCCAACCAACACTACCAGCACAAACTAACCGGCTAGCGGCGGGCAAACAAGACAAATGTGGTGACGTTGTTCTTTTCGGATTGAATGTTAGCCGCGTGTACCGTTAAGCCGTAGCGCTTTGCCGCAGCTTGGCTGGCAATAGCCGCTTTAGCAGGGTCATTCCAGGTCGCGACATCTTTGGCAGCGCCAGCGGTATCTGCATGACTGATCAGAAGAGCATCGGGCAAATATGCCGACAAATATGTCTTGCACTGCGCCAATGCCACCGGGTGTGAATACACCTCGCGCACATCTGATAGCTGCGCGCCGGGCACAGTCAGTAGACATTGCTCTACAGCAACAGTGGTCTGCGCTTCAATGTCAACTTGGTGCATGTCAAATAGCTTTACACTGTCATGAATAGGCCCGTAAATGCTGTTACTCACGGCTACGACGCCATATTCGGCGCGACCTTCCGAGACAGTGGTAAAAACCGACAGGAACGTGTCGCAGCAAATAAGCACAATGTCATCGCCGAGCAATTGGCGCGCGGCAACATCATGAAATGAGGCTTCATAGCCCTGAATAGCAACAGTGGTCATTTTATATAGTTAACCACGAGGTGGTAAAAGTTACAAATGGGTGTGCGCAATCCGTTCATCGTAGTGGTTTTGAAAGGCTTCTGAGGCCAAAACAAGCACAGCCGCCAGCGAGACATGGGCACCGAAGTGCAGCCTCGCCGGCGGTGTTCCAGCACTTTTCGTAAAGAAGATCAGCGTCGGATGCGCCCGCCAGACTTGCTTGGCTTGGCAGGAACTCGCGCAGCGGCCTTCTTGGCGACAGCCTTTTTGGTGTTCTTGGACGCCGTCTTTTTGGCTGCAGTCTTCTTTGCGGCAGTCTTCTTGACCGGCGCAGGAGCAGGCTTCTGCGTGGGGTGCATCACCATTCGAGCCGACGACGTATGTCCCTGGCATGCTTGGTTGAAGCCGGTGACCAATCGCTGGACGTAGCCCTTGCGGAACTTCGTAGCGTTGCCACCAACCAGCACCTTCATGTCGGTGTGCCACACCGGGTTGACCGGCAGGCCCATGCGGCTCCACTCATGGTCGTGTGTTTCGAGCAGTTGCTCGCGGAGCGTCGCCAAGATCAGAATGGGAAGCCGAGCAGCGACCCAGTTCTGATCATCAACGCTGTGGGTCACCATGAAGTTGAGTGCAAACGCATGTTCGGACTCGAACGACACGTACACGACCCACTGGCCAGTCGGCTTCGGCGGATTTGACGGCGGGACTTCGCGGTACCGCACACGCGGCAGGCCGCGACGTCGTGGAGTACTCATGGATTCTCCTTGATGTCTACCGGCAGCAGTCGTTGATGCAGTCGGTGTCGGCAAAGCGCAGCTTCACGGTGAAGTTCGGCTGCAACTCTTGGATGCGCTCTGCGATCTGCAGCAGCACCCAGTCTCGGTCGGTGACGTGCTTCTGGCTGAGAGTCACGTGCGTGTTGTTGTGCCACACCGGCTCTGCCAGACCATGGTCGGCCGCCCGCGTGCACACCTCGGCGAACGCCCGGTGCACCTTCTTGAGCTGGCTGGGGTTCGGCGGGTGCGAAGTGATTCGCTGGTTGGTTGTCCTGCTGAACTCGTGCGCCCCACTGATGAAGACGGTGAGACCGTCATTGCGTGGCTCATACACCAGATAGAGCGTGTGGTGAGCCTGTGGGTTACAGCGCCGGCGCGGAAACGCCGCGCCTTGTGATCGGGCGGCCATTGCGACTCCGTGTGCTTGTAGACGATGAACGGATTGCTACTTTCCGAAATCGGAGAGCGTCGCTACTATACACCCAAATCAGAGGGAATACAAGTACCATGCGGGCTAGAAATGGTCACGAATGTGGCTAAAACTGTAGTCCCAGTTGGCGTTGGCCTTTTTGTGCGGGTTAAAAATGCCTTGCGGGTCCATGATATTTTTTGCTTGACGGAATAAGTACAGAACCTCGGTGCCATACATTTGCTCCAGCCATGGGCCGCGGACCAAACCGTCGTTGTGCTCCCCGGACAGCGAGCCTTTATATTTCAGCACCAGCTCGTTTACTTCTTTCATAGCTGGCAAAATTTTGTCTCGATCGGCTTTGTCTTCGAGCTTCATAAGCGGAATAATGTGGAAGTTGCCGTCGCCCATATGGCCGGCAATCGTTGCACCCAGCTTATATTTGCGAATAATGGCGCGAATCTGCGGCCAGAATTCAACCAGGTACGGCGGATTCACCACAAAATCGTCAATAAACGGCGCCGTGTGCTTGTCTTTGACCTTGCTCCGCAGCAGCTGAAAGCTATAGCGGCGCATCAGCCAGAACTTTTCGCTCTTTTGAGCAGTGTCGTCGCGCTCCATGGCCATGCCGTACGGCTTTAAAATGTCACGCATCTTATTGATTTTGTCGTCAACTTCTTGCTGCGTTTGACCGTTGAATTCGATCATCAAAATCAGTTTTGGAATGCCGCGGAGCAGCATAAAACCATCAGGAATCAGACTAAACAAC
Source organism: Saccharimonadales bacterium (SeqCode) (assembly GCA_035247965.1). GTDB lineage: Bacteria > Patescibacteriota > Saccharimonadia > Saccharimonadales > UBA4665 > CAMLQK01. Next base: position 212,921 of record DATFHW010000025.1, on the reverse strand, counting down.
AGCTTGATAAATCCAACCACGCCCAGCATTTTCATGAAACTTGGCATAAATTTAATCGACAACCACAGAGTAGCATCGTCAAACGACTCAAAAGTGGCCGGCTTCTGGGCTACCACTTTGTTGATAATTTCGCCCAACGGTGCGATATCTTTCATAAAGCACACTAGCAGGCCAGTGTAAGGGCGAGTGGGCACCAGCCGAAAATGAATGTCAGTCACAAAACCAAGCGTTCCTTGCGCACCCACAATCAGATTTGCCAGATTGAACACGCCGGTTTCGCGGTCCCATACATCCCACAAATTATAGCCAGTAGAATTCTTGCTCACACGGGGCTTCGCGGCTTTAATTTGGTCGTAATTTTTCTCGATCAGATCAAATAACTGCTTATATACCTGGCCTTCAAAATCTTTTTGGGCCATTTTTACAGTCAGCTCTTTTTTGTTGAGCGGCTTAACGGTGCGCTCCACACCATCGGCAAAAACCACGCGCAGCTCGGTCACAAAGTTTTCGGTTTTTCCATATTCCAGCGACTTTTCGCCGCCCGAGTTGTTATTGACCATACCGCCGATTGTGCAGAGGTCGCGACTAGCCGGATAGGTTGGCATAAGCGCGTTATGTTTAAACGTTTCTTTTTCAAAGTCGCGGTAAAACACGCCCGGCTGCGCATGGGCAGTGGTGTCCGTCACTGATTCAATGGCCGTAAAATGCTTATTGAAGTCCACAATTACAGAGTCGTTGATGGCGCCGCCCGACATGTCGGTTCCGGCCGAGCGAGCCGTCAAAGACAACGTGGGATTTGTTTTTTTGGCCTTGGCGACCACAGTTACCAGGCGCTCTACATCTTTAGCATCTTTGGGTACAACCACTAATCGCGGCTTAATTTCGAACATCGAGGCATCGTGACTATACGTTTCGAGCGTTGCGGCAGTGGTGTCGGTTTCGCCGCTAAAACCGACTTTCTGCAATTGTTTGATTATGTCGTCCATACTGTTTATAGCTTAAGCGTAAAGCCGCTCCACCGCAAGGCCATCAATACGAAACATTTGACATAAATGGCAACATATCAGATAATCCTAGAAAATTTAAATAATCCTGAAAGGTTATCTGTGGATCGTCAAATCGAGGCAATGCGTGCCTACTATAGCGCTCAAAATCTTGCATACTGGAGCTTCTCTGGTTTGTTTATACCCGCATTAGGTGCTTTATAGGGTTGGCAAAGCTCAGGCAGCTAGCCCCAGGTACAGAACAAGAGAAGTCAGACATCAAGCGTACAACTTTACTTGCCAAGATTGGCATTGGTCTTTCGATTTTTAATTTCTTGGTGACTTTAATTATAGGCATTGTTTGGTTTTATACCTTTATGCATATTATGAATGACTCGAGTTTGAATCAGACTCAAAACAAACAGAGCACAGTTCAACAAGTAGAGTAGGGTTCGGCGCGGCAGTTGTGGGCGCTTGTCAGTAGCTGTATACTGAAAGGGTTATGTTCCTCATTTTCAGTCATCTCATCAGGAACGCATTATCCAACTTGAAGCGATTACTTTTGGAGCCCAAAAACATTGGCATCGCTTCTGGTTTTGCGGTGTTGGTGGCAGTTGCGAGCGGTTTATGGACTCATTCCGCCGCTATTCGGAGCGCCTCTCAGCAAGATGACAATCAGAACAAAGTGACCAACACGCAGCAATTGCAAAGCGATCACACACAAAAGTCTGCGCAGGCACAGACTGACGCTCCCCAGGCATCGAGCCAACAAAATACGAACACAAATCAACAAAACAACAACTCTGGAAGCGCGGCCAGCACCACCACGCCACAAAGTTTTAGCACCGCTATTACGCGCCCGGGGCAGGTGGCTGCCGGCACCCTTATTAGCTACAACAGCAACAAAAACGAAAAAACTTACTACGGTGGCGACCTGGCTTTGAGCGTAGCCACCATGACCATTTCCAAAAGCAATCCCACTATGGATTCGCGCACGGTCACCATTTCGTCACCCGATGGGCAAGTGCTAAGCGCGCCAGCTTCACCATGGGACGATAAATCGCCGTATTTCTGGATTGCCGCTGACTCGTCCAACACCAAAACTTCGGGCACATCGTTTGATATGTTCGTAGATTTTTCGTCAAACGTGCCCAACGGTACCTACCAATTACACCTGACCACCGGTCGCGCACAACAATCCACCGACGGTTGGCGCTACGACAACTTTATTACCATCAATGTTGTTGACTAAAATAGCTGTTCCAGCTGACCACAGTTCTGTATAATCGTAAGCATGACTGAAACTCCGCAAAACCTAGCCGCAAAAAAGCGCGTGCTTGTGATCGGCGGCGGCTTTGGCGGCCTAAAGACCGTTCTAGAGCTCGCCAAACACCATGACTACGACATAACACTGCTGTCCAAGCAAGATACCTTCCGGTACTATCCGGCGCTGTATCATACCGCTACCGGTGGTTTGTATGAGCAATCGAATATTCCGATTGCCGACATCATCAAAAATAAGGCCAAGTTCGTGCAGGGCACGGCCATAACACTGGACCGCCAGCAAAAAATCGTTACGACACAGGAAGGTCAGAAGCTACCTTACGAAATTCTGATTGTAGCGCTGGGTATGACCGTGAATTACTTTGGTATCAAGGGCCTTGAGGAATTTTCGTACGGCATAAAGTCGTGGGAGCAAATTCGTCGCTTTAAACATCACTTGCATCAGCAATTATCTGACGATCAGGCCCCAGACCTAAACTATCTGATTGTTGGCGCTGGCCCAACCGGTATTGAACTGGCCGGTGCGCTACCAGAATATCTGCATGAAATTATGCAAAACCATGGCATCAAAGACAAGAAGGCTAGCATTACCATTATCGAGGCCGCGCCACGACTGCTGCCGCACTCTGATCCGCGTGTTTCTGCCGCTGTTGAAAAGCGCTTACAAAAATTGGGCATCACGCTTAAATTGGGTCAGAAGGTAGAGGGCCAAACCGCTGACAGCCTGATGATTAACGGCGAGCCAATTAAAAGCCGCACCGTGGTGTGGACAGCCGGCACCGCCAATAGCCCGTTTTTTGCGGCCAATAACTTTACCTTGAACGAACGAGGCAAGGTAATCGTTGACGAATATCTGCGTGCCGAAGAAGGCATTTACGTCATCGGCGACAACGCCGCAACCGAATTCAGCGGGCTGGCTCAAACCGCACTCCGTGACGGACAATTTGCAGCCCACGATATTGTGCGCCGAGCTAATGGCAAAAAACTCGAGACTTACGTGCCCAAAAAACCAATTAGCGTCATTCCGGTTGGCCCCAACTGGGCGGCCGTGGAGTGGGGCAACCGTGTCTTTACCGGAGTTATTGGCTGGTGGCTTCGTCAGGCAGCAGACTGGGTCGGATTTCACGATCTGGAGCCGTGGTGGAAAGCCAGCACACAGTGGATGACCGAATTCGGTGAAACCGAAGAATGCCCAACCTGCCTCAAGAAGAAATAGCGTATAATACCAGATATGGGACGCTACGAGGAGGCACTTGCCGGGCTGAATGATGCCCAAAAAAAAGCTGTCACAACCATTGACGGGCCGGTTTTGGTGATTGCCGGGCCGGGCACAGGTAAAACTCAGCTGCTTACCACGCGCATTGCGCACATCTTGGCCACCACCGACACATTACCCGAAAACATTTTGTGCCTGACATTTACCGAATCGGGCGCTACCACCATGCGCCAGCGCCTTGCCGGCATGATCGGCCAGGCGGCCTACAACATCACCATCAGCACTTATCATGCATTTGGCAGCGACCTGCTGCGACGTTACCCAGATTATTTTACCGATCTGGGCGACCAGCAACCCGCCGACGACCTCAGTATTGACGCAATTTTTCGTCAGATCGTAGCCGACTTGCCGTACGGCAATCCGCTTAAATTTGCCGACACCTATTTGGGCGATATCAAAACATTTGTCTCCGACGCCAAGCGCGCCCTGCTATCGCCCGACGACATTCGCACCGTAGCCAAAAGCAACGCCGACTTTACCCTGCAGGCCCAGCCGCTGGTTCGCCACAGCCTAGAAACGCTGGTGGCCATGCGCAAGTTCAGCGACGCTTATCCAAAATTTGAGGCGTTACTGCATGCGCTTGAGCCTCTTTCGGTTGCGATGCCGCTTGAACAGGTCGCGCCGCTTAGCAGCATGGTGCTCACTACGCTTCGCGAAGCATTGGAACAAGCCGAAACGTCGGGCAAGTTGCTGGCGCTCACCAAGTGGAAAAACACTTGGCTGGCCAAAGACGACACCGGTGCATTTGTGTTGGACGGGCAAAAAACCACTCAAAAATTACGGGCTGCGGCCGATATCTACGAAAAATATTTGCACGAGCTGGCTGCGCGCAACTTATTCGACTACGACGACATGATTTTGCGCGCAGTCCGCGGCTTAGAGGCCAACGACGACTTGCGATTTACCTTGCAGGAACGCTACTTGTACATTTTGCTCGACGAATTTCAAGATACCAATGGCGCGCAGCTGCGCCTCGTGGAGTTGCTCACCAATAATCCGGTGCTTGAGGGCCGGCCAAACGTACTGGCCGTGGGCGATGACGATCAGGCCATTTACGCCTTTCAAGGCGCTGATTATTCGCACATGTTGCAGTTTCGCGATCTGTACCGCAATGTAGTGCCCGTGGCACTCACCAAAAATTATCGTTCCCATGCGCACATTTTACAGGCCGCTCGGGGCATCGCCGAACAGATCGAAGAACGGCTGCATCATCATTTTCCGGAAATTGAAAAAACGCTAGAGGCAGCCAATACCAAGTTGCAAAAAACCGCCACCATTGAACGTCACGAAGCCAAAAGTGACGTGGGTCAGTTTGCCTGGACGGCGCACAAAATTGCCGAGCTGATCAAATCCGGCGTGCAGCCAAGCGAAATTGCCGTTTTGGCGCCGCAACACAAATACCTAGAACCATTGGTGCCATATTTGCAGGAAGCGAGCGTGCCGGTGCGCTACGAAAAGCGCGAGAACGTGCTGGACGACCCGGCCATTCAACAACTGTTAACAATGAGCCAATTGGTGCAAGCACTCGGCAAGGGCGATTTTGCCAGCGCCAACGCGCTATGGGCTGAGGTGCTGAGCTTTTCATTTTGGGGCCTGTCCACCAGCGTGCTGTGGCAACTAAGCTGGCAGGCTAATGACGAGCGCGAGAACTGGACCGAGACGCTGCTCACGCACGATCAGCTCAAGCCGATCGCTCTCTTTTTTATGCGGCTCAGCATGTTGGCCGGTACCGAAACGTTAGAAACCGTGCTCGACTATATTGTAGGCGTTACGCCGCTCGATCTGTCCGAGCCCGGCTTTAGCACATTTAGGTCGCCGTTTTACAGCCATTATTTTCACGAAAACCCCGATAACCTAGAGAACGTCGGCTCGTTCTGGGACCTGCTGACCAACCTGACCATTTTGCGCGCCAGGCTTCGCGAATACAAAGCCGACCAAAGTGAGCTGTTGATTTTGGCCGATTTTGTAGACTTTGTGGCCGCACACCGAGCTGCCAATATCAAAATTGTGAACACCAGCCCGTATCAAGAGGCCGACGAAGCGGTTCAGCTGATGACCGCGTTCAAATCCAAAGGTATGGAGTTTGACGCCGTTTTTGTACTAGCGGTGAACGATGAAGCCTGGGGCACAGGCGCCCGGGGGCAAAGCTCACGCCTAAGTCTGCCGCCAAATCTACAGTTTATTCGCTACGCCGGAGCAACTAACGACGAGCGGTTGCGCCTGTTTTACGTGGCGGTAACACGCGCCAAAATTCGGCTTTTTTTGCTAAATTACCAGTCTACATACAGCGGCAAAGCACTGTCAAGGTTGCGCTATCTAAACGAAACAAACGAGGGCAAGCAGGGCATCAGTCCGCTCTTGCCAGAGGGCGCACAAACGATTTTGCCCGCTGAAGGTAACGCATTGCAAAACCCACAGAACGATCTGGCTGCCTACTGGCAACAGCGTCACCACCGCGCGCTCACCCGCGAAGACGCTCGCGCGCTGCTACAACCTCGGCTAGACCAGTTCCAGCTCAGCCCAACCCACGTAAATTCCTTTGTAGACCTGGAATACGCCGGACCTACCAGCTTCTTTATTAACACTATTTTGCGGTTCCCCAAAGCTCCCACGGCCACCGGCCAATTTGGTAATGCCATTCACGAAACTTTGGAGTGGATTCATGTATACCACAAAAAACAGGGAAGCGTGCCGGACATTCGCCGTGTGCTTGCCACTTTTGAGCAGCGGCTGCGAATGAAGCGGTTGAGCGCCCAAGACACGGCGCAAATGCTCGATCGTGGGCAAACATGTTTGCGTGCGTACCTTGCGCAGCGCCAGCATACCATTGCCGTGGTAAATGAATGCGAGATTTCGTTCCGGCGCGAAGGCATATTTATCGGTGATGCGCACATGGCTGGCAACATCGACAAGCTCATTATTAACCCTCAGTCCAAGACTATTACCATTGTGGACTACAAAACGGGCAGCAGTTACAATCGTTGGCAGCACACAACCAAACTGCACAAATACAAGCAGCAATTATATCTGTACCGAGCGCTCATAGAAGGCTCGCGGCGCTTTGCCGGCTACACCGTTGCCGACGCCTATTTGGAGTTCGTAGAGCCCAACGAAGCAGGTGATATTGTTGAATTACATCTGACGTTTGACGCCGACGAATACCAGCAGATTAAGCAGTTGGCGCAAGCCGTGTGGCACCGCGTTATGTGCGTGGATCTGCCTGATGTAACTGGTTTTAGTGCCGACATGAAGGGCATCGAACAATTTGAGCATCTGCTACTTTCAGTGCCACCATCTAGCGTCCCAGAATCAACGTTCAGTCAGGCGTCACTCGGCCTATAATTACAAAAAGCCTCCTTTTTACGGGAGGCCTTTTGGTAATAGCGTAGGTAAGCTATTTCTTCTTTTTGGCTGCGGCACCTTCTGCGGTGTATGGCGCAAATAGGAAGCCATAAATATTGAAGCCAATAATGGCACCCAAGATTGGGCCAAGCACGTATACCCATGAGAATGAGCGTACGCCCAAGGCAACTGCCGGGTTCAGCAAGCCGTAGGATACTGATGATGCAACAATAACACCGAGCATCAAGCCAACACCAACTACTGTAGCGGCCTTGCCAACTTCCAGGCGCTGGTAGGCTGCAGCAGCCCAAGCAATACTAAAGATCAGCGCACCGACAGCTTCGGCGATCAGGATCTTGGCTTCGAATTTGCCAGTTACGTTGCTCCAGTGTTGGCCAATAAAGTAGCTGTAGAGCCAGTAGGCTGCACCACCACCAAGCAGCTGCGCTGCAATGTAGGCCAGGGCAGGTATGGTCTTAACTTTGCGAACCGTCCACAGACCAAGTGTGATTGCTGGGTTCAGCTGAGCACCCGATACTGCGCCCACGGCCAAAGTCATGGCCACCAGCACCAAACCTGCGGCAATCGCCACAAAGTATGGAATACCAATCGTTGATTTACTTACTGCTAAGACAACAAGTGTCAAAACGCCGGTTCCTAGAAATTCCGCCACTAGCATGGCGATTTTCTTTCGTCCGAACATATACCCTCCATATGGTTTTACGTATTACCATTAGCGTACGATAAACGCGCGCAATTGTAAAGTTTTATGCGTTCGGTGACCAATTTTTAGCCCAAAACGCGCATGCTTTATGATGAGAGGTAAGCTCGTTCGTGGCTGCTTGTCTTGTGTGGTCCAAAGAAAACTTTTACGTATAAGCGCATAATACTTACACCCGCAAACAGATACGAAAAGCAGAAAAGCACCGTCTGAGAGACATGGCTTCCTGGAATCAAGCTCAAAAGAACATCTTGCACCAAAAAAGAGGGGCTAATAGGAAAGGCCATGAAAACCAGCGCCACGATAAAGAACAGGTTACCCAAACGAGCAAACGAGAATATAGCTCCATGATATTCACGTAGCGTATCTTGCTCGCCATGCACATGCAAATACCGAAGGCACATAAGGCCCGTAGCATACGCGACAATCGTCCCTGCGCCATCCAGAGCTACGTATTTCCAGCTTGCAGAAGCGGCAACAGCCAAAAATAGCGCGCCAAAAAGGTGGCCAAGCATAATAAGGTTCCAGCATGTCTGGGCAGCATTTTTACTAGTGTACGCGCGTATGTAAAAAATGACGCTCACTATGGCGGCGACGGCAGAAAATGTTGTTATCCCATGGGCAGACAACGTTGTGAATGTGGCAATCGTCCCTGCGCCCAAAAAGAGCGCCAGTGCAGCTATTTGCACAAGTCCGCGATCCAGAAATGCAAAAGCTCGGCCCACAGTTTTGAATGGCATCCAAATAAAGCGGCTAATCGCCGAATTCATATTCCATTCTTTGACGCCCAAAACATAAAATGTACCATGAATTTTACCCAAAAATGTGTTTTTGATTTTTTGGACCGGAGGCACAAAGTAAAAGAATTGGTCGTGTACCAAGTAGCTTACAACAGATGGAGAAATAAGCAGCTGATATGTTCGCAAAGCAGCATTGCTCACAAAATGGAGCAGCACAAGCCAGTGGAGTCCGGCAGCGAGCTCAATAAACATAATGCCAATTTGGGTAATGGACGCGTATGCGATTTGCGTTTTAATTGACGACTGCACGCGTGCAATTGACGAAGCTACAATCGCCGTCACAAGACCGACACCGGCGATAGCAATGCGGAGCCATACGCTACCCTCCCAAAGAGGATACGTACGAAGCATAAGAAACAGTCCCATGTGAACAGAGAGAGCGCCGTAAAAAATAGCACTGGATGTGGTAGGGCCCTCCATAGCACGTGGCAACCAATACGAAAACGGAAATTGCGCAGATTTAATAAGAGCGGCGACAAACAGTAGAGTGCCAAGCACCACAAAGCTGTTACCATGATGTGCTATCAATTCCGAAAACTCAGAAAAATTCACATTTTTGTCAAAAATATGATGTGCATACAAAGTGGCCGCAAGCAAAAATGCATCGGCAATACGATACACCGAGAAAACTTTTAAAGCATTCCTGGCGGGCAAAAACCGATCTCTGTAAAAAGCGATCAATAACACCGAACTTATGCCAATAAGTTCCCAGCCCACTACGAGCACTTCAAAATTGCCGGCAAGAATTATGAGCGACAGGCCAGTAAAGAAGAGTAGGACTGTGCTGTAAAACCTCTTAAAGCCTTGCTCTCGATGCATGTAGTACTTGCTAAAAATGAAGACAAGCGCTGTCATGATGGCGGTCATTCCTAAAAATACCACTCCCAGTTTATCGAAGTAAAAGTCTAGTGCAAAGCTGTACTGGTGCGTTGTGTACAACGATCCGACATGCGCCAGGACCGGAGAAAAATCTGTAGCAAACCAACGATATCCCAAAAAGAAAAACGTGACAAGTTCCAAAAAGACGGTACCAATGGCTACCGTAAAAATTACGCGTTCCCGTTTTTTGGGCACAAGAATGCTGACAACAAAGCCAACGACAGGAATAAAAACTAATGCAGAAAGAAGATGCTGTAACATAGGGCTTATTTTATTAGGTGAACCGGTAAGTTTTCTTGTGTTGCGTCTAGTACGTGGTTTGTTTTCATCTTGGTGCTTGTTTCAAACATGTGGGACAAATCATGCACAGTGGGCAGTTTTTTGGTCAATGGGCTATACGGCATAAATTCTCCTTCTTTAAAGACGTGCAGAGTTTTCTTTTGGGGATCAACAGCAACCAAGTGGATCCATTCGTTGGCAAACCACTCATATAAATCAGGATTTGCACGAATAACTTTCTTCACAACCTCGGGGTGATGCTCGACCACCATAAGTAATCGTACTGGATCGTGCACTTCGATCATCTGTAATGGGAGCCCGGAACGCAGGTCGCCGTCGCTACTATTTGCGACTCCTATAAGCCCCATAACGTTATGTGGCAACTTGGTGCCTGCACCCAATTTATAGTTGTCCATGCGCGAGAAAAAATATTCCAGGTTTATGCCGCCACAGACCACACCAAGGGGAGCCAAAACGCCGCCCAACAGCGCACCGTCGGGGTCGCTGGCATAATCATAGGAGTTCAAAAATGCTCTTCGGTCAAGAAATAGCTGTTTTGTAAGGTCCCTCTGGCCCACAACACAAAGTGCATTAGTACCGTGTCCTAGCTCGGGTCGTGGCTCAAAATACGAAACTGAGCGCTTTTTTATATCTTTTCTGATATTCCGCAGGTGTTGTTTTGTGCTAATAGACATGAACCGGCGTGAGCGTTCTTTGGCGTTAAGATCAAGCGCATCTTCAAACAATTGCTTATTTTTAGCGTGCTGCTGCTGATTTTCTTGCGTAAGAGCCTTTTCGTCATAGAACATGACTTCGTCGGACGCCGTATCGTGCAGGCCGCCTACAAATTGCGTGGTCTGCGGTATGACAATATTGCGCGCTTTAAGCAATGCACGTACTGGCTGGTAGTTTGCCATATATGCGAACACGCGAGCGTTGACCAAGCCGGGCCTTCCGCTACACGCGCCACAGTCATGCGCTCCATGGTGGGGGTTATTGGCGCTACTTGACCCGTGACCAATCACATATACAAGCGACGAGAAATCTTTTGTAAGACCAATACTCCGAAGTAATTTCTCCACGCGATCCGCCATTTCTTTAGTGGTGAATCCTACTTGCAGGCCTCTTTCTTTGTCTTGTTCACCAGCGTGCACAATAGTTAGCTCAGCAGATGGATTCATGTGTGCAAATGCGTCAGCAATCGCAGGACTCATGGTGGGATTTATAATATTTGCAATCAGCTTGCCCAGTGCCGGAATGCCCAAAACGTACGAAAGCAAAAAGCCTCTTACAAGTTTGTGAGAGTGCTTGGTGTACATGATCTCTTTTGCATGTTCGCGCACGTTGTCTGTTGCAACTTCTTTAATAAGATATTTAGGAGTAACCGGCGCGGGGCAAAGCTTATCATAAAACTTTGCATGCGCCGGCTCAAAATAGAACTCAACCCCAAAGAAACCGGGAGCGCCAAAGGTTTCGACGTGCGTATCCAGTGTTTCGACGTGCGTTCGCAAAGAGTATTCACGGTCATCAATGCAAAAAATAGATTGAAAACTTTTGGGAGCATCACTTTGCGCCACGCTGTCATATGTCGCCGTAAGCGCCACGCCGGAAAGCACTGTGTCATAATAGCTCCATTCAAACGCGTCCTGCCACATTTTAAGAACCTCTTGCAGCTCTGTTGGTGGCTGTTCCGCAAACATATCAATTGGCGGCTGCGCAATGGCAGTTCCCAGCGGCTCCCATGTTTCACCAAAACGATCAGTTAAGGCATCAATCTCGAGCAAAAGTTCCAGGATTATCATATCTTCCAAAGATATTTTTTTGGGATACAAGAGCGATTCGGGCTTATCTTCAATGGCCGACACAATGCCTGACCAACCACGATGACCAAATTGTTGGTCGTACACATACTGCTCAAAATATGCTTCTTTGTCTTTGCCCACCACTATTTCTAGGAGCTTTGTAATGGTGCACAATTCGCTATGCAAAAGGTTGTGTGCTCTTTTGGTCTTAAAAAAGCCTACCAAGCTGTGATCTTCTAAGCTGCGCAGCGCATGCAGAAGACCTTTATCTTCGTAGGGAAATGGCGAAATAGCAACGCCTTGGTCAATGTAGCTGCAAATAATGCGGAAGAGCAGTGGTTGCACAGCGTTATCCAAGTCAGTGGGATACAGCTGTTTCCACTCACGGCGCAGCCGCCCAATACGTGGCTCAATAACTTCGTCATATTTTGTGTGGAGGCATTTGGCGCGCCACTCTTCAAGGTCATTGCCACCTTTGCGGTCTTTGATGATCTTGGTCAAAATGTCTGGATTAATTCGCTTAATCTTGTAAAGATCGCGGTATTCTGTGAGCGAAAGTGTGGTTTGATATCCAAAAATTGCAGACGCTTTAAAGATTGCGTCGTAAAATTTCATATCCTGAAATGCATGTAGTGTGTTGTGATGCACAAAGTCCTTAAGGGGGCCTTGCGTTGGCAAATAATGCTTGAGCGTGTGTAAAAGATGTTGTTCATCAAAGCGATGAAGGTATTTTTGGGACATAACTAAGACTGCATCCAGTAATGCGGTATGTTAGATTGTACGTGATGGATAAGAGGCGACGGACTGCCTTGACAGATATCGTCCTTAAGACCATTGTATTATATCCGGAATTCCCCTTTTTGCAAATAGAAAACACCCGGAATTTGCCCGGGTGTTTTTGCGTACGTCACCGATGTTAGCGGCGTTCGCGGTAGCGTCGGCGAAGGCCGGCCACCTGAATACGAACAGCGTGGCGGTCGATAAGCGCTTGCGCCTTGTCCAGTTCAACCTGGCTCTTAGCGTCTTTGCGCAATCGAACCGCTTCGTCGTGCGCTTTTTGCGCCTCGGCTTCGTTGATCTCGTCGCCATGTGCGGCCTCGTCAACCAGAATTCGCACGCGGTCTTTGCCGACTTCCAAAACACCGCCGTAAGTGGCGTAATGTTCCATATGATAGTCGGGGTCGCTGCGCTGTTTGCGAATGCTGATCACGCCGGGAACCAACTGGCTAAGCAGTGGTTCGTGATTTGGCAGCACCGTAATCTGACCAGCTGCCGTTGGCAAAATGATCGAGTAGGCTTCTGCGCTAAACTTCACGCCATCGAGTGATACTAATTCTAACTGCATAGTTTATCCTATCGCTCGCCGCGTTATTTAACCTGGCTAATGTCGCCCTTCATGTAAAAGGCGCTTTCCGGCTTGGTGTCGTGCTTGCCTTCCAGAATTTCCTTAAAGCTCTTTACCGTGTCTTTAAGACTGACATATTGTCCAGGGTTGCTAGTAAATTTCTCGGCCACAAAGAACGGCTGACTCAGGAAACGTTGGATGCGACGAGCGCGGTCCACGGTCTTTTTGTCTTCGTCAGAAAGTTCGTCCATACCAAGGATAGCGATGATGTCCTGCAAGTCCTTGTAGCGCTGCAAAATACGCTGTACTTCGCGGGCCACAGTGTAGTGTTCTTCGCCCACAATTTCTGGGTCAAGCACGGTTGAGCTTGAGTCCAAGGGGTCAACCGCAGGGTAAATACCGATGTCGGTCAACGCGCGGTTCAATGAAATGGTCGAGTCCAAGTGTGCAAACGTGGTTGCTGGAGCCGGGTCGGTAAGGTCGTCGGCGGGCACATACACGGCCTGCACAGAAGTGATCGAACCATTTTTGGTAGAAGTAATGCGCTCCTGTAAGGCGCCCATTTCTTGCTGCAAGTTAGGCTGGTAACCTACGGCAGATGGCAGGCGGCCGAGCAGAGCAGATACCTCGGAACCGGCCTGGGTAAAGCGAAAGATGTTGTCAATGAACAACAGCACGTCTTTACCTTGGTCACGGAAGGCTTCGGCCATAGCCAGGCCGGTCAAACCAACACGCAAACGAGCTCCGGGCGGTTCGTTCATCTGACCGAAGACCAAACTGGTCTTGTCCAAAACGCCGGCTTCCTTCATTTCTTCGTACAGGTCGTTACCTTCACGAGTACGTTCACCAACACCAGCAAATACTGAGTTACCACTGTGGAACTTGGCGATGTTGTTAATAAATTCCTGGATCAGCACGGTTTTACCCACGCCAGCACCACCGAACAAACCAACCTTACCACCCTTCAAAATAGGCGCGATCAGGTCGATCACCTTAATACCGGTTTCCAAAACTTCTACCGAGCCGGCTTGGTCTTCCAAACTGGGCGGCGCTTTGTGAATTGGTGCCAGCGTCTTGAAGTCGTTGCCTTTTGTAACACCGTCAATTGGCTCACCAATCACGTTAAACATACGGCCCGATGTCTGGTCGCCAACGGGAACGCTAATAGCCGCGCCCGTGTCTTCTACGTCGTCACCGCGCTTCAGGCCGTCAGTGCTCGCCAGTGAAATTGTGCGCACCGTGGTTTCGCTGAGGTGCTGCGCTACCTCGAGCATCAAAGTCTTACCGTTTAGGGTAGCTTTGAGTGCGTTGTTGATGGGTGGCAGGCTGTCCTGCGCAAACTCAACGTCAACAACCACACCAACAACCTGTACCACCTGGCCGGTTGCTGTTTTGGTCTTTTCCTTTGTTGCCATTATATTTCTCCTTGTTCTAAGTCAGTTAAAAGCGCGTCAGTAGCCGCCCGTATGTCATCTAGTAAAGCTTCGCTACCAAATACATGGTAAAGAGGCTCGGGGCCGTACGTTACAAAATCAGGTTGGGGCTCACCAGCTAGGGCAATCGAGCCAAGGCCCGCCGGCTCCCGATACGTCTCGGGCACCTTTGCCATAAAAGCCTCTGTTCGCGTTTGATTATACCCCATAGCAGCTAAGCGATCAGGTAATGCGGCGCGCATTTCTGCCCAATCAGTGGTTTCGTACGGCATTATTTCATCGCCTCCGCACCACCGGTGATTTCAGCCAATTCCTGCGTAATTGCCGCCTGGCGGGCATTGTTGTACGCCAGCGTCAGGTCGTCAATCAAGTCAGAAGCGTTATCGGTGGCATTCTTCATGGCCAACATACGCATAGAATGTTCCGATGCAATGGCGTCCAAAAATGCCTGATAAATCTGAGCTTCCAGCAAGCGCAAGGTTGCTGATCGCAGCAGCGATTCGGCTGATGGTTCAATGTCGGCACGAGCCATTTCGTCGCTCAGCTCTACTTCTTCGAAGCCGGCAGGCAGCAACTGCTTCATCTGAACCTCTTGCGAAATGGTTGACTTAAAGTGCGTGTGAATGATGTCCACTTTGTCTACCACGCCGTCGGCGAACAGGCCCACAACTGAACTCAAAATTGGGCGCAGTTGGTCGGCCGTAGGATGATCGGGCATTTCTTGATATACGGCCTCGACGTTCACGCCGGCCAGCGTTGACGCGGTGTGCGCAGCCTTGCGGCCAATAGCGATCACCGAAGTTTTAACGCTTTTTTCATGGTCGGCACGAGCCTCTTGGATCATCATTCGTAACACGTTTGCGTCGTACGCGCCGGCTAAACCAAGGTCGCTGGTCATAACAATCAGCAAACGATGCTTAACCGGACGAGCGGTAAACAAACGGAACTCGCTGTCGTCGGCAGCCAATTGGCGCAAGCGAGTCAAAATTTCGCGGGCCAACTGCGCGTAGGCGCTAGGGCCGGCAGCAGCTTCTTGGGCACGACGCAACTTGCTGGCCGAAACCAACTGCATGGCGCGCGTGATCTGCTTGGTGTTTTTTACCGAGCCGATTCGCTGCTTAATTTGTTGCCTTGAACCCATAGCTGGTTACTACTCCTTGGCCTTTGCGGCTTTTTTGGTACCAGCAAACGAGTGAGCTACCTTTTTGGCAACGTCCAAAATGGTTTTTTGGGTTGCATCTTCGGGCTTGCCACCCTTGTCGAGCTCGGTCATAACTTTGTGGTGGTCTTTGTCCAAAGCGCTCAATAGTTCTGCCTGAGCATCTTTGATTTTGGCAGTTGGCACGTCGTCAAAGGCGCCTTCGTTGGCGGCCAACAGGGAAGCGGTTTGCTCGGCAACACTCAACGGAGAGTACTGTTTTTGCTTCAAAAGCTCAGTCAGACGTTGACCACGTTCAATGCGGTGTTTAGTTTCGGCGTCCAGGTCGGTCGAGAACTGCGCAAACGATGCCAACTCACGGAATTGCGCCAGTGAAAGCTTCAGACCACCAGAAACTGATTTAACAGCCTTGGTTTGAGCCGCACCACCAACGCGTGATACCGACAAACCAACCGAAATAGCCGGGCGAATACCTTGGTAAAACAAGTTGGTTTCCAAAAAGATCTGACCGTCGGTGATCGAAATCACGTTGGTCGGAATGTAGGCACTGATGTCACCAGCCTGTGTTTCAATAATTGGCAGCGCGGTCAAAGAGCCGGCGCCAAGTTCGTCGTTCAATTTAGCAGCACGTTCCAGCAAGCGAGAGTGTAGGTAGAACACATCACCAGGGTAAGCCTCGCGTCCTGGTGGGCGGCGGAGCAGCAATGACATCTGGCGATAAGCAACAGCGTGCTTGGATAAGTCGTCAAAGACAATCAAAGCATGTTGGGCGTTGTCGCGGAAGTATTCGCCCATGGCCGCACCAGCATATGGCGCCAAGTACAGCAGTGGAGCTGGATCGGCAGGGCTGGTGGCCACAATAATAGTCTGGTCCATCACGCCTTCGCGCTTTAGACGCTCAACCAAGGCAGCAACCTTAGAAGATTTTTGACCAACAGCAACGTAGACGTTAATAACGCCGGTTTGCTGCTTGGCTTGGTTGATCATAGTGTCGATGGCGATGGCGGTTTTACCGGTTTGGCGGTCGCCAATAATTAGCTCACGCTGGCCGCGGCCGATTGGCACCATCGAGTCGATGGCCAAAATACCAGTCATCAGCGGTTCGTGCACTGATTTGCGGGCCATAACACCAGGGGCGGGGCGCTCAATAAAGCCCTTTTCTTTGGCTTTAATAGGACCTTTGCCGTCTAGCGGACGACCCAACGGGTCGACCACGCGACCGATCAGTTCAGGACCAACAGGCACCTGCAACACTTCACCGGTCAGGGTAACTTTGGCACCAGCAACCACGCTAGCGTCGTCACCCAACAATACGGCGCCGATTTCGTCTTCGAGCAAGTTCAGCACGAAGGCCGTTACCGTTCCACCGTCTTTGGTTTGAATGTCGACTACTTCGTTGTAGCCGGCGCTGCGCAAACCGTAAATCCAGGCCACACCGTCACCAACGCGGGTAACGATGCCAGCTTCTTCCAAGCCTTTGGTGGCTCGCAAGCTCTGGATAGCGTCGCGCAACTCATTTGATAGTTCTTGGATTGCTAAATCGCTCATGTTCTTTCTTACTTTCTCCTTGTGCCTACTTGATTGCCGCTAGCTGGTTAAGTTGTGAACGCACGCTTACGTCAAGCACTGCATCAGGCGTCCGAGCCACCACGCCACCGATCAAAGACTGATCTGTGCGCTCAGTTATAACAACTTTTTTGGCATCAGTCGCCTCGTGCAGCGCCTTTTCAACAGCCCTCCGAACCTCTGCGGTCAGCGGGCGAGCGCTGGTTACATCGGCCAGCAGTACGCCAGTTTTGGCAAAATATTCGCGGGAAATGTCAGCCAGCAGCATGTCTACCGTGTCAATCTGTTGCTGTTCGACCAAATAGCCGGCCAACACTTTTACCCAGTGGGCTTGGCGGGTTGGCTCGTTGACTAATTTGGCAACGAATGCGCGAGCAATGACGCGGCGTGACAGTTTGCTGTTCATGCTTGCTCCTTGGTGGTCAATGCGCGCTCAATTAGACCGGCATCTTTTTTGCTGTCGATCTTTTCGTGCACAATGTGCTCGGTTGCGGCTGCAACCAATTGAACCGTTTCGGTCTTTAGGGTGCGACGAGCCTTGGCCACGTCGGCCTCAAGTTGCATACGAGCGTCATTGACGATTTGCGTGGCGCGTTCTTTGGCCTTAGCCTCGGCGTCAGCAATAACAGCACCAGCTTCCTGGTGACTGCGGGCTAACAGATCGTCGGCGTCTTTACGAGCCTCGGCAATCATGTCGGCAACTTTTTGCTCGGCGTTTTCTAGCGCTTCCTGAGAAGCCTGCGCTTCTTTCATGCCAGCTTCAATTTGGTCGCGGCGAGTGTCGATGGCTTTAATTAGAACGGGGTAGACAAACTTGCCCAAGATCCAAACGAGGATCAAAAAGGCGATGCCTTGCTCCAAAAGGAGCTTCCAGTTCAAACCAAGCGCCTCGAACAAACTAGGCTGGCTGGTGCTTGCAATTATTACGTCATGCATAACTTACGGGAACCTTCCCTATAAAAATTATTTCAAGAACTTAATAATAAGAGCAACAACCAAACCGATAATTGCCAATGCGTCGATGAATGACATAGCCACGATCATCAGGGTACGAATTTGACCGATTGCTTCTGGGTTACGGCCTGATGCCTGCATAGCGCCCAAACCAACCAAACCCAAACCGATACCACAAAAACCTGCAGCGATTGCGTAGGTCAGACCAAATGCGAGTGAATCCATTATTTTATAACTCCTTAATTACTTCTTATTTATACCATATATGATTTAAAAACTACTGCGCGGACTTCTCTGGCTCCATAGCCAGGCTTTCCGATTCCGTCCCATGAGGGTCGTCGGCACTCGGAAGGCCTAATGAAATAAACGCAATAGTCAACATAAAGAACACGTAAGCCTGCACCGCACCCACGAACAACTCCAGACAGTAGAACAGGGGGAGCGCAATAGGAGCAGCAAAGCTGGTCAGGAAAGCAATAACGCTCAGCAGCACTTCGCCACCAAACACGTTACCAAAAATACGGAAGGCCAGGGCGGCGGTACGAGAGAACTCGGCAATAAATTCCAGGAAGCCCTCAAAAAAGTGCATGGGATCCTTGAACGGGTTGTGGAAGTAGCGACCCAAGTTTCCAAAGAATCCACGACGCTTAATGGCCCAGATTTGAACGGTGGCCATACTGATCAGCGCCAGCGCCAGGGTAGTATTGAGGTCAGCAGCAACGCCGCGGAATAGTTCGTGGCCATCGTAAGTTACCGATCCCACGATAGGCAAGATACCTAACCAGTTGTTGATCATAAAGAATAGCACTAGCGTAACGCCCAACGGCAGAATCTTTTTAGCAACTTGTTTGTCGCCCACCACTTCTACGGTTGTGTCATATAGGTTTTCGAACAACCACAATACAGCGTGCATAAAGCGGCCGCGTTTACCTTTGCGAACAGCGTTAGCCACGCCAAATAGCAGGCCAACGACCAACAGCGTGCCGATAATACCGAGCACCTGCGAGTTTGTAATTGCCAGCGGCCCAACGTTGAACAGCGTCTCGGGGGAGATACTAATGTGGGGCGTTTCAGCTGCAAAATACATCATTATTATTTTGATTCCTTCCCATTAACCGCGCGTAATTGTCGTTTGATCAACAATGCTGCACAAAACAATCCAAATGCCGCGCCCGCCAAGGTCATCCAAGGTTTTGTGGGAGCGTGCATATCAATAAGCAATCCAGCGCCAGCGAATAACAGGGTTGGTGTTATGACACGCCAGGTGGTGTCAAGCAAATCGCGGGCAAGCGCTCCCAAAGAAAACGCGTTGTTATCACGAGAAGATTTAGTCGTCGGATCGGCGGCTGTGCTCATTTCTTATGTACTATATCAAATAACTGTGCTGCTTGGCAATGGCCCGACAGATTACGCATGGTTTGTTTCGTGACATCGATCACATACTGGGTTTAATGAACTTTTAGCGTTGTAATGTGTGGGACACTGCATCACAATGCATTCATGCAAAAAAATATGACACTATTGAGTCTTTTCAGCGTAACACTCTTGGCTAACTGCACATTCTATTTTTGGTATGTAGTTCAACACACTAAGTACGTTGGAGCCAATACACCCACAGCAATCATCGTGTTGGGTGTTGTATCGTTACTTCTAAGCCTACTGAGCTTATTTTTATCGGGTTACTTCTTAGGAAAAACGAAATCCAAAATAAGTATCTTTGGCTTGTTGGTTGGAGGGATCGGAGCTGCCCCCTTTCTCGTAGCAGCCATGGCTATACTTATTCGTGCCATCCCCTTTATCATTTAAAAACCACTATTGCGGGCATAGGCAAAGCAATATAGACTTGACGCATGTCTTTTATAACTACTAGCTTTATCGTACTGTGCTTCTTATTAGCAGCTGCCAGCCTTTTGTCAGGCTTTTACGTATTGTTATTCAAGGGAGCGGGCAAAAATAGGCTTCGCAATGGCTTATCCTTGCTTGGGATAGCCGTACTGCTCACGCTCATCGGCTACGGGTTTCTAGCGATTCAAGGTTTTCAAAGCTACTATAGATTTTAGCCAATCTGTTTTTGAAGAATAGTCGCAAAAATCCTGTGACCAGCTGCTTTGGGATGAAAGCTCCAGTTAATCTGATTCAAAATGTTTGGGTTGGTTGCGTCAAGTATAGCTCTATTTACATACGGAGTTTTAGTACAAAGCTCGTGCCCTTGGAGAGAGTCCTGAACATCGATGTACTTAAACCCAGCTCTTTGGGCACTGCTTTTAATGACGCTATCGAGCTTTGCAGACATCGAATTCATCCATGTCATATCAGATTTGCTAAATTTCAAATTACCGATGCCTGTCGCACATGTCTTAGGAGGTTTAGTAGGGAATAGGCGAGGGTAGCCCAGTACTGCCACATCGGCATTGGGGGCGTCATGCTTAATAGATGAGTAGAGGTTTGGCAGGGAATATTGTACCGTTGCTTTTCCTAAGTTAGCAATCTTAGTGTTCGTTATCTTATCGTATTTTGATTCACAACTCTTATACGTGTGATATCTCGTCGCGCAGTAGGCCATTATGTCGCCGAAGCCTATGTCATTGCCGCCAATAGTCAGGGAGACTAGATCGATATCTGGTCCTAGCCATGAGAGTTGCGAGGGCTCATTTTTATTGCCTTCGACATTAGACTTATAAAAATCCGGTATTGTCGCCCCGCTACAAGCACGAAAGGTAAAATTAGAAATTAGTTTACTGTTTGCCTTAAAAAGCACATTTGAATATGCCGCTGTTGACCTATGGCACATGTTACTCTTCTGGTCTGTTCCGTTAATAAACTTAGGGTCGGGCGCACCTTCGCCAGAAGAATACGAATCACCAAGCGCGACATATTTCAAGGGTTTTGGAGTTGGAGGAGTAGACTGCGCTCCAGAGCCAATAGCAAATACGGCCAAATTGCCCATTGCGACTTTACCCACTTTCCCAAGTCCAGAGATTTGCACGGGAGCACTACAAGCTTCCATGTCGACATTGCTGCCAAGCGTGCCCTGGTCGTTATAGCCCCAACCGTACACTTCTCCGGAAGACGTTACTGCGAACGCCGAACGCTCGCTTCCAGTGATAGATGTAACATTGCTTAGACCAGATATGTACGGGTGCCGAATTCCTTGTGCCAAGATCACAATTATTATCACCCAGCGCGCCTGCACGCCCAGAACCCCATGCCCAGGCCTTACCAGCGCTATCAACTGCAAACTCAGTGCTACTTGGTGTGTTATATCCGAGGGATTTTATGCTCTTTAGCCCGGGGATTGCCTGGGGTATGATTGCATTCTGGTTCGTATCAGTACCAAGCAAATTGTTGTATGACGCGCCCCAAGCCATGACGGTGCCATCTGCACGAAGAGCAAATCCATTGTTCGCAGAAGCGCTAATGTCTTTAATGCTAGCTAGTCCGGCAATTTTAGACGGAATTAGATCATTGTGTTGCACAGCGTTTTCAGCCTTACCCGTTCCCAGGCGCCCCTCCCGGCCATTTCCCCAAGTCCAAACAGAACCGTCTTTATCCAATGCATATACGGTGTTAGCACCGCTCACGACTGAAGTAATATCCTTCAGCCCCTGAACTTCGACAGGTGCCGTGCTGTTAGCAGTGCTATTATTGCCTAGTTGACCGTAGTTATTGTTTCCCCAAGCTACGACGTGCCCATCTGCCAATAGAGCATAGCGTGAGCTGCCCGCTGTTACTGAAATCGCGTTAGCTATGCCGGTAACCTTTTCGGGAGTAGCATCTGAACCACTAGTTGTAGACCCCCATTGCCACACAGTACCATCGGATCGTACGGCAACAGCGCTGTTATAAGAGCTATCGGCGACATCAGTCGCACTCGTTAGATTAACATCACCGGGAATCCTCGAGATGTTATACGGATCATCAGAATTTCCACGTTCATACGCACCGTTTCCACCCCACGAGCACATATCACCAGAAGTCGCGCAGGCGACCTCTGCAGCCTGGCCCTCCTCTGCAGTAAGTTCCATGCCACCGAGCACGGCAGAAAATGCCAGAATACTCGCTCCAACTCTTGTTGCAATTAGTGATGCGTGCTGCCGCAACCAGGATTCATGTTGTTCGTTATAGACTTCTTCAGGCGTAAATTCCACAGTACCATCCTTTCATTTTGGGCAAGTTTAACAAACGCTCGTCAGAAAAACCAGGCGTATTTTCAGCTTGAGGTCGTGACATCGATCACACGGCAAAGATAAAGGCGTTCATGCTATACTAAAAGATATGAGCAAGCAAGTTACTATTTATAGCGCCGATTGGTGCGCCTACTGCCACGCAGCAAAAGACTACCTGCACAAAAAAGGCATTGCCTTCACCGAAAAAGACGTTGAGGCCGATCCTGCTATGGCCCAAGAAGCCGTTGAAAAATCCAACCAAATGGGCATTCCTGTTTTGGACATTGACGGCACTATTATTGTTGGGTTCGACCGTCCCAAAATCGACGCCGCCTTAGGCCTCTAAATTCCATTGTTTCTTTCACCGCCAAAAGCATATAATGCAGCCAATTTTAAGGAGGTCGCATGAGGGAAAGAGCATTACAAGCAGCAGATTTTCCGAGTCCACAGGGGCTCGTGGGGGCGCTCCAGTCTTACTTACGGCGCACGCCAGGGGCGCCAGAATACGGCTCTATTGGTGGCGGAGGATATTATCGAGTGGTCTACGGGCCACTTTTTACTACTTTTGTATTGGCTCAAACGTGCGAAATACAAGGGCAGCAGAGCGACTTGCAAGAGCTCGAAGCCAGAAGCAAAGAAATTCACCACAATACCCTCGCGCTGCGGTTTGACACCGGTCGGATCATACCGGACATTGGCCGACAGATTTTGCACGAATATTCCCAAAACCGTATAGACGATCCGCACGTTGAAGTTGCTCGCCGGTTGGCCGTAGGTCTGGCCCAGCAAGATCATGAAAGTGAAGTGATAGCGCAAGACGTGCAAATTCTGCTGAGTCGAGTAGCTTTGGACGGGGGTTTTGGCGAGGTTGTGCAGCTGCCAGATCCAGCGAACAATTTGCAAGCGCCCATTCCTGATGTAGCATAAGAGTATGGCTTTTGAGGACTACAAGACAAAAGAATCTGTTGTGTTGGTGTATACCGGCGACAGCAAGGGCAAAACCAGCGCCGGGCTCGGCCTGCTGGTGCGCGCGCTCGGCAATCGCTGGAACGTGGCATTTATTCAGTTTATTAAATACTGGGGTGTGGGCGAGCACGTGTTTATTCGCGACATCATGCCGCTGTTTAGCGACCAGCTGTACTTTTACAAAGGTGGCAAAGGCTTTTACAACGCCGGCGACATTAGCGCCGTACAGGTAAGCGCCGAGCAGCACAAACAGGCAGCAGCCGAAACCTACCAAGAAGCTCTGAAGGCCGCAACCAGTGGCGATTACGATCTGGTTATTTGCGACGAAATCAACAACGCCGTGCACGACGGCTTG
Source organism: Saccharimonadales bacterium (SeqCode) (assembly GCA_035247965.1). Classification (GTDB taxonomy): domain Bacteria; phylum Patescibacteriota; class Saccharimonadia; order Saccharimonadales; family UBA4665; genus CAMLQK01. The sequence continues at coordinate 189,611 of DATFHW010000025.1, read as the reverse complement.
TTGGATGTTTCACAACTTCGCCACCTGATAGAAAAACGTGCAGCCCACACCAGTTTGTGCTTTACCGGTCGTAACTTTCCGCAGGAATTGCTGCCGCTGGCCGATATCGTGACCAACATGACCAAAGTAAAACACCATTTTGACGATAAGTTTGTAGCCAACAAGGGAATCGACTTTTAATATATGGAGCTTGCTCCTGACGTTTTGCCTCCGGAACCGATACTGCCTGACGAGTTGTTAATTATCCGAAATCCGGTGAGCGCCAATAGCCATCGCGCGCAGCGTCAAATTGCAGATCTGCAAGAACGTTTTCCGTTTAGCGTGGTTGACGTGTTTCCCACGCTTTATGAAGCAGACTTGTCGCACGAGGAAAATCGCCAGGCGAACCAGCAACGCGTATTAGATTTGCTGCAAGAACGGACCGATCCCAACCAGCCGTATAGTCGGCAGTTGTGGCTGGTAATTGCAACTGGTGATGGCACTATTCGTGACATTGGCGAAGCGCTATTGGGAGCTGACGAGGCAATTCGGAATGTGCCCATTTTGCCACTCGCCGGTGGCAACGGCAACGACAATAGCACCATGGCGCATCGTTTTTTGGGCAAACACTGGCCAGCACAACGATTGCGCCGGGCACACATCGAACCCGTACAGCCGCTTGAATGCACCATCCGTCACCACGATGGATCTATGCAGAAAAGATACGCGCTTGGTTATTTAAGCGTGGGCGAGCTTGTTGCTAAAGCCGCCAAAGATATTGACCAAGACCGCGGTCGCAATCGGCTGGCGCAACTTATTAACGAGAAAATTCTGGCCGGACGGTCGCTGGCTAACGCTTCATTAACAGAGATAGCAGAGCGGGAATCCAAGCGCCAAACAGGGGAGTTGATTTTTAGTAACGGTAATCGCATGGCCAAATACTTTCACTGGGACCAGTCGTTGACCGATCCGCAATTTACACGAACCGAAATCACCAAGAATAGCCTGTTGCATATCGCGAAGTCCGGTATTAAACTGATGCTCGCCAAACATCCAAGCATCGTTGTGCCCGATGGCAATCTGGTGGAATTTCAGAACGCAACTGGCACCTGGATTCAATTTGATGGCGAGGCGTTTCTGCTGCCAGCGCGTAGTACCATCACCGTACGACGCGCTGGCCGCAGCCTAAATATTGTGCATTTAAAATAAAGCATTTGCTTTTTGAGCACACCCGGGTATACTGCCGACATGCAAACACAACGTCTGGTCAAAACGCTTTTTGGGCGCAAAAGAACGCCGCTCTGGGCAATGCTGATTGTGGCACTGGTGGTTGGTGCGCAATATATGGGGTGGTTGCCGGTTAAAGGTTCGGGCAGCTCCGGCAATTCCAACGTGCAGCAAGCCGCACAAGGTGTCACCAACACGCAACCCGGCACGTATGCTATTGATCATTTTATAGATGGCGACACCATAGCAGTAACTATGAACGGCAAGGTAGAGACTATTCGTATGATTGGCGTGGATACACCTGAAACGCACAAACCAAACACGCCAGTGCAATGTTACGGCCCAGCGGCAGCAGCTCAAACCAAGCAGCTTATAGGATCTGGTCGCGTGCGTTTGGAATCTGACAGCCAAAGCACCAACCGTGATCGCTACAACCGATTGTTGCGATATGTGTACTTATCCGATGGACGTTTGCTTGAAGCTGAGCTTATCAAAAATGGCTACGGCTTTGCCTACACACAGTTTCCATTTGGCAAATCAGCGGAGTTTGTGCAGTTGCAAGACGAAGCCAAAGCAGGCAACAAAGGGCTGTGGGGCAATTGCTCGCCATATCAAGAAAGTAATGGGCGCTGGCAGACTAACAATCAGTCATAGGAAATGTGAATACCAAACAACCGAGCAAATCGTTTGAGGCTATAGGCCACGTAGCTGGTTCCAAAAAAGATACTACCCGGAATAGCTAGCACAAATGTCCACCATAGCCAGGTATGCCACTGCGGATAAAAAAGAGCGCCCGGACGATTAAAAGAGCCCATCTTTAGGTGGCGCTGCTTTGTGAGTGTGCGGCGCTTTTTGTAAGCCCACAACTTCGGCCATTTATGATATTCGCGGCCATCTTTTTGAATACGCAGCCCACCATCCTGGCGCGTCTTCCAGCCATAGCTCGCCAGTAACAATGAAAGGTCCAGGTCTTCGTGTACATCTACATCACGCTGTGCGGCGTGTGGACGCACTTGCTCCCAGGCCTGGCGACGAATCGCCATATTAGCACCCCAAAGCACCGGCATCCTAAATGTTGCTGTGCTTCCCAAAAAATACATACGGCTCCATAGCGTGCTGCGCCACGGCGCATACTCTAGCACATGGCCAACATCCAAGCCGGTTACGCCACCTAAACGAGCATCATTTTGAAAGTCCGCAACAGCACGTTTAACCCAATCAGGGTCAAGCACAATGTCAGCATCAAGGCGCACCAAAATATCACCGCTGGCGTGCGCGAATCCCATGTTTCGTGTGGCGATCAGCCCCTGTTCGGCAGTCTGATGTAACAAGGTAACAAATGAAAACGAGGCCGCAACGGCAGCGGTAGTATCGGTAGACATATTATCTACCACAATTACTTCGTCAGGCTGCAAAGTTTGCGTCGCAACTGATTTTAGGCAGTCCGCAATATGTTTTGCTTCGTTCCAGGCTGGTATAATAACGCTAACACGCACGTGTTGTTTCATTCTTATATAGTGTAACGTATGCTAAAGCATTTTTCTTCATTTTTTGCAAAAATCGCAGCCTTTCTTGGGGCGCTGTCCGGCCGCATAGGGCGTGGGCTAGTACGCTTTTGGCGCAAAAATATTTGGGCAAAACTGGCTATTATTATCTGCTCGCTACTGATTGTTTTGCTGGGCACTGCCTACGGCATTGCTCGCTGGTACATCGCCAGTGAACGCAACAAACCATTTACCTTGGGCGCCACATTTATTCCGGCGTACGCGCAAAGTCTGGGGCTAGACGCACAAAAAACAATGGATGCGCTACTAAATGACGTTAAAGTCAAAAACCTGCGACTGGTCAGCTATTGGGATCAGTTGGAGCCGCAAAAAGGACAGTACGACTTTAGTTTGCTGGACTGGCAATTCCAAAAGGCCGAGGCCGCCCATGCCAAAATTTCGCTGGCGATTGGCTTGCGCCAGCCGCGCTGGCCGGAATGTCATGTGCCCAGTTGGGCTCAAGACGAACCCGCATCGCAGTGGCAACCACAGCTGAACGACTTTATAAAAGCCGTGGTGCAGCGCTACAAAAATTCGCCCAGCCTGGACAGTTACCAGCTAGAAAATGAATATTTCCTGAAGTCATTCGGTACCTGTACTGACTTTAGTCGCGCGCGTTTAACTATCGAGTTTAATCTGGTAAAACAGACCGATCCGCAGCACCCAATTATTATGTCGCGCAGCAATAATTTTCCGGGCTGGATCACCGGCCAACCACAACCCGACATCGTAGGTATGTCTGTATACCGCCGTGTGTGGGACGGCACCGTGACACACAAGTACTTCACTTATCCGCTGCCGGCATGGTACTACGCATTCTTGGCCGGCACACAAAAAATCCTAACCGGCAAAGACTCAATTATTCACGAAATGCAAGCCGAACCGTGGCCGCCCAACGGTAAATCAATTACCGAAATCAGCCTTGACGAGCAAAACAAAACCTTCAATGGCAACAGTTTGCAAGATCGCGTAGCATTCAGTAAGGCTACGGGCATGCGCGAATCATATTTGTGGGGCGCCGAATACTGGTACTACCGCATGGTGACCGAGCACGACGCATCCACCTGGGACGCCGCCAAGAAAGTTTTTAGCCAAAACTAGGCCCGAGCTAGCACACGCGCTTCAACAAGCGCCAGCGCAACACTGTGGTCACCAAACTCGTGACCATAATCTGGAATTTCGACACTCTGCACACGATCTGGTAACTGAGCATGTAATTGTTGCAGTACACCTTCGTACGGCACTTTTGGCGTTACGGTGCTATGCTCAGCGCGCATCAAGCCAAAGTGCGCGTCATTGCCGCGCGCCGCATGCAGAATCATTGACCCAAACGTTGCAAAACGCAAGCCAACGCTCATTGCCTGATTTTCGGGGATATTTATTGTACGCAGATATCGTACACGATCCGCAATCGCCGCCATGAAGCCTGCCGGTTCTACCGATTGGCGAAGCAAGGGAATAGCAGCATTATCCATGGCATGAATGTAGCTGGTGACGCCAGTCTTTAGAAAGTCTGCCTTCAAACGAACGGCACTCCGCTGAACTACAGCCGGCGTATCAGAGAGTGCGGCAGCCTCAAGCCGTTGGTCACCGTATACATTCACTGCCTCGGCGATGCTCGCGCCAACGACCGAACCTTGTGAATAACCGGCCACACTGATGTTCTCGATATCTTCATCTTCTAGCATACGAACCACTTTTTCAGAAAAAGGCGAAAAGTCACCACGAGCAAACGCACGGCGTTCCTCGCTAGTAAATTGCGTGGCTGGCTTGCCATGTACGCTGTTGGGCAAAGCGATCATCCGATTACCACCGCCCAAAGCAGCGTTCAGCAGATCAACGCGAGCAGCCATATGCGGACGCCAGCCGGTAGCAAACGGAATCGGCACAATGATAGCGCTGGTTTCGTCCTTAATACTATCGGGGTCATCCTTAAATGTGTCGATATGATGCAGACCGCCCGAATGCCAGCGCGGCAATGGCATGTCGGCGGCATAATCTTCTAGTGATACGTGCTGTAGCTGGGCATGACGCTCCTGCAGCGTTTCGTTATTTTCCCAATCCGGAATCAGGCAATCGGGCAATACAGGTGGAATAAATTCTTTCATGATTCTCCTTCGCGGCAAGTATACCAACCGAAGCATAACATTGCAAAATACAAACGCTGATTGTATAATGCTGCGGTCTTTGGCCAATCGGCCCTGGACCCGTTCAGACAGAAAGAGAGAACGCTTCATGCGCACCAGGCCCAAGAAGGCGACCTCACCGCGCTATCCGATCCGTCCGAGGAACGTGCTGCTCGCCGGCGCCGCGATACTCGCAGCATCACTACTGGCCGGCTGCGGGACCTCCGCTGAGCCCGACGGCAACAACGTGGACAACGTGGGCCCCACGGATTCAGTCACCTTCTCGCCGACCCACAAGGGCGGGGATCCGATCTGGGGCGGCGCCACCAGCAAGGTCGTCGAGAACGTCGTGGACAACATCCATGGCGTGCAGGTTTTCGGTGACACTGGCTTCAGCGCCTACTTCAACCACGCGGCCACCGGGTACGGCGCAAGTCATATCCCGTTCGGCACCCACGTGTTCGTGACCTGCTACGAGCCCAACAACACCGGCCAGTACCCCAGCGTCAACGGCCTGTACCACATCACGGGCGGCAAGTGGGACGGCGGCTGGATCCCGGCCAACACGATGCTGAACGACCCGAAGGCCAAGACGGGCGACACGAACACGCCGGACGTCGACCCGCGCCTGAAGGACGTGGCCTGCAAGTAGCCCCTCCTGCTAGGGCACCCGGCCCCGGCACTGAACGGTGAGCTCTGGCTCGCGGACCCGCACACTAGTGCACTTCGCGAGCCACCTCATCACCACGTTTTTTGACCTCCGTTAACGCGGAGTTTTTATTTTGCGGCAACATAGGGCATACTAGGGGTAGTGAAAAAGAAAACGCCGCAGACCAAACAGATCGTTAACCGCCGAGCTCGCCATGACTATGAGCTGGGAGACAGTTTGGTGGTGGGCGTGCAACTGTCGGGCGCCGAAACCAAAGCGCTGCGCATGGGCCACGGCCAGTTGCGCGGCTCGTATGTAACGGTGAAAGATGGCGAACTGTGGCTCTTTAACGCGGGCATTCACGGCAGCGCCGGTATTCCTATTGACGAGCAAACTGTTACACGCAACCGCAAGCTACTGGCCAAAAAACGAGAGATCGACGCTATTATTGAGGCCAAACAACAAGGGAAAACTGTAGTCCCACTCGAGATTCTTACTCAAGGGCGCTACATTAAAGTACGCATTGCCGTGGGCCGCGGTAAAAAACAATACGACAAACGCGAAACGCTCAAGAAACGCGACATGGAACGGCGCGTCCGCATTGTAGCGCGATAATCTGCCGCCTCTGTAAACGCTCCGTTAAATATGCACTATAAAATGTATATACGCATTTACGGTGCAGCGTGAGTGTGCTTAAATTAGTTCGTTAGATTGTGTAAGGATTACATGAACATTGCCATGACAGTTCGCGGTTATCTACCGGTACCGCGACCCACCGATATGATCTACGCTCCGATTGATCTTGCTGCAGCCATTGCGAAAGGCATGACCGAGCGAGGACATACGGTAGATTTGTACGCGCCACTTGGAAGCGAAGTTCGGGGCGTTCATATAGAAACTTCTAATCTACGGCCGCTGGCCAGAAATCAAGCCGAATTTGCCGACTTTTTGAGTAACGGCGAGCGGCTGAACCACTACGTGCCTAGCCTGTGGGACAATTACGTGGCTGATGCCATGTTTACCCGAGCGCGCAAAGGTCAGTATGACTTGCTGCACTTTCATCACCCAGAAATCGCGCTACCGCTGTCGCGCGAGCACACCGATATTCCCGTAGTCCACACCCTGCACGATCCCGTTTACCCGTGGTATAAAGAATTATTCGAGCTGTACGACTCGCCAAATCAGCATTTTATTTCTATTTCCAACAACCAACGCCGCGACGCGCCTGATTTGCGTTACGCCGCCACCGTGTACAACGGCATTGACCTAGACGAGTGGGCGTTTGGTCCCGAGGCCGAGGATTACTTGCTGTGCGCCGGCCGAATTGTGCGTGAAAAAGGCTTTAAAGAAGCCGTGGAAGTCGCGCAAGCAACCGGTCATCGTTTGCTGATTATTGGCCCGGTGTATCCGGACCATCAGGGGTATTTTGACCAATATATTAAGCCGCACTTGAACGACAAGATTTTGTACCTGGGCTACATTGAGCGCGAGCAAATGTATCGCTATTACCAAAAGGCCAAGGCGTTTTTGATGCCCATTCAGTGGGAAGAGCCGTTTGGCCTAACTGTAACCGAGGCTATGGCCTGCGGCACGCCAACCATCGCGTTGCGCCGCGGGGCAATTCCCGAAATTATCAAAAACAACAAAACCGGCTTTATTGTAAACAGTATTGCCGACATGATTGACGCTGTAGGCAAAATTGACCGCATCGACCGCGCCGCTTGCCGCGAGCACGTGGCGCAGAACTTTTCGGTAGACAAAATGTTGGACGGCTACGAGGCTGCATACGAAAAAATCTTGCGTTCGCGTCGCAAGCTGACACGGCCGTATGTTCGCTCGCAGATGCGCAAAGTGGTGCCAGAAGCCGTGCGCGAAACGATGCGCGAAATCGACGCCAAGACCAAATCCACCAAGCTCGGACAAAAAGTAAGTAAGGTTAGTAAGGCCGCAAAAACGAGCAAGCCTGGCGGACAAAACAAAAAACAGCAGTAGGTCACACTAAAAAGGGACGACCTACTATTGCCAGCAAGCCCATTCTCCAGTATAATCACCCTTGTTACGAGGTATATGTTGCTCTCAAACAGGGCAATCTATAGGTCAGTACATTGAAAATTTGGCGAATAACTCCCTGGTATGTATTCCGGGGTAGCTCAGCGGTAGAGCGGGTGGCTGTTAACCACTAGGTCGCTGGTTCGAATCCAGTCCCCGGAGCCAGGGAATTGTTCGTCAAATTTGTCCAAAACAAAACATGAAGCCGTTCAACGGCTTCTTTTTGTATGACGCCCACCCTGCAAAAACAAAGCTCATGAACTACTGGTAGCCATAACCCAGCAACTGTGGTATTATATACATAGCAAGTCATTCTGACCTCAATCCCAGCATATAGTTCGCTCTAGCAATGCCCACTCTATCCTCGGCTACAGCGAAGCCTGCCTCGCGTAAACTATACGTTATAGAAAGGCGTTCACATGGCAACAAAATTATTCGTGGGTAAGCTCCCATACGCAACAACTGATCAAGAATTGGAAGCAGCATTTGCAGCATTCGGCACCGTTATTAGCGCGCGCGTTGCAATCGATCGCGATACCAAGCGTTCAAAAGGCTTCGGCTTTGTAGAAATGGAAGACGCGGAAGCCGCGCAAAACGCAATCAACAAGCTTGATGGCAGCGAACTCGGCGGTCGCCAGATCGTCGTAAATGTGTCTCAACCACGCGAAGACCGCCCGCAATCACGCGACAATTTTCGTGGCGGCTTTCAGCGTCGCTAAACACGCCAAAAAACCAGCAAAAGCCAACTGCAGAAAGGCAATCGCATGATGCATCTTGTCGGTCATTCACGTAATAAAATGAGTGTACAAATTGACCTTATTCATTCGGCTGCCGCAGCAACAGTGGGAAGACAGCCGCACTTGCTCACACTGGTTTCAGAGGTGCTTCGTCAGACCACGCTACAAGCTCCAAATCGTATTGTCACCTACGACTTGGGACGTCAAATAGGCTACGAACCAGTGGTCAAAACTGCCGATACCGAGGCGATTTTCTATGCCAAACTTGTCAAAGATGATGTCTACACCAAGTTCGTCAAGCACGTAAAATTGACGCCGTCCTCGTGCATTACTGTACACCTGCGGCGCAACCAGCAAGAGCCAGGGTATATTTTGCATGACGTCTGGATTGGCCAGCCGGTGCCACCACGCCCTGGCAGCGAAGACGAAACCGAGGCCAGCCAAGCCTATTGGACCGACCACGCCGTGGTCTTTACAAATCAAGTGGTACAGCCTTCCAGCATCACCAAACTCTGCCCATACTAAAACCTTACCTGACCCGTGCAAGAACTTCCGCCACAACATATCTGTTAAAAACGTTACAGCCAGCAATCGCAGACTGACCTACACTGGCAAGTAGGTGAGCTAGCACGCCAACCATCCAGATGCTAACAAGAGGTATCTTTTGGACAATAAGGAGGTTAGGAAATGCGAATAGTTAAAAAATTATCACTGCTGGCTGCAGGGCTCAGTACTGTGACCGTGATGGCCGCCGTACCTGTTTCGGCGCAAAGCAGTCAAAGTAGCCACGCGACTACGAACGCCAAAACCACGCTAAAAGGTGTCAGCAAACACAATGTTGTGAAGCTTGATCAGTCGAGCGGCGCTGCCGTTGATGTTTCCACTGAGGTAGATTGCAGCATGCACACGCTCACCGCCAAGGTAACAAACAAGACGGACCAAAAGATCACGCCAAACGTCACATTCAACGGCGATCAGCCCACACTGCCGTCAACATACCCAATTGAGCCTGGCAGAACAGCGTACTACTTCTACAATTTTAGCGGCAACCACTTGCTGGTCAAAACAGTAGTAGATGTTGATGGTCAGGACCCCGTTACCGTATCGCCAACCATGAATTGCTTAGAACCAGTCAGCTTTCGTGTTGACGCCGCAAGCGCCAGCGCAGTGACCGGCTACCTCACCAACAATAGTTCGCTCGTTTCACAAACCGTTTTAACTCGAGTAAACAATGGCGATATTCGTACCGAGTCACTGGCTCCCGGCGAAACTCGTCTGATTGCGCTGCCATTTAACGGACAGGCAGGCCAGTCAAACGCCTATGTCGAAATTGGGACGACCACCGGTTACGAGGGCAGCTACAGTGTCGATCTTACCAAACCAATCATTCGTCCGCTCGAAAAATAACAAACGCTTGGGCAATTATCAGGTCTCCAAAGAGGGGCCTGATTTTAGTACATGTTACTATGGATACATAAGGGGGATTTATGCAAACGATTACACCAAACCTATGGTTCGACGGCAACGCGCAAGAAGCAGTTGACTTTTATTTGTCGGTGTTTCCAAATAGTACCATCACCAACACGTCGCACTACCCGAACAGTGCCGACGAAGGCCTAGCCGATTTTCAGCTCGACATGGCTGGCAAACCTTTGGCAATTGATTTTGTGCTCAACGGCATGGCTTTTACTGCTATTAATGCCGGGCCGGAATTCAAGTTTAACGAATCCGTTTCGTTTGCCGTGGCCTGCAAAGACCAGGCCGAAATTGATCATTACTGGGGAGCACTTTCCAGCGTTCCGGCATCCGAACAATGCGGCTGGTGCAAAGACAAATTTGGTTTGAGCTGGCAAATTGTGCCAGAGAACATGGGTGAACTCATGGAGCGACCCGGCGCCTACGCCAAACTCATGAACATGAAAAAATTAGTCATTGCTGATTTTTAGCTCGCATATGAGCGAAGCATTTTTGGCTTTGGACCAACCGCCGTTAACTGTTGAGCAATTTGCCAGCAATCCGTCTGGCTTGCGCGAATACCTTGAAGAACGCGGGACGTTTGACTTTGCCACCTACCAGAGTGGATTATTTCCGGCCAGCGTCCTGCCGCCTGAACTTGAGGCAACCGACATGGGTATGGTTTGGCGTCGCGACAGCTCGCACGTGATTAACGCGCTTTTTGAAGCCGGGCGGCAAGACTTAGCACTGCCTGCTGCCCGTGCGCAGTTGGCGTCAATGAACCAGGAGCGCGATATTTTGGATGGCGTTGTTGATGGATCGCGTGACCCCAATCAGCCAGGTGGGCGGTTAGCCGTTCGCATGCACGGCAAAACCGGCGCTCGCGACCGCGAATTTCGGGTGCAAAACGACTCCGTGGGGTATCCGCTCTGGGTCACCAGCAGACTTATTGAGCACGATGCGCTTAAGCCCACCAGCTACGATCTTGATACGTTAGCTCAAACGGTACGGTATTTGGGAAAAATCAAATACTGGCAAGATCAAGACGCGGGCCATTGGGAAGAAGAAATGGCGGTACACGCGCCCAGCATCGGCACAGTTATAGCTGGCCTGGAAAGTGCACAGCGCGCCATGCATCACGTAGGGTACCAGCACGACATTCATTTTGACGAGTTAATTCAGCGCGGACGCAACGTTTTTGACGCTATGATAACGCACGGTTACGCCAGCGTGCCCAGCGTTGCGGAATGGGCGCGCCAAAAAGCTGGTATCATTCCCGAAGATCTGGGCGCCGTGGAATTTTTGCGCACATTTTCGGCCCACTATCGGCGATTCGATGCGGCCATGCTTTTTATGGTCGAGCCGCTCAACGTTGCGAGCCGCCAGCAAGCCATTCAAATTGTGGCCGATGTAGAACAGAATCTGGTTCGAAACAGAGGTGTTATTCGCTATCCCGGCGACACGTACTGGGAACCACGATTCAAGCATATTATGTCTATCGACGAACGCACATCGCAAGCCGAAGGTCGACTGGAGCGGCGTAACCAGATGATGGGTGGCGTCGCGCTCAGCCAAACCGAGGCACAATGGACGTTGTTCGATTCGCCGCTTTCGACCATTCATGGCACCGAGTATCAGCACAGCGGCGATCAGATCGAGCACAGCAAACAGCTTATTTTTATGAACCGTGTTCTGGCGCAATTAGTCCCTTACAAGGACAAGCTCGTGTTGCCCGAAGCATTTTATTTGGACTACGCGCCGGTGCCGTGCGGCAGCCCAACTAATCAGTGGATCCCCAACGACCACATGCCACTTTTATGGGCGCAAGCTAATCTGTTGAAGTCAGTAGCCACGTTTGAGGCAACGGGAGTATAAAAACCCAGCTCTAAGGCTGGGCGTAAATTCTGTACAAATTGTGAGGGAATGGGACGGGAAGATCAGCGGGGCGGGGCGGCGTCAGCCGAGTTGCAGCTGGCGCCGCCCGCGGGGCTCCCGGTGAGTGATCAGGCGACGACGGTGGCGTGGATCTCTTCGATGCGGCCGAGGCCGTGGTCGACCATGGCGGTCGCGCGGGCGTCCTCCACGGCGGCGGACTCTTCGTTCACGGAGGTGGTGAGCTGGGGCAGTTCGGCGAGGATGGTGGTGCGCTGGCTGCAGAGCAGGTTGCGCTTGGAACGGTCGGCGGTGAGCTGGCGTGTGACCTTGGCGTGCTCGTGGTTGTTGAGCGTGCGGTGCTCCAGCTGGAACTCGGCGAAGCCGATGGCCGTGGTGAGCCGGTCGATCTGGGTGTCGAGCTCAGCGTGACGCGTGGTCAGATGCATGAGCCGAACCTGCATCAGGTGGAGCTGGTGGGCACGAACCTTCAGCGGGGTGACCGCGTCGAGGTCGGCATTGACGTCCGCGAGCTTGCGATTCACGATGGCGAGCTGCTGTTGCTGTCGACGAAGGGGTCGCTTGCTGCCCAGGAGCAGCCCGCCACAGAACACCAGTGCGGCTGTCACTCCGGTGAGGATGCTTGCGTCGATCATGTCTTTGGGTCCCATTCCCTCAGGGCCAGTGTTGGCTAAATAGCAATTATATAACTTTTTGAATTAATTACAAGTACATTTGGAAAAACCATGTAACAAGGGTAGGATAGAACTACTATGCAACATTCCAAATTCTACAAAGACGACGGCATTATAGTTATTCCCGATGTTGTTCGGCGTTATTTAGACGAGCATTTGTTGCCCGAACTGCAGAATATGCAGGCTACAAACCCTAAACTTCTGGTGGTTTTCTCGGGCGGCAACGCCATGGGTAAAAGCACCATTTCTGGTCGCCTGGCTGCCGATTTGCAGGCACTCGTGCTCAACAACGACCGCACGCGACACCTCTTGGCAACCAAATGGCCCAGCATGCATCGCGACGAAGTTAATCGTTACATGTGGCAGTACATGCTGGAGCTGTACCAGCGTTTGGATACGCTCACGCCAAATGGGCTGGTGGTACGCGACGGTGTTATTGACTGGTACTACGACAAGATTTTTCCGATTTTCGAGGCGCAAGGCTACCGTATTTTTATTATCGCGTTCGACCTGAGCCGTCAAAAACGAATCGACCTGGTTACGTCGCGGGGCGACACGCATGTAGCAAAAGTTGACGGCATGCTAGAGATGATTGACGATCTTATTGTATACGAAAAACTTTTTCGTGCTCAGTACGAACCAGACATAACCCTCACCGACGACAATCTATTTGACCACGACCGCGTGGTGCAAGCCGTGCAAAAACGGCTGAGTCAGCTTACATAATGCTTATGCTACAATGATGACATGAGCAAAAAAGCTGCAAAGACTCCTGCAAAAACCACACAAAAAACTATTAAAAAAGTAAAACGCCATCTGGTCAGCTACGGCATCGTGCTGGCCATTTTGATTGGCCTGGGGACCTGGCTTGGTATTACGATTGTCAAAAACTGGCACAATGACAAGCAGCAAAACAAGTACCAACAGAGTATTCAGGCCTTCTATAATGTGCCGTCGCCACTGCCGAGTGACACGCCGGGTACCTTAATTCGATCAGAAAAAATCACCAATGTGAGCGTACCAAACGGCGGCACCGCGTATCGCATTTTGTACGTCACCCAGACACCAAACGGCAAACCAAGTGTCAGCTCGGGCGTCGCGTTTATTCCTGCCGGCGAGGCGTCTAGCGGCGGACGCAAAGTCATAGCTTGGGCCCACGGCACCTTAGGATTAGGCGATTCATGCGCGCCATCGCGCAGCGATCCTACCAGCGACATGGACGATTGGCTAGATGGCGCCATGCAACGCGGATACATTGTTACTGCTACCGATTACGCTGGGCTCGGCACCGCCGGAAATCCGTACTATTTGGTTGGTCAAAGCGAAGCCAATGATGTTATAAATTCGGTTCGGGCCGTGCGCAATATGCCATCAGCGCAAGCCAGTAACCAGTACGTTGCCTGGGGTCATTCGCAAGGCGGACACTCGGCACTCTTTACCGCAACCCAGGCCGCATCGTACGCACCTGAACTGAAATTAGTAGGAGTCGCGGCCGCTGCGCCAGCCGCTGAACTTACCGCGCTATTCGCTGAGCAATACAATAAAACCGTGGCGTGGGCAATCGGCCCGGACACTGCCGTGTCATGGCCAAACATCTATCCACACCTAGAAATCACCGGCATTTTAACCAGCGACGCACAGCGCCAGTACAACAGGCTTGCCTATACCTGCTTGCATAAACAGGGGTTGGGGCTGGCAATTCGCAACACCTTTAAATCACAATTCTTTGCCAGCAACCCTATGCAAAATAGCGACTGGGCCAAGGCTGCCGCCGAGCAAACGCCCGACGTCAGCAAAATCACCGTCCCAATGTTCATTTCGCAAGGCCTTAATGATGTGGTTGTTTTGCCAGATACCACCGCATTGTTGGTACAAAAGTCATGCGCAGCAGGCAAGCTCATCACCGCCGATTGGATGGGAAACGTGCAGCACCAATACACCGCGACATCATCTGGCCCGAGCGTGATGGCCTGGATCCAGGATCGGTTTAATGGCAAGCTAGCCACGTCCACCTGCGACCAGCCGCTCCCGTTGCAGCCCGCCAGCAGCCAACCGTAGCACAAAGTTTGTCGATTGTGGTTATGCTTACTGTATAATAAGGATTATGCAAGATCCACAACAACCTTCAACGCCGCCCAAGAAAAAAGACGACACGGCCGAGCCAGATGTAACCACCTCTGACACCAGTGCCGAAACGAAACCAACCGCTTATAGTGACGATGTTGGCAAGCCTGCCACGGAACCTGCTGCTCAAGAGGACCCATCCAGCACGAATGCCGCCGAAGCGACATCGACTGAGTCCCTTCCGACCGCGTCACCCGCACCAGATCCAAATGAAAAATTGCTGCCCGCGGAAGCCAGCGAAGATAAGCCAGAAGACGCCCCAAGCGTACTTTCTGACGACACGGAATTGCCCAGCCTGGAAGCAGAAGAGCCCACGGAATCTGCCCAGCCGACCGAAGAAGATACGCCCACCGTTATCCCTGATACTACACCGGCAACTCCGGCAACCGACACACCGGCAGACACGGCTAAATCTGCGCCTAAGCAAACAGGCAATACACAGCCCGTTTCAATCTCGATCAATTCGCCAAAATCCGAGCCCATTGAGTCTCCCAAGCCCGCCGCAGCCCCCGAAAAAGCTGCTGCTCAGATGGCACAAAATGCGTTTCAGCCCGATAATCCCAGTGGCGTGGTTGGCGTGGCCGGAGGCATGGTCTCTACCAAGCCCAAAAAGTCCCGCGCCAAAAAAGTCGCCCTGATTCTGGCGCTACTTATTATTTTGGGTGGCGGAGCAGGCGCCTACTACTGGTGGGCCAAGCACAAAGACACTAATAAAACTGCCACAAAAACTAACTCAACCGCAACTACTGCTAGCAACACCTGTAGCGAGGCCGTAAAAAGCAGTGGTACGTCGTACAATCAAACCGGCGGCACAGTCAGCAAGACAGACCAGGCATACACAGCAACCGCTGCGGACACATCAGCGGTCAAGGTAGCCAACAGCGGCAACCTTACGCTAACCAATCCGACCATCACCAAATCAGGCGATACTTCATCAAGTGACAATAGCAGCTTTACCGGCCAGAATGCTGGTGTACTCGCAACTGACAATAGCAAAATCACCATCTCCTGTGGCACCGTTACCACCACAGGAGCAGGCGCCAACGGCGTTTTTGCATACGGGTCAGGATCCAGCGTAACGCTGGCAAATTTGACCCTTAAAGCGAGCGGCCAGTACGCCCACGGCGCCATGGCAGCTGGCGGTAGTGCGTTGTCATTGAACAACGTTGTCATTACAACCACCGGCGCCAACAGCGCACCAATCGCCACAGACCGAGGTGGCGGCACCGTTAGCGTGCGAGGCGGCTCGGCCACCAGCGCCGGCGTGGATTCTCCGGGCATTTATTCAACGGGCACTATTACGGTAGCTAGCGCTACCATTAAAGCCACCAGCGCCGAGGCTGCCGTGGTAGAAGGCTCCAACAAGATTGAGCTAACCGACTCCGCACTGTACGGCAACAAAAAATCCGGCGTCATGATTTTGCAGAGCACCTCTGGCGATGCGACTGGCAGCACCGGCACCTTCACTATGAGCGGTGGCAAATTGTCGGCAGCGGACGGCCCATTATTTTATGTCACAAACGCTACCGGCGTGATTTCGCTCAAGAATGTCGACCTTACTACTACCTCTGGCATTTTGCTAAAAGCAGCGGCCGACCAGTGGGGAACGAGCGGCAAAAACGGCGGCACCGTAACGCTAAGTGCCGACAGCCAAACACTAAACGGCAATGTTGTGACCGACAACATCAGCTCGGCTGCCTTGATTCTCAAAAACAACTCGTCATTAAAGGGCAGCGTAAACAAAGCCGCGCTCACCCTAGACGCGTCCAGCAGTTGGAACGTAACCGCCGATTCCACGATAACTACTTTGAGCGGCGCCACCGTATCTGGTACGTCTATCTCGAATATTACCGGCAACGGCCACACCGTGTACTATTCCAAGGCGCTCAATGCTAGCCTCAACGGTCAGACCTACGACCTGACTGGCGGTGGCAAACTGATGCCACAATAAGTATTTGCGAGCTTATCTAACTTTTATTCGCCAATATTCACGGTGTCGCCACCCAATTTTTGGGCAAAATAGCTGTCGTGCGAAATATATAAAATGGCACCGTGGTAATCCGCCAAAGCTTGTTCGAGCTCTTCAATACTTGGCAGGTCCAAGTGGTTAGTGGGCTCGTCGAGCACCAAAATCTGCGGATCGTTTGCTAGCATGGCAATCAGTTGAAAACGCGCCTTCTGGCCACCGCTCAGTTGGCTGAGCGGCACTTCGCCATCACTTACCGGATTGAATAAATAGTCACTGATCAGCTGCATGACGCGTTGCGGCGTCACATTTTGACCCTTACTGGCGTATACGCGTTCAATAGCTTCGGCAAGTGTCAGCTCCAAATATTGCGCATCAATTTCTTGCTCGTAGTAGCCCAAATTGAGCTCTTTTTCGGTGGCAATGTGGCCAGCAAATTTTGTGCAGGCCAAAGGAGCTCCGTTAACCGCCGACATAATCGCGTTAACCAACGTGGTTTTACCAGCACCGTTGCGGCCATGCAGGCGAATACGTCCGCCCTCGCGCAAGCTAAATGTTACGTCGCTAAACAGTGGTGCATCATAACCCAATGACACTTTGGTGACATCCACCAGCAAGCGTTCCGAATTGGTGTCTTTGGTGCGCGTTCGCACCCGAATATTGCGCGCTTTGTGCTTGTCGTAGGCCGTAGCCAGCTTATCATTCATGCCTTGTGTGGATTCGCGGTCGATCCAAAACGATGGTTTTTCTTTAGCTTCCAACTGGACCAGCTCTTTTTCGGCGCGCTGTTGCTGGCTCTTAAAACGATGAATCGTGCCCGGATCGCGCGCTTTTTCTTTCATACGTTTAAAGCGCACTACGTCGGAGCGCAGGTTATCGATTCGGCGCTGCGTGACGTCATATTCGTTGATCTGTGAAATAACCTGTGTTTTGTTGGTTTGCAAATAAGTGTCGTAATTACCTCTGAACATGTGCGCCTGGCCGTCACGAATTTCGATAATTTTGTCCACCTGACGTAACACATCGCGGTCGTGGGTAATGACCAGCACAGCCTCGGGCGTCTGCGTAAACCAGGTAATAAACGCCTGCTTGGCGACGTAGTCCATGTGGTTTGTGGGCTCGTCAATCAGTGCTAAATCGGCACGGGAACGCTGAATTTTCATCAGTTCTACCAATCGTTTTTGGCCGCCGCTCAGCTGGCCAATAGTGCTATCCAGCTTAGCGTCATCCAGCTGGTACTCAGCGCACAGTTGCTTGATTTCATCCTCCAACTGGTAGTAGCCGAGCTGCGCAAATCGTTCCAGCGCGTCGGCATATTGCTGCATTTTGTGGTTGCTGCTGCCCATGTGCTCGGGGTAGGTGGTTATAATATGATGCAACTTTGCGAACTCCGGCAGGTCGCCCTGAATATACTCCAGGACCGGCTTTTCTTCCAGGCCATGATGTTCCTGACGGCTGGCAGCCACAATTGCATTGCGCCGCAGCGTAATATCGCCCGCGTAATCGCGGTCTTCACCGGTAATAATATGAAAGAGTGTTGATTTTCCCATGCCATTGCGGCCAATTAGGCCGACTTTTTCGCCGGGCTGCACCGAAAAATGCAGGTCATCATACAAAACCTTGTTGCCAAACGATTTTTCGGTAACATCAACAGATAAAAGCATGGTTCAATACTACCATGTATCAGAGGTAAACGCACGTGGTGATATGCAGCTCAGGCTTTTCTGGCGCGTTGCCAAGGGAAGCGGCCTTCAATCTCGGTTTCGAACTCCAGGCTAATAAGCGTTCGTATGCCAACTATCATAGCAAGCACCAACACGGTACGAAGATTAAGGCTGCCCGTGACCGACCGTATAATGTCGCCGGCGACCAGAAATTCCAAGCCGAGCAAAACGCTACGCGCTAAGTTGTGCCGATACTTTTTGTAGAGCGTGTGCACGGTGGCTCGTTTTGTAACAGATACGAGTGCGGCAATAGTAGCTAGACCAAAGCCCGCCAGGATAACCAGCACGCCCACATTATCCAGGAAGGCTCCGGCGTTTTGCGCAAAGGTGTCAATACCGCTCATTACTTATATAATTGCAGATGTTTCTACGGAGCACAAGCACTATGCGGCAAAACTCCTACGCCTTTTGCGTTTTGATTTTGCGATACCCGTATAGCATTGCAATACTTAAGCCACTCCAGATTGCAAGGTCAGCGAAGAGCGCTTTAAAGCTAATGTCGTTACCGACATCACTCGCAAATACGGCAGCAGTATAATCAACACTTACACAAGTACTCTCTGATGGCGTGACTTTAAAATAAGGCAGGGGTGCGCCACGGTCCACCACATTGGTAGATCGACCGCTGTAGTCACAGGGGCTAAAGTGTGTCTTCTTGCCAACGACTATACCCCAACCGGTCAGTACAAACCCAATCGATAACCCCAAAACAATGATTTTTACAGGACTAGTTCGTTTTCTTTGTGCATTTTCCATTATTATTTACCCTCTATTATCATGCTTACTATAATTCTAACTCATTGGTCTGTGGTGGGGGAGGTCTTGAGCATCGGCTCATATTTCTGACCTCCCGCCACCGTGAGCCACCTCCTTAGGGGTGCCAGGCCTGCAGCTTGTGACCTTCGGGAGCCGCCGGGCAGGAGTCCGCGCCGCTCTTGACGACACCGGCGAAGTCTCGCATGACTTCGACATGCGAGAGCATGTTGTAGTCACACACCAGCGCGCGATCTGCGAAGGGCTTGTTCCAGATGCCGGCGAAGTAGTACTTCCACATACCCGCGAACGTCGAGTGTGACGACGGGTTATTGACGTCATCCTTCATCTCGCTGCGCAAGCCGGTGATCACGATCAGCTTGTTCTGCGAGCTGCTGCTCAACCAGTCGGCCAGCAGCTTGTTGACGTCGTAGTCGAAGTCGCATCCGTGGTTCCGGTGAAGCGGCCCAAGTGATCCGGCGATGTCATCTGTCGACGCTGGATCAAACAGAATGATCCGGTGGATCTTCGAGCGCTGCTCCGGCGATGCGTTCGCCAGGAAGTAGACCACGCCGATGCGTCCACGGCTCCATCCCGCCAGAGTGTCCACACTGTCTGGCACCATACCAGGGGTGTGGCCACCCTTGCACGTTCCGCCGCTCGCCCAGTCCTGCAGAGCGTAGTCACGATCCGATACATTCTGGTCGGCAGACCCCTTGGGACTGTCCGTACCCGAGAAGAACACCGACTTCGGAGCAGCGGGCGCCGGAACGGCCTTGTCTTCGCCACAGCGTGGCATGCCGACCAGCCACTGATTCGCCTTGACGGGCGTATCCAGGAAGTGGTCAGGCAGGTAGCCGCTTCCGTTGGCGTCGTCTGCCAAATACCAGATGCGGTTACTGAACTCACCGACAGCCATACCCTCAGTGGCGCACCGCAATGTGACGGTTGTTCCGTCAATACCAGCCAGCGCACCGCGCGACTCCCAGTTGTTGGGATCACTCCGGAAGTAGATGCCGATCTCGGTCTTGGCGATGTGAGCCACGCGACCGTCCTCAGCGCCTACGGCGCTAGAGGCTCCGACCACCAGGCTGAGTGCCGCCGGAATGGTAGCAAGCGCGTTACGTACGAGCTTATGCAACGTTTGTCCAATCCTTGAAGGCTCAAGTGGAAACCCAGAGGTAGGCGACCACTGGCCGCCATATTAACACACGCTCCCACTAAACAAAACAGCCAAATTTGGCTGTTTTGTTTTTACTATATCCCGCAGACCCTAAATCTACTACGCAATTCCTATACCTTTAAAAGTAGCTCTGTACTCACCATATTTTGAGCAATTGCTTCAATATTATTTTTCATAGTAAGTCCCGGATCGCCAAACTGAGCCAACGTTTGACTCATGATGTCGGCCACTTTGGCCTCAAGTGATTTCGTAAAAAACAGGTGTAGTTCAGGTATACCTGTTTCAGCAGCACTGTCTTTATAGCATGCGAATTTTTGCATGGCGTCGTTCACAAAATACTCGACTTTTGATTCCAAAGCTGCATAATAATCTAATCCAACGGAACCACCTGGAGGCCGACCGGCATATATGGCTTCATGCTCATCACGAGGATCGTTTAAATGTTTCACCTCTACCGGTACATGCTTATCGTTCTTGATATATTCAATATCTGGAGTTCTGACGCCCCTCACTCGACTTTCGGGCAGCCACCTCGGGCAAAACCCCTGACTAAGAAGGTCGCTAAAAACGATAATTTCGGCCATAAAATTTCCAGCTTGGCGAAGGTGTTCAGCGCCACTAGTTCTGGACAGTTCCGCTAGACGACGCTGCATCTCCTCATTATTTCCCGTATCGCCTAAGCAAGCATCGTAAACTCGCTGAGCAACGTCAAACACTTCGGGGTGCGACCATTGCTTTTCGGCAAAATACTCAATATCTTGAAGAACCATCTCGAGCCCACTAGAAACGTTTGGCCAACTTGGCGTCTGGCAATGTTTCGGCGATGCGCAAAAGTTCGTTGTATTTGGCAATGCGATCAGAGCGCGAGAACGAGCCGGTCTTGATCTGGCCGGTGTTCAGGCCTACGGCCAAGTGCGCAATGGTGGCGTCTTCGGTCTCGCCGGAGCGGTGGCTCATTACGGTGTTCCAGCCAGCTTTTTGAGCCATTTGCACCGCCTGAATGGTTTCGCTGAGCGTGCCAATTTGATTTGGCTTGATCAAAATGGCGTTAGCAGCCTTTTGGTCGATGGCTTTTTGCAGCAATTTAGTGTTGGTTACTAGCAGGTCGTCGCCAACCAGTTGCAATTTGTCGCCCAGCTGGCGCGTGAGTTCTTTCCAACCGTCCCAGTCGTTTTCGCCCAAACCATCCTCTATAGAAGTTAGCGGGAATTTTTCGGCCAGACCAGCATAAAAGGCAACTAGTTCCTGGGTGCTGTAGGTTTTGCCTTCGCGAGCAAAGTCGTAGCCGTCGCCGGCCACTAATTCGCTGGACGCAACGTCCAAGGCCAGCGTTACATCTTTGCCCAAGTCATAGCCAGCGCGCTCAACGGCCGACTCGATTAATTCCAACGCTTCGGTAGAGCCGCCGCTAACGCTTGGCGCAAAGCCGCCTTCGTCGCCTACGGTGGTGGCGTACCCTTCGGCAGCCAAAACTTTGCCCAACGCGTGATAAATTTCGCTGGCCATTTGCATAGCGTGCGCAAAGCTAACAGCACCCACCGGCATGATCATAAATTCTTGAATATCAGTAGAGCCAGAAGCATGTTTGCCACCGTTGAGGATGTTCAGCATTGGCATGGGCAAGGTCATAGCAGATGTGCCAGTTAGCTCGGCAATGTAGGCGTACAATGGCTGTTTTTTGCTGATAGCCGAGGCCTTAGCTAGTGCCAAAGACACGGCCAAGATAGCGTTAGCACCCAACTTGCCCTTGTTTTCGGTGCCGTCCAGGTCGCGCATCAGTTGGTCTAACTCAGACTGAGCAGAGGCGTCTTTACCCACCAATTGGGGCGCAATAATCTCGTTGATGTTAGCTACGGCTTTGCTGACTCCTTTGCCGTTAAAGGCGTCACCACCGTCGCGCAATTCCAGCGCTTCGCCGGCACCAGTCGAGGCGCCAGAAGGAACCGCAGCTCGGCCCAGGCTGCCGTCCTCCAGCTCGACGTCGCATTCCACGGTGGGGAATCCGCGTGAGTCAAAAATCTGGCGACCAAAAATTCGTTTAATTTTCATAGGAGCTCCTCAGTATTACGTTCTGCATAGTACCGCCGATGCCTGCACAATTCAACACTTGCCTCAAAAGCCACAACGTACTAGAATTCCAACGTTAATCTGAATACATTGGGGCATAATTATGGCAGGAAAGTTACTTATTAGCCGGCACACCGAATCGGAATGGAACGCGGTGAGCAAATGGACGGGCATTACCGATGTGCATCTTTCTAAAAACGGTTTTCACCAAGCCGGGCAATTGGGTGAAGCGCTGAAGGACATCAAAATTGACCAAGCGTTTGCTTCGCAACAGATTCGCACGCTCGAAACATTAGAGGGAATTTTGGATGGCTCCGGCCAAGTTACAGTGCCGTATGAACGCGACGAAGCTTTAAACGAGCGCGACTACGGCGACTACACCGGCATGAACAAGTGGGAAGTCCGCGACAAAGTTGGGGAAGAAGTCTTTAATAGTATTCGCCGCGATTGGGACTACCCAGTGCCCAGCGGCGAGACACTCAAAATGGTCTATGAACGCACGATTCCATTTTACAAAGAACACATTTTACCGCTGCTGTTAGAAGGCAAAACTGTACTGGTTGTGTCGCACGGCAATGCAATTCGCGCGCTCATCAAATACATGGAAGGCATTAGCGACGAAGGTGTGGCCTCTGTAGAAATGCCTTTTGGCCACATTTTAGAATACGAAGTCAACCCAGACGGCACCTGCAAAACCAAGCACGAGATGCAGATCGAACTGGTTGCGCCACCGGCGTAAAAGCCTCAGCTACTCAGCTTAGCCAACAATTTCGCCAAATACACGCGTGCGTTGCAAATATAACCGCAGCAGCACCAAGTAGCCATGGAAAACCACCATCCACAGTCCCAAGGATCGCAAAAAGTAGGGCAGGCCGCCCAACGTGTCAACAGAGGTAACCATATAGTAATCGTTACGCAGGCAATTCTGTACCAGCGGCACAATTAGCACCGTAAAGAAGGCCAGTACCAAAGCCACTGCAAAGCGCCACACAAGTCGCGCGATCAGTGGCTTTTGCATAGGATTACGCACAATTGCACCAGCTATAATACGAACCTGCGAACGAGCCAAGCGCCACTCGTGCAGAGCATCGGCAACTACAGCAATCAGGGTATACAAAACCCAACCAAACGCGCCCCACAGCACAACACCCAGACTACTGTTCAGGTTAGGGTTATTCATGAATCGCAAAATCGGGTCAATAAACGTCGTATTATAAGAATCTAGGTACTGGCTGTTCACAATGCCAAGCCGCGCCTGGCCATTAATTAAAATCAGTCCTGTGTGCAATCCCATAGCGGCGATTGCCAAAAAAACACAGGTAACAAAGCTAGTGGACGACGGCAGAAACGCTCGAAAGAAAAGTTTAACCGAAAAAGTTGAGGACTGCGTTTGTACTGACATTCTGCTTATCATAATACTATGAGCCGCGCACTAAAACGAGCTTTGTTGCTATATTTATAACGCTCATGCTACTATGAGGTTAAGCTTAAAAAAGTAAAGGCGAGCTGAAAAAATGGCAAAAAAGACGAGCTCAAAAAAACCAAAAACACAAAGTAAGGCAAAAGTAGTTACCAACAGCAAGTCCAGCTCCGGCTGGGCCGGCAAACGCTGGGCGCAGGCTCTGGTAGTTGTAGCCGTTATGACGCTGGGGGCAGCGACGTTGCTACTGGTACGCGCAGCCAGTGCCACCGGCCCAATCACCGGCGTCGGCGGCAAATGTCTAGACAACGCAGCGGCCAAAGTAGCTGATGGCAACAAGATTCAGCTGTATTCTTGCAATGGCACCAAAGCGCAGCAATGGACAAACCCCGGTGATGGCACTTTGCGCGTGCAAGGCTATTGTCTGGACGTCAAAGCTGCCAGCAAAGCAGTGGGCACCTTGGTGCAGCTTTACCACTGTAATGGAACCGTGGCGCAACAGTGGAAAATCAACGCCAGTACCAAAACCGTGGTCAACCCTAATTCTGGCCTCTGTTTAGACGACAAGTATAGTTCAACTGCGAACGGCACCACAATTTGGATGTACACCTGCAATGGCACCAACGCTCAAAAATGGTCGGTTCCAGCCGCAACCGACACCGGCGGCGGAACAGGTGGAGGCACCGGTGGCGGCACGGGATCAGGGTCTGGTTCGGGCACAACTGCAACTCCGGTTGGTCAAGGGTTATACGTGAGCCCCAGCTACGCTAATGCCAACCGACCAGCAGCACTCGCCTCGCAACCAATTGCCGAATGGTATGGCGACTGGACGCCAACACCAAAGAACAGCGTGAACACCTTGGTCAGCAACGCCGCATCGCAAAAGAAATTAGCGCAAATTGTGGCCTACGATATTCCACACCGTGACTGCGGAAGCTACTCGGCCGGAGGCGCCAAAGATGCCGCAACCTACAAAACCTGGATCCGCGACATCGCGGCCGGTATCGGCAATCGCGAAGCAATCGTCATCTTGGAGCCAGACGCACTGGCACAAATGGACTGCCTGGGAAGTGGCGATCAGAATGAACGGGTCAGCCTGATTTCGGACGCCGTGAACGTCTTTAAGGCGCAAACCAAAGCTTACGTGTATGTTGACGCCGGCACCTCAGCCTGGATTGGCGCTGACGACATGGCCAACCGCCTGGCTCGATCCAACGTAGCCAACGCTCGTGGCTTTGCCTTGAACGTCTCCAACTTCCAAACTAACGCCAGCAGCACCAGCTACGGCAACACGGTATCCAGCAAAATTGGCAACAAACCATACGTTATCGACACCAGCCGCAACGGTCGCGGGCCAACCAGCGACAACCAGTGGTGCAACCCTGCAGGACGTGGTTTGGGCAAAAAACCAACAACGTCCACCGGTGTCACCAACGTGGACGCATACCTCTGGATCAAGCGAGCAGGCGAGTCTGACGGCACCTGCAATGGCGGACCAGCAGCCGGACAATGGTTTGAATCATATGCCCAGATGCTGATCCAAAACGCAGTCTACTAAACAACAATATCTTGACACCTGCAAGCGACAGGCATATCCTGAAATTATTTACAGGAGTTTACCGTGTCTTATCAAGTACCCAAAGAAATATGGGCGAACCTACAGTCAGCACAAAGCCTGCTCGACGACGCTGATGCGTTGCCAGGTGCGCTCAAACACAATGCAACACGCTACTTCTTCTACATTAAAGCCTGGGAACTTTACCGAATTGCTGACGCAAAATTTTCGGCGTGGGCACAAGAAAAGCCACTTAGCCCAAAAGTCCTGAAGGACCATGGCTATAAGCTTGATGGCTCGCCAAACGTTGAATATATAGTCATCATCGAGCACAAACCAGTGATTACTAACCATGAAACCGGAAGTGAAAAAAGCAAGCTTTTGCAAAAGTTGACCTATGGTGAAGGCACGATTTCGCGTAATGCCTTATTTGCTCGTGGCTGGTTTTTTGACGATTTTCACAATGACCTAATTGGCAAGCTCAAGCTCTTGCGTGTAGCACTTGAATCCTTAGAAAAAATGTAACCTACTAACCTTGATTGTCGAGCAGTGACGACTTCTGGTCGTCATCCTCGGGATCGGGCTTGTAGCCGCTCTCGTCAGCTGTACCGGCGTAGTACGCACCACCCGCGTCTACGTCGGTATCTGTTGTTGGGTAATCTTGTGGCTCTTTAGCGTCTTCTGCAGTTTGCAAAGGAGCCGCCGGACTCGCACCATCTTCATCTAATTTTTCCTGGTCTTGACCTGGAATAAACAATCCGCCCGGATCGGTTGATTCATTTTGCCAATCAGCATCTTTGTTCTGTTGCTCGTCGTTCATAATACCCTCCTTCTTATGTAACTCCAGCGTAGCACGAGCCGAGCAGTGCGCCAAAAAGCCGCAATCTTGCTATAATATATGCATGAATACCCGTGGTGCAATCCGCCGTGCGTAGCCCTGTTAGGCTGGTACGAAACATCGATGCTGGTCGATTATTTGATATCTTTTTGGCCTCAGCGATTGCCACGGTTTTGATCACTCGATTTTATTTACACGTAACTGGCTACCCGCAAGTTGGCAGCAGCACGCTGCACATTGCCCACTTGTTGCCGGGCGGCGTTGCCATGATGATTTCGCTGCTGATTATGTTAGGGACTATCAATCGCTCGTCACGCGATTTAGCAGCGTATTTGGGTGGCATTGGTTTTGGGCTGTTTTGGGACGAGTTGGGCAAGTTCATCACCAACGACAACAATTATTTTTACAAGCCCACGGTAGGGCTGTTGTATGTGTCATTTATTGTGCTGTATCTGGTTTTGCGGTATGTGGCACGCCGCAGCTACCAGCCCGAGGACTACCTGGCCAACGCCACCGGACTGATTATGGAAGGCACTATAAACGAGCTCGATCCGCGTGAATATGCGCGGGCCAAAGAGTTGCTGGCTCAGGCCGACCCCAAGCACCCAATGTATGCGTCGGTAGCGCAACTGCTGGAAGCCGCCAAACCTACCAAAAACTACCAGCCGTTTATTGTGAACCGCCTTATTGACGCCATTCACCGGCCGGCGCAAAAGTTGGTGCACAAACCGCTCTTTTCAAAGGTACTATTGGGCGTTTTTTATGCCTACGGCCTTGGCCTGGTTATCACTTTTTTGCTCGAGGTAATTGGCGTTGCCCACCAACCAATCAAGAATCTTCTAGGAACGCAGCTAACGCAATCCAATGGCATCGCAACGCTTTCGGTTATTTTTACGGCACTGTATATTGTGCGTGGCGCATGGCATATTCAAACACGCAACACTCTGGCCGCACTGCGCAATTTTGAAACCGCGCTGCTGATCAATATCTTTATAACCCAAGTATTTTTGTTCTTTAGCTACCAGTTAACGGCCACTATTGCCCTGGTTGTGGCGCTCGTTTTGCTGTACTTTGTGCATATTTTACAGGCAGAAGCGCCGACGCACCCTTAAACTTTCAGCAAGCTTTAAAAGAGTGTTCGTATACTGCAAACATGAAGCGTTTTATTATGCGACTTTGTCAGGTTGTATTTGTCCTGAGTGTTATTGCCGGCTCGATTGCCGGGGTTGGTGCTTTGGTGGACCACAAAATTTCGGCCAAAAGCGCCTCGGGCACTACAGTTAAAGAAGATCCGCAGAAAGTTGCAGCCGCTCAGGATGCCTTCACCAGCAGCGTCACATCCAGCGTTAATAACTATTCGGCGGACACTTTGGACGTGGGTGTTTCGATGATCGATCTGGACACTGGTACGCAAACCAACGTCGGTGAAACTGCTGCATTTACCGCTGCCAGTACCACCAAAGTTTTGGCCGGCGCCGCATATTTGCACCAGGTGGAGCAGGGCACGCTCAGCCTGAACCAGACTATCGACGGACAGTCGGCACAAACCTTGTTGCAAAAAATGATCAACCTCAGTGACAACAATGCCTGGCATGACATTATTGAGGCCGTGAGCGAAGATAATTTGCAAGCCTACGCGCAAAGTATTGGGCTCAGCTCGTACCAGCGTGATACCAATGTCATTACCGCCAGCGACGAAGCGAAACTTTTGCAGCAGTTATATAACCACAAGCTTATAAACACCGCACACACCAATTTGCTACTGTCATTTATGCAGAACACGAGCGACGATGACTTAATTCCCGCCGGCTTGCCAACCGGTGCAACCGTGTACCACAAATATGGCTATTTGGGCGGAGAACTGCACGATGCTGGCATTATCGTATATAATGGACATCGTATTGCCTTAACCATTTACACAAAAAGCTCTGATGATTCCCTGAGTGATTACACCAGTCGTACGACGTTATTCCACCAAATAACAGCGGCCGCCATCACCTATATGAAGTCCGTTTAAGGGTAATTCTCAGGAAACTTTAAAGTAAGGAGGATAAGCTGTACGTATGAGAATTTTAGTAGTAGAAGACGAACACAAAATTGCCCGTGCCATTAAAGAAGGATTGGAAGAAGAGTCCTACGCGGTTGATTTATCATTTGACGGACAAGAAGGCTTAAATGCTGCCCGATACGAAGAGTATGATCTGATTATTTTGGATCGTATGCTGCCCGGTGGCATGGACGGCGCCGAAATTTGCGAAACATTGCGCCGCGAAGGCAATCACACACCAGTGCTGATGCTGACCGCTCGCGACCAAGTACGCGACCGCGTGCAGGGATTAAATTCCGGTGCTGACGATTACGTGGTCAAACCATTTTCATTTGAAGAGCTGCTGGCCCGCGTCAAAGCGCTGTTGCGCCGCCCGCATGAAACACTCGGTGAAGTACTAAGCGTAGCCGACTTAACACTCAATACCACTTCTCACGAGGTGCGCCGCGCCGAAAAGCCGATTCAGGTTTCCAGCAAAGAATACGCGCTTTTGGAATATTTGATGCGCAATAAAAACAAGGTGCTCAGCAAGCACAACATCATCACCCATGTGTGGGACTTTGATGCTGACATTTTGCCGAACACCGTGGAAGTCTTTGTGGCTTATTTGCGCGCCAAAATCGACAAACCGTTTAACGGCCCGGCTTTGCTGCAAACCGTGCGCGGCTTTGGTTATAAGATTGGGGACATTTAAAAAGCAATGAAATTCGACGACGTCACGCACTTTTTGCATTCACGAACCGCCCGATTGGGGGCATCGTATTTGGCAATCATTATGCTGATGAGTGTTGGATTTAGCGTGATTTTTTATAACACGTCGTCCAAGGAGATCGAGCGCAAGTTGCCGCCACCCAGCATCTTTAACCGCGTAACCAACAACGATCAGTTGGGCTACGAAACCTACGTGGACAATCGTATTTCTGAGTCACGTAAACACCTGATGGTGAATTTGCTGCTGGTGAATTTGCTGACACTAGGAGCCGGCAGCGTGGTTAGCTACATGCTGGCACGGCGAACGTTGGAGCCAATCGAGCAGGCAATCGAAGCCCAGGCTCGATTTGCATCTGATGCTAGTCACGAATTGCGCACGCCACTGGCCGCCATTCAAACCGAAAACGAAGTCGCGTTGCGCAAAGATTCCTTGAGCATTACGCGAGCCCGCGAGCTGCTGCAAAGCAACGTGGAAGAAGTCAAAAAGTTGCGCGAATTGGCCGAAGGACTGCTGCGTCTGGCGCGCGAAGATCGTCACGAATTGACCATAAAACCGGTCTCATTACCCGATGTTACAACCGAAGCCATGAATCGCGTGCTCAAAAGTGCGCAGGCCAAAAACATTACCATTACCGATAAGGTTAACAACGTACGAGCGCTGGGCGACCTGCCCAGCTTGACGCAAATTGTGGCCGTGCTACTAGACAACGCCATCAAATACAGTGCCGACGGACAGAACGTAATCGTTAAGGGCGGGGTCAAAGGTAAGCACGCGTTCTTGAGCGTGACCGACAAAGGCAAAGGCATTGACGCCAAAGATTTGCCGCATATTTTTGATCGTTTTTATCGAGCCGACAGCTCGCGCTCCAGCCAGAATGAAAGTGGCTACGGATTGGGCTTAAGCATTGCCTACAAAATCATTCAGCAGCATGGCGGGACCATTACCGTAACCAGCGCACCGGGCAAGGGCGCCGTGTTCACTATCAAGCTACCCCTTGCATAAAATTATAATTAATTGTATAATATACCTGAGCATTTCCGCTTTTAGGCATTTTTTGCGCTAATTCTGAACAATTGCTCAACCAGAGATTGGGGAACAAACATGGCCGTCATTAACGGTAACTTCCTGGAAGGCCACTGGAAAGGCTTCGCTGAAGGCGTGGCCACCGGCTGGGAAGCTGGCTACCTGCGAGCACTGCAAGACACTGGCGCCGCACCCGTTGGCCCGAGACCGCAGCCAAGCGGTATCAGGTATATTTCGCCCACGAATCACATCGACGAAGAGTTGGTCGATCTCTACAAGGAAGGTCGACTCAGTGTGCGGGCTATCGGTTGCCTCCACGGCATCGGCCTCCGCACTATCGGTGACCTTGTCAGCTGCACCGAGTCTCAGGTCCTGGACATCCGCAACATGGGCCCCAAAACCCTCGATGAAATCAAAGCCCTGCTTACCGGCATGGACCTTGCCCTCAAGGAATAAGGTGTGTGATACCGGAGTGGAAGCGGATGCGGCCAAGACACAACTGGCCCATCCGCCATCCACGCCCTCACTCCCATCTTCATTCGCCCGTTCCTCAATCTCACTCATCTCGTTTTTTTGTAAAACACACCTCCTTAGCGGGGTGTGTTTGTATTTAAGCAAGCTTTAATTTTCTGCAGGTACACTGGCGATATTAGTAAATAATAAGGATACTTATGAATGTAGTAACTAGAGGTATTCGGAACGCGTTCCGCAATACTATCCGTACGTTTTCGATTGTCGTCATCCTGGGCTTAAGTATCGCGCTGGCGTTGTCTATGCTAATTGCGCGCCAGGCCGTGGGTGACAAAATTGACTCGGTTAAAAGCTCGGTGGGTAATACAGTGAGCATTTCGCCCGCTGGTTATAACGCCATGAGCGACGCCAATAATGCGCTGACCACCAGCGACTTGGCGAGCGTTAAAAAGCTCAGCCACGTGTCGTCGGTTGCCGAAAATCTGACTGGCCGGCTGACAACAGAAGGCGCCACCGCCATGGTTGGTCCTGGCGGACAGTCTGACTCGAACGCCACAACTAGCCTAAAGTCAGCAGTTAACCTGAACTCGGTTAATAACAAAAACGGTGACGGGCCAAAGATCATGATCAACGGCAGCACTACTTTGCCGAGCAACTTTAGTTTGCCTGTGTCAATGTTAGGCACCACTGACCCCACACATCCGAATGGCAACGACATCACCATTAAAAGTGGCAAAGCCATTGATGGTAGTAAAGATGCTAACCAGGCTATGATCAGCACCGCAATGGCCAGCAAAAATAACCTCAAAGTTGGCTCAACCTTTACTGCCTACGGCGAAACCCTAACCGTAGCAGGCATTTTTGACAGTGGCACGCAGGCCGGAAACGACATCGTGGTTGTTTCGCTGGCAACTTTGCAGCGATTAAGCGACCAAAGCGGCGTGATCAGCAGCGCAACCGTCACCGTAGATTCCGCCGACAACCTTTCTGGTGTCACCAGTGCTGTCAAATCCAAGCTGGGCAGCAGCGCCGACGTACAAAGTGCGCAAGAAGAGGCCGAAAACACCATCAAGCCACTGCAAAACATTCAGACCATTTCTATGTACAGCCTGATTGGCGCTGTTATCGCAGGCTCGGTCATCATCTTACTAACCATGATCATGATCGTTCGTGAACGCCGCCGTGAAATCGGTGTGGTCAAAGCAATTGGTGCATCGAACATCAGCATCATGAGCCAATTCATGATCGAGGCCGTCACGCTCACTGTGCTTGGATCGGTCATTGGTATTGCGGCAGGTGTGATCGCCGGTAGCCCAATCACCAAACTGTTGGTAGACAACAGTACTAGCAGCACAAGCAGCGGCATGCAAGGCCCTGGTCGCGCGTTCCGCGAAATTGGTCACGGTGTTGGCTCCATCACCGCCAGCGTAGGTTGGGACATCATCTTGTATGGCCTGGGCGCAGCAATCGTAATCGCAGTTATCGGCAGTAGCATCGCATCGTTCTTTATTGCCAAAGTCCGACCTGCAGAAGTAATGAGGGCAGAATAATGTTACAAGTAAACAAAATTACCAAGATTTTTGCGTCGGGAGACGCCAAAGTAACGGCGGTGAAGGATGTGACTTTCACCGTCCCGGAAGGGCAGTTTGCGTCGATTATTGGACGTAGTGGTTCGGGTAAATCAACGTTGCTCAGCATCTTGGGCGCGCTCGAAAAACCAACCAGCGGTAGCATTATGGTAGATGACAAAGACGTTGCAAAATTGCACGACCACGCGCTTATCAAATATCGCGGGCAAAAGATTGGCTTCATCTTTCAGAACTACAACCTGGTACCAAACCTGACGGCAATTGAAAACGTCATGTTGCCCATGGAATACGCCAAAGTTCCCAAAAAAGAGCGCCTAGAGCGAGCCAAAAAATTGCTTACGCAAGTTGGCCTGGAGGACGATCAGCAGCAGCGCAAACCGGGTCGGCTGAGCGGTGGTCAGCAGCAGCGTGTGGCAATTGCTCGGGCTCTGGCTAACAAGCCGAAGCTAATTTTGGCCGACGAGCCCACCGGCAACCTGGACAGCCAAACGGGTAAAATGATCTTTGATCTGTTGCACGGTTTGGCCAAAACCGAAAACACCACCATTTTGGCGGTCACGCACGACCTATCAATCGCCGGCAAAACTGACAAAACGTTCAAACTAAACGACGGCGTACTCACCGAGGAATAATCATGGCAGAAATGCAGGAATTCTCTCCCGGTGGTTCTTCAAAAATCAGCCACACCCA
Organism: Saccharimonadales bacterium (SeqCode); assembly: GCA_035247965.1. Taxonomy (GTDB): domain Bacteria; phylum Patescibacteriota; class Saccharimonadia; order Saccharimonadales; family UBA4665; genus CAMLQK01. Next base: position 157,116 of record DATFHW010000025.1, on the reverse strand, counting down.
GCGCAAACACCTTGCGCTGGGTGGCTTGGTGGCAGTCGCACTGTTCGCCAGCTTTTGGGGCGGTGTGCAGTTTCAAAAAACTCGCACTGCAAGCAATGGCCCATCCGTAAATACCGCAAGTCAACACGGATATTACTACGGTGGATCAAACAGCTATCAGGCCCCCAACAACTCGTCGTTGGACGTGCAAAGCAACTAGACCGCACGTCCAGGAACCCATGCGTCCGAGCTTTGTACGGCTCGGACGTTTTATTTTGTGGCGCGGATCGCAGCTACAACTGATTTGAGCTTGGCGTCCTTAAGGTCAACGCCTTGCGCTTCAAGATCTGTAAGTCCCGTAGCAATGTCCGTCTGCAGCGCGTGCTTTTGCAACGTTACCTGCGTGTAGTCAGCAATCGTGCGACCATCGTCCTTAATCTGCACATTACCCAGTTCCAGTGCCCCCCGTAACGCTAGTTCTAGCAGCATGCGGGTCAAAATACGACGCTCGTCTTCGAGCTTCATGTTTTTGGCGGGTTTAATAATTCTGCGGATGTTGCTCATACATAGCGACAGTAATTCAGGTTTGTGGTGCTCCACCGCGTCTAAACCAAACGTCACGTACAACGAATACAGCGAGTACGTCAGGTCATGATAAGTGGCATTCAACCCAACCATCTGTTGACCATTGCGCACAATATCGCCCAAGCGAGCAAATAAAGCTTCAATCACAGCTTCAATTGCTGCAAAGTAGTTGATAGGATACGCGTCGGTGTAGCGATCGGCCAAATCCTGATAGGAGCGGAAAAAGTCCACCAGCGCCGCAGTAACCGTGTGGTGCTCACCAGTGTAGTGGCCAATAATCGGCACAGTTTTGAGCGGATTGTTCTTTTGCAAGTAGTACGTTTCGCTCAAACGAGTCACTGACAAACAAATTTCTTCGAACGTATTGGCAATGTCAGCCCACAGCGCCTTTTTGTGGCGCGCCAAATAGGCATCAGTGAGCGCGTGCATGTAGCCCACTGCTGCAATAATTTCGTCGTCGTCATCGGTCATCTGCGCGATGCTTTCCAGGCACCGAACCACCGTCAGCAAGCCTTCGGCGTCCGAAACATCAGTTAGCTTGCTGCCTTTTTCGTATACCAAACGTATCACGTCCATTTTACGCTTCTCGGAAGACGTTTTGTGAAAAATGGTAAAAAATTCCAGCGCGCTATCGCTGAGGTATTTTGCCAAATAATAATATTCGTTGGCATTCGGGTTTTTATGAATTGCATCCAGCGAGGCATCAAACAGCTCGCCAAACAACTGCAACCCAGCCGACGAACCGTAGTCGTACAGCTTGAACGCGTTGTCTTTAATGTATTCGTTTACTGGCTGGAAGGGGTCATACAACGTTTGCTCGCGCTCAAAATACCGACGAAACGCACGGACATCACGCCCGGCGTGTTCGCGCTGCATCTTTTTAGGTTTTTCGCCCACATCTTGGCGATACGCCTCGGCCAAATAGGCACGAACCTGGCTGGGCGGCACCGCCGAAACGTATTTAATAAGATACAGTCGCGGGTCCAGTAAATGACGCGAGCGATAAATCAGCCCCGCGAAGGCCAGCAAGCCAACCACCGACAGCACCAACATGCCCAACAGTGTCGCGCCATCACCAAAGAACATTACCGTCCACTGGCCAAACATGCGCGCGGCGTCATCGGGCGTCGTAGTCACCCAACTGGCGAACGCAATAATCACCAGCAGCGCCGACAAAAATCCAATATAACCGCCCAGTACCAGGGGCGGAATCAGTAGGTTCGTTTGTCGTTTTGGTTTTGCATCGTTCAAAATTTGAATGAGCGCCACAATTCCGGCGATCACCACACCCAATACAGCCATTTGCACCTGGAGCAACGCCAGGTAGTAGTCAGAAATATTATTCATAGCCTCAGTATACCGGTTGCTGCCAGCGGGGCCAAACACCTACACAACAAAACCGCCACCCTGCGTAGGATGGCGGCATGTTTTGGCCGCGGCGTGGGCTCAGGCGAGAGCGCGTTGAGCTTCACTCATTGTTACGAGCGTCCAGGTTGACTGTTTGGTGTCAAACTTCAAGCGGTAGTCGTGCGAGCCGTCTGTCATATCAAACAGCTGGATCAGGTTGTGACCTTTTTCAACCAGGTAACGAATACCTGATTCTACAAAAGTGTATTCCTGACCTTCGTACTCCATTCGCTTTGGAAAGCTCTTCAGTTGCGCATCATTGCGGAAATATACCGCAGTCACCGCAACTTCTTTGTTAACAGATACACGTTGAGCCATAGTTTCAAGCCTCCTACAAAACTTTTGATAAAAGAGAAACTGCCTTGCAGCAGTGAACGGCTGTGAGGAGAAGTATTCCGCCAAAGACTAATGCGCCGTCTGGACATGATCTTTTGCATCTAACGAAAAACTTGCTTGAATTGTTGGAGGGATTGCAGTGACGCCTGACCTGTAAGCGGCCGGTGAGTGTGCCTCCCAAATGCATCTTCAGCCTGTATGTAAGAAAGCCGAGTGGCCAGCACACACATTGCTGGTTATGATTATAGGCCTCGCACCAGCTTTGCTCCAAGTATTTGGTATCGTCAAATTCACAGCATTATTACCCCAGTTAAGGGAATATTTTTCTCAAGATTATGTAAGTTTGTTTAAAGATTTAACTGTACAAAACCAACTTTGTGCTATACTGACATCTGTTAGTAGTTAAGCTGCACGGTCACAAGCTCTAACAGTGTTAACAATTATTGCTTGGGGAAGTGTAGCTTGCTGGAATTCTTTTTCGTTGCCAGTTACCTCGGGTTTATCAAAAAAATAAGGGGAGAACCACGACGTGGCAACTAATCTTTTTGTAGGCGGCCTGCCATACAGTACAACTGATGATGAACTGCGTGACTTGTTCGCGTCTTTTGGTGCTGTATCTTCAGCCAAGGTCATCTTTGACCGCGAGACAAATCGCTCAAAGGGCTTCGGTTTTGTTGAAATGGACAACGCAGACGAAGCTCAAGAAGCTATCAAACAACTGCACGATAGTGACTTCGGTGGTCGCAAGATCGCTGTAAACGAAGCACATCCAAAGGAAGCTCGTCCACCACGCAGCAACGGTGGCGGCATGCGTGATCGCGCTCCACGCAACGACGGCGGTCGTCGCTACTAATATAGCGAGAGCATAAAAAATCCCTGGATTCATTCCAGGGATTTTTTATTTGGGAGCAAATGCTATTTTTAGTAGCGCTGCTCAACAAACGTCAAGGCGTTACCGGTGCGGCCTGCGCGACCAGCGCGACCAATACGGTGCACGTAGTCTTCATAGGCTTGCGGAATCGAGTAGTTAATCACGTGCGTAATGTCAGAAATGTCGATACCGCGAGCGGCAACATCAGTTGCAACCAAAATGCGGATGTCGTTGTTCTTGAAACGACGCAGCGCGCGCTCGCGCTGACCTTGCGTTTTACCACCGTGAATCGCGTCAGCAGCAAAGCCGCGGTCCTGCAATTCATTGCTCAGTGATTCAACGTTGCGTTGGGTTTCGGCAAAGACCAACACCTTTTCGACGTCATCCTGATTCAGAACACCGTGCAATTTTTCGATCTTGTCGGCACGGCCAGAGTAGTTAACCACGTTTTGTTCAACGTTTTCGCTGGTGTCGCCGGTTTTTACCGAAATAGTAACTGGGTCTTGCAGGAACGTGCGGATCAGCGTTTCAATTTCGCGGCTCATAGTAGCCGAAAAGAAGAATGACTGACGCTGTGGAGCCAAGCAGTCCAAAATAAAGCGCATGTCAGGGATGAATCCCATGTCCAGCATGCGGTCAACTTCGTCTAGAACAACCATGTTAAAGTTGTCGAGCTTCAGTGAGCCGCGCTCCAGGTGGTCTTTAATACGACCAGGGGTACCGATGACGATCTGCGGCTTGTTGCGCAAGTCGCTCAACTGGCGACCCATTGGGCTACCACCAATAAGCAGGGCGCCAAAAATGCCGCTACGCTTACCGATTTCGCGGCATTCGTCCTCAATCTGTTGAGCCAACTCGCGAGTCGGAGCCACAATGAGGGCGTGCGAATCTTTGTCGGTGATCAATTTGTGTAGCACAGGGATCGCAAAAGCTGCGGTCTTACCAGTACCGGTGTTGGCAATACCAACAATATCCTTACCGTCCAAACCAACAGGGATAGCCTGATCCTGGATTGGCGAAGGCTGCACGAAGCCCTTGATAGTCAAGTTGTTCTTGATAAGTTCTTCTACGGCAAAGTCTTCAAACGTGTGCGTTGGCGTGTAAACCACCTCTTCGCGAGGTTTCGCAGCGCGAATAAAACGGCGAGGGTCAATCGTTTGCTTTTGCGGCTTACGACGACTGCTGCTGCCCCTGTTAAATGGGCGGCGACTGCGATAATTTGACGACTTTGAAGAAGTATGTGAATTTTTATAAGTCATATAAGAGCGATGTCCTTTTGGGTAATGTTTTTGCTGATTGTCGAGATTAGAACCTAGAACCGAGCAAAACACACTAACGCCCAAGATTCATCGAAACAATAAACTTATTATAGCACATTATTTTAGTAAATACCACCCTTACTATACATTTTATAGATTTGCTCCACCCCTGTTAGTTAACAAAGATTTAACACAAATTGTAATAATTACACACAAAACTCTTATGTTTTTTTGCGCCAGGGGGCAAACGGGGCATTTTAGAGTTTTTTGGTGATGCTAACCATTTTGTCACCCTGGGCGTAAGGCGCTTGGACAGTAATCTGCGTGCCAGCATCGTCTTTTTTAATCTGATAGCCCGTAGTATATTCCTGATCTTTGGCATCACAACGGTCGTCGGGCGAAGCCGCCTGGCCAGCAGTAGGGTCGTAGGGAATATCGGTTAAATAGTTCGGTACCAGAATTTTACACAAATTCAGCTCGCCATCTTGTGAGCCAATAGTTTTGTAGGTGGTGGTAATGCCATCTGGCAACGTACCGGTTTTGGCTCGATAATTCGTTACCGCCTGAACCAGCAAAGCGGTGTCAGTTTGGCGCTGCGAATCATAGCGGTCTGCGGTCTGGGGCGTCTCGCGAAGCAAAAAGATAGCTATTACGCCCAATACAACCACTATCGCCACCGTTGCCAGTAGCTCTGGAAGTGTAAACCCCGCTTGTTTTGCACGTCTCATTACCGTAATAGTACCCGGTTTGGCCCGTTGCGCGCAACTTTTAAGGAAAGACTCATATAAAACAGGGTATACTAAGAGGTACAAATAGAGATATGAGGTTCATCTTGTGAAATTAGTAGTTCAAATTCCATGCTATAACGAGGAGAAAACGCTTCCGCTCGTCCTTGAAAGCATTCCCAAGAAAATCAAAGGTGTTGACCAGATTGAAATTTTGATTATTGACGACGGTTGCACCGACAAAACGGTTGAAGTCGCCAAAAAGTACGGTGTAAAGCATTTTGTGCTGCGCACGCATCGCGGTCTGGCTCGCTCGTTTCACGATGGCCTGATGAAGTCGCTTGAAATGGGTGCCGATATTATTGTGAACACCGATGGCGACAACCAGTACAAGCAGGAACGTATCGGCGACCTGATTCAGCCAATTTTGAATGGAAAAGCCGACATTGTGCTGGCCGACCGTCTGGTGCAGTCAATTGACCATTTTTCGAAGGGCAAAAAGGTCATGCAGGCAGTGGGTACCAAGATTTTGAACGCTGCCGCCGGCACTACGGTGCCTGACGCGCCAAGCGGCTTTCGCGCCTACTCGCGCGAAGCGGCACTGCAGCTGAATGTAGTGACGCGTTTTAGTTACGCTATGGAAACGTTGATTCAGGCCGGCAACAAAGGCTTGGTGATCGCCAGCGTGCCCATTCCAACCAACCCCAAAACTCGCGAATCGCGTCTGTTTAAGTCTTCGTGGGAGCACATTTTTAAATCAGGCACCGCCATTACACGCGCGTTCATTATGTACCGCCCCTACGTGATTTTTAACACTGCTGGCATTAGCTTGTTCGTGTTGGGCCTGATTCCATTTGTGCGCTATCTATTTCTGCTGATTATTGACCGTCACGTGGGAGCGCACTTGCAGTCGTTGCTAGTGGGCAGTGTACTGATTATTGCCGCGGTGATTGTGGCGACAGTTGGCATTGTGGCTGATCTGACTCGTATTAACCGCGCGCTCAGCGAAGAAATGCTGGAGCAGCAAAAACGAATCCGTTTTAAACGCTAATCCCTTTACAACAAGCGGACGGTTCAGTACAATAACGCGCACGAGTGAACTCCTCTTAGAAAGGTTTTAATAGACTGCCGCATCCGCGAGCAGCCACTCTGTACTTTCATGTACTCGAACAGAAGGGTAGAGACTCTTGTCTCGAACCATTTTGAGGCAGCGCCTCATGCCGATGCTGGCCATTCTGGCCATGCTTTTCGGCCTGTCAGCGCTCAGCCTGAGCAACGCCAGCCCCGCCAAGGCGGACGACACGTCCACCATCAACGGCGCGATCAATTGGGCCGAAGGGAAGATGGGCAGCACAAGCTACGACGGCCTGTGCCTGTCATTCGTACACGACGCGTACTCCGCGGCGGGCCTGAACATCGGTACCGGGTACAGCAACGCCATCGGCTACTGGAACCAGCACACCCAGTCGAAGCATGTCGACGCGGACGCACCCGCGGGCGCGCTCGTGTTCTGGGGTGCCAACCCGTACACCTCGGACGGCCACGTGGCACTCTCGCTGGGTGGCGGCACGGTCATCTCGTCGGAAGAGCGCGGCATCGCGGGCGTCCACGAGTTCACCATCGCCAACCGCAACAACGCCGCCAGCTACTACGCTTCGTCCTATCTGGGCTGGATGATGCCCCCGGGCATCTCCGACCCGACCAACACGGCCGGCAACGGCGTCTCGGGCGACCGCAACCACGACGGGTATTCCGACCCGTACATCGTGGCCAGCACAGGGACCGGCAGCGGCAAGGTGGAAGCCCACGTCCTCAACGGGACGAACTTCAATTCGTGGCTGAGCCAAATCGCCACGTCGGCGAGCCCAGCCTCCACGGCCAACGTCAAGTACCTGCTGGGCGACTACAACGGCGACCACAACCAGGACCTGTACATCATCGCCCACGACGGGACGTCCTCCGGCAAGGTGGAGGTCCACATCCTGGAAGGCCCGAACTTTCAGGTGTCGCTCGGCGACTGGGTCACACCGTGGGGCTCCATCGCAGACGACCGCGCTGACTTCGCGCTGGGCGGCCGCAACAGCGACGGATACCCCGACCTGTACGTGGCCGTCCTGAATGGGACCGGCAGCGGCAAGGTGGAGGTCCATGTTCTGGGCGGCACCAACTTCCAGAGCTCTCTGGGAGACTGGGCCACGGTGTCCGGGACTGTCGCGGCCGGCAAGGGACAGATCGTCCTGGGTGACTTCAACAAGGACGGGTATCCCGATCTGTACGAGGTCTTCCTGAACGGGACCGGCAGCGGTACCGAGGAGGTGCACATCCTCAACGGCACCAACTTCCAGTCCTGGCTGGGGCACTGGGCCACGCCTGCAGGCATCGCCAGCACCACCCAGGAGCGCGTCCTGATCGGCGACTTCAACCACGACGGCTGGCCGGACCTGTACAACATGTACTACTCCGGCGGTTCCGGCAAGGTGGAGGTGCACATCCTGGATGGGACGAACTTCGCGTCGTTCCTGGGGCACTGGGCCACGGTCGCCGCGGGCACTTCATCATCGCTGGTGGAATTCGCCAACGGCTGAACGCAGTACATGACGGTACACACAAGGTGAGTGAACGAAACTGATCGTTCAATGCCCACCTGGGCGATGGCGAGATCTGCGGCCTCACAGCCGACTACCAGAACTCTCGCCATCGCTTCCGTACCACAGAATTATTTTACAAAAGCGCCCCTTACACGGTGCTTTTTTAGTTACAAGCCGTATTTGTCTTTTTTGCCCTCGACCACAACGGGGGCAATTATTTTTCGTGCCAGGTCGTTTGCCTGGACCACTCTGTGATTTGACCAGTCCCAGCTGGCATCGCTGCGCAAAATAAAGGTCATCGCGCCGCCGCCTTGCAAAAAGAGCAGCAATACCGCAGCAGCGATTGCAGGTTTTACCCAAGTGCTAGCACGAGCAAGTGCGTAGCTCCAGGCGCGCCAGGCAAGCGCCATAGCGAGCGGCAGAATAACCAACAGGTATCGGCCGTTCACGGCAACTTCTTCGCCTGTGTGCCTATACGCCTTAAAGTTGTCAAACCACAATGCTCCACAGTAAAAAATCAGCACCAGCCCACACATTACAAACAGCGGCTGCGCGAAAATGCGCCTCGCAAACACCAAAATAAGTACAAAGGACGAGCCCGCTAGCAATGCCATGGCGCCCGCCGGTAAAGGCAGCGGCGCAAAGTTTTGATAATCGCGCGCCTTACTGTTTATGGCAAAGAACATGCGGTACCACAACCCATAAAACCACGACGCTGTGTAGCGCAGAGGGTTTGGATCGGCCTGCAACTGATCCAGCGAGTAGTTGTAATCGCGTATCCAAGGGCCATACAAGCTACAGTGTTCAAAAGTGAGCACTTGATCGCACGCTGGAACTGGCGTGTGATAGCGTAGTAGATTTACGCCAAACCGCTGAAAGAACAACCCACCGCTCACAATAAACAGCACCACAAATCCAACGCGAGCCCGCGTGCCGATTGTTCGCCAATTTTTGCCAATTGCCGCCGTAAGTCCCGGTGCGTTACCGCGAAAACTTCGCCAGGCGTCGTATATCAAGAACACAATAAGCGCCAGTAAAATTGGCAGGAACGAATATTTTACGATGCTCGTAAACAAACTGAGGACCGCCAGCGCGCCAATACTACGAAGTTCCACGCGCCCAGCCGCAAACTGACGATGAATATCAGTGGTCAGCAACACGCACCAGCCAACTAGCAAGAACAACAGGTTGTCGTAATTAATATGAGCGGCCAGCTGCGGCACAATCGGGATCAGAATAAATACCGCCAGAGCTAGATGTGTAAAGGGGCTCGATTTGGTCAGACGCAAGAGTACCCGACGAAAAACAAGCAACCCAGCCGCAAACAACGCGATGTTAATAAAGCGCAGGGCAACAATTTGCACCGTCATATTTGACGTTAGATGCTCCAACGCGCGATACGGGAAGCTCATTAAATAATGATACAAATACGACGGATCCCGCGCGATTGCCCCAAACGAATCTGCGCCCGCCGGCTGACCAGCCAAAAACGGCGACCACTGATGCGCGTAAATGTTAATGATGCCAAAATGCACCTCTTCGTCGAAAGCCATAGGATACAGCGCTGACAGCGCAAGCCATAGCGCCTGCACCAAAAATACCAGCATCACCCCTATGAAAAAGATTCGTGAACCCAAGAAAGCAATGCATCGTTTAGCGAGCGAGTATGCGGTCATTACCCCAATTATACAAAACAGCCTGAGGATTACCATAATAAAGAAAGAATGCATGCAAGACGTCAGATGTCGTATAATAGAGGCACATGAAAAAACACATCAAAACTATTCTGGCACCCATTATTCTGGCAGCGACTGTGGCGGTTTTTGCGTGGTACCTTCATGGTCATCCAGAAATCGTGGATCAGCTCAAGCACATTAACCCGGCGCTGCTCATTGTGCTGGTGCTTTTGTACTGCGTAGCATTTACGGCAGTGGTGGCACAGTTGCAGATCTCGGTTCTGATGTACAAAAAGCACATGGGCGTGCGCGATAATTTTTTACTGAGCGCTTATTCGTCGCTCGCTAACTTTTTTGGACCAGGGCAGAGTGGTCCGGGCGTGCGCGGTTTGTATTTAAAAAAACGAGTGGGCATGCGTATTAAAGATTACGTTTTTGCCACGCTGTTGTACTACGCATGCTACGCGGTAATTAGCGCCTGTTTGATGTTGGGCGGCGTTCGTCCGTGGTGGCAAACCGCCTTATTTGTGATTGCCGCCGGATCAGCCAGCGCCTTCATTATTGGCTGGTACATGCGTCGATCAAAACTTGCCGAATCACGCGCAGGCATTTTGCGCTTTGGTGGTTGGATGTTTATAGCCACTGCTGTGCAGCTGCTGGTCCAGGTAGTTATCTATAGCACAGAATTGCACGCCACCGGCAGTCACGCCTCGGTAGGCCAAATGATCAGCTATACTGGTGCCGCCAACTTTGCGCTGTTCGCAGCGCTCACCCCTGGGGCCATTGGTATTCGCGAAGCGTTTTTGGTGTTCACGCACAACTTGCACCACATCGGTAACAGCACCATTGTGGCGGCTAACATCATTGACCGCGCAGCCTACATTGTGTTCCTGGGCATACTGTTTGTGATTGTGTTTGGCTTGCACGCTAATCGCCGGTTGAAGCTTCGCCAGCTACAGCAGGAAGGCGAAAGCAAGGAGTAGACACGCCGATGGACTGGCTCGATATTGTCATTATTATAGTGCTGATTGCCGGTATTGTGCGCGGCATCGACAAAGGCTTTGCGCGACAGCTGCTGCCGGCAGGTGGCTTTTTTGGCGGGTTATTTTTGGGAGCCGCGCTGCAAAGCAACTTTTTACCCAGCACACAAACAGCTTCTTCTCGCGCAGCGCTCTCTATTAGTATTTTGCTGGGTTGCGCTTTTGTTTGCTTGGCGATCGGCGAGTTTATTGCCGTAAAGTTAAAGTCCCGGCTTGAATTTTCGGGAGCCAACAAAGCCGACAAAGCCTTGGGTGCAGTGTTTGGCGGCATGGCAATTTTGGCCGCCGTCTGGCTGGGTTCGAGCGTACTTTCTACCGGCACATTTCCAGGTTTACAGCAAGAAATTCAGCAATCCGCAATTATAACGCAAATGAACAAAGCGCTGCCGCAAGCGCCACGCGTTATCGCCAAGTTAGGCAACCTGATTACGCCCAACGGATTTCCGCAAGTATTTAGCGGTGACGAACCCGAGCCAAATCAAACTGCCGTGCAAGTACCCGACATGGGCGAGCTCACCTCGGCCGTACGCAATGACCAAGCATCGGTCGTTAAGGTAGAGGGCGAGGGTTGTGGTGGTATCGTAGAAGGTTCTGGCTTTGTGGCCAGTGACAATTTGGTAATCACCAACGCCCATGTTGTGGCCGGAGTTGAAAAGCCCAAAGTTGTTGACGCTAACGGCCGCCACAGCACTGTTGTTATTTGGTTTAACCCAGATCTGGATCTGGCAATTTTGCGCACAAGCAATTTGGCCGGCCTGCCATTGCCCATGATCGACCAAACCGTTCCCAACGCTACGCAAGCAGCCGTACTGGGCTACCCCGGTGGTGGCGCCTTTCACGCTGATCCAGCTGCAACAATTGACGCCTTTACGGCAACCGGCCGCAACATTTATGGCCAAGAATCTGCTACTCGCGAAATTTATTCTTTGAAAGCCGATGTTATTTCGGGCAACTCCGGTGGGCCGTTAATTAACAAAGATGGCGCCGTTATTGGAGTGGTTTTTGCTCGATCCGTTACGTACGATAACGTTGGCTACGCGCTCACCATGTCGCAGGTAGTGCAAGAACTGAACGGCGCCAAAAACAACACCGCCCGCGTCGGCACCGGAAATTGCGCGGAATAAAGACAGGCGAACCAGAAGCGAGTATACTAAGACCCATGAAAGCAGCTGCACCAGCAAAAACCAAGAAGTCAAAAATAACGCTGATCCGATTTTTGCCGTGGCTCTACGTAATTGCCGGCACCATCGCGCTGATCTGTGCGTTCATTATTATGTACGAAAAACTGGAGCTGCTGCAGAACCCCAGTTACACGCCGTCGTGCAACCTAAATCCTGTTATTAGCTGTGGCTCAGTGATGGCTTCTAACCAAGCGCATGCCTTTGGATTTCCGAACCCAATTATTGGATTAGTGGCATTTCCGGTGGTCATCGCCACTGGTATGGCCTTGTTGGCTGGCGCACAAACCCTGCGCCGATGGTACTGGGTTGGGCTAGAACTGGGATCACTGTTCGGCGTGGCCTTTGTGCACTGGTTGATGTTCCAAAGCGTATACCGCATTAACGCGCTGTGTCCGTATTGCATGGTGGTATGGGTGATGACCATTGGTATTTTTTGGTATACCACACTGTACATCATTCAGCTTAACTTCCACAAAATTCCCGAAAAATGGGAGTGGCTAGCGGTGTTTGTGCGCAAACATCACCTAGATATTTTTGTCTTTTGGTTGCTTGTGATTACCGCATTTATTTTGAAACACTTTTGGTATTACTACGGGCACCTTTTGTAAAAGTAGTATATAATTAGCATAAGCTTAAACCAAAAACAAAATGGCCAAAAAACAAAAAGACATCCTTACTCGTACCGCTGAAGCACCGGCCGTCACACTTGCCAAAACTGTGCTTATTACTGAACGCGTGGGCAGCAAGCTGCGCAATGGACGAGTTGCGCGTGAAACCAAACGCTTTTGGGACAAACTCGGCCCTGGCTTAACTACCGGAGCCTCAGACGACGACCCATCCGGCATCGCTACCTACTCACAGGCCGGTGCGCAATTTGGTTTCCACTTTTTGTGGCTCGCCATTTGGACCTTTCCGCTCATGTCAGTGGTGCAAGAAATGTGCGCTCGTATTGGCATTGTAACGGGCAGGGGACTAGCTGGGAACATTCGCGTTTTCTTCCCTAAAAAGATTTTGTATATCTGTACGCTGTTGCTTTTTTCGGCTAATGCCATAAACATTGGAGCGGACCTGGGCGCCATGGCCAAGGGCGTACAACTACTATACCCCCACGCCAATTTTACTTTCTTGGTGGTCGGTTTTGCGGTGTTTAGTGTGCTGCTGCAAATTTTCACGCCATATGGCAGATACGCGCGATACCTTAAATGGCTCGCGTTAATCTTGCTTTCTTACGTGGCGTCGTCTATTTTGGCACACCTAAACTGGGGTGATATTGTGCACCACGCGTATATTCCGCAGTTTAACTTCACCAAAGACGAAATCTTTTTGGTATGTGCCATTCTGGGTACGACTATTTCGCCGTATCTGTTCTTTTGGCAAACATCGCAAGAGGTGGAGGAGCAGATTTTGCAGGGCAAAACCACGGTTCGATCGCGTCGTCACACCGACAAAAGCGATATCCGCGGCATGCGTCTGGACGTGTGGTCGGGCATGCTGCTGTCTAACACGGTGATGTTCTTTATCATTGCTGCTTGTGGCGGCATTTTGTTCAAGCAGGGCATTACGCATATTCAAACCGCGGCGCAGGCCGCCGAGGCGCTGCGCCCATTCGCCGGCGACGCCACCTACTTTTTGTTTGCAATTGGCTTGATCGGCACAGGCCTCTTGGCAATTCCGGTTTTGGCGGGCTCTACATCGTATGCGCTGGCTGAAAGTTTCCGCTGGAAAGAGGGCTTGTACCAGAATTTGCAGCAAGCCTACGCATTTTACGGCACTATCATCATTTCAATGCTCGTGGGACTTGGCATTAACTTTATAGGCATCGACCCCATTAAAGCGCTGCTGTATTCGGCCGTCGCCAACGGCTTGGTCGCACCTTTGGTCTTGCTGTTGATCATACTTATTAGCAGCAACAAAAAGATCATGGGCCGCTGGGTAAACCGCAAACCAGTCACCATTATCGGCTGGATCACATTTCTGCTGATGGCCATTGCCGGCGCGGCAACTATTATTTCAATCTACGTATAATTTATTCGTGGCGCAAAGCTTCGATAGGGTTTTTGCGCGCTGCTTTGGCGGCCGGAAGAGTGCCAAAAATAATGCCGATGGCCATTGATACCAGCGTGGCGGCACCAACAGCGCCCCACGACATTACCGGCTTGTATGTTGTGTATGTGTGCAACAAAAAGCTGGTTAAGATAGAGAGTAGCACGCCCAAAATACCAGCCAATGTGCTTAGTACGGTGCTTTCCAACATAAACTGCAACATGATCTGGTGACTCGTGGCGCCCACTGCCTTGCGCACACCGATTTCATGCATGCGTTCGGTCACCGATACCAACATGATATTCATAATTCCAATACCGCCCACAAACAACGAAATCGCTGCCACGGCCGTGACAAATGAAGTAAACAGATCGATCACATCGCTCGCGGCTGCCACACTGCGCTGTTCGTCGAGGACCGAAAAGTCTTGCTCGCCGCCATGGCTCTTTTTAAGATTGTCGGTAACGGTATTGATGGCCGTTTGCACGCTAGTGCCTTCGCTGGATTTAGCCAAAATGGCGTAATATTGCGTGGTGCTGGCCGTGATTTGGTTGGCCGCTTTGTACGAAATAAAGATGGCGTCGTCAAAATTAGCCGTTGGCGACAGTGGTGGCGCGTTAAATTCAGACATCACGCCGCGCACGGTAAAGCTCTGGCCGCGCAGAGTAAATGTTTTGCCCAAGGGCGCACGTTGACCGAATAAATCGTAGGCAACTTGCTGGCCAATCACAGCGCTGCTAAGCTCGGAGTCATCGTCAAAAAAGCTGCCATAATGCACCGACTGGTTGAGCGCAGTCGGCAAAGCTGGCGTGGTAGCAATAATCATGTCGTTGGTCGCGGTGACGTTGTCCGACGATTTAACCTGACCCGAAATAAGACCTAGCGGCGTCACTTGGTCCACACCCTTGGACTGTTTGATAGTCTGGTAATCTTGCGCTGACAAACCACTGAGCGAGATACGTCCAAACAAAATATCGCTGTTCGTTAACGCTTCTTTGGTGTTGGTTTTGCTCACTTGGCCAGGGCGAACCATAATCATGTCTTTGCCAAAATGGTTAATTTGGCCAGTTACTTGCTGTTTCATGCCGTTGCCAACGCCCACAATAGTTACCACCGCCACAATGCCAATAATAATACCCAGCATCGTCAGAAAACTGCGCCATTTATTTTTACGAACGCTCGTAAATGCCATCTTGAGGTGGCCGTGCGAAATGGTCATTTTTTGCTCCCTTTTTTGGCTGATTTGGTGGCTTTAGCGGTCTTTTTGGCGGCTGGCTTTTTGGCTGATTTCTTTTTGGGAGCAGTAGCTTCACCGGGATGGGGCACGGCTTTCATAAGGGCTGAAACGCCGGCCAGATCGTCATCAACCGTTTTGCGGAACAAGCTATATAGCGCCTTGCGAGCAGTTGGTGCGACCTCGCCAATTTCGGTTTGTTCATCGTGCACAATACCGCCGTCATGCATGTACACCGTGCGCGTGGCGTAACGCGTGAGTTCGGGGTTGTGCGTTACAAACAAAATAGTGTTGCCAGAACGGTGAATTTCGCTCAGCAGCTCCATGACCAAACGGCTACTGACGCTGTCGAGATTTCCGGTGGGCTCGTCGGCAATAATAATGCGCGGATCGTTAATAAGTGCCCGAGCAATAGCCACACATTGCGCCTGGCCGCCGCTGAGCTGATTGGGGTAATAGTAGGCACGGTCACGCAAGCCAACACGTTCTAGCATGTCGAGTGCGCGCTTGGCACGAGTGGTGGCGCTCACACCGTTATAAGCCAGCGGCAAGGCCACATTTTCTAGCACCGTTAAACGAGGCAGCAGGTTGAACGACTGGAACACAAATCCAACCGTGTCGCGTCGAACGCGCGCTCGTTGTGTGGCACGCAAACGAGCAACTTGGCGGCCCTGTAAGGTGTACAATCCGTGCGTAGGCCGATCCAGCAGGCCAATCATATTCATGAGTGTGGACTTGCCGCAGCCGCTCGGGCCCATTACAGCCACAAATTCGCCCTCGTCAATAGCAAGGGTAACTTCGTCGAGTGCAACATTCGTCGCGTCGCCGAAGCCAAACAGTTTACTTACGTCCTGTAGTTCAATAATTGCCATTTATCTTAGTGTACCCTCGATTTTACCCTCAGGGCAAGGTGTTTTTCGTAGTAATTTACGTAACTTTTAGTTTATAATGAATTGCAAGGCAGGCGTACAACGTACGAACAGATACGGAGAGGTGTCCGAGTGGTTGAAGGAGCACGCCTGGAAAGTGTGTATGCGGGCAACCGTATCTGGGGTTCGAATCCCCATCTCTCCGCCAAATAAAAACAGATCACATTCGTGGTCTGTTTTTATTTGGCGGAGAGATGGGGATTCGAATGATTCACGGAGGATCAACAGTGTTGATCCGATAAGTCCTACAGTGTCGAATCCCATAATCCAATATCCAACCGCTCAATTTTTGACACAAAAAAACCGAGCTCATGCTCGGGCAAACAAAATAGGGGTGGAACGGAAGTATGCAAGTTGTAGGGATGGGGGCAGCGGGGAGAATCGGGCCGAGGCGGCCGGGCGCAGAGCAGATGCTCCGAGGCCGGCCGCCGTCAGGCGTGGGATGGGGTCAGTTGTTCGACGGCGAAGCCGACGGGTCGACGTAGAACGGGGTGCCGTTCAGCAGGTTGCGGCGCGACGTGCTCACCAGGGCGGACTTGGCCTTGGGCTGAACCGGGACGGTACAGGCGTCGTCGATGTTCGCGGGCGAGAAGGCCAGCGGGGCGAGACCGGACGCGTCGTTCAGGATCATGAAGCAGGTGTCGGAGTTGCCGGCGTCCAGGGCCTTCTGGGCCGGGTCGCAGAACTCCTTCTTCATGGTCGAGTACTCGCGCGTGTAGGGGTGCTCCTTGGGCTCATCGGTGGTCGTGGCGACGGCGCCGGCGACGCAGAGGTTGTCGATGGTGGCGGTGTCGCCGTAGTTCAGCTGGACGGACTTGTCCCGAAGGTAGGCGTAGCGCCCGCCGTCGAAGTCGTAGCTCTGCGTCACGTAGGTGCGAGTGACGGTAACGCCGTTCTCGACCTGGACCGAGGCGCAGAGCGCTCCGACCGTGGTGCCGGGCTTGGCGCAGTCCTGCTGGACGGCGACCTTGTGGGTGACCACCTTGGGCGGCATGAGCAGGACGGTGAGGCCGACACTCGCCAGAACCGAAACCAGCAGGGCGCTGATCAGGATGGCGGCGTAGTTACGGCCGAAGACGGGGCGCGGGCGGGTCGGGGTCGACTCGATGGTTTCCACGAAAGACTCCTCGAAGAGTACTGCGACGAACTGACTGGATTCCACGTTTCTCGTTGGCTGCGAGACCGGGTGTGGGGCTACAAATATAGCGCCGCATCCGGTCTCTCATATACACTTGCATACTTCTGTAAACGTGCTTTGCCACCGAAGTAACAAATACTAGGATATTTTACAATAAAAGATCAAAAATGTCAATACGTGTATACTGAAAATTAGTTATTGTCACTAATGCTAGGAGGCTCACGTGAAGCTCACTAAATACCAACACGCCTGCGTCGTACTGGAAGAGCAGGGTCAGCGATTGGTTATCGACCCTGGTAATTGGACGCAATTAGACGAGATTACGGATGTCGTAGCTATTGTGATCACGCATGTGCACGCCGACCACTGCAGCCCTGAGCACGTTGCACAGCTAGTAGCGACTAACTCGGGAGTGCAAATTTTTGGCACGCAACAAGTTGCCGAGGCGCTTGCCGGTCAGCAGGTAACTGTGGCTCAACCAGGCCAATCCATGCAAGTAGGGCCCTTTACGTTGGCTTTTTACGGTGGCCAGCACGCTGTTGTTCGGCCGCAAATGCCAACCGACCAAAACGTGGGCGTCCTAGTGAACGGCATATTTTATTACCCGGGCGATTCATTTGTGGCCCCCGATATACCCGTGCAATTGCTGGCACTTCCGGTAAGTGCGCCCTGGCTCAAACTGAGTGAAGTTGCCGACTTTTTAGCGGCCGTTAAGCCGCAGGCGTGCTTTCCGACACACAACGCAATTCTATCCGATACTGGTCAAAGCTTGGCCGACACACAAGTAGGCGGCGTTTGCCAAGAGCTCGGCGTTACGTATGTGTCACTCAAGCCTGGTGAGTCAACAGATATCTAAGAAATATATGTACCGATAGCTTCGCCCTGAATTGCGCGCAGGGCGTTATTATCTTTAAAGGCATTGAGCACAATTACTGGCATGTGCTGCTCCATGGCCAAACCCAGAGCAGCTTTATCCATCACATTAATAGCGCCCGATTCCAGTGCGTGTTGGTAGTCAAGTTTGTCGAACTTTACGGCATCGGGGAATTTAACCGGGTCTTTGTCGTAAACACCGTCAACTTTGGTAGCCTTCATTACGACGTCACAACACAACTCAAGGCCCAGGTTTACTGCTGACGTGTCAGTGGTAAAGTAGGGTCGGCCCGTGCCGCCGGCAATAATAATCACCCGGCCACGCTCGAGGTGTTTTTCGGCCAGCCGAAAGCTGTACGATTCAGCTACCTGCGTTACGAAGACATTGCTCATACAGCGTGTTTTAACGCCTTCGCTTTCAAAAATATCGGTCAAAGCCATGGCGTTTAATAGGGTAGAGAGCATGCCCATTTGGTCGGCAGTCACGCGTTTAATGCCATTGCCAGCAGTGGTAGCGCCGCGCACCAGATTGCCACCACCTATAACTAAGGCCAGCTCGCAGCCGGCCTCGACAATTTTTTTACATTCAGTGGCGATTGATCGGGCCACCACAGGATCAATGCCAAATTCATGTTTACCAGATAGTTGTTCGCCCGAAAATTTGAGTAATACGCGCTTATACATTGCCCTAAAAGTACCAAAGCATGCCCGCAAGCGCAAGCACATTTTTTATGTATAACAGGTGTATTCCTATTTTGTTTACAAAAATTTAAATATTCTGTGTTATCGTATTGTGACTATGGCAGAATTATATACAGAACAAGAAATACAGAACGTACATTTACCGGGCTTTGGCGAGATGTCTGACTTAGACACAACGCTCGCGCCAGAGACTGCATGGCAAACGGTGCTTTCACTGACCGTTGTGGCCAAAACAGAGAGCGGCGAGCTTGAGGTTATGGACGGCATTCGCCGGGCAGAATCAAACCCTACACACCCCGATGTGGTAAGCACGCCAACTGGCCGACTGCCCCGAAGTATTGCTTCGGCAATTCTGGCTTCAAAAGCAGGTGCTCGCCCCGTGGATCAACCAAAATGGCTTATTGAGTCATTGGATCCAAAGTCGCCAGTGGTTATCGAACAACTATGTGCAAATATCGAACCAGTTCCTGAGCGCGAAAGCCCACTACCATACGTGGTGGGTGCGCTGATGGCTGGTAAATTAGGCTGCGCCGGCGCACTGGAGCTCGCCAGCAGCAAACGACCACTAGCGCACGCGTCACTGGCAACAATGCTTGGTGGGTTCAGCTACGCTTCAGACAGGGAACTTCCTACAGGTGAGATGGCGCCAGTCTACGAACCACTCATCATGCTGGGCAGTGTTGTAACCATCGCAGACAAACGCGCGATTCCGCAAGAAACAGAATCGTACCGCAGCATTAGTTGGGTTCCACTAGACGAATACCTGACCGGCGTTCGCGAGCGCGAAGCAGGCCGTTTAATTAACGATATTTCGGTAGAAGACGAGGTTAGTGTTTGCGTTCGCGGCCTGTGTCTAGCAACTTCAGCCGCGAACGTTGAAGACGCAGTGTTCCTAAGCCAGCACGTTCAAGCTTGATCGTTTTCAACGCCGTTCAGAGCTAACAATATAGCTTCTCGGCAGGCGCCGGAACGAGTCACAGCACCCCTGGAAAGAAGGCCTAATGCGCCTTCTTTCTTGCCGTTGTCTTTGATGTTGGTCAGTTGGTGCACAGCGTCATTTAGTTCGGTGCCACTCAGCACCAATGGTACAAGTGTTTTAGGCAAGGCTACTCGGGCGCTCGCGCCGGCGGCGGTATCGCCAGCGGCGTTCACAACTGCAGCAATGTTTCCTACCATCCAGTAATCAGCGATCTGTTGCAAGCCGCCCTCAAGACCCACGCCATAATCGGCGCCGGTTTCTTGCAAAGCGCTTTTGGCTCGCGTGAGCGCACCGCGAAGTGTTTCTTCATCAGTCATGGGTTGGTCGCTAATGCCTGACGCAACCTCTACAGGGATGAATTCAATGTCAGCATCCGGAAAAAAGGTCTTAAAGGCCTGTTCGGCTGCGGCTAATTTACTAGGGTTTTTGGTTCCAATGGCTACTTTCATGTTTGCATCATAGCATAGGTTCACCTCAAAAAAGTTCGCATTTGCCGCCGGCCACGCTACTATACATATATGACGACGATTTACTCATGGAACGTGAACGGCATCCGCGCCGTAGTTCGCAAAGAATTATTTGTGCCATTTATTACCAAAGAAGCCCCCGATATTTTGTGCCTGCAAGAAACCAAAGCCAAGCAAGGGCAGGCCGAAATCGAGATGAAAGGCTACGAAGAATACTGGAATTCCGCCGACAAAGCCGGCTACAGCGGCACCGCGATCTTTAGCAAAATCAAACCAATTGCCGTTATTAACGGGCTACCCGAAGACATTCGTAAAAAATACGACATGACCGACGATTCCTACGGCGATCCAAACACCGAAGGCCGCGTCACCACCGCTGAATTCGAGAAATTTTATGTGGTCACCGTGTATACGCCCAACGCCAAAGACGACTTGAGCCGCTTGCCACTGCGTGAAAAACACTGGGACCCGGCATTTTTGGAATATTGCCAGCAATTGGAAAAATCCAAGCCAGTGATATTTTGCGGCGACCTCAACGTAGCGCACACCGAAGACGACCTGGCCAACCCAAAACCCAACAGAGGCAAAAAAGGTTTTACCGATCAAGAGCGCCAGGGCTTCCAGAACTTTTTGGACCATGGGTTTGTGGACACCTTGCGCATGTTCAAAAAAGGCAATGGCTACTACAGTTGGTGGAGCCATTTTGCCAAATCACGTGAACGCAATGTTGGCTGGCGCATTGACTATTTTTTGGTTTCTGACTCACTCAAAAAACATGTGCAGAAAGCCGAAATCCACGCCGATGTTATGGGCTCCGACCACTGTCCGGTCAGCATCACCCTTGACATCTAGGCAGCCTCCGCAGCGTATGGTATAGTTGCCGCCAAAGGGAGAAGATATGGCATATCAACAGAGCGAGAAAACGTTTGCCGAGATTGGCGACACAATTAGCGAGTATTTAGATGCGCGCGACTGGCTAGATAATCCATCACGGAGCGTAGCCATGTCTATCGTGCTCGAAGCCGCTGAACTTATGGAGCATTATCAGTGGTCAAGCGACCCGGTTGGCAGTCGCGATGAACTGGCTGCAGAGCTGGCAGATATTCTTATTTACACCTTTCAATTTGCGCAATCCAACCAAATTGACCTTGCAGATGCCATCTTAAAAAAGTTGGAAAAAACCAAAAAGAAGTACCCGGCCGAAGCGTTTAAAAACAAAGATGCAGCCCAGATGCACCAAGCGTGGGTAGACGCCAAGCAGCATCATAAAAAAGAGGAAACTTTATAATGGCCCTGTGCACCTTAGTATTCCTGCGCCAAGACGATCAGATTTTGCTGGCCATGAAAAAACGCGGTTTTGGCGAAGGCCGCTGGAATGGCGTGGGCGGCAAAGTCGACGCTGGCGAGACTATTGAGCAAGCCATGATCCGCGAAACGCAAGAAGAGATCAGTGTCACTCCTGTGGAATACGAGCAGGTTGCCCGGCTGGACTTTACTATTGACGCTGACACCAAGCCATGGCAGCAGGAAGTGCATGTATATATGTGCACCAAGTGGGAGGGCGAGCCCGCCGAGTCCGAAGAAATGGCGCCGCAGTGGTACGCGCTGACCGACATTCCATATAGCGATATGTGGCAGGACGACGAAATCTGGCTACCGCAGGTGCTGAAGGGTAAGAAGTTGCGCGGCGCGTTTGCGTTTGACCACACCGACACTATGCAACATGCCGAGTTCGACATCGTTACAGAGCTGTAGCCTCACTTGCTCCGACTTTTCAAAAGCGCACTCTACGGGGCGCCTTGCAGGCTCGCCCGTGGCGTTCGGCTGGCCTACGGCCACGGGCTTTTGAGAAAGCTCGGAACTACGCCGGCTACAGCATGTACAATAGAATCATGCAGCGCGATTACTGGCTCAAACAAACACCCGACAACCCGTTATTTACGGAGTTGGATTGGGCGCGGCCCGAAAATCGCGCCTTCGCTGGCAAATTGCTAATTGTGGGCGGTAGCGCGCACGGTTTTGCGGCACCAGCCGAGGCCTACGCCGAAGCTCAGCGCGCAGGCATTGGGGTTGCACGCGCCATTTTGCCCGACGCCATTCAAAAATTGGTAGGCATCATTATTGACCGAGCGCAATTTGTGCCTAGCACACCTAGCGGCAGTTTTGGACATAAAGCATTGGCCGAATTGCTGAGCGAAAGTCTGTGGGCTGACGGCATTTTAGTAGCCGGCGACCTGGGGCGGAACTCGGAAACTGCCATTTTGCTCGAGAAGTTTTTGCAAAAGACCACCGCAGCCACCACGCTCACCAAAGACGCCGTGGATTACTGCGTGTCGGCTCCGCACAGCGTGCTGGAGCGCAAGGGCACATGCCTGGTGCTCAGTCTGTCGCAATTGCAGCGACTGGGCACCGCCGCACAATTTGACAGGCCAATTGCGTTTAGCATGGATCTGTTACGGCTAGTGGATTGGCTGCACGATTTTACGCTGCAACATGCACCCCACATTATTGTGAAGCATTTGGACACCATATTTGTGGCTGTTAACGGGCAGGTGAGCACCACCAAACTGGCCGGGCCCGAAACTAAATGGCGCATCTGGCGCCTGCGAGCCGCGGCTCACACAAGCGTGTGGTGGCTGCAAAATCCCAAAAAACCGCTGGAAGCCATGACCGCCGCCGTTCGCACACTTACATAGAATACCTATGGGTATTTACATAAATTGAAAGACATGTTAAAATTGCTTAACTTTTCACGCCAAAAGCGCGAGAGTTAGCACCTCCCCGAGCCACAAGCTCGGTTTCACATACTGTATCGATCTGACTATCCCTGAAGGGGACTGCCATGCTCAGCAAGCTTCGTATGGGTGCAGTGGCCGCGGTCACCGCGCTCGCCCTCGGGGCCACCGGCCTCGGTTTGTCACCGGCATTCGCCGACGACAACGCCAGCAGCGACCTCACCACTGCCCAGATCTCCAACGCCCTCGCCGACACCGGTGTGCTGGCCGACACCTCCACCGCGGGCGTGTCGTCCGACCCCGACTCGGCGCTGACCACGTCCGATCAGGACGGCACTTCGGTGGACGTCCCCAAGGACGCTTCCGACGGCGTGGCGATGGAGACCACCACCGGTGACACGTTCTCGGTCACGCCGGCCAACGCCGACGACGCCACGAACAGCACCAAGGTCGCCCCGGGCGTTGTCGCCTACAAGGACGGCAACACCGCGACCGCGGTGCAGAACACCGACAACGGTGTCCGCATGCTGACCATCATCAACGGCTCCGACGCGCCCACGGACTACACGTACAACGTGGACCTCCCGGCAGGCGGCAGCATCACCCTGAACGACGACGGCAGCGCCAACGTGCTCGGGTCCGACGGCACCGCCATCGCGTACGTACCCACCCCGTGGGCCAAGGACGCCAACGGCACCTCCGTCGCCACGTACTTCACCACCGACGGCACCAGCCTGACGCAGCACGTCCAGCACAACGTCAACGGCGTCGCGTACCCCGTGACCGCCGACCCGTGGTGGTCGTTCCTGTTCACCCTCAAGACCTGGGTGTCGGGCGCCAAGGTGCTCGCCAAGAAGATCGGCCCCTGGGCCTGGGCCCTGTGCCTCACCGGCGCCGGCTGGGCCTGGTTCCGTTCCGACTCCAAGGGCTGGGTCCGCGTCGGTGACGCCGTCGTCGGCTGTGTGACCTGATCCGCCCCACCCAACGATACATCTGTGAAAGGAGGTGACCTCTGTCCTGTTGCGATACGCAACACTTCGCAACAGGACAGTCTCACCCAAATACGCTACAATAAGTACAGAGGATTTTACGCACATGACCACCGTTTTTGGCTTCTTAGCCTTTGCATCACTAGCCGCATTTTTGATTACCAAATTTGCCTTTAAGCGCGACGAAGGTTTTTACTTCTTGGTGCTGTGGGGTATCTTTGCTACGCTGAACCGCGTGTTCAGCCATGAATGGGTGCTGGCCAGTATTTCGGCAGCGCTTTTGGTGATAGCCACCGTGGGTGTAAGTGGCATGTTCCGCAAAAAGTCAAAATAGTTTGTTCTGCAAAAGCCTCCGTCACCGGAGGTTTTTTTGTGTAAGAAGAGGGAATCGATACTGGCCGGGCTCGCTCGGGAATCGTTTTCTGCTGGCAGCAAACTTTTCCCAAAAGTTTGCTCATTCTTCGTCTCATCCCTCTCGAGCAAACCAAAGAAAAAGAACCAGTTTTACCTGGTTCTTTTTCTTTGGTGGGCGAGGAGGGAATCGAACCCTCACGAACTTGCGTTCACAGGATTTTGAGTCCAGCGCGTCTACCAATTCCGCCACCCGCCCAGG
This sequence comes from Saccharimonadales bacterium (SeqCode), assembly GCA_035247965.1. Classification (GTDB taxonomy): domain Bacteria; phylum Patescibacteriota; class Saccharimonadia; order Saccharimonadales; family UBA4665; genus CAMLQK01. The sequence continues at coordinate 132,767 of DATFHW010000025.1, read as the reverse complement.
TGGTCCACGCGATCGTAATCGCAAATGGTAGGTTGAACAGGGTTATTGTACTATACTAATAGAGATAATGCGAGCATAATCGTAAATATTTGTATGAATCCGTTATTTGCAGCCGACGACGATGACCACAAGAAAAAACCGCAGCAGGACACAAGCTACGTTCTGCCGAATCGTCATGGGCGCAAAATCCAGCCGTTGCACGAGGATTTGCAGGCCGAGCACGCTGCATCACACCATAAACCAGAACATCACAAACACGAAACCAAGGTAAATCCAGCCGTTGCACTGATCCGCAGCAAGCTCGAAACTATGTACGCCGCCGAGCCAAGCAGCCAGGCCGAGACCGAAATTAGCACCGTACAGCCGGCACCACAACGCAGCAAACACCAGCAATTTATGTACGAACTGAGCCGGTCTGGCAAGTCATTGGCTCAGATTCAGACCGAGTGGCACAACTATTACGTGGCGTTGCCGGATGCCGAAAAGCATCAGGTTTGGCAGGAGTTTTACGCTAATAATGGCAAAAACGTGGCCGCCTTTGGATCGCAGCAGCCAGCGCAGACACAACCAGCTGCACAGTCCACCACTCCTGAGCCAGCAAAGCCACAGGAAAAGCCTGCACCAGTCAATCCGATTTCTTCCATGATTTCGTTAAATCAGGCCGAGGAAGCACCCAAGACACAGCCGGAATTTGGTCGTGCCAGCAAGACTAAATCCGCCAAGGCAATCCACAAAAAGATCGTGCGCAAAATTGCCACCGCATCAGCCTCGCAAACCAAGGCAGTGCAGCACGCCAAATCCGTGCTCTTCGGCATTGGCAGCGGCTTGTTGGTGCTTATGATCGTGTTGTTTGGGCTGTTCAACGAAATGGTTATCGCGCCGTTCATTCAGCCCAGTAGCAGCGCTGGATCTACGCCAATTATTTTGAGCTCCGACAGTGTGGCGCCCACCTCTACGCCAGAGGTCATTATTCCTAAAATTAACGTCGAAATTCCGGTGGACTATAGCCTGACAACTAACGACGAAAACGCTATCGAGAATTCGCTGGAAAGCGGCACTGTACATTACCCCAGCACCGTTAAGCCAGGCGAGCAGGGCAACACGGCTATTTTTGGCCACTCCAGTAACAACATTTTTAACCCCGGTAAATACAAGTTTGCGTTCGTTTTGCTGCACCAGTTGGTGCCCGGCGACCTCTTTTATTTGACGTACGGCGGCAAAGTGTACACCTATAAAGTCTACACCAAACAAGTGGTCAAACCGTCGCAAGTTGAGGTGCTAAACAACGTCGCCGACAAAACCGCAACCGCCACGCTGATTACTTGCGACCCACCCGGAACATCGCTGAATCGCCTGGTTGTTTGGGGCGAGCAAGTCAGCCCAGATCCAAGCGGCGCCACCGCACCAACCGCCACCGCCACAACCACGCCAGCCAAGATTAACGGCAACGGGCCATCGCTGTGGACGCGCTTCACCAACTGGGTGACCGGCAAAAGCGATAGTAACTAAGGCTAAAGGAGGCTCGCGCCTGGACTTTGAAGGGCCTGTGGCCGTTAGGCCAGCCGAACGCCACGGGCGAGCCTGAAAGGCGCCCCGTAGAGTGCGCCCTGAAAAGACAGCGCGAGCCTCCTCGCTAGCTACAAATCAGCGTTAGTGCGGAGTGGAATCTGCTGTAACGTAGTTTCGCCGGTGGCCGCCGTAGGGCTAAACGTATACAAGTAGGCATAATTACTGCTCAGGAACGGCAGGTATGTCGCGTTGGCGCTCAACAGCGTACGTTTGTTGGCATCGTCAAAGTCAAACACCGTGGTTTTGCCATTGCTAACCAGCATAATGCGAGCTTCGTCCATCCAGGTAGCGTGCGCTTGCGGTGCATCAAGAGGTGAATTCAAAGTATAGGCGTAGCTTTTGTCGTTTTCGGCATCGTATACGGCGAACTTGTTGCCGTGCTCGGCCATAATAAAGCGATCACTGGTCGAGAAAGCCGCATAATCAACGTCAGCCACCTTTAGAATGCGCACTGGCACCGTAACTTTTTGGTCGCTCAGCATGTCGAGCGGGTTTTTGTAGATGTACACTTTGCCCTCGGCAGCGTCACCGGCGGCCACGTACCAATCACCACTGTATTTGGTGAAGTTCAAGGTGTAGGTGGTACCAGCCGGCAGCGAGCGAATGGTGTATTTTTTGGAGCCTTGCTGCCACATAACCGAAACTTTGGTGGTGTCTTTTTCGTCTGGAGCGATGTAGGTCATCATGTCTGAACCGTAGGACTTAAAGGCCAAAACGTTCGTCAAATAAGCCACCGGCGTTGGGCTTTTGAGGTCAGCGGTTGTGACAGTGCCAGCCGTCTGATCGTATAAATAATAGTGGTCGTAGTTTTGGTCGCGCAGCTCAATACGCGTAGGATTTACGCCCAGCGTGCTCGTCAGGTTGATCGACTTGGTGGCGTCCTGGCGGTCCATTAACACATATTCATAGGTGAGCTGGCCGTCTTTTTTAAAGCTGTGCTTGAGCAGTACGTGACGGTTATCGGTAGACCACTGTTCGAGCTCCCATACTTGGCCGCTGACATCTGTTGGTGCCGTAAACGCCGCTGTGGGCAGCGTCACCGTTTGCAGGTTTTTGGCCAACGCTTTTGGATCTTTGAGGTCGTAGACTTCGAACACGCCGCTACCAGTGGCAGAACTATGCAACACCAGCCACCGCCGGTCGGGACTCTGGGTAGCTAACTGCATGGCGCTATATTGTTTTACATCGGTAGCATGCAAGCTAGATGGAAACAGGAACGGATAATCAAAGCGTTCTACACTACCGCCTTCTACGGTAATGGCACGGCGCCAGTCAGAATAGCCATCTCGTTTGAGTTGCACCGTGTATTGGCCCGACGACAACAGCAGGCGCGTGTTGGTCTGATTGCTCTCTTTTTTGCCATTTATATAAATGTCGGCACCAGCTGGCGACGTAGACAAAAACACCAATCCATTTTGGATCACTTTACCGCTGCCGTTCAGTCCAAATCCATATGCCTGGTACAGCAAAATAGTGGCCGCCAACAGCAGAGCGATGGCGATCAGCACGTATCCAACAATGATTCGAACAGCGTGCGCTTTCTGTTTTTTGGGATCTAGGAAATCCATATACTGTACCTATTATATAACGCTCTGCGGATTTGGCTAGAGGCTTTGTTCAGCATTTCCAGGGTTGCAAGAAATAAGCGAGAGCGGTACTATAACAGTACACGTAAAAAGACACAAAAGGGTAGCAACGCGTGGGCAATACTATAGATATAAACGGCAAGCGTTATGATGCACGATCTGGTGCATTGCTTGGCGATAGTCCAGTCAGTTCAATCGTCGCCGCACGTCGGCATGCCACGCACCAGGGGCGCGTGATTGATGGCTTTGTAAAGAAAAAGCCAGCGCAAGCTGCTCCAACCGTAAAGTCCGGTACATTGGTTGTGCCTAATAGTAAAGCTGTTATTCCGCAGAATGCTGCTCCTAAAATGATGGAACCAGTTAAATTCAAAAAGAAACCAAACGTGCGGCGCGCAGCTACTAAACCTGCTACTCGCCAGCCCGAAAAAGCCAAAACCTTGATGCGCTCCGTGGTTCACAAGCCCGAAGTGGCCATGAAGAAGGCTATCAAAACACAAGGAGCCAGCGAAATCGCGGCCGCTCCGGTGTCTGAACTAACGCCGCAGCTTAAAAAAGCCGCGCATATTGTTGACAGTAATCGCCTGGGTCGAGCTCGTCAAACAGATCGCAGCACCTACGTACGTCGATTTAGCACCTTGCAGCAAAATTATCCCGTTTCGCACGCACGTACTGCGGCTAGTGCGGCTGCACGAGCTGCCGCTCCGCAAGCTGTAACTACCGTTGCGGTGCAGGCCGCGCCAAAACCCCAGCAAACTTCCAAGGCAACTGATCTGTTTGAGGCCGCTATTGCGAACGCCAGCAGCCACGAACAACCCAAGGTAAAAGCCAAGCGCAGTACTCGGCAAAAATTTGTTGGCGTCAGCGCCGGTATCGCCGCTTTTTTGGTACTGAGCGGCTTTATTGCATATACCAACATGTCGAATATTGAGGTCAAGTTGGCATCGGTGCGCGTTGGTTTTAGCGTGCAACTGCCGAATTACGCCCCAACTGGCTATGCGTTAACAGGCGGCGTGCAGGCTAAAAGCAGCGTGGCAACTGCCACGTATCGCTCGGGTGACAGCAGCTATACTTTGCAACAGCAAACTTCCGACTGGGATAGTCAAACCTTATATGACAATGTCATCGCCATTTCCAGCGATCAGCACGAAAAACTCAGCAGCAACGGCCAAACCGTGTATGTATACGGTCACAGCGCAGCCTGGGTAAACGGCGGTGTTTTGTACAGCCTCAAAACAGACGGCAACATCAGCAACCAAGAAATCTTGTCTATTGCCAGCAGCATCTAGCGCTCGCCATCACTTTCTTTTATAATTACTTCTTATGAAGCCTATCCGAACTCGTTTTGCGCCAAGCCCCACTGGTTTTTTGCACGTGGGCAACGTTCGCGCTGCTCTTTTTCCGTGGCTGGTAGCTCGCCACAATAACGGCGCATTTGTGTTGCGTATCGAAGACACTGACCGCGCTCGCGAGGTTGAAGGCGCCATTGACGTCATGAAAGAAACACTCAACTGGATGGGCATGACCTGGGACGAGGGCCCTGATGTTGGTGGCCCGTACGGTCCATATTTGCAAACTGAGCGCACCGAAATCTACAAAAAATGGGCGCAAAAACTGATTAGCAAGGGCCTGGCGTACGCCGACCCGTACACGCCCGAAGAAGTGCAGGCCTTTCGTGATCAAGCCAAGGCCGAGAAGCGCGCGTTTTTGTACCGCGACCATCGACCCACGAATCCGCCCGCCTGGGATGGCTCGCAGCCACTGCGCTTTAAAATTCCCGAAATTAAGGCCTACCACTGGCATGACGAAATTATGGGGGACCTGTCGGCCGGGCCCGAGGCGCTGGATGACTTTATTATTATTAAGTCTGACGGCTTGCCAACCTACAACTTTGCGCACGTGGTTGACGACTACGAAATGGGCATCACGCACGTTATTCGCGGCCTGGAATATATTGCGTCGCAACCAAAATACCTGGCTCTGTACGAGGCGCTGGAAATTCCAGTACCGGTGTTAGCCCACGCGCCGCATATTATGGCCGAAGATGGCAAAAAGAAATTGGGCAAGCGCGACGGCGCCAAATCCATTTTGGACTACAAGGCGCAAGGCTTTCTGCCAGAAGCAATGCTGAACTTTTTGGCATCTTTAGGCTGGAACGACGGCACCGAACAGGAAATTTTTAGTCGCCAAGAACTGATCGACAAGTTTAGCCTGGATCGCGTGCAACGCAGCGGTGCTCGTTTTGACGAACAACGCCTGCTGTGGATGAACGGCCACTATATTCGTGAACTCTCTGTTGACGAGCTGTTTGAACGCAGTCGCGATTTTTGGCCCGAAGCTGCGGCCAGCGCTAGTGACGAATTCAAAAAACAAGTCCTAGGTCTTATTCAAGAGCGCCTGAAGTTTTTGGCCGAAATCCCCGAACTGACCGCATTTTTCTTTAGCGATCTACCCGTAAATATGGAGCTGATCAATGGCAACAAGCAGCTCAAAAAATTTGAGCACATCGAACTTAAGACCTTGCTTGAGCAAGCCAAAGAACAGATTACGGCTAGCGACTTTACGGCCACCGACCTGACCGAGCGGCTCAACCAGCTGCTTGAAACCACCAGCCAAAAACCTGGCGTGCTGTTTAGCTTGATCCGCATTGCAACCACCCAGGCGCCAGCCAGCCCGGGCCTGGCCGACACCTTGGCAGTTTTGGGTCGCGAAACCGCATTGCGGCGCATTGACGCCACGCTTGCTGCACTCTAGCTAAAAAAGCAATTTCATGATATAGTAGCCGAGTCTCACCGTGAGGCTCGGCTTTTTAAGCCAACCACCGAAGGGAAGTGAGCAAATGGGTACGCCCATCACCGTTGACGAGGCTGAGCGCAGTCTGTATGTGCGAGCCTTCCCGCGACTGGGTTCTCTGGGCTCGTCCGACTACGACGCCCACATCGAGGTGTACCTGCCCAAGGAGAGCTACCACCACATCGACCACGAGGTGGTGACGCAGCTCACCAAGCAGGCGACTCACTGGGGTTTCAACGTGAGCCCTACTGTGCCGCGCATTACGCACCAGTCTGGCCACGGCCCGTGCAACAAGTACACCCTGTACCTCGCCGACGCCAGGCCGGACAGCGACGAGCTTGTCGCACCGCGCCTGAACCAGCACATCCTGCGGCAGATCGTACAAGCCACCATGGTGGCCAGCGGCTCCGCCCACATCGAGGAGCTCACGCTGGAGGGGGACCACATCGCCACCAAGATCACGCTCATGGTCAACGACGGCAAGCTCGACAAGCTCGACTTCGCGGTTCTGCGCCGAAACGAGGGCATCCATGTGGAGCAGATCGCCGACGGCGAATACACCTTCTACGTCCGAGTGACGCCGGATCTGGAAGACTCCATCTACGACCCAGTAACTTCTGCCGGCACCGTGGCGGAGTGGATGGGGCTGTTCCTGGTCATGCCGGTCAACGAGCCGACTCGTACGCCGCTCTACCGCACGCCTGACGTCGTCGAGGCGCGCTGACAACTCCCTTCGGTAAGTCCAAGACTGCACCTGGTCGCTCACAGCGACACCACACAGGTACAGTCTTGGCACGAACAGCATTATTACCGCCCCCAGAAAGGGCGGTTTTGTTTTGGCCTTTCAGCTAAGCGTAAGCGCTGCTACAATACTACGTATGAATGACGAACGTCAACCATCCCAAAATAAAGATCCACATACACACTCCGAGGAAAATTCACCAATAAGTAAGTGGGAACACGGAGCTGGATCCGCCGTTGTAAGTCATCACCACAAACACAAATGGTGGCCACCGCGCATGCCGCACACCAAAAAACAGTGGATCATCACTAGTATTGTGTTGGTTTTGCTGCTGGGAACTGGTGGTGTTGTTGCCTATAAACTGACGCACAAAGCCAAGCCCAAAACTGTCACTAGACAGATCACCAAAAAGCCCGCCGCACCCAAGCCACAGGTCGTTACCTCTACCTTAACCGGGCTGCCCGTTAGCGACAGCAGTGTCAACGACAAACCGGTAACCGCTGTTATGATCGAAAACAGCCAGTCGGCACGGCCACAATCTGGCCTGGACCAAGCAGGCGTTGTTTTTGAAGCCGTGGCCGAAGGTGGCATTACGCGCTTCGTAGCATTGTTCCAAGATAGCGCGCCCGATTACATTGGCCCAGTTCGCTCGGTTCGCCCATACTACATTCAGTGGCTCATGGGATTTGACGCCGCCGTGGCTCATGTTGGCGGGAGTCCCGAAGCTCTGCAAGACATAAAGTCATGGGGCGTTAAAGACCTCGACCAGTTTTACAACGGCAGCACCTACCACCGTATTTCCAGCCGCGCTGCGCCGCACAACGTGTATACCAGCATGGCTAACCTGAACGCACTCGAGGCCAAAAAAGGTTTTGGCAAACCTACTTATACCGGGTTTGCTCGCAAGGCAGAGGCGCCAAGTGCTACACCAAACGCCACCAGCATCGACTTTGCTATTTCTAGCGCACTTTACAATTCACACTACGACTACGACAAAACCACCAACAGCTATAAGCGGTCCGAAGGCGGAGCAGCGCACATGTCAGTAAACAGTGCCGGCGCCCAAACGCAAAACACGCCAAAAGTGGTGATTGGCCTAGTGATGCCGAAAGGCATCGAGGCCGACGATCTGCATACCAGTTACAACACCTTGGGCAGCGGGCAAGCGTACATTTTTCAGGATGGCACCGTTGCCGTGGGCACCTGGCATAAGGCCAATAACGCTACCAATTTTACGTTTACCGATCAAAACGGTGCAGAAATCAAACTTAACCCCGGTCAAACCTGGCTAACGGCACTCGGTTCAGCAAGCTCAGTATCGTATAAATAGTGATGGATCATCTGCAAAAGTACCTGACGCAAGTTCGCACGCATCTGTTTGTGGTGTTGCTGGCTAACAACATTTTTATTATTGGTGCGTGGTGGTGGGTGCACAAATATGGCAGCCTGCCTGACACAAGCATCTTGTGGCTGTTGATTGCCTGTGCTGCAATCTTGACGCTTGGTTTTGCAACGCTCAGCGCTACTTATTTAACGTCGCCGATGCAGGCCGTATGGCGAGCAATTTTGTACATCGCGCCAGATACCGCCGACACCCCCAAGCCCAATATCAATCAGGTACAGCTGGGCCACGACCTGGTTGCCAGCATGGTCACGCATATTTATCAGTTAGCTAGTGTAGTCAGTGATGTTGAGGCAACTGCCACCAAAGAGCGCACCGACGCGAGCCATGATTTTGTAGCCGCCAGCTTGCCGTTACCACTGGCAATTCTGAACAAAAACGACGAAATCGTGTACGCCAATCAGGCTATGGCCACCTATGTAGAGCAAGATCAGCAGGAATTAACCGGCAAAAGTATCTACTCGGCAACTGACCTTAGCTTTACCAACGATCGCACGTTTGAGGTCTGGCTGCAGGATGCCAAAGCCAACAAGGCGGTGGCCACCCAAACCTGGGAGCGTGTGCGGCTCAATTTGCCTGATCGCGAAACGACCAACCAACCTCTGTTTGACTTGGCGGCTTATTACAACAAGAACAACCCGCAAGGTTACGAAACCATGGTGGTGTTCTTTGACCACACGCAGCAATATGCGCAGGACGACCAGGCTATGAGTTTTGTGGCGCTGGCCGTGCACGAATTGCGCACACCGCTGACGTTATTGCGCGGTTATATTGAGGCATTCCAGGAAGATCTGGCCGGCAAAGTCGACCCCGAGCTAGAAGGCTTTATGAAGAAAATGTCAGTGTCGGCGGGGCAACTGTCGTCATTTATCAATACTATTTTGAACGTTTCACGCATCGAGAACAACCAGTTGGAATTGCAGCTACACAAAGAAACCTGGAATGATATTGTACAGAGCTCGGTTGGCATTATGTCGGCGCGTGCCGAAATTCGCGGCATTCACCTGGAATTTCAAGGTGATCCCGGCTTGCCAGATGTGGGAGTGGACCGCGTGGCAATTACCGAAGTGGTCAATAATCTGATCGACAACGCTATTAAATACAGCGGCACCAGTGACAAAATTGTGATTCGCACGCACAAAAACAACGAAGGCCAAGTGGAAACTACCGTGCAGGATTTTGGTGTCGGTATTCCCGAAAGTGCCGTGCCGCACTTGTTTGAGAAGTTTTATCGCAACCACCGCAACCGTGCACAAATTGGCGGTACCGGCCTGGGATTATATTTGGCCAAAGTGATCGTAGGCGCGCACGGCGGTCATATTTGGGTTCGCTCGCACGAAGGCCAGGGCACAACCTTTGGGTTCACCGTGCAGCCGTTTAACCAAGTTGATCAAGCGCAAAAAACCAGCGATAATGAAGCCGCAGACATCGTCCGCAGCGCGCACGGCTGGATCAAAAACCATTCAATGTATCGGAGATAAATCATGGACCCGCACACCGTAAATGCAGATCATCCAATTGGTAAAAAAATTCTATGTATCGAGGACGAGCACTTTATTAGCGAACTTTATGTTCGAGCCCTGACGCGCGCCGGCTACGACGTTACGGTGGAAATTGACGGCCAAAAGGGTTTGGATTTGGCGCTCACCAATCAGTACGACATTATTTTGCTGGACCTGATGATTCCGACCATTACGGGCATTGAGGTGTTGCGTCACTTGCGCGGCACCGGCGCGCCACAGTTAAAAGCCAAAATTATCATTACCACCAATTTGGAACAACGTGACGACATTCGAGCCGACATCGAAAAACAAGCCGACGGCTACATTGTAAAAGCCGAAATCACACCACGAGAGCTAGTGGAATTCGTAGACACGCTCAAACTATAGCTTTATTTATTCCGTTCTTCTGAGCGCGGGTGGATGTAGTTGTATAGCTGCTTGATGCGCTTTTCGCGCTGGTCTTCCGGCGCAACGCACACTGTAGGCACACTGTAATCACTGCGGATTGTACCTGCCAGCCGCATAACTTTTACCAAGTATGTGGCGGTTTTAACTTGGCCATACTGTAGCAATCGAGCTAACTCAAGCGTGCCTTTTTGATTCAGCACCGGAAATTCCGGATGAAACAAGTCAAGCGATGCCGAGCGAGTCATTTGCGCCAACACCTGCGCCTCGTCCTCGGCCTTATCCGAGGCCGCGTACTCATCGGTAAAGACAGTCTTTTTAGCTTCGGCAATCCAGGCATCATACGCATCACAGTTTTTCTTCCATGCCTCGCGGGCCATAGCAAGCGTTCGGTAATCATGCGTCAAAACATTTGGCATAGTCCGCTTACTGCCATTCTGATCAATAGCGTCAAACGACTGAATATCGTACTTTGGCGAGGTGTTTTTATAGGGAACCGAGCCATTCAACCGCGTAAAAGTTGGATCATTCATAACAGCATCCGGGTTACCGCACTGCTTTGTCTGCACCAAGTGGCCCGTTTCGTGATCAAGGATACCGTCGCCCTTAAAAGTCGTGCCAAGATCCAGGCGAATAGTGTTGTTAGCGCCACCGGTTAAGGCATCGCCAGCGGCTCCCAGGTTGCGCGTAATGATCACTTGTTTCAGCCCTGAAAAAGCAAAATATTCTTTGGGAGTAGTAAATAAGGTGCTGATGGTGTGCAGCACGTCGCTTTTGGCAGTGTCATTTTCGAGCTCAGCCGGAACAGGGATGTGCTCCTTCCAGTGAGGGTCATCTGGGAAATCAGCCTTTGTAGCGTACCGAAGCGTAATATCATCTTGCTTAAACAGATCACGCGCCTTGGCAAAATAGGTATCAAACGAGGGGCGCTGCCCAGCCGTATAAAAATACAAATCATCCAGTGAACCTTGTGGAATATTCGGCAGCGTCACACCAATATGGCGAGCGAGCACGTTGTGGTAGCTCTGAGCCTGCGTCATATCTAGCTTTGAAAGTGGCTGCGCCAGAAGCTTTTTGGCGGCCTGCATGGCCTGCGGTGTTGGGGCCGGGCATTCAGTGGTCGCGGTGTCAGGCAGCGGCGTAAGCGGAACCTCTACACCCGCAACCGTTGCGGTGGGGCGATCGGCATGCGCAACCGATTGCGGCGCAAAAACTGCAGCCGAGACCAAGGTAACGGCGGCCAGCTTCATAGACAGCTCACCAAAACGAACGGTGTTTTGCAGCTGTTCGTCGGGAGTTGCAACCATTACAGGAGTTAGTTCTTGCATCAGATCGATATTATACAACTTTTTATTATTTTTTCCACACTCCCACAGAGCGCGTATAATACAAATATGCAAAACGAGCAGACGCCCAGTGGCGTGTCAGTACACGCCGGTTTTCCAAATCCTGCGGCCGATCGGTCGTTGGATAATTTGGATCTGCACCAGTTATTAGTACCACGACCAGCCAGCACGTTTTTGTTCCGCATTGCGGGCAACGACTGGAATGAGTTGGGCATTTTTGATGGTGACGTAGCTGTGATTGATCGCGCGCTCAGCGCACGAAACAGCGATGTTGTAGCTTGGTGGAATGAATCAGCGGGCGAATTTGCATTGTCGCTCGGCTTGCACATGCCACATGAGGCCAGCCAGTGGGGCGTGGTAACAGCGGTGATTCACCAACTTCGTTCTTAAATTTGCAGGGTTGAGCAAGAGGTGCGTGGCAATAGCCATAAAAAACGGCCTGCTGGTCGCTTACGCACCTCTTTGGTGATATCAACTCCTTTGGGGATGGAAAGCGCTGGGTGCAGACCGGGCGAATCAGCCCAAGAACTGCATGACCTCGCTCGGCAGGTTGAAGTGATAGAACCAGCCCAGCCAGTTACCGATCATCACCAGCGCCAGTCCGGCGGCCATGATGGCACCGGCTCGGTCGCCCTCAGTCCAGAATCGGAACACGGAAGGAGTCAGCAACGCGACTACAGCTGCAGCCAGCGCGGTGACGGAGACGCCCTTGAGGCCCATGTCATCTATCAAACTGCTGAACGGGAAGAAGCTGGACAACAGGATCAGCGCGACCCACAAGCCCAGCGCCAACATGAACAGCATGGCGGAGAGCTCGGCACTGATCATCGCGAAAAGCGAGATGCGCTGCCTGCGGCGTCGACCGCGTTGACGGGAATCCGACGGCATAACTGAGCCATCGTCTTCCGGCGTGCTGATAGGTTCCGTCTCGGGCATGGTGGCATCAGATGCCATAATTCCAAACCTCCAGAGGAGTGGTGTGCCTCGGTTGAGACCTGTATACTATACAATGACACGTATCCTATCGCTAGTATTATGAAACCAATTTTTGCCCTCATCGATTGTAATAACTTTTTTGTGAGCTGCGAGCGATTATTTCGCCCGGAGCTTGAAGGCCGGCCAACAGTGGTTCTATCGAGCAACGACGGTTGTGTTGTGGCGCGCAGTAACGAGGCCAAGCAGCTCGGCGTGCCCATGGGTGCCCCAGCGTTTCAGTACAAATATCTGTTTCGGCAGCACAAGATTGCACAATTTTCGGCCAACTTTGAACTGTACGGCAACATCAGCAAGCGCATTACCGAAATTTTGCGGCAGGTGACACCGCGCATCGAGGTATATTCGGTGGACGAATCGTTTTTGGACCTGAGCCAACTGCACATTACCGACTACACGGCCTGGGGAGCGGCAATCTGCGCACGCATTCGGCAAGAAATTGGCGTGCCGGTTTCTATTGGCATCGCGCCCAGCAAAACGCTGGCCAAATTGGGTACCGAGCTGGCCAAAAAACATCCGCAGCACAACGGCGTTTTTAGCTTTATACATCTGCCACAAGACCAATGGGACGCCGCGCTACACCAAACACCGATCAAAGATATCTGGGGCATCGGGCGGCAACTGGCGCCCAAAATGAAGGCCGAAGGTTTTAGCACGGCGCTGCATATCGCTCGAATGCGACCGCAATACGCCCAGCAGCTTATGGGAGTCCGCGGGCGGCAACTAGTCAGCGAACTGAATGGCGAATCATGTCATCCGCTGGAACAACAGGGCAAAGTAGCACAAAGCATTTTGCGGTCTCGCACTTTTGGCGAAGACACCAACCAGGCACACGTGCTGGAGGCGGCAATTGCGTCTTTAGGAGCCAGCGCAGCGTGGCAGTTGCGGCATCATCGTTTGTTGTCAAAGCGCATTGGCGTGTTCGTGAATACCAATCGGCACAAACCCGGCTACCGCAAATGGAGCCGCGAAATCACCTTGGACACACCCACCAACGACACCGGGCAGGTAATTCAACTGTTGGCTCAAAAACTAAGCGAATTTTATAATCCAGCGCATCCGTATCATCGTTTGGGTGTCTTTTTGTACGACTTGGTGCCCGAAGCGGCCTTGCAAACCGACGTGTTCGGTGCGGCTGATCTGCCCGGCCATGACAAATCCAAAGCCCGCATGCAAGCCGTTGACGCTATCAACAAGAAGTTCGGCAAAGGCCGTGTGTATTACGCCGCCGAAGATCTGAGCAAAAGCTGGCGGCCCAAAGGCGGCATTCGCTCGCCCCGATACGTGTCACAATGGAGTGAATTGCCAGTTGCGCGCATCATAGAGCGTAAGCACAATTAGCATCTGCACGCCATCACTGATACACTATGTCTATGAATAAGAAGCCACTTCGCAAACCGCTCACCACTCGCAGAAAGCAAGAGCTTGATTTGGCTGTCAAAAAAACTGTAAAACAATACGGGAAAACGCTTAAGCTTTTAGCTAAAACATGAAGATTCGGCAGCTCGATCTAGCAGATGCGGAATTTATTGCACATGCCCTTGCTTTGCGGCTGATGGATTCTGACAGCGAGCCCATACCTCCTTTTCACACTCGCCATGCAGGGAAGTTAGAAAGCTGTCTTGCTGAACCTTTTCAAACATTTGATGGTAAATTTCTACACCGAACATTTGCGGAGCGTGCCGCAAAGCTTTTTTATCTTATTACAAAAAATCACTGCTTTGAGAATGGCAACAAACGCATGGCAGTCACCCTTACTCTCGTATTCTTTTACACAAATAAGCGATGGATTCATGCCACGCCCGAAGAACTGTATCTAATTGCATGCAAAGTTGCGGAAAGTAAACCTCAAGATAAAGACATTGTTCACGAATTACTTACAGAAACTTTTAGAAAGTTTACCACGCCGTTACCACAAGGTCGAAAATAGGACGTGAAAGACTCGCTTAAAGATCATTTGGTTAAAGCCGACGCTCAGCATACATTTCAGGGCTACCCGCTTATTTCCGACCAGGTTACTAAAGAAGGTGTGGGTTTAGTGTGGCGCGAGCTTGAAACGCTTGCTGCAAGCTGGAGTGCCCGGCAACATCGTGGAATTTGGCTGTTACACCGGCACTACCAGCTTGTTTATCCGACGACTTTTGGACAAATACAACCAATCAAAACAACGCGCGTTCCACGTGTACGACTCATTTGAAGGCTTGCCGCCCAAAACTGTGCAAGATCACAACGCTGCTGGCATCGATTTTGAAGCGGGCAAATTATACGTCAGCAAAGCTGATTTTACCAAGGCGTTTCGAGCTGCCAACTTGCAATTGCCAGTTATTCACAAAGGTTGGTTCAGCCACCTGAACGCCAGCGACGTCCCCGACGCCATTGCGTTAGCGTTCTTGGACGGCGACTTTTACCAGTCTATTATTGATTCGTTGCGGCTGGTATGGCCTCGCATGAACCCTGGGGGCACCATTTTGATTGACGACTACAAACGCGAAACGTTGCCGGGCGTAGAACAGGCAATCGCCGACTTCTTTCAGGGAAAGCGCGTTCGTTCAATTCGGGGCGAGCACAACATCGCTATCATTTATCTGAACAATTAACCGGTATACTGTAACTATGAAGCTCCACATTGTAACTATCGGCGAACCCAAGTTAGCATACGCCAAAGCCGGCTGGGAAGAGTACCTGCGCCGCCTGCAACGCTACCATCAGGTACGAATAACGCATTTGGCCGACAAATGGGCCAACGATGCTAGCCGGATAATGCAAGCCATCGGTGCTGCGTACAGCGTAGGGTTGGTTGTAGAAGGCAAGCAATTTTCGAGCCCCAGCTTAGCAACATTTTTGGAACAACGGGCGCAAGAGGGCCGAGAAGTCTGTTTTGTCATTGGCGGGCCAGAAGGGCTTCCACCAGAGGTACGCAACGGCGTGGATGTTGCATGGAGCTTTTCTGATCTGACATTTCCGCATGATTTAGCCATGGTTATATTGGTCGAAGCAGTGTACCGAGCCAGCACCCTCGCCGCTGGTCACCCCTATCACAAAGCCTAGAGAAACTAGCAAAATTATTAAGTTTATGGTATAATACTTGGGTTACCCTTACGGGAACATCACCGTTCTTTTCCAGCATCACTCCCAGAAGGAGCGTCATGTCCGACGACACCTCTCGCAATGAGGAAATCAACGCCGAAGGCACCCCCGAGGACAAGACGGCCGCTTGCGAAGCGCGCCTGCACAGGGACCACCTGCTGGAGGACGCGACCTTCCAGACGCCGATCATCAACACGGCCATGGAAGCGCTCAGCAACCCCAGCATGCTCGACCGGATCATCGGCGAAGAGCAGGAGTTCGGCTACCTGCCGTTCGACTCGCAGTTCACCGAGGCCGGCGACCAGGACGACGCGATTCTCGCGCTCGTGATGGCCGCCATCGCCACCGGTATGCACCCGATTGAACTCATCGCGATGTTGGCCGAGCTGGACCAGCTGTTCCGCATCATCGCCGAACCGATCCTGCCGCCTGCCGGCACGCTCCTCATCATGGGCCGACCGCACCACGCGCCCGACCGCGGCGACATCGGCCCCTACAGCCCGTTCGACCGCATGGCGGCTCAGCGCCGGGCCCGTCGGCAGGAACGATTCGAGCAGATGCGCTCCGGCATCGTCTGGCACCCGCTGACCCACCGACTCGACCCCGACGTGATCAACAACATGGAAGACAGGTTCGCCAACTGGCGTCACGAGCGTTTGGCCGCCATGGTCTTCGCCAAGGGCATGGCCCAGCGCGGCGCACTGTTCATCAGCCTCATCTCGACGGGCCTGACCCCCGACGTGGATGCCGACGAGTTCGACGACACCGAGGCGATCAACGCCGCCAACACGGCTCGCGCCTTCGTGACCGGACGCCAGCTCGCCGAGACCGACCCGGGGCTTCCCCCGAACGTCACCTACGTCGAGTTCAAGCGTCCCGGCACCGACGATCCCGAGGGCCCTACGCCCGCCTGACCCCACAAGGAGTGATCCACTGATCAACTGAACGGTGACGGACGTGAGTCTGTGGTACGTGTTCGCTGTCGCTTCTGCGACCGCATCAACAACACTGCCATAGACTCCGTCCCGAACCCACCAAAAGACGCACGCAACTTTCAACGGTTGTGTTTTTTATTGCCCGCAGCTCTTGAAATTTAGAAAAATTTGTGTTATAAATATATTCAGAAATGGAGGCTTCCGGGCCTCTATTTTGTATGGTTTAACAAGTTAGTTGTTTCGTTATAGGCGAGTGTCCCCATAAGTTTGTAAAATATTTACGGCTGATGGGGGCATTCGCCTCATTCCATTTCGCTTTTGAGAGGTGGTGACACCTGTGTCCGATCGTTCTCGATTGGCACGCTCGCGGCCCGCCGTGATGCGCCTTGCGCGCTTCGCATTCGTGGGGGTCTGTGCCACCGGTTTGCAAGAAGTCGTTCTTGTGTCTCTTGCGTGGCTTGGCGTTCACGCCATTCTCGCAAACACGATCGGCTCCTTGGCCGGTGCGCAACTGAGCTTCGTGCTCAGTAAGCGAATTGTCTGGGGGGACCGTGCCAACGACCGGGCCACGTGGCTGAAGTTTTACACAACAGCCGCCTTGGCGACGACCGTGAGCACCTTGGTCTTCACCCTGGCAAACCGCCTGCACGTCGCTCCTGTGGCGGCCTCGCTCTGCGGCGTACTGGCCGGGTCAATGCTGACGTTCTTCGTGAACGACAAGCTGACGTTCGGTCGGATCACCGCAGTGCAGGACGCTCTGTCGCTGAAGAAGACTGCGGTCTTCGACTTCGACCTGTCCATCGTCATTCCGGCCTACCAAGAGGCTCGTCGGATCGCTGACACGCTCCGGCGCGTCGCCGATTACATCGCCAACCACGAACTGGGCAAAATCCAGGTCATCGTGGTAGCCGCCGACAGCCCCGACGGGACCGCCGCCGTCGCTCGCAAGTACGCGCAGCTGTTCGACAACTTCGTTCTGGTCAATGCCGGCCCCAAGGTTGGCAAGGGCAGGGACGTGGCGCTCGGCATGCTGCACGCTCGCGGTCGATACCGGCTCTTCTTCGATGCCGACCTGGCCACGCCGCTCCATCACTTGGAGCAGGTCCAGCAGTTCATCGAGAACGGTGGGACGGTGGGCGTAGGTGTTCGTGACGTGGGTCACTACCACAACACGTTCCTGCGCAACCTGCTGAGCCGCTGTGCCAGCCTGGTCGCTCGGATTCTGATCGCTCCGAATGTCCGTGACACCCAGTGTGGGTTCAAGGTCTTTCGGGCCGACGTGGCCGAGCTGCTCTTTGGGCAAATGCGTGTCATGGGCTGGAACTCCGACATGGAGATCCTGGCTCTGGCGCGCAAGCACCAGCACCGGATTGCGACCTTCGCGATTCCGGACTGGACCGATCCCAAGGGACACGAAGAGGGCATGGTGGGCGATTCGTTCCTGAGCGCCATCCTGCACGGCGCCGTCGAACCCTTCATGATCCGCTTGCGGATTCTGACGGGCAAGTACGGCACGCCGGGCCCGATCCATCAGTACATGCAGACTGCCCGGGCAGAACTTTCCGCCTGAGGCTTATTCCGTAAGAGGTGAGTTCATTGTCATCAACAAACCGACACGTCGCACCGCGGCGTGACAAAACACCGTGGCTGATCGCCTTGGGCGCGGCCATCGTCTCGGTATTGGCCTACTGGGTCACTGCCAGACATTCGGCCGTCCTGACCTACACCGACGCCATCTCCCACATGGAGATCGCCCGGCGAGTGGTGAGGGGTGCTACGCCCAGCTTCGCGCAGCTCGGCAGTGTGTGGCTTCCGTTGCCGCATCTGGCCATGCTGCCGTTCATCTGGGTGGACTCGCTGTACACCAACGGCTTCGCCGGGGCGATCGTGTCCATGGTGGCCTACGTGGGGGCAGTGGTCCTGATCTACAAGATCACGCACCAGCTGACGGGCGGCAAGAAGTTCGCGAGCATCATCGCCGCGATCATCTTCGGCATCAACGTCAACATGATGTACCTGCAGAGCACTCCGATGACGGAGGCGCTACTGTTCGCCACCATGTTGGCCGCGGTGTACTACGTGCAGCAGTGGGCCTTCAACAGCCACCCGCGCAACCTGATCAAGGCCGGCGTCTGGGCGCTGCTGTCGACCCTGGCGCGCTACGAGAGCTGGCCGATCCTGATGGGATTGACCGTCGCCGTCGTGGCGATCGCCTGGTGCCGGCACTCGATGCTCAAGCCCAAGGGTGACAACGGCCACAAGCCGTCGAAGCTCAACGTTCCCGGCAAGGGCACGGCCGCCGTCCGGCGTCGTAACCCCATGCTGTGGATGCGCACCGGCTCCACCGCGGACAAGGTCATCGCCTTCGGCATGGCGGCGTTCGCGGGCATCGGTGGGTGGGCCGTCTACAACTGGGCCATCTTCGGTTCGCCGACCAACTTCCAGAACGGCGAGTACGCCAAGCCGTCCATCTGGGTACCCAAGGGCGAGCTGGCCGTGCACAACTGGAGCGCGTCCGGCCGTACCTACTGGTACGCCATGGTGGACGACATCACGTTGCCGGTCCTCATCCTCGCGATGATCGGCCTGGTAGCGTTCCTGGTGTTCGAGCTGCGCCGCGGCACAACGACCCGCACCCTTCCGGTGCTGTCGCTGCTGATCCCGGTGCCATTCTTCATCCTGTGTCTGTGGACCGGCCAGCGGCCGCTCCATGTCGCGCAGGTCACCGGCGACCTCTACAACACCCGCTACGGGCTGATCATGCTCATGCCGGTTGCCATCTTCATTGGCTACCTGGTGGGCTGCATCCAGCAGCGGGTCAAGATCAAGCTGGTCGGCATCGCCGTTGGCGCGCTGGTCCTGGCGGGCACCTTGCTGGTGAACGGTTCGCTCCTGCACAAGGGCGACATCATCACCTACAGGGACCCGGCCATCGGCCTGACGTCCGACATCACGCACCAGCAGTACAACGCGATGGACGCCTTCAACCAGAACTACCACGGCGGCCGCGTGCTCATGGAGAGCTTTGGCAACGAGCAGGTGGGCCGCATCATCCCGTCCGAGCAGTGGATCTACGAAGGTAGCTACCACCTGTGGGACCCGGCGCTCAGCGACCCGGCTGGTCACCAGATCAGCACGATCGTCATGCGCTGCGGTTCCAGCCCGGACAAGGTCTGCAAGCACTTCCACGGCAAGACGCCCGGCGGCTACAAGCTGGCCTACGAGGGCGCCAACGCCAACAAGAGCACCATCTACCGCATCTTCACCCGACAGAAGTAAGGGGGACTGCAATGTCTCGCGATCAAATGCGCAGAAGCGCAGCCCAACTGATGAGTCGGGGCCAAGTGGCGCTCGGTCTCATCCTGATGCTGCTGGCCGCCGCACAGGCGAAGGTCTTCGGACCCCTCGCGCTGCTCAAGACGGTCTCGGCCGCCATCATCACGTTCTACGTGGTGTTCCTGGCGTTCAAGTTCGTCGTGTCGGCCGCCGGCAATCGGGCCCAGTCCTACTTCGACTGGCTCGACAGCCTGCCGCTCCTGAAGGACCACCAGCTCGACAACTACTGCGTGCTGGTTCCCGTCCGCAAGGAGGGCCAGCTGGTCATGAAGTTGCTGGTCGAAGAGCTCTGCAAGCTGGACTATCCGGTCAAGAAGCTCAAGATCATGCTGCTGCTGGAGGACCCGGCGGACGACCCCATCACCCACGACGCGCTGCGGCACATCAACCTGCCGTCGCGCTTCGAGGTGAAGGTCACGCCGTTCTTCCAGCCCAAGACCAAGCCCAAGGCTTGCAGCTGGGCGTGGCAGTACGTTCCGGACGACTTCGACTTCGCCACCATCTACGACGGCGAAGACCGTCCCGAGCGCGAGCAGCTCCGCAAGGCGGCCACCGCGTTCTACCACCTGGAGCGAAAGGGCAAGAAGGTCGGCTGCTTGCAGTCCGAATTGGCCTTCTGGAACCCCCGTAGCTCCTGGGTCAGCACCTTCATGTGGGCCGAGTACTCGGTGCACTTCCGTAAGATGCTGCGCGGCATGGCCCACCTGCGTCTGATCCCGCCGCTGGGCGGCACCAGCAACCACTTCCGAGTCCAGGCGCTCCGGGAGGTCGCAGCCAACAACGGCGTGCGCACCTACACCGACAAGGACGGCAACACCGTCCACGTCACCGGTCCCTGGGACGAGTGGAACATGACCGAGGACGCCGACCTGGCGATGCGCCTGTACATGGCCGGCTGGATCATCATGATGCTGCACAGCGTCACCTTCGAGGAGGCACCCGACAGCCTGATCACGGCCAAGAACCAGCGCACGCGCTGGTTGCTCGGCTACTCGCAGACCTGCCTGGTCTGGTCGCGCAAGTGGTGGGAGGTCGTCCGCAAGGTCGGCTTCATCCGCTGGTTCTGCTTCGAGCTCATGATGGGTGGAACCCACCTGTCGCTCCTGCTGAACCCGCTCACCTGGGCGTCCACCGCCCTGTACGTCGTCGCCCGGTTCACCGGCAACGTCGGCATCACGGAGTTCATGGAACAGCTGTTCCCGGCACCGGTGTACTACGCGGGCATGGCCGTGGCCATCTTCGGCAACGCCATCCTGTGGTACCAGAAGATCACCGTTCCGGTCATGCGCCAGAACGAGTCCGAGGTCAACGCCTTCGTCGAGGACAACCGCTTCGCCGTCTACCAGGCCATCGAGGAGCACGGGCTCACCATCCGCCTGGTGTTCACACCGGTGTGGTGGGCCTTCACCTGCATCTCGGCCTATCGGGCGCTGCGCAAGCTGCTCTTCGACCGGAAGACCTGGGAGAAGACCACCCACGGCGACAACATGGACGCGGAAGCGACCATGGCGCACTAACACATAACGAACAACTGACGGTATCCATCCCGTCCTCAAGCATCACCGACTTAACCTCTTACGAGGTGGCCGAAGAACGCTAGAGGAATCAGGGACAGTGCATGGCAATGGCCATGAGGTCGCGCACCCGCGCACCTTCTTTTTAAGACACTGTCCCTTTCTTCATGCCAAAAATTAGGCAGTCAGCCAGTTTGCGCCATCCGACAGCAGGGTGGCCGCGCCATAATTTGCGTTTAATACATATGAACTCTGTCCGTCCACCGTTTGGCCACCCTGTGGTTGCGCCGTAATATGATTGGCGTTCGCGCTGCCGCCGGCGTCTTTGATTCGGTACTTTTTGCCGCGACATCCCGTAGCATCGGGGAGTGTAACGGTGAGCGCACCACCGGTGGTATTGGCCAAAATTGTACCGTCGCTCAGCAGAGCAGTGTAACTAGTGGTTTTGCTTTGCATATCTCCCACAACGTCGTCCAACAGGGTGGACTGCGCCGACAAGTGATATGGCTCGGCCGTGCCTTTTAGAAAGATGTTGCCTTGCAATTTGCAGGTTGAGCCGGCGTCATAAAATCCGCGTTGCTGCGCGGTAGATCCCAGGCTGCTGTTGTTAGTAATCAGAATTTCTCCGGTCATGCCACTGCCAGCCAGGATGCCGTTGTCGGTGTTGTCGACCACCGTATTGTTGGTGACCACATACGCTACCGTGCCTGTGCCCGATATACGAACGCCTTCGCCGTTATTTGCGCCACAAAAGTTGCCGGCGATAACTGCACTCGGCACAGCGTCAATACCATTGCCCCCGTTGTGCAACACATCATTGCTTTCCACAAACATGCCGTCCGATGCAGTCGCATCAAACAGTCGAATGCCTACACTTGCGTTATAACTGACCTTGTTGGACCGAATGGCCATTGCCGTTACCTCGCCCACGCTAATGCCGTAGTAGCAATTTGTTACAGTGTTGCTCTGAACGTTAACATCGTCGGCGCGTAGCACAAAAATACCTACGCCTTCAATGCTGTTGGTGTCGAGCGGATTGATGCCATTGACCACATTGCCCGTAACACTCACATGCTGCGAGCGCTGCTGATATGCGCCAGAAGTAGACCAGTAGGTAGCATTCGGCGGCGTCTGATTGATGTTGGACTTGGTGCAGTAGTACGTTGTGCCGCTCACCGTGACGCTATCTGTTGGCAAGTAGTGAATCGCTTTATCCCACGCCACCGCACCGCCTTCGACGGTGTAGTCCACCTTGATTCCTTGGCTAGAGCTCGCCCAAATAACATTGTTAGCAATTGACGACCAGCGACAACCTTCAAAGCCGATGCTATCGCCTTCGGTAGATGGAGCAGGACCGCAAGCGTACGCCAAGTTGCCGCTAATAGTTACGTAATCTGATTGAATAAATTGAATGCCAGAATATATGGAGCCCGATACGACATTGCCTACCACCGTTACACCCGTGTTGTGCGGGCGTCCAAAAATGCCGTTGTCGCGGCAATTGGTAACGCGGTTGCTCAGAATACGAATGTTTGTTGACGTGTCAATGTCGATACCACCGTAAAACACATCGTGTACCCAGCAATTGTCTACCGTAATATCGTCGGACGGTTGCGCCGTAGTGCCAATAATTGCCACACCATTACAGCGAGTGTATTGGCCGGATGTTGTGGCCTCGGTATTAAAGTTGTCTATAATATCTTGCTTTTGGCCGTCAAGTTGCAGGTTAGTGATGCGCACATGCTGCTTGCTTTGCACACGCAAAAGGTTCACCAAATAGCTGGCACTGCCAGTGCGACGCTTAATAATTGACCCCAAACCTTCGCCCAAAACTGTGGTGTTACTGGGGACATCTTGCTCGGTTGACGTTATGTACGTTCCAGTAGGGAAGAACACCGTGCCGCCACCGGCCGCTTGCGCCGCCTGCAAGGTGGCAGTAATTGCCGCCGAATCATCAGTAGTGCCATCGCCTTTGGCGCCGTAATCTTTGACGTTCAAAAAGAGTCCATCAGGAACAGTAGCCCATGTTTGGTCGCCACGTAAAAACGTTGCGCTGCTGCCGGTGCCTGAGCCCATTTGCGCCGTCGGCACTAATCCCGACGAGTCAAGCGCTGCATAGCCATTTGCCGCACCTTTTTGGGCAGTTTGCTCAGCCGAAGCAATAGTGGCCGCGCGCTTTAAACTACCATCGGCGTTGTGCTCCACCGACAAAAATGAATTTAGAATATCTCCCCAATTTCCGGAATCTAACCCAGGTTGTGGCAATCGTGTCATGATGTCTCCTAATTAAGCGCTGTCCAGCTTGCGCTCGACGCCGTTCCTGTTGCTACATAGACTTTGGCGCCAGCGGTATCTACGTACATATCACCAGCCTTAGCAGGTGTCGTTGCCGGAGCGCCGCTGCCAGTACTCACCGTTGGAGCGCTGGTGTCAACGTACTGTTTGGTTGCCGCATCTTGGGCATTGGTTGGATTAGCTACCGAAACAAGTGTGCTGCCATGCAGGCTAACTTGATGTGCCTCTGGATCAACAGAGAAACGCGTGATGTAGTCGCTGCTCTTCCACTCCCAGTAGCGAAAAGCAGTTACATAGTCGGCGCCGCTGCCAAAGACCATGTACGTTCGTTGCGTGCCGGTAAAGTCGCCGTTGTCGTACACCGAAACGTGCATGGAGTTGCCGGCGGCATCCAGATCGAGCGCCGACCCGCTGGTGCGAAATCGATATTGCTTGCTTGCAACGCCATCCTGAATATTGAAGTCACCAGATACCGACAGGGCATTAGCTGCCGGAGCGCCGCCGATAGCAACGCGATCCTGGGCCACCAGGGGGCTGGTGAACGTTTTGGTACCGGCAATAGTCTCGTCACTGGTCGTGTGTACAACAGCTGTGTCATCAGCCGCGCTAGCAAGGGTGGCTTGCACAGCGCTCGTCAGATCAGTGGCAGGAATTCCGCCGGTTGGTTTTTGGTAAAATGTACCATCGGTACGAACTTTTAGGGAGCCGTCTTCTTTGTGTTCAACTCGCAAAAAGCTGTTGAGCACATCACCCCAGTGTCCTGTCTCGCCTGGCTCAGGTAATCGTGCCATCGTATCCTCCAATTAATTTTGACAATAAAAAATAAGCGC
Source organism: Saccharimonadales bacterium (SeqCode) (assembly GCA_035247965.1). GTDB lineage: Bacteria > Patescibacteriota > Saccharimonadia > Saccharimonadales > UBA4665 > CAMLQK01. The sequence continues at coordinate 108,435 of DATFHW010000025.1, read as the reverse complement.
TCGACCTTGCGGCCAGCGAAAATACTAAAAATCATAAACTTATCTCATAAAGAGCGCTTTACCACAAAGCGCTCCCTAACGAACCCACCATTAGCGCTTTGACTTGTCAAAGTTATCATAAGCTCGTTCAAAAAGTAAAGTACTTTTTTGCAATCACCGCCGTTAATTTTAATCATTTTGCGTACACATGTGCGGCGCATCTTGAACAAAACCAAGAAATAGTGTATAAGTATGCTTGGTTCAGTTTTAACTGAAAGCAAGCTCGTGTTGAGCCTTGGGCGGCTGTTAGCGGTTTTCTGTAAAACCTCTGGCAGCCTTCCGAAGTTCCACGAGCTTTCACAATGTGTATGTGGAAACTTTTTGCGTCAATACGCAGCCAGCCATTTTTGTGGCCGGGGAAGTGCATCACCGTAGTAGACCGAGAGGGTTATTCGTGAGCAACGAAGCCAGCACCACCGAAGGCCAGACTCCGCAGCAACCGCCGCAGGGCAACTTCGACGACAAGGGCAGGTTCGTCCGCGTCAAGGGAGCCAAGTACTCCAAGGCAACCCTGGCGCTCATCGCCCGCTTCAACGACCTGGTCGACAACCTGGCGCTCTTCGGCGACGCGGCCGTGGTCAAGCACCTGCTGTACCGCGCGGACATCTCCGACAAGCCGTCGGCCGTTCAGAACCTCGTCGCCGGCCTCCGGCAAGCGCTCGACGCGATCCTGGAGGACTCCAAGAAGAACGACCGCGAGGCCGCCGAGGCCGCACTCACCGCGCTGCGCACCCAGCTCACCGAGGAGCACACCGTCGCGCTGTCCGCGCTGAACGCCCAACACGAGCAGGAGTGCATCGAGACCGACAAGAGCTACGTCGCCAGCCTGAGCGTCAAGGACGCGCAACTGGGCATGTACCACCGCCTGGGCGTGTACCAGGGCGACGTGTACGACACCATCAACAGCTTCGTCCGGCTGCTCAGCGGCCGCGAGCTGGGCGTGGGCATCCACCCCCAGGGACCGGACCGGCTCCTCGGCGACACCGTCAGGAGGCGCTTCGTGGTCATGGAGGACTTCCTGTTCACCGTCGTGACCTCGGCACCCAGCGCCATCGGCGAGCTGACCGACTACGTCAACGTCTCCACGGCCCGGGGCTCCAAGATGCCCAAGCTGGTATCGACGACCCTGCAGGTCCGCGCCGACGTCGGCAACCCCGGGCTCAGCATCGACGGGCGTCAGACCCTGGAGAACATCCTCCGCAGGACGACCCGCAGCTGGTTCAAGGACGTGGCACCCAAGCTCACCGACGACGAGCTGTCCAGGACCTTCCGGGACCCGGTGGCCGCGCGCCAGTTCTTCGGCGAGCGCGCGCAGAACAAGGAATCCGGCTTCGGCCTGGCCAGCCTCCTGGGCTTCGGGCAGGGCCACGGCGAGCACACCGGTGACGAGTCGTGCCCCACCTGCAACGCCATTCTGGACGCCATCACCGGCGGCTTCAACGACGAGATCCCGGACGGCTTCAGCCTCGTGACCCTCGACCCGTCGGGCCCCCGGCTCGTCACCGGTGCCAACCTGGGCAACTGGGGCGGCTCCCGGAACCACCGCCGCGGCGACTCCGCCAGCTACGGCCACGACTTCGACAAGGAGTGATCCACACCACACACCCGCCGGCCACCCACTGAGGTGACCACTTGAAGGAGGGGAGCGCTGCTGCGCTGGCGCCTGTCGCATCTGCGACACCACGCCAAGCAGCAGCCTCCTTTCCGAAGACACAGACAATATATTTGCACGCAGCTTCGGCTGTGTTTTTTAATGTTTAAAAAGCGCTCGGCCATTGCCATATTGCCCCTGTTGTGTTACTATATGCAGGAGTTTTTGGCTCAACTTTGGCCATATTGCTTTGGCAATTGCAACCAAGCCTCATATGCTTCGCATATGAACCCATTTTTTCGGAAACCTCCAAAATATGTAAACACATTTTGGCAGCTTTCCTTCAAAAATGGCCTCATCGTCTAGCGGCTAGGACACTGGGTTCTCATCCCAGCAACCGGAGTTCGATTCTCCGTGAGGTCACCAAAAAAAGGCGCTCATCGTAAGATGGGCGTTTTTTCATGATCGTTTCAAGGCTGCTACACTAATATAATATGAGTAAAATGGCGAAGCTCCGATATATTTCTGCCGCACTATTTATAGTTACCGGGGGATTAGTGGCGGCGGGGGTCTGGACAAGCTGGCATCAGCACCAAACCAACACCATCGCCAAAAAACAAGTGCAACATGCAGCCGCAAACCGGGCGCCAAGCGCCGTTAAGCCCAAAGAAGATGAGTTTGCCAGTTACACGGCGGCAGCTGACCAGCCGCGATATCTGTTTATTCCGGACATCTCTGTGCGCGCCATTGTTAAACCCCTGGGCCTCACTCAGGACCAACGAGTTGCCGCGCCAAGTAACATATTCTATACCGGATGGTATACCGGCAGCAGTAAGCCCGGATCCCCAGGAGCCATGCTTATTGATGGTCACGTTTCTAGCTGGGAGGCTCAAGGTGTATTCTACAGGCTAAAAGAGCTCCGCAAGGGTCAAATAATAACAGTGCAGCGCGGTGACAACACCCAGCTGAGCTACAAAATTAGCAAAATTCAAACCTATAACAACGATGATGTTGATATGGCCGCGGCTCTTGCTCCTATCAACCCCAACAAACCGGGGCTCAACCTGATGACCTGTGCTGGTAGCGTCAAAAAAGGAACAAACGAGTTCAGCAAGCGCCTTGTGGTTTTTGCCGAACAGCAGTAGCTCGTATTCGTTTTTTGTTGTAGAATTGGAGTAGCAAAACATAAGCTTAAAAACGGGGAGCGTATGCGAAGTGTGAAACACATAGTAAAACAAAGCGGGGCGTTCTTGGCGGCGCTGTTGTTTGCAATCTTTGCAATAGCACCGGCCGTATCAGCGGCACCTTCTATCACCGAATATGGCATTACAACCTCTGCCAGCGTTCCTCACAGTCTCATTTTAGGGCCGGATGGCAACATGTGGTTCACGGAATTTTCTGCCAATAAAATTGGCGTAATGTCGCCCAGTGGCACAATGCTCAATGAATATACCATTCCCACTGCCAACAGCCAGCCGAATGATATTATCGTTGGGCCAGACGGTAATATTTGGTTTACCGAGTATAACGCTAATAAAATAGCCAGCATTACCACCGGTGGCGTGGTCACAGAATATTCTATTAGTGGCGGCAGTAATCCGCATGAGCTCATTGCTGGACCAGACGGTAATATCTGGTTTACCCATATCAATGGAAACAACATTGGGCGCATTACTACTAGTGGTGTAATCACGCTGTTTCCGGTGACCACCTCGGCAAGTTCCCCGTATGGCATCACTCTAGGTCCTGATAATAATATCTGGTTTACCGAATACACCGGGGCCAACATCGGCAAAATCACCACAAGTGGTACTGTTACTGAGTTCCCAATTACGGGCACGCCAACGCGAAAACCCTACGACATAACAGCCGGTTCCGACGGCAATCTTTGGTACGCCGGAGAAGGCGGCCGCGTCAGCAAAATCACCACTAGTGGCGTGGTCACCGAATTTAGTTCGCCGCCTGCCAGCACCAGCGACCCTCATGGTATGGTTCTGGGGTCAGACGGCAATGTGTACTTCACTGAACGCGTTGGCAATAAGATCGGTATGGTCACGCCTGCCGGCCAAATTACCGAGTACGACATTCCAACCGCCAACAGCCAGCCGTTCTTGATCGCAGTCGGTCCAAATAATACCATTTGGTTTTCAGAGAGCAATGTCAACAAAATTGGCGTTCTGTCTGGTATTGTCGTCTCAACGGGCAGTAGCGGCACAACAGGCGCTACGCAAAGTTCAACACCTGGAGCACCCGACACCGGTTTTGGCATTTACCAAGAGAACGTAGCTCGCACCGCAGTGCTCTACGCACTGGCTGCAATCCTGGTGTTTGGTTTGGCATTCTCGCTGCGCCGCCGAGCAACAGATCACACCCACAAATAGCTTCTTACGCATAAGCAAAATGCAGGTTGTGTGTAAAATTACAACGGCTTTCATAACAGATACGGCAACACCAGGACATGCACTAAATGACACAAATTTGTGTCATTTGAGTTATTTTGGTGTATACTAGCAAGTATGAACAACGATAAGATATTGATTTTTGCAGACCACATGGGGCGTTACAACGCGCAACGTCATGGTCTGCCGCCTGTCATGGGCAGAGTAGCAGGGTACTTGTCGGTTTGTGAACCAATGGAGCAGTCGATTAACGACATCGCTGACGCATTGCTCACCAGCCGCAGTGCCGTCAACAATGCGCTCAAAATGTTGGAAACCCAAAAACTAATTAAGCGCACGCGGCCAGCCGGCACTCGCGCCGACCTGATTAGCCTTAACGCAATCAGTATGGAAAGTGGTTTTGACCCAAGCGAGTACCAAGAGCTTGCCGCGCTGGCTCGCGAAGGCCTGGAGCTGCTCAAAGATGCGTCACCCGAAAGAAGGGAAGCACTGGAGGCCACAGCTTCTTTGGGAGACTTTTTGGCGGAACGACTGCCAAAGCTGTACCAAGAATGGCAAGACCAATACGACAAATCTAAGAAACACACCAAATAAGGAGAATATATGAACGACTTTTTAAACAAAATCATCGGTGACCTGGAAGGCAAAAAAGAATGGAAGGCCCTAGAAGCTCGCGCCAAAGCACTGCCTGAAGACTACAAAGCAGTCTACGACGAAATTAAGCACTACGTATGGCAAGGTGGCACGGGTGTCATGGACCCCAGCAACATGTTCAAGCAAGTGGTGGAACGTTTTGAAGACGGTGCCGCTCAGGGCAAAGCCGTGTTGGACATTACCGGCAAAGACGTGGCAGCCTTTGTAGACAGTTTGGTAAGCGACGAAAAAACCTATGCCGACAGCTTGCGCGATAAACTAAACGACGCCATTACCAAAAAGCTCAAAAAATAAGGAGAAGCCATGAAATCGGCAATTACAGTCAACGGGTTGGCCAAAGCATTCAAAAACAACCCGGTTCTTAAAGGCGTGGACTTTACCGTGCAGAGCGGAGAAATCTTCGCACTGCTGGGAAGCAACGGCGCCGGCAAAACAACCACCATTAACATCTTAACCACACTTATGAAAGCCGACGATGGCAGCGCCACGGTGAACGGATTTGACACTGCCAAGCAACCCGAAAAGGTTCGCCAGAGCATTAGCCTGACCGGCCAGTTCGCAGCGGTAGACGACATGCTCACGGCTCGTGAAAACATAACGCTCATTAGCGACCTGCGTCACGTAAAAAACTCGGCACAAACCGCCACCGATCTGTTGCAACAGTTTGATCTGACCGATGCAGCCGATCGTCGCGCCGCAACGTTTTCGGGTGGTATGCGCCGCAGGCTAGACATCGCCATGAGTCTGATTGGCAGCCCAGCGATTATCTTTTTGGACGAACCAACCACCGGTTTGGACCCCGAAGCGCGCAAAAATATGTGGCAAACAATCAAGACGCTGGCTAAAAATGGGACGACCATCTTTTTGACCACGCAATATTTAGACGAGGCCGATGAGCTCGCCGATCGCATTGCCGTGTTGCACCAGGGCACAATCGTAGCCACCGGCACCGCGCAAGAACTGAAAAAATTGGTTCCCGGCGGCCTGGTGAACCTGTCATTTGAAGACGAAAAACAGGTAGCAGCCGCAGCCAGTGTTCTGGGCAAAAAATATCACGTTACCACAACAGCCACCACGCTCACCGTAGATGCTGGCGGCAAGGCGGCACAGATTGCCGAGCTCTTTACCAGCCTGCGCGACGCCAAGCTGGAGCCTGTAGACTTCTCGCAACAAATGCCAACGCTAGATGACGTGTTCTTTAAGCTCACCAGCAAAACCAAGGAGGAAAAATAATGTACGCTCTTACCGACACCTGGACCATGGCCAAGCGCAGCTTGCGCCACATCGTTCGCAGCCCTGACACGCTGATTACCGTGGTTATCACGCCAGTTGTGCTGCTGCTGATGTTTGTGTACGTTTTGGGCGGCGCGCTAGAGGCACAAGCCGGCGGCGCCAAATACATTAACTTTATTACGCCCGGCATTATCATCTTTACGGTGATTAGCGGCATCGCCTACGCCGCGTTCAGGCTCAATACCGACGTGCAGAAGGGCATTATTAGCCGGTTTCGTACCATGCCAATTGCGCCGTCATCCATTTTGGGCGGACAAGCGGCATCGTCAACACTGTCAAATTTGTTTTCCTCATTGATTGTTCTGGGCGTAGCGTTTGTGGCCGGCTTCCGGACCAGCGCTGGACTCAGCGAGTGGTTGTTGTTCGCCGGATTACTGGTGTTATTAACGCTGGCCATGACCTGGATGGCGATTTACTTTGGCATCAAGGCCAACTCCGTGGAAGGCGCCAGCTCGTTCAGTTACTTGCTAATGTTTCTGGTCTTTTTGAGCCCGTCGTTTGTGCCAACATCGGCCATGACCTCGGTGTTACGCGGATTCGCCAACAACCAGCCGTTTACACCGATCATCGAGACCATGCGCTCACTGCTCACCAACGGCACTGCTGGTAGTAAAGCTGGTCTGGCCTTTGCCTGGACTGCCGGAATTTTGGTGGTGTTCTACGCCCTGTCAATTCAGGCCTACAAAAAGAAATCGCTCGCCTAAAATACGAACAAATCTTGGTACAATAAAGCTTGTGTTTAAAGCTAAGGAGGGTCTATGCAGGCACCATTGCCAACGATGTTTGATCGGTCAAGTACGCCAAGCACCACGCAAGTGCAGTCCTTGGGGGATTCGGTGTTCGACCGAACAGATATTTCAAACAGCATCAAAAACGCCGTGCTGCGATACCGCATTCAACAGGTAATTAACGCCAACACTGCTGCTGGCGTGAGCGTGACCGGTGTAGACATCTACGACTTTCAAGCGCATCAAACTATTGTGCAAGAAAACGAAAATTCTGTGCAATTTGCTGCCAGTATTAACAAGCTCCCGGTTGCATGGCTGACATTACAGGACCTGCGAGCTCACAAATTCAACCTGACCGACACTGTAACTTGGCAAGCGAGCGATGTTCGTGCCGGCTACGGCACTTATGATCAACCCGGCGCGCCCACCAGCGCCACAGTGCAAGACGTGTTATATGACATGCTTAATCATTCGGGCAACACAGCGGTTCGCATTTTGGTGAACTACGAGCTAGGTGGTGCAGCGGCAGTGAACGACCGCTTGGCCACCTATCCACAAATTCCAAATACTCGTTTGCAGCCGCTGGATGCCACGCGATTTTATGTGGGCAATAGCACCGCCAAAGAATCGTTGTGGGTCATGACGCAGCTTATGAGCAAGGCCGATAACTACCAAAGATTCATTAAAAACGCGCTGGCTACCAATATTTTTACCGACTACGGAGTGCGCAGCCAATTGGCTGGCAACGATTACATAGTTCTGGTAAACAAAGTAGGCATTTTGGACGATCCAGACGGCAACAACCGCCACGACGTAGGCATTGTGTACAACACCAAAACACACAAGTCATACGGGTATTCATTTATGACGACCACACCATACGAGAATACCGACGGCACCGCCACAGCACAAACCTCGCTCGGCACCATGGGCAAGGACGTACTGCGCTTGAACGGCGACAAAGCCAAGAAGGCAGGGAGCAGCGCCGTTACGCCGTTTGCTGCCACCGCAACACCTCGGGCTGAAACCAAAATCTTGTACTAGCGTTTACATGTTTAGCGACAGTAAAACCACCGGCGCGTTGCCGGTGGTTTTCATATGCTGGTGAGGTCAACATGCGTATGCTATAAGTATATTAGGGGTAAGCCCTGACCGTCCTTTAACTACCTGGGAGAGCCGTGCCTAATCGCGCCAACGCTTGGAGCCTCCGCAGCACGCTGCGTGGAAGCCGAGCTGCACTTCTAGGAGCACAGCTCCCGCCAGGATCAGCACGTCGTAACTGGCGCATGATTATGATCATCCAGTGGGTATGGGCTGGGTTCCTGGGAACGTCCATTATGTCGACCTACTACACAAAAGAGATGGGGCTCAGCAATGTGCAGGTCTACACGCTCCAAACCACCTGGGCAGTTGTAGCGACGCTCGGCACCACAGTGGGCGGGTGGCTGGCAGACCGATACGGCATCCGCAAGGTGATGCTCTGGGGAACCGGGGTTAACTTTGTGCAGGTGATTTATTTTGCCACCTGCCAGAGCTTTTGGCAGTTCGAGATCGCCCTGGTGGGAACCGGCGCACAGGCAGCATTGCTGGGTGGAACGTGCGACACGCTGTGTACGGCAACGCTCCGACGAACGATTCCCGAAACCGAAAGGCGAGAGGAGCTGTTCCAGCAGTATCAACGTGTCGCGTCGCGGCTGCGGTCGGTGTCGATCATTTTTGCGACGCTCTGCGGTAACTACATGGCCACCCATATAAACATGCACCTGCCTTTTATAGTGCAGGGGTTTGTAACTGCGGTGCCAATTATTGCCGTCTGGCGAGTTGTGGAGCTACGTGAGCCCGCACCGCATCTGACGCTCAATACTATCCGCAAGCAACTTCGGTTGTTGCTGATGGATCGGCCGGATATTCGGTGGGCGGTGGCTTCGTACGTGATTACGGGTGCCTCGACGATTGCCGGCTTCTGGCTGATTCAGCCTCGCATGTTGGATGCTGGCATCAGTCCCCGCAACTTCGGGTGGATTTACGCCTGCCAGTCGCTGTGCATGGTGTTCTTCACTTGGGGGACCAAAGCGCTGCAACGAGCCTCGCCAGTTGTGATGTGGGGGTTCATTGCAATAGCCGCGGGCATCGGTGCACTTGTCGGAGGGCTGAACACTGGACACAGCGGTCTGGTGGCTCTGCTGGTCGGCTTTTCGCTCTTTCGAGCCTGTGCGGCGGCCTGCCTGGCGATTTATCTGTACAAGCGCCTTGGTGAAGACGACATCACGCGCTCAATCGACATTTCCATAGTGGACGCCATTCAAACATTGGCGTTCGGAGCAGTCGGATTGGGCGTGGGGTTCGTGGCTGACACCGCCAGTCCAGAAACAGCCTATCTGGTTATAGGAGGAGGGTGCCTTATTCTCAACAGCGTCGTCCTGTTCAGGCTCTGGCGAGCAACTCGTGCTTTCTAGACCTGGCGACAACGGAGTGTCCCTAGCCCAACAGGGACACTCCGTATGCACATCAAAAAGCATAAGCATACACTTGACATGTGTATGTTAAACCCGAATAATGGCTACTACGACTCGCGTCAGTTTTTGCATTACAATCTGATTTTTCCGTCCCTCACTGCAACGTGCGTGCAGTATTTTTTGTGCTCGTTTTTTCATTCACGTAAGCCCTTAAGGAGCGTATTATGGAAGCAGAAGCAAACATCGATCTAGGTTTTTTGCCAGACGAGTTAGAGGATGAACCTCGGCAAGATTTAATGGGAATTGTATCAGGAATGGCCACACGATCAGCAGCAGAAGCAAGCCCTCGGTCTATAGAGGCCGCGTATCAGACAACATACGACGAAAAAACGGGTGAAGTCATAATTACCAGCGACGTAACTGAGGCCGATTACGAGGCCATTACACCCGCTGAAGACATGGCCGCGCTCAGGCGATACGCCGAGCAAATGAAGGGCCAGAAAGTCATCTTTATAAATGCCACTGCGGCAGGTGGCGGCGTGGCGATTATGCGCAAACCACAGGTGCATCTGATGCAGACACTGGGCATTGACGCGCACTGGTACGCACTGCGTCCTGACGAAAAAGCCTTTCAAATTACCAAGGGCAAATTCCATAATGTGCTGCAAAATGTGGCTGCACCGGGCACCATTTTGACCGAAGATGACGAACAGTATTACGAGGGCTGGATAGCTGACAACGCCACAATGCTGCACGAACCACTCAGCACCGCCAGTCATATTATTTGCGACGATTGGCAACCGTCAGGACTTATTCCGTACATCAAGGGCTACGACCAAACACTGCCCGACGGGACCACCAAACATCACGAAGGGCTCAACCCTAACGCGACATTGTTATTCCGCGACCACATTCAAACCGAGGGCGAGCTCATGGAAACCCCTGGCACACCACAACACAAAACCTGGGAATACATTTGGGAGCACAACCGCGTCAAAGAAGCCGACGCCTTTGTGACGCATCCGGTGGACAATTTTGTGCCGCCCAATGTGCCCGACCAAAAAGTGGTGTACATGCCGGCCACCATTGATCCGCTGGACGATCTGAACCGACCGCTTAATACCGCTGAACGACAGGCCGGGATTGGCTTTATTAATCGCCAGCTTGAGCTGAATGAGGCGCAGCAGCCCCTAGATCTTAGCCGACCATACTTTATTCTGATGGCTCGTTTTGATCCCTCCAAAGGCATGGATTTGGGCATTAAGGCGTACGTTAAAGCGCGTAACCAATTAGTTGCCGACGGCGTGCCAATTCAGAAAATTCCGCAATTTCTACTGATTGGCAACGGCTCCATCGACGACCCCGACGGCCCAACGGTGCTGGAGCAGGTTATGACGCAGCGCAGCCAGCTCGACGAAGCTACCCAGCAAGACCTGAAAGTTGCTCGCGTGCCGCATAACGACATGGCTATTAACGCCGTTATTGGTGGGGCAATGCTGGCGCTACAGCCCTCTACCAAAGAAGGGTTTGAATCGCGCGTCACCGATGCTCAATGGCAAGGCGTGCAGGTTATTGGCTCCGCCGAAGGCGGTATTCCGTTGCAGATTATCGAAGGCCAGAATGGCTACGTTATAAGTCCGTACGACACCGACGCCTGGGCCAGCCGCATGGTAGAACGCACCAAAGCGCTAGCTGATCCAAAAGCGTTGCAAGCCGAGCGCCAACGAGTTCGCCAGTTAACCCGCACCGAAAGCTACAAGTTTACCACCGTTCCTAACACCTTGCGCTGGCTGGGACTGTGCATGCACGCCAAAGATCCGGACTTTGCCGGCAATCGTCGCTATCCAGAAGAATTTATCACTGCGGCATAAAACGCCAAAATCCGCGCCGGGGCGTAGCACAAAACAAGCATAAGCGGTACACTATAACGAATGGCCAAAGACTTCTTTTTATATCAAGTTGGTCGTGTCTGGTACAGACTGTATTGGGCATTGAGTTTAGTGTGCAGCGTAGCAATTTTTGCAACCTATATTTTGGCGCAATTTTCCACGCAAATCAGTACCTACGCCGCTACGTTCAGCATAGGACGAACCGCCTTTGTTATGAGCTGCGTTAGCCTGGTGTATCTGTTGATTGCCTATTGGCCAATTGCCCGGTATAGCCTGCCGTTTGGCTCGCTGGTGGCATCGATGGTGCTTACCCTGCAGCTTTTGAACGGCCTAGCCAATACCACCAACAGTACCGCCAACTATGTGTATGTGGCAATTTGGCTGATGTCTACTTTTTTGGTGGGCAGTTTTGGCATGCCGCTTTTGTTAGGCGGCACGTTTGTGACCTTTGTCTATGTAATTTTACACAGTAATTTTGAGCCCAGTGCCGTCACGCACAGCTCCTGGATGTTGCTAGGCGGCACTATCGTTATCGCGTTGGGCGCCTATCTGTTCTGGAAACACCGATTTGTGAATGCGCAGGAGCAAGAAGTTAACCAACTTTCGGGCATGCTCAAAAATAATCAGCAGCAATCAGCTATTTTGATCCAATCTATTGCCGACGGCGTGATTGTGGTAGACACCGAAGGTAAAATTACGCTAATCAACCCAGCTGCCGCAGCTATGACCGAGTGGCAAGTTGCCGATGCCATTGGTGTCGATGCACAATTGGTCGCTAAGCTGAGCAACGAAAGCGGCGAAGAAATCCAGCCCGAAGACAACCCGTTTGCCCAGGTGCTAAAACAGCAAAAGCACACCACGCAAACCCTGTTACTTACCGGTCGTGATGGCAAATCGCAAACCGTGTCGCTCGTAATTTCACCAGTAACACAGCCCGGCAGCAATCAGCTATTTGGAGCCGTTGCCGTGATGCGTGACATCAGTGACGAGCGTGCCGCCGAAAAACAACGAGCCGACTTTATTAGCACCGCCAGCCACGAAATGCGCACGCCGGTGGCCGCTATCGAAGGATACTTGGCGTTGGCACTGAACGAAAAGGTGAGCACCATCGACACTCGCGCCCGCGGTTATTTAGAAAAGGCGCATACCTCCACCCAGCACTTAGGCAAGTTGTTCCAGGACCTGCTTACTTCTTCTAAGGCCGAAGACGGCCGCCTGAGCAACCATCCACAAGTGGTAGAAATGGGTGCGTACTTACAGCAGCTCACTGACGATCTGAAGTTTGCCGCCGAAAAGAAGGGGTTGTTTGTGGACTTTTTGGTAGGCTCCAGCAACGATGCCATTGACGCCACCAACAAAGATACCGTGAGCAGTCACGTGCTCAAGCCACTGTACTACGTCATGGCCGACCCGGATCGCATGCGCGAAGTCATTACCAACTTGTTTGACAACGCCTGCAAATACACCGATCAAGGCAAAATCAGTATTGGCCTGACCGGTGATAACGACGTTGTGCAGTTGTACGTTCGCGACACCGGCGCTGGCATTCCAGCCGACGACATTCCGCACTTGTTCCAAAAGTTTTATCGCGTAGACAACTCCGCAACGCGCACCATTGGCGGCACCGGATTGGGCTTGTTTATTTGTCGCAAGATTGTGGAATTGTACAAAGGCCGTATCTGGGTAGAAAGCGAATTAGGCAAGGGAAGTACCTTCTTTATTAACCTGCCGCGGCTTAGCATTCAGCGAGCCGAAGCGCTGCAGGCCGAAGAAAGCAAGACCGCCAGCGCGCCAACACCTAGCGCTCCAGCGAAATCATGATACAATACCAGTAAACATAAGCACTAACCACAAAGGTACGATAATCCCATGGCAAAAATCCTCTTGGTCGAAGACGATAACAATTTGCGTGAAATTTATGAAGCCCGCCTGCAGGCCGAAGGCTACACCATTGTTTCAGCTCAAGACGGCGAGGAAGCATTGGTTAAGGCCAAGCAAGAAAAACCCGACTTGGTTATTTCTGACGTTATGATGCCACGAGTAAGTGGCTTTGAAATGCTCGACATTTTGCGTAACACCGAAGGCCTCAAAGACACCAAGGTTATTATGTTGACTGCTTTGGGTCAGGCCGAAGACAAGACTCGTGCCGACACACTAGGGGCCGATCGCTATTTGGTTAAATCACAGGTAACACTGGAGGATATTGTGCAGGCTGCTGACGAACTACTTAAGGATGCTGGCGCCGTTCCAGCCACACCTACCGCTACTGACAGTGCAGCGAGCGCTGCCCCGGCCGTCGCTACCCAAGCAGCTGCAGCACCGGCACCAACTCCTGCGCCGGTTGCTACCGCGAGTGTTCCAGTTACTGCGCCGCCAGCGCCAACCGCTCCGGTTGCCGCCCCTGCGCTCCCGACCACGCCAAGCGCAACCACCCAAGCTGAGCTCGCAAAACCCGTCACACCTGAGCCAGCTCCTGAAGTTCCCGAAGCAACACCAGAAGTAGCACCAAGTGAAAAACCAGAAGCACCAGTGGCACCGCAGACTGTTGCAACACCGGCACCAGTTGTAGAGCCCGCGTCAACGGCTCCTCCGGTCACCCCTCCAGCTGCACCAGCGGACAACGCACAGCAAACCGACGATCAGCTCATGGCCGATGCCGTGAAGCAGTTGGGTGGCAGCGTGGCAGCACCGACTGATGCTGCCACCGACAGTGCTCCGACACCGACGCCGGCGCCCGCGGAAGAGCCTGCGGTAGCAGCAACCAGCGCCGACAATACAAGTCCTGCCGCACCTGAGCCTACACCAACGCCCGTCCAAACAACTGCTGACGAACCCGTCGAAGCTCCCGTAGAGCCAGCGACTCCGGCAGCTCCGGCGCAGCCAACTTCCGAAGTTCCGGCAGACGAGGCGCCCACACCAGAAATAGCCCCGGAACCAACCACGCCCGAGCCAGAAGAGTCGTCGCCTTCACAGCCTGATTCCAGCACGGCAACCAACGCCGCACCTTCAGCTGCTGACGAACAGGCGCTTATGCAGCAGCAAATTAACCAATTTGTGCAGCAGCAAGATGTGCAGCCCGAGCCAGCTCCCACGCCAGAACCAACTTCGGCGCCAGAATTAGCAACACCACCTGCCGAAGAACCGGCAACCACCGAGCCAACCTCAACTCCAACACCAGAGCCCAAAGCAGACCCAAGCTCTGCGCTGTCGAACCCTGCACCTGAGCAGGAAGAAGCTTCAAGCGTTCCGGCACCAACCGTGATTTCACCAACATCGGCGCCAATAACCGAGCCAGAAGCGGCAAAACCCGTCACACCTGAGCCAGCTCCTGAAGTTCCCGAAGCAACACCAGAAGTAGCACCAAGTGAAAAACCAGAAGCACCAGTGGCACCGCAGACTGTTGCACCAACACCGACTCCTAAAACAGCCGAAACAAACGACGAAGGCACTTCGCCAGAGGCAACTGATGACGACAACGTAACCGTTGCCGGTAAAAAGATCATTCAGCCACCAGTTGAGCCAATGAAAACGCAGCCGGACCTCAACGAACTTTTGGCCAAAGAAGGCATCGGCTCGCTCGACGACCACCAGCCGCAGCAACAAGCTTCGCCATACGCCACACCGCATCAGCCTGGCCACGTGATCTCGCCAAATGGCGATGGATTGGCGCCAGATCTTACGGCAGCGCCACAGCCCACTACGGCCGCTGCTACGCCGAACCCGAACGACCCTAATAACATCGCGTTATAACCTGTAACCCGGTATAATACCAGCGATGAGTGACACGCCCATTCGCATCAACCGCTTTATCGCCCAGAGCACGGGCTTGTCTCGCCGTGGCGCTGATGCGGCAATTGACGAGGGCAGGGTGATCGTAAATGGCGTACAGCCCCAGCAAGGGCAGACTGTGACCGTCACCGATGTTGTTACTTTGGACGGCAAACCCGTAAAAACGCCCGTAACCGTCACCACCATTATGCTGCATAAACCTGCGGGCTACGTAGTTAGTCGCAACGGGCAAGGCAGCAAGACCGTTTACGAGCTATTACCAACAGAGCTTCAAAGCCTCAAACCCGTCGGGCGACTCGACAAAGATTCGTCAGGATTGCTGCTGCTTACAAACGATGGTGCGCTCGCCAACGATCTCACACACCCCAGTCGCCAAAAAACCAAGATCTACGAAGTTAAACTGGACACACCACTAGCGCCATTACATCGTCAAATGATCGCCGAAATGGGCGTACAACTAGATGACGGACCCAGCAAACTCGGGCTGGATCGTGCCCAAGAAGGCAATGATCGTGCCTGGATTGTGACCATGCATGAGGGCCGAAACCGCCAAATTCGCCGCACCTTTAGCGCGCTGGGCTACACGGTGAAAAAGCTGCATCGCACGCAATTTGGGCCGTATCATATTGGCGATGTTGCACGTGGCGCCTACATTTTGGTAGACGCATAATTTAGTCATCAAATTATGATTTCGTCAATGGCTCTGTATCTGATATAATAGACCGTAATGAGCACTAAAAAATTACCGATTGTGGCCATCGTAGGCCGTGCAAACGTGGGCAAGTCCAGCTTGTTTAACGCTATTTTGAAGCGCCGCGAAGCCATTGTGGCCCGCGAAGCGGGCACCACTCGCGACAGCATTATGGCCAAGGGACACTGGAACGACCAAGACTTTTGGATGGTCGACACCGCCGGCATGAAAGACGCCGAAGACGAATTTGAGTTCACTATTCAGGAACAGATCATGCAGGCCGCCGACAGCGCCGATGTTATTTGGGTCGTTGTTGAAGCTAACGTGCCGATCACCGAAGAAGATCGCCGCGTGGCCAAAATGGCACTCAAAAGTCAAAAGCCAGTCTTTTTGGTTGTCAACAAAATTGACACCGCGCGTAAGGCGGACTTGAGTGGTTTTCAACGCCTTGGTATTAAACCCATTATCCACACCAGCACAACACACAGTCGGGGCATTAGCGATCTGTTAGACGAACTAATCGCGCACATTCCTAAGGCCACTTTGCAAGAAGACGACAACCGTCTGCGCATTGCGCTGCTGGGTCGTCCAAACGTGGGTAAGTCCCAGCTGTTTAACACCTTAGCCAAAAAGCAACAGGCCATTGTGGCAGACCGAGCCGGCACCACTCGCGACATCAACCGCACAACTGTTAAGTACGAAGGTCGTGAAATCGAAATTATGGACACCGCCGGTATCCGCCGCTCAGGCAAAATTGAGCGCGGTATTGAGCACTTCAGTGTAATTCGCTCGCTGGCCGCTATCGAGCAAGCCGACATTTGCTTTTTGCTGATGGACGTCAACGAATTAAACGTGCAGCTGGACCAAAAAATCGCTGGCATGATCAAAGAAGCCGGCAAGGGCCTGGTTCTAGTGGTCAGCAAGTGGGACGCCGCCGAAGAAAAAGACGCCTTTACCCGCGACGCGCTGGCACCTCAAATTGCGCACACCTACAACTTTGTGCCGTGGGCATCGTTGGTATTTACCAGTGCTATCACCGGTCAAAACGTTTCTAAATTATTTGACCTGGCTCTGGATATCGACAAACAGCGTGCCAAGCGTATTCCAACCCCCGAACTTAACCGGTGGTTGCGCGAAATGGTGGACAAACACCCGCCAGCTGGCCTCAAAAACCGCACGCCAAAGCTGAATTATATGACGCAAGAAGACGACAACCCCATTCCAGCCTTCAAGATTTTTGGCTCGCACACCAAATTCGTACACTGGAGCTACCGCCGTTATTTGGAACGTAACATGCGTGAACGATTCGGCTACGAAGGCACGCCGGTGCAATTATGGTTCATCGAAAAGCACGAAAAGCACAAGCACGGCAACAGCCCCACACTGGCCCCACGCAAGAACAAACCGCGCAAAAGCATGGAGATGGTGCAGCGCGCACTCGAGAACAAACGAGCTCGCAAAGCCAAAGGTTCTCCTAAAAAATAACAAAAGCCCGGCCATGAAGAGCCGGGTTTTTCGTGACGCCGGTGAGCAGTGGTATAGTAGGGGTTATGGCATTATTCCAAAAACGACCGCAATTGGGCGACAGCATTCAATTTTACACCTTAGGGCAAAACAAAACCGTGCTTATTGTGGGCCTTGGTAACATTGGCAAACAATACGACGGCACGCGCCACAACGTGGGCTTTGCTGCCGTTGACGATTTTGCTCGGGTAAACGATTTTCCGGCCTGGATGGAAAAGAAAGACCTTAAATGCCATTTGGCCAGCCACACCATTGGCGACACGCGCGTTATTCTGATCAAACCAACTACACTCATGAACCTCAGTGGTGAAGCCGTGCAGGCCACGGCCGCCTTCTACAAAGTTGACCCCGGCAAAATTGTAGTTGCACACGACGAGCTCGACATTCCATTTGGGCAGATTCGTACTCGCATAGGCGGTTCGGTCGCCGGGCACAACGGCATTAAGTCAGTAACGCAACACGTTGGCGAACAATACGGCCGCATACGGATCGGCATTGGGCCAAAACTGCACGCCGCGCAAGACAGCGCCGACTTTGTGCTAGCTCGCTTTAGCAAAGAGCAAGAAGCACAAATGCCAAACCTGCTCAAAGAAAGTTCAGCAATTCTGAGCGAATATGTTTACAGCGGTCAGCTAATGGCCGAAACGCGCAATTTTATCGTGTAACAGTGCGAGCAACAAAAAAACAGCTCCGTAAGGGCTGCTTGTATTATTCATGGTGGATCGGAGAGGAGAGCGGGTACGTAATGTACGTGCGGGCCAAGGCCTGCTATGCTCTCCACTCCGTGGCTCTGTTTCTACGCTGGGTGCGTAGCTACATAAGCCGTCCACGGTTCTCTGTTACTGCTGCCCGCCCAGGACGTGCTGGACCACCGTGTACTCCCAGTTGCGCTTGAGGTCGCTGGTGAGCTTGTCGAAGCCCTGGAAGGCGATCGTCACGACCTGGTCGTTGCTGACGCGGAGCATCGCGCCCGGGTTCTGATAGGCGGAACTGCCGCCGGCGAGCGTGAACTCGAAGCCGTCGCTGGCGCCCTTGGGCAGCCTGGAGGTCGGGATCTTGTGCGCGCGCAGTCCGGTGCGGGTGTCGCCGGCCATCACGGCACGGTAGGTCGTCATGCTGTACGGCGCGAGCGTCCCGAAGCTGGTCTGAGCCACGATCGGCTTGTTGGCCGCGGCACTGTCCAGGTTGCGGTAGTTGCACAGCACGTCGAACTGCTCGCGCGAGCCGGAGTTGCCGGACGTCGGCTGGAGGCCGAGCGCGTGGTGCGTCTGGACGGCCAGCGTGCTCAGCTTGAGGAGGCTGGCGCACTGCTGGTACAAGTCGGCATCGACGGCCTGGAGCGCGCCCGAAGACGGCGCCAGGGAAGCCACGGGAACGTGACCGACCGGGCCGGAAGGCTCGGTGTCCTTCTTGTCCGACTTGCTGGCGTAGGCGATGGCCATCAGGATGACAACCGCGCCGACTCCGGCCAGGAAGGCGATCAGGCGGCGCTTGTTCCTGCTGTTCATGAGCGTACCTTTCGGTGCTTCAGTTCAGAGAAAAGTGGATGTTCGGTGCCCATTCTGATCTGCAGAACAGTTGCGTTTTGGACGCAAGGGGATAATCCCACACATTTGATATATTATACTACAAAACCTGCTAAATGTAAAGCACTACCGTTGCCCGGTGAGTGCTTTGTCTAACCTGGCAAAAATAGCGTTAACATGCGCACTGGGACCACCTTCGTATTCACCGGTCTCGTCTACCGACGGATGATTAATGCGCTTGGCACCAAATTCGCCAACTGCGCCGCGGGGAAGCGAAAATACGTCTCGCCAGTCAAATTCGCCTTCAGGCAGTAAAAAGGTGGCGTTATCTAGCACCAGATTCTCGGCCAGCGCAAATTTTTGACCGCCGTAGCTAAAAGTCATCACAAAATACGGTTCATTTTTGCGGCGCGTAATGCCGTCTTTTTCGCGAGAAACGTGCACCACGGCATCATCAAACAAGCCAGTCAGTTCAATAAGATCACGGACACGGACTTCTTGCAGTGTGCGACGACCCGTCTCGGCTCGTTGCTTGCCGCGAGTCATACGCTCGGCTTCTTTCTGGATACTGCTGGTAATCTGTTCTACTGGCAGAATTTCCCAGTCAACTTCCTTCACAATCAACTGTTCCAACGAGGCAGCCCCCAGGCGCTGCGCCACTATGGCAGCCTGCTGACGTTCGGCTGCCTGTTCTTTTTCTTGAATTGTGGCAGCCATCTCTGGGAACAACGCTGCCGCAACTCGTCGCACCGGAAATCCAGGAATAGCACGAGCCTGTCCAGCTACAAAATCCCAGTTATTACCCAGCCAATCTAATCGAGCACCGACACTATCCTTCGTGGGCAGTTCTTTCCGAAAACCAAGCGCTGTGTATTCTTGGACGAGCGCTTGTTCATAGGCCCGAATTTCTTGCTGCCAGGTTTGCGCATCCAGAACGCCATCAAAGGACGGTTCAACCATTTTGCGCAGCACATGCAGGGTAGAAAGTATACGATTCGCCTCTTGATCAATTACTGGAGTCACGGCTTTATTCTCGGTACGGCCAATCAGTGCATTCCACATTCCTTCGTAGCCCTCGCGTTTTCGCGTTTTGCCACTCAAAGCAGGCACAGCTTGCTCGATGTGCTCCTGGTATTGGGTCCGAATCTGAGCCGCACGATCTGCCCGCTGCTGCTCCACCGCCTGGCCCGCTTCTTCGGCAATTTTTGCAGGAACATAGACAAGCAGTTTGTCCAGTGCCTCTTGTTCCATATCGTACAGCGGCTGCCTACCCACACTACTTTCACTTATTTGCCAATAATACTTTAAGGGATCGTCGCTCCGGTACTTTCGGCGGGCAAAGCTCCCAGCAATGCGCTGCTTCATTTCTAAAATTTTTTCTAGGCGGGATTCGCGACTTTCGTCTTTAAGCACTCTGAACGTGCTTTCTGCCAGCTCTACGTATTTGGGCCGTGCACTTGAAATAATGGGGATACCCATGCCGCCGTGCAGGTGAACACCTTGCACCACATATGACCAGTCGAGCTGAGTAGCCAGTTCTTCCCTGAGGCGCTCCAGACTTCGCGTAACAACCCGTACACCACCTAAGCGAGCAACCTTTGCCCGAAGTTCCGGCAAATCTTCGGTTGTCCGCGAGTTTGCTTTTCCAATAAATGTAGGGCTTTTTTCGTCAAATAACAGAGCACGCGTTATGTGCTCATGCGCTTCGCCGGCCAGGTCATCCACCTGAATAACCTGATTGGTCCACGAAATCCGCGAAATAACGTCGGCAAGCCGTAGAGCCATACTATGCGAGAGGTCGTGCGGCATAAAACTGCTGCGCGGCAGGCGCTGGGCCATGTCACGATTGGCGTCATTCCAGCGTGCGTTAGCCAAATTAGCATCGCCACGACGCGTCTGAGTCCGAAAATCATCCAAAAACTGCTGGAGCTGTTCTGGCGGTTCGCCACTCAGCTCAGTTAACAGATCGCAGGCGGGCAAAAATTCCTCTTGCGGATACAAAAGATTTTCACCGGGGTGCAGTCTGTCATCGTTAGGGATATTGTCGACTCTAAATTCGCTCATTGCTGTCCTTTTGCATACTAAAAGGCCTCCGAGAGGGGGTGGGCACCGCTCAGAGGCCTGTTAGTGGGGACGTTACCGAGGCAACATCCCCGAAGAGTTCCGAAGAACCCGACCCTTCAAGCCCACCTAAGTGAAGCATCGCGCGCCAAAACTCCATAAAGCGGCGTGCCGGTCGCTAGGACCATCTTTTTGGACTCACTCTTGTTAGGTCGCCGTATCCGCCGAAGCAGGTACGGTGCTTAAAGGGGTTAGTTTGCTTTAGAGCGCATGTTAGTCCGAAGACAATTGCTGAACTAAAAGTGGAGGGTAACAACTTTGGCGCGCAGCACGCTCTAGAGCAATCTAACAAATTGTTAGAAATGGGGGGATATAAGGTACGTAAACGTCGTACTAACGCTTACAATTTGCAATTTTATCAAAAAGATGTGGTCATGTCAATACCTTTACATGTTTTTGACTTTTGTGCCAATAGTAAGCATAACCATTTTTAGCATAAGCACTAGACATTCCAGGGAACGTATGAAAGGATAGCTGCGACGTAAAAGGAACTTGTATGACCGTTAGTATACAAGAGTTACAGCCACAAAGCCCAGCATTTCCGCAAGAATTACTACAGATAGATCAGCCGCCTTCACAACTGTTTATCCGTTCCAATAATTGGGCAGACATTATGCAGCGCCCGCGCGTGGCAATTGTAGGCAGTCGCAAAGTGACCACCTATGGCCGGGAAGTCACCAGACAGTTGGCATCTGATCTGGCACGAGCTGGCGTGGTTGTTGTTAGCGGACTGGCAATTGGGGTAGACAGTATTGCGCACCGCGCAGCACTGGAAGCCGGTGGGCTTACATTGGCGGTACTTCCTGGCGGGCTGAACCAGATTTATCCGTCGTCGCACACGCAGCTAGCCGAGCACATGCTGGCGCAGGGTGGGGCATTGGTCAGTGAATACGCCCCCGATATACATCCGCAAAAGTGGTTTTTTGTAGAGCGCAATCGGTTGGTTTCCGGACTAAGTCATGCGCTGTTGGTCACCGAAGCAGCCGAAAAGAGCGGTACGCTCCACACGGCAAATTTTGCGCTCGATCAGGGTCGGGAAGTGTTGGCCGTGCCCGGCAACATCACCGGCCCGCTCTCGCGGGGGACCAATAACCTCATTAAAACTGGCGCGACCCCTGTTACTAGGGTGCAAGACATTTTAAACATCCTGGGTATTGCGGGCTCGCAAACAGTTAAACCGCACAGCAGTAATCCGCACGAACAACAAATTATTGATCTTATATATGAGGGCGAGCGCGAAGGTGCGCAGCTGTTGCAACAAAGTGGCCTGAGCGTTTCACAGTTTAATCAAGTACTGACCATGCTTGAAATTCAAGGCGTCGTGCAAGCACTCGGTGCCAACCAGTGGCAACTCAAAAATTGAAAAACCCTAAATTTATTGTATAATTATATCTATCGTGGAGAAAATCCTCGTGTGCCTTTGCAGTTTCGTATCAGACAGGAAGGACAATGTCCATGACGGACCATCGCATTCCCGTCGCTTCGGGCAAGAATAGCACCGCACCGCCACTGGTGATTGTGCAGGATTGCGCCCCGGGCGATGATTGGACCATCGACATGGTGGACGCCATCATGCGCCACGTTCCCGTTGGCAGTCTGACGCCGATGCAACGCGGCGTGGCTATCGCTACCGACAAGCTGAACTTCACCGAGGTTCGCCGACGCGCATTCAGCGCAGCCTGGAAAGACTGGGTCGATCGCTACAACGGCGACCAGAACAAACTTCGAATACTCGTCCAGGATGCCTACAGCACAGAGCTCTACTGCCTCTTCGGGCCGAAGGGCGCCGACGCCATCGTTGAAGTCACTGTTTTTGACCAGAACTTCTTCGGCCTCGGGCGAAGTCCCTTCCGGCAGGAAAGCTTCGGACAGCAGCTCCTTCGCTGGGATGCGTTCTTCGCCGCCATATTTCCGGGCTGCGAGACTACGCTCACCGCAGGATCCAGCCTGAAGGACTGGCTAACGTACGGCGTCTCTTTCACCGAAAAAAACGCCCGCGAACAGGAAGTTGTTCTACTCAGTGGCAACAACGTTACCTACCACCGCCTGCGCGGTCCTCTGTCACAAGCCTGTTAACGATTCCGAAACTGCGATCTTCAAAAGAGAGGACAACACCAAGCGCCCGTAAAGCGCCATATCCCGTGTTGTCCTCTCGCAGTTTCCCCAAGGCCTCTTACTGCTAAGATGTTTTAGGAAAACTGCGAAGTCACTTGCAATGCCCCGCAAAATGCAATATCATGTGCAATCAGCTTTGGTTTCCGTTTGCAATTATTTGCATAAAACCACTATTTACATATAAGCTATTCAAATAAGCATGAGCAAAAACCTAGTTATCGTAGAGAGCCCCGCCAAGGCCAAGACCATTGAAAAATATTTGGGCAAAGATTATACCGTTAAAAGTAGCTTTGGGCATATTCGTGATTTGCCAAAAAAGGGCCTAAATATTGACATCGAGCACGATTTTGCGCCAACCTACGAAGTTAACTCCGACAAAAAGAAAGTTGTAGCCGAGCTTCGCAAAGCCGCCAAAGAAGCCAATGACGTCTGGCTGGCAAGCGATGAAGACCGCGAAGGAGAAGCAATTGCGTGGCACCTCACGCAAGCGCTCAAATTGGACCCCAAAAAGACCAAACGCATTGTGTTCCACGAGATTACCAAATCGGCTATCGAGAACGCCATTAAAACGCCACGCGTAGTTGACCTAAAGCTGGTAGATGCGCAGCAGGCACGTCGTGTGCTGGACCGCTTGGTTGGGTACGAATTGTCGCCCGTCCTCTGGAAAAAGGTCCGTACTGGCCTGAGCGCTGGTCGCGTGCAATCTGTTGCCGTTCGTTTGATTGTGGAACGAGAGCGCGAAATCCGCGGCTTTACCCCCGAAAGCAGCTACAAAGTTGTAGCCATTTTTACCATTGACGGCCAAGAACTTAAGGCCGAGCTCGCCACTAAATTGCCCACCAAAGACGATGCGCGCACATTTTTAGAGGCAGTTGCCCCAGCTCTGTTTACCGTGGCCGATATCGCCACCAAGCCTGGCACACGCAGCCCCGGCGCACCGTTCACCACCAGTACATTGCAACAGGAGGCCGCTCGCCGCTTGGGCTTTAGCGTAAAGCAAACCATGACCCTGGCGCAGCGCTTGTACGAAGAAGGTAAGATCACCTATATGCGTACCGACAGCACCACACTTTCGGGTTTTGCCATCAAGGCTGCCGAAGAGCACATCAAAAAAGAATACGGCGACAACTATCATCAGGTTCGTCAATATAAAACCAAGAACGAATCAGCCCAAGAAGCTCACGAAGCCATTCGCCCAACTGACTTCAACACCTTAGCCGCCGGTGCCGATGCACAGCAAAAGAAGTTATATCAGCTGATTTGGCAGCGCGCCTTGGCCAGTCAGATGTCTCCGGCGCAAACCGAAAAGACCGAAATCACCATCGACATTTCTACTCGCGATGAAAAGCTTGTCGCCAAGGGTGAAGTGCTCAAGTTTGATGGTTTTATGAAAGTCTACGGCGGCATCAAAGACGATACCTTACTGCCAGCCGTCGAAAAAGGCCAACAGCTAGAGCTCAGCACCATGGCCGCCACCGAGACGTTCAGTCGTCCACCAGCTCGTTTTTCTGAAGCCGCATTGGTTAAGAAGCTCGAGGAGCTGGGAATTGGCCGGCCAAGCACCTACGCGCCAACTATTTCAACCATTCAGGCTCGTGATTACATCGAAAAGCGCGATCTGGAAGGCACTGAACGCACCGTACAAACCCTCACGCTTATTGGTGGCGCCGTCGCCGAAGAAGAGACCACAGAAATCACCGGTGCCGATCGCAACAAGCTGATGCCCACGCATTTGGCCGAAGTTACCACCGACTTTTTGGTCAAACATTTCCCAAGCATTGTAGACTTTGATTTTACCGCTACTGTTGAAGACGAATTCGATAAAGTCGCCGAAGGCAAAGAAACCTGGAACAAGATGATCGGCGAATTCTACAAGGACTTCCGACCTCTGATTGACGCTGCCGGCGGCATTTCTAGAGCCGAAGTATCACAAGCTCGCGAATTAGGCATCGACCCCAAGACAAAATTGCCAATTTTGGCTCGTTTTGGTCGTTATGGCCCTATGTTGCAGCGGGGAAGTACCGAATCCGAAGACAAACCAGCCTTTGCGCCACTGCCTACAGGGGTCAGCCTAGAGGAAGTTACTCTCGACCAAGCCCTGGAAATGTTCAAACTTCCACGTTTAGTTGGTAAAACTGACAGCGGGGAAGAGATCAAAGCTAACATCGGTCGCTTTGGTCCATATATTCAGGTAGGCAAGCTGTTTGTGTCTATTAAACCGCTTGATCCGTTCAGCATTACGCTTGACGAAGCGCTGCAGTTGTACAAAGAAAAGCTCGAAAAAGAGGCCAACAAGTACATCCAGGAGTTCGACAGCGGCATTAAGGTAGTAAACGGTCCGTACGGTCCATATATTACCGACGGCAAAAAGAACGCCAAGATTCCAAAAGACGTCGAGCCCAAGGATTTAACCGAAGAGCAGTGCAAAAAGTTGCTTGAAGAAGCGCCGGCACGCAAAAAAATTACTCGTCGTCGCCCTACAAAAAAATAACATTTTTTACTTTATATAAGTTAGGTGATATTTATAATTCACCTCTGTTATTTTCGCATTTCTTCTCTATATACACATGTGTTGTGTAGTTGTATTTTATGCCATGTATTCTGGCATTCTGTCCATTTCGTGCTACAATAATGTAATAGGCAACTGGTTTGACTTTTAGAATTTAAAGTTGTATAATAACATTAAAAGTTACCAAATTTAACAGACAGGGAAGACTTCATGGCACAAGCCAACACAGTGACCACTCTCAACACAGAGCAATTTGTGCAAGACATTCTGAGTACCATCGACCGTGAACGTGAGCGCGAAATTATCGCTCGTCGTTTTGGACTCTTCGATCGAAAGGAGACGCTTGAACAGATTGGTGAGCTTCTGGGTATCACAAGAGAGCGCGTCCGTCAGCTGGAAAAAGCGGTTATTGCCCGCCTGAAAGCCCAAACAGAGCAGGGCCAGATTCCCCATGTCATCGAAGTTGAAGCCCGTCTGATCTCTTACTTGCAAAACAACGGCAGCGCTGCCCGTATTGCTACCCTTAGCGCAGAATTTACTGGCGAAAACAGCCGCACCGATCAATCTCGTGTCGCATTCCTGTCGGCATTGTGCCCTCAGCTGATTTTGGTAGAAGACACCGACCGTTTTAATCAAGCGGCCGTAATGCACGCCAACTACGACGAAAAGGCTGTAAAAGAAACGATTCACGCCATTATTGTCGCTGTTAAGAAGGCAGGCGAGCCCCAAACCGCCGAAGACCTTGCGAGCGAACTCTCAAGCGATCCTGCCGCTATTGACGCCCTGGCAAGCATCTCGAAGGACTTGGCCACGTTAAACGGCCTCTGGGGCCTCGTAAAATGGCCTACGGTCAACCCCAAGAACATTCGCGACAAGATTTACGTTATCCTCAAAAACAACGGCAAACACATGCATTTTAGTGAAATCGCCGAAGCTATCAAAGATTCTGACTTCAAGCGCAAAGATGTGACCACCCAGGCCATTCACAACGAGCTGATCAAAGACAAACGCTTTGTGCTCATTGGCCGAGGCATTTACGCGCTCCGCGAATGGGGCTACCAAAAGGGAACCGTTGCCGATATTATTACCGAGGTTCTGCGCGAAGCAGGCCAACCTTTGCACCGTGATGAAATCGTTAAGCGCGTGCTCAAGAGTCGCTTTGTAAAAGAAACGACTATTTTGCTTAACCTACAGGGCAAAAACCAGTTCAAACGCGTCGCTAAGGCCACGTACGAGCTTGCAGAAGCAACTGAATAAGACTACAGCGATGTCATCCACCGAAAAAGCCCCCACACATTCTGAGGGGCTTTTTACGCACAACGACTTATATTGGCGAGCCGTGAGCGCTTTGCTTGCAAAAAGCACTGCTCGAGTTCTTGCACTCAACGATGCAAAGCAGCGCCAACAGCCACCCAACGGCTTCTTGGCGCACGGCTCAAATCGTATAGCAGGTGCGCTACCACTTATAACTGTAGAGGATTTGTGGGACCGACCCCTGAGAACTGTCCAGGACGGTTATTTTGAAATTAGCGACGATCACTATATTGGACTCGGGGACTGCCACCCGTACGGACGTTCGCCAAGCCCCGAAGAGCGCCAGGCGTCGCTTGCCGCGGGCATTGCACCAATTCATATTTCGATAAGTAAACTCGACTTTGTCCGCCACTACGATCTTTTTTATCCTGAGCATCTTACGCCAGGTGAGCGACTGCACACCACAATCTATCCGGTTGATCCAACTGAGCAACAATACCAGCTTCCGCATGATTGGCCAGAGGACCAGCCATACTTAGAGGCGGTGTCACTGGGCAGCGCCGGCGGCCCCATAGTTGATCCGAGCCAGCACAGTAACTTGGCGCGCGTCTACAATGCTCTGGGCAGCATCACAACACTATGAACGAAATACGAACAAAAGTAGTGTGCTCATAGAGATTATTTGTAAACTAACATTTCCGTAACGCATAGGTACTAAAGTCTGAGATAAAATTTGGCTGGCGAAAACAAAGGCAGGGTCATACAAATTTCGCAGCCCGTATGTATGCAGGGCAAATAACAAATATATGGAGCGACTATCAAAAGCAGGCCACAAAATCCAGTGAAATAGGTCACATGCGCAGGTACACATTCAATGTCGCACAATGTATATTTTGCGACTCTATTATAAGATTTAAAGAGGTCCGCTCATACCTTTTAAAGCGGGGGACTTTTGCGCTTTAAAAGCTTAGTGGCACAAATAAGTTTTATTTCTAAATTATTTTCTTACGCTCAAATTTTTCAGCTTCATGTAATTACCTTATTAATCAAGGTATTCTGGCTCGTGCTGTTGCTGGCTACGCAAACAGCTGGGCCTGTTGCAAGCTTTGACAGCTATCATTTCACGGCCACACAATCAGTTAGATTGTTTGACTTTTCCACAGCAATGTCGTGAAATTACCTATAATTTGCTTTTTTGTTCGTTTTGTTTTCAAATACTACCCCTCCTCCACTTCTCCGTTATTTCCCTACTATTTTTGACAATTGACTGTTTTAGTTGTTTTATATGTTTTACAAAGCGGCAACATTCGCAAAAATAGAACAAAAAACGAACACCAAGAAGAGCAACAGGGGGCTATCTGTAATACGCTCGGCCGCTCACACGAGCATCCACATACTCTTTGGGCGTAATGTGGTTTGTGTCTATATACTGCTTGGTAGCCAAGTAGGTGCCCGCTTCTTCCCTGGCAATCCCTTGTAGGCTAAATTTTACGATGTACGAGGCCCCTGCCGGCTTTACGTCCAACTCGCCTCCCCCGGCAAGCAATGTCCAGGTCTCGACATTGATTTTGCTGGCGTGCATCTGCGCTGCGACCTCAGTTATAAAGTCAACGGTTTTGCTGGGCAGAACAACCTGGCCTTTCTGCGCAGCAAAACCGCTCTGATCTGTTACGATGGGGATCGGTTGACTGCCGTCCTCTGAAAGTTTCTGGTTGGTGTAGGCAGAGAGCGCCCGGCCATTACTGTCGATAACAAACTGGCCGCTGGCAGTAGATAGTACCATCTGCGGCACCACTGGTTGCAAATACACGATCGGTTGCCGGCCAAAGAATGGCAGCGACACGGTGACGGTATGCAGCTCGGGGTATTTTGCCTTGAGTTCTGTAGCCACGGCGTCGGTGTTAATGGTGAGCTTGTTGTTGTTCGCCATGGACTTGCCGAGCATTTGATGCACAGCGGTTTCGTATACCGACGTATTCTGGAGCGCCAAGCGACTTGATCCACTACCGGTAACGACAATTTTGGGTGTGCTACTGAGGCCCACGAGCAGCAAAAAGACAATCAGTGCGCAAACACCGGTCAGAACGTGCTTGGCTTTGACACGGTGAATGCCTCGCGGGAGCCGTTTCTGAACGGGCTGCTCGGTTGGCATGGTTCGTTCCCGCGATTCTAAAGTCGCTGAACGATTTGCGTGGTACGAAAAAACACTCGCATTATTTTGTGGCTGACGAGCCGATATGCGTTGCCGAGACCGCTGTTCTGGTTGTTTCTTTTTGCCCAACATATTTTGTGTAGTGCTTACGCGCCGTTCGCTACTTCTAATAATACCATCGCAAGGCGGTGAGCCGAATCTGGTTGTGCTAATTCGTGCAAACGTTGACCTAATTGCTTGGCCAGGCTTGGATGATCCAGTAGCTCTACCAGCGGTGGCATGAGGGCATGGTGATCTTGCACCATTACGTCTTCACGCACCATTTTGATGGTTTTGCGCTCGGTCCAGACCTTGGCATTAACCAGTTGGTGGCCACCGGTCAAGTACGGGTTCGGGATCACTACGCAGGCTTTAGCTTGAGCCGCAAACTCGGCCATGCTCGTACCGCCAGCGCGGGTAATAACCACGTCGGCAGCCTGGCTGTAATCGTAAAGGTTGGTAACAAAATCTTTTACGATCACGCGGTTCAGGTTGTTGCTGGGTACGTGCTTTTGGTATGTCTGGCGCAGGTTTTGGTCTTTGTTTCGGCCGGCCAAATGCACAATGTACAGCTTTGGATAGCGCGCCAACAGATCGGGAGCACAATCAGCCACAGCATCGTTCAGCCGTTGGGCACCCAAGCCACCACCGGTGATAAATAGTACTTGGTCAGCTTGCTCCAATCCCAGGCGCTTGCGAGTTTCGATAACCTCGGCCTTAGCTGCTACATGATAGTTGCGCGATACCGGTACGCCCACGGTTTCGGTCTTGTTGGGTGGATACGCGTAAACTTCCTTGGGGAGAGCCACGGTGTGCAGGCGCGCCCACGGTGCTACAATTCGGTTGGCCAGGCCCGGCAGCGCATCAGAGTCATGCGTGACATACGGTATACGCCACAGCGCGGCTGCCAAGCCTACTGGCACGCTCACGAATCCACCTTTGATAAACACGACGTTTGGGCGCAAACGGCGTAGCAGCCAAAAGCTCTGCCAAATGCCGGCCAGAGTTTTAAATATGTCTACGAAGTTTTTGAACATGGTCGGCAGATCCAGTAGCTGCTTCCAACCCTCGCCATGATAGCGACGCAACTTGCCGGCACGAATAAAAATAACCTTGTCGATGCTGGGATGCTGTGCCGGTAAGTCTGCCAACGAGTCACCTTGCAAGGCAATATAAATAATTTCGGCGTCCGGTTGCTGTTGTTTTAGCTCATGTGCGACTGCTAGAACTGGGGTGATATGCCCCCCGGAGCCGCCGCCTGTCACGACGATCTTCATAGGTGTCTCCTCCTGATCCTGATGCGAAACTTGTATAGTGTGAAACCTGAAAAACTAATCCGAGTGTGGCCATAACCAGTAGCACGCTACTACCGCCGTAACTGATGAGCGGCAACGTGATGCCCTTGAGCGGCAGCAAACCCAACATAGCACCGATGTTCACCATTGCCTGCACGCTGAGCCATACTAAAATACCAATTACCACCAGTCGGCTAAAGTTATCGGGTGCCCGTTCAGCAATGCGTTTGATGCGCATAAAGAACGCCAAAAAGAGCGCGATTAATGCGGTGACACCAATGAACCCGAATTTTTCGGCGTAAATGGCAAAAATGGAATCGTTTTCGGCCTCTGGTAGATATCCGTAGGCCTGTACGCTACGCCCCAAGCCCAAGCCTGTAGCACCGCCAGAGCCCACAGCAATTAATGCTTGGCACACTTGATAGCCAGTGGTTAAGCAGTTGGCACTTGGGTCAAGGAATGTCGCCAAGCGTTCACGACGGTACGGCGTAGAAGCCACCGTAACCACCAGCAAAACTACCACCACTGCGGCAATAACCAAAATTCGCTTCATGGGCAGCCCTGCTACAAAAGCCATGGCGCCCATCATTAAAATGATAACACCGGTGGAACCGAGGTCGCTCTGAATACCTGCCACCACAAATCCAATAGCCAGCAGTGCGTAGAGCAAGGGCTTGAGCGTCTTTTTGGTGTCGCCCACGGTGCCTTCTTGCATGCGCTGAGCGAGCAATCCGGCAATCCAGATCAAAAGCGCAAACTTCAGTAGCTCAACAGATTGAAACGAGAATCCGCCGAAGCGAATCCAGCGATGCGCCGGGTAATTAGGATTCACCGGTAACAACAGCGCAATCACGGTTGCCACGGCCGCGATAATCAGCAGTACTTTGTACATATTTCGCCAATGACTCAGTGGGATACGCGACGTTAGGACAAACATACCAATCCCCAGCGCAATGGCGATAAACTGGTGAATGATGTAATAGTTGTCGCTGGTGCCGTTGGTAGCGGCCAGGGCCGGACTGATGGCGTACACCACAATCATACCCACCGACACCAAAATAGCCATCAGAATAATCAATAAATAGTCAGGACGATGCCGGCGCGGCTGCGTAGGCGCCGAAGGCCGCAAATCGCGGCGCAGCATTTCTGCCACTACGCGTATCTCCCGAGCAAGAATACGATCAAGCCCAGGACTGCTGCAACTTGGCCGATGATCCAAAAGCGCATGGTGACCTTGGTTTCGGGCCAGCCGATAGCTTCAAAATGATGGTGGATAGGCGATGACAAAAAGACTTTTTTGCCGTTGCGTAGCTTTTTAGACACGCGGTTGATAATTACTGAGCCGGTCTCCATAACATACACGGCCCCAATGATCGGCAGCACGTACACCGTGTCGGTCTGCATGGCTATGACACCCAACGCCGTCCCTAATGCAAACGCTCCGGCATCCCCCATAAAGAATCGCGCCGGGTTAATATTAAACCATGTGTAGCTCAGCAAAGTGCCCACAATGGTCAAACAAAACGCTGCCAACGCGTATTTGCCCTCGATAGAGCAAATGACTGCGTATACCAAAAATGATGAGCTCAACAAACCGCCAGCCAGGCCATCCAGACCGTCGCTAATGTTCACCGAGTTAGCGGTGGCGATCACTACAAACCAAAAGATCGGAATAATCAGCCAGCCCACGTGCCAGTCATGAACGCCTGGCAGATACAGCGTAGAAACGTCTAGCTTGGCAAAAAACCACCAGCCGCCCACTAACGCCACAATGCTGTACAACCCAAACTTCAGTTTGGACTGCATGCCAGCAATACCGCCGTTGCTACGGATGTTCATAACATCGTCGATCAAGCCCACAAAACCAGCGCCGGCCATAGCGGCCAGTGGCAGCCAGGTTTCACCACGGCTAAGGTTGAAGCACAGTGTAACTGCAATGGTAGACAGCACAAAAATGGAGCCGGCCATGGTTGGGATATGGCGCTTGTGCTTGGCAGCGTGCAACTTGTTGTATACGGTTGCTTCGCCTCCGCTCCAGGCATCGGTTCGAGCCTTTTTCCACCACTTATATTTGTAGGCCAAGGTGGTGTAAAGTGGTGTGATCAGCATGCTGGTCAGAAACCCCATCATCCCAAGTAAGAAAATGCGAATGAGCGTGTTTGTCTCAATTATGAAGTGGATTGTATTCATTGTGTTTCCGTTTGCCTTTGTGCCCAGTATAGCATTATTTTGACTTCGGTGTGACCGCAAAATTATCAATAAGCATGTGGGCTAAATCGCCAAAAATTGGTTGCGCGGCGGCGGTTCCGGCGTAGCCTGCAACCTTTGGCCTGTAGGTGAACACGGCAATCACATATTGCACTTTGTCGCCACCTACAAAGCCCAGGTATGTACCGTTAAATTCGTCGTCATAGTAGCCGCCGGTGGGCTTGGCAATCTGCGCTGTTCCAGTTTTACCGCCTACGGCGTAGGTAGATTCGTCAAACGAGCGCGAAAAGTGGTGCTGCTGAACCACATATTCCATCAGCGGCACAATAGTGTCAGTGGTAGCTTGCGAAACCACACCAGACTTGACCACGGTAGGCTTGGTAATGGTGGTTTTGTTGTTGGCGTCGGTTGTGCTGTCTACCAGATACGGCTTGTAGTAGGTGCCGCCATTCACCACCGATGCCATCGCGCCCGCCATTTGGATAGTTGTGGCAGTCATAGCCTGACCAAATGAGGTGTTTGCGTACGTCAGGTTGATGCCGGCGCCATTGTCTTCGGGTTTTGGCACGTAACCTTCAGACTCGTACCCTTGTTCGATGCCGGTTGCCTTGCCCAACATATAGTGCTGCGTCATGTAGTTATACCAGGTTTCGCGGCCCTTCAGGTTGAGCTGACCGCCGCCCATTTGCATCAGCTCCCACGTGGCGCCGGTGTTCAGTGACAAGTTTAGAATTTCTTTTAGGCCTTTGGTGCCCGCGCCGCCATCTTCTTCGATGTTGGTAATTTTAAAATCGTCCACCGTCCACGACGCCGGATCGTAGTACGTTTGATTTGCCTTAACAGATCCCGAATCAAGTGCCGCAGCAGTGGTAAGCGATTTCATGACTGACCCCACCTCGATAGGGTGGCTCACAGCAGCGTTGTTAAATACGCTACTATCTTCCACATTCCCGTAATCTGCTGGATTGTAGGTTGGGTAGTTGCCCATGGCCTTCACGGCACCGCTGTTAGCGTCCAAAATTACGGCGCTCACTCCTTGCGCCTTAGAATTGTCGTAACCCTTTTTAATAATATCTTCGAGCTGTTTTTGCATGCCCACGTCAATGGTCAGTGTTAGGTCGTTGCCGGCAACCGGCTCCTTGAGGATGTTGCCAGTATTAGCAGCCAGTGGCACGCCGTTAATGTCAGTTACAGCTTTGAGCTGGCCATTGGTGCCGGCTAACTTGCTGTTAAGGTCTTGCTCAACACCGTACACACCCTGGCCCTCGTTATTTACAAAGCCCAACAACTGTGACGCCAGCGAGCCATCAGGGTATGTTCGGTATGACTGTTCTTCGGACCCAATACCCGGATATTTGTAGCCCAGCAATTTGGCACGCGCATCTTTGGAGATCTTTTTGGCCAGCACGATGTAGCGAGTGTCTTTTTGAGTGATTTTATTCTTGTAATCGCTGGCGCTGCCGCCCAAAACATCAGCCAGAGTATTGGCCACTTTGTCGGCCTGGTTAGACTTTACCAGCGAAGGATCAGCGTAAATAGTGTATAGCTTTTCGTTCAGCACAATCGAAACGGTACTGTCGCCCATATGAGCTTTGATGGTTCCGCGTTCGGCAGGAATTTCGTATTCTTTTAACTGGTCGCTCAATGCGGCCTTGTGGTAGTACTCGTATTTAACAACTTGCAAATAGAATGCCCGCAGGACAAACACGCCAAAAATGAGCACCAATAACACATACACTAAGCGTGTACGACGCACTACGTGAATATTTGGTTCGGCTGCTGGCCCCATTGCTAATTAGTATATACCAAAAGTGGTAGTTTAGTCTTGAACGGTTGCGGTTGGCGTTACAGTAGCCATGCCCTGCGCAACAGTGCTGCTTTGAACACGGTCAACGGACTGCAGGCGAGCTGACGCGACTTCCAGGTCATCGTGCTCTTCAGCTAGCTGTGATTGTTTTTCTTGCAGGCTGTTAATTTTGTAGCCGTAGGCGTTGGTTTTGGTAACTTGCGTTAGGTACAACAAACCCAGCAAACATGCCAGTACAATCAAAATTACGGTGTTGCTGACCGGGCCGAGTGCTCGCTCGCGACCGCGGAAGCTAGCTGTGTTCTGGTTCCGGCTAAGCCCAGCGCTTTTGCGCCCGACTGCGAGTGAACTTGAGTATGTCATTTTTTTCTCTTTTTGTGTTTATTTTTTGTGAGGATTAAGGATATCGAGCTAGGTCAGATTCATAGTGCGTTGAAGCAAACCAAGCACGATAGGTTTTTAGGGTTTGGGGCGGCACAAATTTTGGTGTCGCCCCTCCCCTATTTGCACTACTGCTTTACAGCGAAGCTTAGGCTACGCGAGTAACAGTGATGCGGTGGGTGTATGAGCGGCTCTTAACTTCGATTTTCATAAAGTTGGCCCTTTCTTTTTGTTTTTTATTATTTTTGTTTCAATGCGGCTCGGAGTTTTGCACTCCTTGCTCGCGGATTAAAAACGATTTCATTTTCGTCGGCCACAACTGGTTTTTTGGTCAGTAACTGTAACGTTGCGTCGTAACGATCACCACTTGCCTGCTTGAGCGCTTCTTTGACGATGCGATCTTCCAGGCTGTGGAAGCTAATTATAGCAATTCTGCCGTTCGGCGCCAACAGGTTTTCTATCCAGATTGGCAAACTTTTGCGCAAAAGCTCCAGCTCGTCGTTAACTGCAATTCGTAACGCCTGAAACGTACGAGTTGCCGGATGAACTTTGCTGTGCCCTGGCCAAGCCTTTTTGACGACTTGCGCAAGCTCTGTGGTGGTACGGAACGGACGATTTTGCACAATCAGCGAGGCAATTTGCCGAGCTTTTGGCTCTTCGCCGTAACGCTTGATCAGCGCCGCTAGCTCATCTTCTGCATAGGTGTTAACCATAATTTCTGCAGTGAGCGTTTGGCTTTGATCCATGCGCATATCCAGCGGTCCGTCCTGAATTATGGAAAATCCACGACTTGCTTGGTTAAGGTGCGGTGACGATACCCCTAAATCGGCCAATATCAGATCAAACGTACTCCCCTGCTCTGCTAACTCGCGGCTGGCTGTGTAAAAGTCGGCCTGCATAATGCGAGTCCCCTGCCCTGCAAATTTTGCCGAAAGCTCCGCAATTGCGTTGCTATCGCGATCTACAAGCGTGGCGCCGCTTGGGTTGTTGGTTTTGTCCAGAATTGCGCTGGCGTGGCCGCCGTATCCGCCGGTTAGGTCAAGGTATGTCTGCCCTGCCTTCGGGTCTAGATATTTCAGCACATGCTCAAGCAAAACTGGGATATGATGATTGTGATTTAAGTGATCGTTTTGGTGCATGCCTGTCTATAATACCATTTTTATTTTTGGTGTTTTTGTTTTGGCAAGGTCACCTATCTAGCAGTCAACTTTTTGTTTTTTGTAGTTTTTGTTTTTGTGTATGGTTGCTTGCCGGTAGGTAAAGAAGAATTTTTGAGCGAAAAAGATTTTAAAAATCTTCGAACTTCTTAACTGTGCAAGTAACCAAAGGTTGAGAGACTTATGTGTGAGGTGGAGTTTTGGGAGGTGTTTTCCAAAAAAAGTACTATGGTTTTTCAAGTGGTGCCATCGATCCACATGTTGACTGCCAGATAGCTGACCTCGGATGTGCCCTTTTAGGTTCCCGATGTGCTATCTGTTGTTGCTAAATTGTTAAAGTGCCGATTGGTTGCTGTGACTTGTCTATGTGTTCGCCATAAGCCGCCAATACTTTCCAACCCGGACCGCTACGATGTCCTTGTCGATTCCTGCGTAGTCTAGCAAGTGTTGCTCGATTGCGATGCGACCTTGTTTTTGGTCACAAATGCCGTCGGTCTTCCCCATTCGGAATTTTACGTTCAGATCGGCAATGTGCTCATCCAGGATATTGCCCTGAAGTTGCGGCTCGACCAGCTCGTTCCATACCGATTTTGGGTACACGTGCAGGTACTTTTGGAATCCACGAGTAATTACTACCCCGCTTTCAAACTCGTCTCGAAGCTCTGCCGGTATAGTTAACCGTCGCTTGTCATCAAGTTTGCGCTGAAAATAGTCTACTGTAGCCATTCCCTTGGTTGCTTTAAATTTCTAGTGGTCATTTTTATTTTGCTGAGTAGTCCTGTTTGAAGCTTCTGCTTGTTGGGCTACCCACGATTACCCACTGACGTCATCATACTACCCACGATTACCCACGCACAAGTCATTTTGCATGAAAATAGTGGTGTTTCCTACACCACTTTTCCACAGATTCTAGTTATCCACAGGTACGGCGCAACATGTGGTGTCATGTACGGTTTTGTACACCATAGACCACTAATAGCTGCCCGAGATAGTTGGAATGCGCGCAATTGCCACGTGATTAACGTCATGACGCGGATGTTCATGATGCATATACGCCCCTACCCAGTTGAATCCATGAGCGTACGCTTGCTGCCACACATTACTGAGACGACGGTCTGAGACAGCCAAAGCGCTAAACAGAATCACGACAGCGGCAGTAAGCAGCGCACGATGGCGCAGAAGCGATTCAATTCGCTGATGGATACTTTGTTCTAGGTGATGTTGCATATTTTTGTTTTGTTGTTTTAATAAGCTTACTTTAGCAAAACATTAGCTTTTTGTCAATTTTATGTCATATTACGAAGGTTGCATTTTGGGACGAACTTCTTGTAGACTTACAGCGCCAAAATGACATACAAGAAACGAATCCACCAACTAGACCTGGCCGACCGGCCTCGTGAAAAAATGCTTCGTAAAGGCGCGGCAGCTCTGAGTGACTTTGAACTGCTCGAGATTTTATTAGGCAATGGTACCGCGGCGGCCGACGTCTCATATATGGCCGGCAAAGTGCAAAAACTGCTCAATAAAGGTACGAGCACGGTTAATTTTGAAAATCTGACAGCTATACGCGGCGTGGGTGCGGCGGCGGCCTGCAAAATCTTGGCTTCGCTAGAGGTTGCTCAACGGTATTTAGTGCGTGACGTGGAGCCGCTCAAAACACAGCAAGACATTTTGGCGCGACTCGATGACATTCGCACCAAGCAACAAGAATATTTTATTTGTCTGAGTCTGGACGGCGGCCACCGGTTGATCGCACAGCGTACGATAACCGTTGGGCTACTGGATTCGGTTATGGCGCATCCGCGCGAGGTTTTTGCCGACGCCATTACAGATCGAGCAGCCTGCGTGGTGCTGGCACACAATCACCCGTCGGGTGACCCTCGGCCCAGCCACCGCGATATCACGCTTACGCAACAGCTGGCCGCCGCTGGACATCTGGTTGGCATCACGCTGCGCGACCATATTATTGTCAGCAAAACTGATCATTTTAGTTTTCAGCAGCATCATTATCTATAAGATATTTCGTAAATTGTGCACTTCGAACGAACCTGTGATATCATGCGCGCGAAACACACCAAACCAAACGTCTTATGGGAGTAATTTATGGCAGTATATTTCGAACAGCGCATATCTTCAGCACGAGGGACCGACAGTGTTGCGGCTGACGTAATGCGCCATTTGCATGCACGCCAGCACCTGGGGAAAGCTATTGTTCTGTGCGAAGGCAATCCGGTAGTTATGCTGAGCGCTTCGCGCAAACAATGGCTCAAACTGGCGCGAAGTATTCAAAAGCAGCGCGCCAGCACGCTCAATGCCGACAAAATCCTCAAATATACGCACACTATCGCCCGCATGCAACGTATGCGGTTCACCATGAAGCACCCGCTGGAGCGGCCCGACGCTGATATTTATTTCTTGCGCCCAAGTCAGCTCGACACTATTCCCGCTAACTGCTTTACGTTTTATTTGGTGCAACACATAGGCGCTACCAACGCGCATAAAATCGCCGCTGGCATGCCTGCGGATAGTCTGTTAGTTGATTATGACCATAGCATTGCCTGGAAAGCCTACGGCTTGCTTCCCAAGAAACAACTAGAGGCACAGGTGGCGGAACAGTGGCAAATTATGCAGGATTTTCTGCGGAAATATGACGTGCATCCAAAGAAGTTGGTTCAAGGCAAAAGCACTAATGTCGATGCTATGGACGACGCGCTCGATACGCTGCTGGGCATTGGCCATCGATTTATCCAGGCAGCCAATGGCTTTCAGCGGTCGCTGGAACTTGCTCGGCCACTTCGCATGAATGCCGATATTCGATTGCAGTATGACACAGTTATTTTATTGGCGCACCGCGTGCAGGCTCTGGCCAGCAGCACGTACTCGCAACGCTTTTTGGAATCGTACTTTGAAGATGACACCTTCTTTTTGTACGATCGAGTTCGAGAATACTTGTTGGCCTACGGCGAAACTGTGGCACAAGTGGTGGCGCGCCACAAAGCTTCGGGACGAAGTTCTTTGGCACGCGCAATGAGCAACGCAGCGTTCTTGCGCGGAGCAGAAGCACCCGCTCTGCCCGTTCTTAAATGGGACGCTCTTTGAGGTGTAGCACGTAACCAACGTAGCTCGCTATAACGTGCACAAGCAGCCATAGTAATAACAGCACAACGTACTGCATAATGCTCAGCTGCACATACGGGTACGTGAGTAGCGCGCCGCCAATGATGTAGTCGGTTTGATCAAACGGGAACCATCCCCTGCCTGGTGCGATTTTGCGCTGCCGTTTGAAGAAACTTTCTAGCGCATCCCCGCCAAGTGCACCAATACCAAAGAGCGGGCCAACGATCAGCACGGGTAACGCTGCGTAGTTAACTTGATCTAAGAAGTTGTGGAGCCACGCACTATGTGCCAAAGCATACTGTTGCAGCCAAAGCGTTCCAGTTGCAACTACAATGCCCACAAGTAAGCCTCGCCACGTTTTGTGCGAGCCCAAAATGCGCTGACCACGATACGTCTTGCCGCCATCAATGGGTGCGTTATAGCGTCGAAGTCCCGGCAGATTTGCTGCAAAGATTGGAGCTGCGTTTGCAAGCCCTGCAGGTAGGAAAAACCACAGTGCGAAAATTAGTTCTTGCATTTAGTTCAGTATAGCACGGCTAGCTGCGTGACCGCTTTAGGCGACCGCAAAACGGGCACGGTCAGCCTCTGATTTTTTACGTAATTGCGCATCAATCGCCAAGGCATCGCTACTAATACGAAGCGCTGTTTTGTTGATACCCGCCAGGCTCAAGGTGTCCAAGCTGCGCACACGGCTGAGTGCCACATACCCCATGCCTGCCACAAATGCGCGACGCAGATCAATGCGCGCGGCATCCAGCGTCATGCCCTGGCTTTTGTGCACGGTGATCGCCCAGGCAAGCCGGAGTGGAATCTGCGCCAATGACGCACGCTTGGTGTCACCGTCCATCAGCTCCCAGGTGTCGGGCTCGACGGTGATCTTGCGGCCATCCATGAGCTCTACAATTGGGTAGTCCATGGCCTTGTCAAAGCCGACTACTGTGCCGAGTGTGCCGTTCACAAAGCGCTGCTCGCTGTTATTTTTGAGGAACATTACCAGGGCGCCTTTTTTGAGCACCAAATCTTCCACAGCCAAGCATGAACGCTTGAGCGTATCCACGTAATTGTCGGAGCCCGCCGTAGAGATAGCGTAGCGATGCTCGTCGGCACGCAATGAAGCCAGTTTTTTTGCATTAATTGCGTCAACATCGACGTTCACGGTGTGCAGCTCAGTGGTGTCATGGTGGCTGGGTAACTCGGCGTCCACACGTTCCAGCAATGCTTCGGCATGATGGCGGCGAACATCGCCCGCACGCAATGCGTTCAGAATTTCCAAAAATGCTTGGTCATCCTGGCGGTGTTGTTCTTCAAGATAGCAGATGGCGGGTTGCAGATCGCCCCAAGCCCGAGAACCAACCACAAAGCCGCCTCCCCTGCTGCCCGGTCGGTTAACTGGCGGCAACTGAAAAAAGTCGCCGCACAGCACAATTTGCAAGCCTCCAAACGGCTTGGCATTACGGCGAACATGACGACAAATATCGTCGATCATGTCCAGGCGATAATCGTGCAACATAGAGATTTCATCGATAACCAGCACGTCAGCTTCTTTGATCAGCTTGCGGCGATCACGGCGGAAATTTTCAAAAAACGCTTCTTCCAGTTCGTCACGAACCCCAATACCGCTCCAGGCATGAATGGTCGTGCCGTTCAGGTGTGTGGCAGCCAAGCCGGTCGTAGCAGTCACGGCCACCACTTTGCCTTCTTTGCGAGCTTGATCAATAAATTGATTCAGCACATAGGTTTTTCCAGACCCAGCCGGGCCAGTTAAAAATACGCTTTCGCCGCGCATCATAATATCAAGTGCCAGTTGCTGGTCCATGTCTGTTTTTACCCTCTCGTTTTCTCTATTGTACCGATGTTTGCCTAAAAGCCCAAGTACTTCTTAGGCAGCGCGCATGAATGGAAAATGGTCGGCCCAATAGTCACGCATTTTGCGGAAAATGCCCATTGTGGGCTTGTCTTCAAATACTAACCGGTTTTCTTCGGCTTGCGCGCGTGTCTCTTTCATGAGCACGGCGGTAATTCGGCCAATGGTTTCAATTCGGGCGGCATCTTTATCCGTATCATATGTAACTTCTAGTGTATCACCCGGTTGCAGATACATGTGACGATTCATAAACCCCTCAGCATCTGTGGTAGCGACTGTTACTGTTCGCTTGGATTCCTGAGATCCTTCAATTTCTGCTTGCACAGTAGCAAGCCGCCAATGATGCATACCATCTGTTTGCCTAGACCGAGTCAAAATTGCTGCACATGGAGCGCCTTGGCGACTATAATAAACAACCGCCTGGCCGACTTCTGCCAGATGCAAACGAGAATATTCACCGTCAAGAGCGGTCTCAGCCGGGTCCAGCAAACGGCTTTGGCCTGTCTGCTGCTGCCCGTCAAATAACATGTCGTCCTGCGCGGCTTCAAAACTGTAGGTATCCAATTCCATAATAAAATTATTCTGCACTCTTTTGTTCAAAAATACAAAAATATTGAATACTTTTTGTGCTACAACGCGATTTCGGCAGCGTCAGTATCTTTTGGCGGACGCAATGGTTTTTTGCCACGGATTTCATATTTGATGCCGGTAAGCTGTGACTCGTAATAGTCGTCATTCAGCAAGTTTACAAAGGTAGACAGGTCTTTGGTGCCTTCGATAATAATAGCACCGTCATCATCAACCATCAGGTCAACACCAATTTCTTCGGCGTGATCCACCAGCGAATCCTGATTAATATCGCCCAGTTCTAGTTTTTGCAGCTTGTTGATGGTGGCTTTGTTGCCCTTCACCAGACTTTGCATGTCCATACCTTCGGCAAAACGCAACTTAAAGGCTTCTTCGATTTCTTTAACTTTTTGTTCAGCAATACTGTTTTTCTTGGCGTTATATCCGAATAAGCGATCCAGTTTAGCTTGATTGAACACAAAAACATCTTTGTTGATCACCAGCATTTGATTGTCAGCTGGAATGCGGAACGCTGGAGCCTCAAACGGTACAAATCGTTCGCCCTGCGCCATCCAGGCACCTTCACCCTTGAATGTCTGAGCGCTTGGCAGCACTTTCATAACATAAAATGGTTCCTTCATGGATGGATGGCTACAACGAGCAATCACACCCTTGATACGCTTCAGATCATGCTCGTCTTCCTTGAAGAATTCCATCTCGTGCTCTTGCGTGTGCAACCAGTGCATCACTTCGGTCAGGCGCAAAATATTTTCCCACTTGGTGTATTGCAAAACGTTGTCCTCGGCTTCGGCGTCTTCAAAGGCGCGCACTACCATGCCCGCGCCTGCGCCCATCATCAAAAACTCGAGCATTGGGTTAATGAATAACGGCAACAACTGTTTTTCAATGTCCGGCGATGCCTTAGTGCGATACAATACATTGTTTTTATTCAACAAAAACAGATCAATTTTGAGCTGATCCACGTGCTGGAACATGTTGTTAGCCCAGGCAAAAATGTCTACATCATCTGTCTGGGGAGCGGCAGCTTTTGCAGCAGCAACTTCTTCGTCAGATTTGTGCGCAATGCGTTCCTGATCTGGTGTGTCGCTAACCAGATCCACTTTTTCTGCATCCAAAACTTGTTCAGTCAGAGCATTATTGTCCGCCTCAGCTGACTGTTCCTTAGGATTCACTGCTTGCGTTTCGTCGGTGGCGTCTGTGTCCATATGTACCCTCAAGATTATAGTAACCGCTATCCACCCGGCTACTTGCGTTATTTATGTATACCGCTTATTCTAACCGAAAACGCCGTAAAAAACTGCTGTAAAAAAATACTAAACGCGCTTGCCTTTGCGAGCTTCATTTGCCCAGTGGTCAGCCATTTCATTGCCGGGGTCGTTATTGTGTCCGCGAACCCACACTAAGGTAGCTTTTGACTTTCGATATAACGGGCAGACTTCTTTCACGATGTCCAGATTTTTGATTTCACCGTTCTTTTTGGTCCAGTTGTTCTTTTCCCAGGCTAGCGACCATTTGGTAATAACATTGATCCAGAATTCACTGTCGGTATAGATGGTACACGTCTCGCCATCGGCGTCCTCGAGCGCAGCGATAATTGCCTTGCCCTCCATGCGAATGTTGGTGGAGTCTGGTTCGGCACCCAAATAGCAAACCTGCATATCTTTGATTACGGCAAAGCCGCCCGGTCCGGGGTTGGGGCTGGCGCTGCCATCGGTATAGTAAGTGCTCATGTACGTGTCCTTTATTTAGCGGAGGGTTAAGAAATATTTGCGTTCTTCGGAGTCAAAATGTTCAATAGCGTATCTTAGAGCGGTTCGTGGAATATGGGTAATGTGTGTGATTATAAATTCGCGCAAGCGGTCTTGATCTTTGTCGCCAGCGGTGCGCAACATCCAGCCTACGGCCTTATGGATTAGGTCATGATTGTCGCGTAGAAGCGTTTCGGCAATTTCGTATGGCAGATCCAGCTGGTTTTTGCGAATCATCGCCCAGGTGCTCACCATGGCAATTCGGCGCTCCCAAATGTCTTGCGACAACGCCAATTTGCGCAAAATGTCAGTTTTTTGGGGATGCTCCAGAATGTATTCGCCCGCCACATCGCGGCAGCTAGTGTCCACAATGTCCCAGTTGTTGATGCGATCGGTGCGGCGTATATACAGATCGAACAAGGCCGTTTTGTGTGCCTCACTGCTTCGGCGCGATTTGGCCTGGTTGGCCATAATGATTGCAGCCAGCAGGCGCATTTCATGGAGCGGGCTTTCTAGCACAGCCTCAATATCTTGGA
Source organism: Saccharimonadales bacterium (SeqCode) (assembly GCA_035247965.1). Lineage (GTDB taxonomy): Bacteria > Patescibacteriota > Saccharimonadia > Saccharimonadales > UBA4665 > CAMLQK01. The sequence continues at coordinate 64,965 of DATFHW010000025.1, read as the reverse complement.
GCGACAGATTGGCATATTTTTTAGAAACCTCGCGAATACATGGCACTTTGATGGCTAAAAATTGGTCGTGCTGACTGTAGCCACCATCGTACGACTTAAAAAACTTGCCTACCTCGGCAACATCGTTGGGGCGTGCGTAGCGCTCCAACGCCTGCAAAACTTCGTCGGCCATTTAGGCTTGTTTCCAGGGCAGCTGATATTTGCCCACAGGTGCCGGGCCATAGGTATCAAACAAATACCAGTTTTTGACGGTAATCTTAAAGTAGTGTGGCTTGTTGTCTTCGGGTTTTACCGCCTGAATCGCCGATTTTTCACCAAAGCGCTTGGCGGTTGCCCGCACACCCGGGTGATCTTCGTTTATGTCGGTGAGCACTTCGGCTGTGCCTTCGTAATACACGCCACGAATTTTTTGGTTCTTAAAATGCTGCGTGATTATATTGCCAGCAACATTGGGATTCTGCAAGATTTCTTGACCGTGACGGCTCCCGGTTACCGAGCGAAAGTAAATATTCAGCTCGTCGTCCACCGCAAAGTGCACTTCGCACACCCACGGCTTGTTATCCGCACACGTGCCCAGCGACATGTGCACCACTTGATCAATATACTCCCTGATAATTCGTTCGATTTCTGCGTTTTCCATGCCTTTAGTATGCCACGGATTGCTACGCAGAGCTACCAAATACTAGTGAATCCAACCGATAATCGCGCCCATGACCATGAAGGTTACCAGCTCGTGGGTAACGTTCAAAAAGGTAAGCTTGAACGGGCGCATTTCGAAGGCGTCGTGCGTAATAAATCGAGCCGCGGTAAAGCCCAGCCACACCCAGAATGCGGTACTGAGCGCATCGTGCATGTACGAATTGCCAAAATAGTGATGCGCCAAAAATGTGACGTGCGCCAAAACGTAGGCAGTAACAAAACTCGCCAAAAGCGCCAAAATCATAGCACCAGCGCCATCGCTAGCCGTGCCTGATGGTTTTACTTTGGCTAGCTTCATCCAAGTGTTGCCGAACACCTTGGGCGTGTACCAAATAGAACCCACGATCATGGTTGAAGCAGTTGCCAAAACCACTGCCATCCAGTTAATATCTACATTCATGCCCTACCCTCGCTTATGTTTAGCTTAATTATGCTCGGATGTGGTAGGTTTGTCTACAGCTGTGCGTATGTAGCTTGCGCTATAAGATTGAAATCATGCTCGTTAATTTCAAAAAGTCCAAAACGAAATTTATAGCCCCATCGCGTTTTATCCTGAATGAATTCCAGGTCATCAATGAGCGGTTTAATGGGCGTTTCCTGAGCAGACAAAAATACCACATTTCGACGAAACGGGTGAAAATCAGGTGACATTTCCACTTGATAAGGCTCGCTGTCAGTCACACGGCAAACCGCTGTGAATGCCTGAAGTGGTTCACCGTCTTGATAGGCAGTTTTGGGTGAGTAAAAAATGATGTAGTCGCCTTTTTGGAGTCGTTTAAGTACAGTGGCTTTGCCGTGATTTGCTTGCGTAAATCCGCCGGCGATTCCCCGTTGCAAATGATCTTTAGAAACGGTGTTAATCCAATATTTCATTAGTATAGTCCGCTGGCGGCTGACCAGCCCTGCGTGGTCCACACGTACATAATTTGCACGAACATCACGGCGTATGGCAGCATGTACAGCCCCACCAGTAATAACGCCACTGTGGCCCAAAATGAGCCTTGGTTGAGCAGTTTTGCCTCGGACAGTACGCTGAGCCGACCGTCGTCCACCGACAATCGCTGATCGTGATATGCGTTCAGGTGGCTGGTTAGCGCTGTGCCGATTTTTTTGGCTTTTTCGGCCATGTCTTCCAGCTGTGCAATCGAACGTACCGGCGCTCCGTACAAAAAGACACGATTGCCGTATATTTCGATGTCGTAGGCTTCGGCCTCCAGCAATGCAATCATGACTTCTGGCGTAATAAGTGCCCTTGTGTTGCTATCGTCTTGCGAAAAGTAAGCAGTAAAATGTTCGTCAAAATAGCTTTCCAGGCTGTGCGCGTAACGCTGGTCAATGCGCTGTTTAAACTGGCTGCCGAATGCATTTTTGGAGTCAAAAAACATGTTGGGCAGCTGGCGAGGCAGCTCCACCGAAATAAGGCCGTAATTTACGCGCCACAGTGTTGGCGAACCGTACGTGGGGTTGCCGCGGCGCAAATACGCAAAGTCCGAATACGTCCAATGCGGCGTTGTAAGTGTGTTTTTGAGCGCAAAATCACTGTAGTCTACCGCTGTTTCGGCGATTACGCCCAGCGTGTCTACAAATTCGTGTTGGTTGGCGACGCCGTAGGCGTAGGAATGTCTTTGGGCATAGGCACGCAGGATTTGCTCGCGATTTCTTCGGCTCAGCGAAAGCTGCACTGCCCTGGCCGCAATGGTCGCCAGCAACACCACGCACAGACCGATGGCCGTGCCAGTGTACAGGCCCCAAAATTTGACCGGATTCCAAAGCAATCCGACCGGCAGTGCAACAAGCAGCACGAACCCCACGAACCCATACAGCGTCAGCGTAAACTCATACTGCAAAAACCGCTTAAACGACTGCGGATTGAACTGCTGCTCTTGCTCGCCGTTCGTGTTCTGTCCCAGCCCTTTCATGTACTTATGATACCAGACTTGGACAACCTACGCCGTGTCTTAGCGCAGCTGCTGGGTTAAATCTTCGATCTTGACACGAGTCTGCTGTGCGGTGTCGCGGTCGCGGACGGTAACGGTGCCGTCTTCCAGTGTTTGGAAGTCGATGGTAATGTGCGCGGGCACACCAATTTCGTCCGAGCGGCGGTAGCGCTTACCAACGTTGCTGTTGTCATCCCAAGTTACGGCACCTAGATTTGCCTGCAGCATTTGGTAGACTTCTTGTGCCTTGGCAACGAGCTCAGGCTTGTTCTTGAGCAAGGGCGACACGGCAGCCTTAACGGGTGCCAGATGCTTAGCCAACTTCAAATACGTACGCTTTTCGCCATTCAATTCATCTTCGGTATAGGCGCTCGACAAAACGGCCAGCAGCACGCGGTCCAAACCAAATGTTGGCTCGATCACATGGGGCACAAACGGTGCAGAACCATCTTTTGGACGATATTCCATGCTTTTGCCGGAGTCTTTTTGGTGCGCGTTCAGGTCGTGATCGGTACGGTATGCACAGCCCAGCAATTCTTTTTGGCCAAACGGAAAGTCAAATTCGGTGTCCACAGACCACTTGCTGTAGTGCGCACGATCTTCCTTGGGCACATCTACCGGGTGAATTTTTTCCGGAGGCAAACCAAGCGCCAACAAAAATTGCTTTTGCTGGTCTAGCCAGTAGTCAAAATGCTCTTTCCAGCTATCTGGGTGCACAAAATATTCGATTTCCATTTGCTCAAATTCGCGAACGCGGAAAATAAAATCGCGCGGACTGATTTCGTTACGAAATGCTTTACCGATCTGGCCCATGCCAAACGGAATGTCCGGGTAAAAGCTGTCGATCACGTTTTTGAAGTTCACAAACATGCCCTGCGCCGTCTCTGGGCGAAGGTAGCTCACGCTGGTGGCGTCGTCAGTGGCGCCGATCTGCGTCTTGAACATCATGTTGAACTGGCGAACATCGCCCAAAGCATTGCCATCGGGACTTTTGATGTTCTTTTCTTTGATCACAGCGTCCATTTGTTCCAGGCTCATGGCCGTTACGCCTTCAATGCCAGCGTCTTCCAACAAATGATCAGCACGGTAGCGTTTTTTGGTCTTTAAATCTTCAACCAACGGATCATGGAAACCACCGACGTGGCCGCTGGCCTGCCAGACTTTTTGGTTCATCAGAATTGCTGCGTCGATGCCGTACATGTCGGCACGATTTTCCACAAACGTCTTCCACCAAAGGTCGGTGATGTTGCGTTTGAGTTGCACGCCCAAGGGGCCGTAGTCCCACGTCCCGGCCAGACCGCCGTAAATTTCGCTGCCCTGAAAAATAAATCCGCGGCGCTTACATAAACTGGCAATGTCTTCTAAACTGATCTCTTTTTTACTCATATTACGCTTATTATACCGCACATTGACCTAAGCGAACAGAGGTTGGCAATCGTGCAGCAGCTGGCCCATGCCCTGCACCTGCGTGAGCACCTTGGGCGAATTGCCGGCAAATACTAGACGCAAAAACTTGATGTGATTGGCGCTAAAACGCCCGCTCAGCGGGTTAGCCACAAAGCTCATGCGGTCTAGGTCAAAGTCATACAACTGATCGGGCACCAGCTTTTTTCCCTGTTCGTCGGTTTGCAAGTTAGGTCCGTGACCGCCAAGTTTGAGCAGCTGCGCCCCAAACCAAAACTGAATCAGCGGCAGTGGGATCTGCGCATCATTCAAAGCTTCAAATGACTCTTTGAGCAACGTAAAATACTCTGGCTCCGGCTGGTCTTCGGTGGACTTATTGAGCAATTTTATCAGATCATAACCGGTCATGGTGCGCTGCAGATCTTTGGCGATCTGATCGTAATGCTGTACTAGCCGCGTAGACACCAGTGTTCCCAGCTCGCCCCTGCCCGCCGCAAACGTAATGGTACTAACACTAAACAGTTCGATACCACCCGCCAACTTAGATTTGATGCGCCGAACGCCTCGCGCCAGCAATCGCAATTTACCTTGATCGGGTGTAATAAGCGTTAGGATTCTGTCGGCCTCGCCATAATCAGTGCGACCCAAAATAATACCAGTAGTCACCAATTGTTTCATGCGGGGATTCCCAAGCGATGCACTGCTGAAGCTAACGCCGCGATGGACGTTTGCGGCTTATATAGCCAGCTACGCATGCCGTACTCGCGTTGCAGCACATCTAATACTGCGGTGTCTGTTGGCGGCTTTTGAAACGAATGCACAATAACGGGTACGCTTTGCCATTCGGCATATGACCGGAACTCCTGCAAGAACGCAATGCCGTTGTGCGTGCCAAGCTGCATTTCCATAATCACAACGTCGGGTTGTTTTCGATCGGCAGCACCAATGGCGGCCTGTGCCGAAGCAGCCGTAGCCACGGTGTGATCGGCAGCCCGAAGCCCCGCGGCGTACAACGGCGCGGCAACAGCATCGGGTTCGATAAGCAAAATATGCATGGCTAAATAAATTGTAGTTGTTGACTTGGCAATAATGTCATAGCAAGGCCAGCGTATCTGTTGTGGCGGCCAATTCGCAGGCGACTTTCCATGGCCTGCGCCAACGTGCTGGCCACAAAAATACCAGCACCGCTGTCATGCAGGCTAGCCAATGGCTGGCGAGCCGTCCCTTGCAACGATAACGCCACGCGCAAATCTGCCGGCTCTACGTCCAAACTGCCATACAGCCCTGCAGCAACGCCCTGCGCATTCTTGTGGCCCGCCAAAATTACCCGGCGATCTTGGGGCACCTCTTTGGCGGCAGTGGCGACAATCAGCGTATGACCTAAGTTAAGCAACGCCGATTTCAGCGCCGTGCGGTGTGCCATTACCGGGCCGTATTTGCCAGCCAGCGTCATTTCTAGCATTACATTATAGTGTTTGGCGTACGGCTCCAGTTGGTGTGCAACATCGGCTAGCAGTGATGAGACCGATACTGGCTCCAGCTCTAATGATTGTTGCGAAGTTAGTAATTCAAGGCCCAGCAAATAGCTATCCACCAGCGCCAAAGCTGCGGTCGCCTCGGTGCGAACCGCCCGTGCGTCCACTGGCAAAATGCCAGATTCTGCCAGCTCAGCACGGCGAGCAATTTGAGTAAGCGGCACTTTTAGCTGCTCGGCCACAGAAACTAACAGGCGTTCCTGTGCAATATCTGTCCCTGTAGATTGAACCCTCGTCATTGGTAGGTAGTATATCACTGCTGGGGCTGGCGGTCACCCGCAAAAACTACGGCGTAAAGCTAAAGTTTGGCAAAATAATGTTGGTGAAGTCCGACAGATATTCCGAAGAGTCCACCCATAATTTAAGCGTCATGTTACGTAACGGCAGCACAATCATAGTTCCCTGCTTAGTAGAGCTGAGCTGGCCAGTGATTTTAGAACCCACCACCGACGGAACTTTGTCGAGCTTGTACGGCGAAACAGTAGCTTTTCCAGAGGTAACATTACCGCTAAACTGATTCATAACTTGGTCGTATGACTGCGAAACCAGTTGCATGCGCAGCGCAAACGAATTTTCGTCGTTTTCTACATCAGGTACAAAGTCTGACTGAAAATAGCCGTCAATAGGAACGCTGCTGCTGCCCGAAGCCTCAACCACATAGGCGCTCCAGGTTTTAGGGTATTGCACAGTAATGGCGCCAAATGACGACGGACCGGTATAGGTTTTGAGCGGTTTTTTGGCGGCCTCAGCGTAGGTCTTGGCAGCGGTTGCCTCGGTGCGCTTTTCGGCAGCAGTTACGGCCACGGCAACTTTGGCGTCGCTGTCGTTTTTGTAATCTTCACGGCTCGAGAAAGCCCAAAATCCAAAGCCAACTGCTCCTAAAAATAGCACCACAACCAAGAGCAACGGAATCAGCAACCCATTGAGGGCACCGCGTTGGTCAGAAAGACTGGTTTTCATATTGCTCATGGTAACGTATTTTGGCATTCTAGCGCAAGCCTTAGGCTTTGGCCTCATCTGGAAGATAATCTTCGATTCTTTTTTTCTGCGGTTTTTTGGCGGCCTGCACCGGCGCGCCGGCATACTTATATTCGTACAAAAAGATGCCATTATATTTGGACTTGGGTGCGCGGTCTGGAATGTGAAATGCAAAGCTTGCCAATTTGACTGACCTGGTTTGCCAGGTGGCAATTTTGCGGTCCAGGCGCGTCATTTGGCGTTGCAGCATAAACGTAAAAATGCCATCAGCTTGCGGCCAGTGCGCTTTCCACAAATCATCCCAAATTACCGTCACGTGCTTGCGATATCGCCAGCACCGAAGCCGCGAAATCACCACCAAAAACGGGTTCAGCTCTACGCCAACTACTTTTAGACCGCGTTCGGCAGCAGCTTTCATCACGCGGCCATCGCCGGATCCTAGTTCCAGCAAGGTCTGTCCTTTTTTGAGGTCTAGCAAGTCCAAGGCGGTGGTAATTTGCTTGTTCAGCGTGGGCACAAATGGCGGCCCCACCACCAACACCGCGCCAAACACCAAAATAATTGAGCCGATAATTATAACGGCCAGGCCCATTGTTTTACTGTTCCTCGCTCAGCTGCAAGCGAACTTTTTGCAACGTGTTTTCGGCCTTGGCAATATGTTTTTCCAGCTCTCCAGCCAGTTTAATACCCTGTTCGTACAGTTTTACTGCTTCGTCAACGGCAATGTCGGGCTGCTGCAACTGCGCCAGCACGTGATCGAGCTCGCTACTTAATTCTTGGTAGGTCTTGGACGATTCTTTTTGAGCCATAGGAATCCTTTACTGCTGTAGTATAACGCGTTTTATGGTTGCCGCAAGCGTGGCGTCGGCCAATTGTACAGTGATTTCGTCGCCGACCTTACTATCTTTGCCAGTGCGTAGCACGGTTTTACCCTGTCGAACCAGCGCGTAGCCGCGCTGTAAGGCAGCCTGCGGATTGTAGGCCTGCAGCACCTGCATACGCAATGTTAATTGCTGGCGAGCCTGCGCTAACGAATGATCGACGGCGCTACTCAAGTGGTCAGTTTGTACCTGTACATGACGACGAGCATTCGCGAGTACTTGCTGGGCCATGTGCGACACTCGTTCGCGTTGCACCTGAACGTGATGCAGTACGGCTGCGCGGTCAGGCACCAGTAATTCAGCAGCGTTGCTTGGCGTGCTGGCGCGCTGATCGGCAGCTAATTCCGCCAGGCTAATGTCTACTTCGTGACCAATGGCCACCACTGTTGGAATGCGGCTAGCAGCCACTGCGCGCGTTACCTGCTCGGTGCTAAACGCTTGCAAATCGTCGGCACTACCACCGCCACGCGTTACCACCAAAACATCTGGCCCGTCTGGCATGGTATTAAACTGTTTGAGCGCGCTCACGATCTGCGGCATAGCCGGATCGCCCTGCACTTGTACGTCAATTAACGTCACTTTCACGCCGCCCCAGCGAGCATTCAAAATTTTAGTAAAGTCGCGAAAAGCCGCCGATTCACCAGAGGTGATCAGACCAATGTGCGTGGGCGGATACGGCACCGGCCGCTTGCGCGATTCGTCAAATAGTCCTTCTGAACGCAGCTTTTTCTCCAGCAATGCGGCGGCTTTTTTGATAGAACCTTCGCCCGTTGGCTTAATAGCCTGCACGGTTACGCTAAAGCCATATTGCGGATGCAGCTTAGGCACGCCGCGCACCATAACGGTCATACCGTCTTCCAACGGTCCTGGCATTTGATACACGGTTCCAAAAAATCGCACTGAACTGGTTTCGTCCTTCAGGTCAAAATACACCCAGCGGTTTTTGCTCACTCTAAAATTGGCGATTTCGCCGGTGACAATCACATTGCTATAGGCATATTCCAGGGTCTGATTTACCGCCGATACGAACTCGGTAACAGTAAAAGCTGGGGCGTCAGACATGGAGTTGTGCCTGGCGGTCAATGTCGCCGTTAGTGTGCAATGTTTTGTGATAATAGTAGTAGCCTGGTGGCAGCTGAATAAGCATGCTGAGCACGCGGTACATGACGGTTACAGGAATGCTCACGGCAGCCGGAACACCCGTAGCAACCAGCACTGCGGTCATCAAAGCTTCGTAAATACCCACGCCGCCCGGCAGCACCGACACTAGACCGGCAAAGTTGGCAATGGAGTACGCCAAAATAACTGACCCCAGGTTCACCCACTGGCCAAATGCCACATATACTACGTACACGGCCAGCACTTCGCTGACATTGGCAATCAACGCCCAAAAGAACGGCCACTTCAGTTCTTTGTATTGCGATTCAATCAGCTTGTAGTTTTTGTGCAGCTCTTCAACAGTGGTGCGCCACTTCATGACGTTAATAACATCTGGTTTGCTTGGGCGAACAATCCGGATCAGTCCGTTCAGCATCTTGGTCACAAAGGCAAAGGTGGCGTTAATGCGACGCTCCTTGCCAATAATCATCACAAATGCGAACGTGCCCACCACCAGCAGCGTAGAAACCGAGCTAGCTACCAAAATCACCAGGTTGTTCACGTGGCCGCCAATTGCCATAAACAGCAATCCCAAAATCAGCACGATTTCGAACGACAAAAACAGCAACAACAGTTTCATCATTTGCACCACGGTAGCTTTGCCGCCTGTAATATCGTTGTTGCGCATGCGCACACCAAAATACGAAATACCCGACACACCACCACTTGGAAACACGCTGTTTACAAAGTTCAATTCTAGTGATGTCTTAAACAAAAACTTGTAGCTGAGGTTATTCCCCACCACTTTAAACAGCCCGCGATACAACCGCGCTTGCGCGTCGTAATTCACCCATTCAATCGGTATCAAAAGTAGCAGCGCCCACACGTGCACCTTGCGCAAATTGTCCAACGTTTCCACCAACTGATGACGGACAGCATACACCAGCACCACTAGCGCCACAACAGTTGCAATGTTAACCAGCAATTTCCAGCGCCGTTTAAAGAATGATGTTTCTGTTTCACTCATACGGGTTTCATTATAGCTTAAACAACGCTGGGCGACCTCGGCGTTGCACTTTTTACAAACAATTTAGGGGCAAGTTTGCGGCATAGAATTACCGGTGTATCAGTGGTATAATGACCTCAGATGAAAAGTATGTTTATTTTTGGGCGCCAGCCCGCTATTGGCCGTGCGGAGCTGGAAAGTCTGCTGGGTGCCGATCACCTGGCACCTTTGGGCGCTACAGCGGCTTTGAGTGATATTGCGCCATCGCAAGTTACGTTTGGGCGGCTAGGCAGCAGCGTCAAAATGGCCGAATATCTGGGCACGGTGAATGGTCCAGTAGCCTCCCTGCACACCTCGCTCGAAAAGCTGGTTTTGCAGCGCGCACAAGACATTGCCGAGGGCAAGATCCAGCTTGGCATCAGTGCCTACGGTGTTAAAACATCGCCCAAACAGCTGCTGGCAATTGGATTGAATCTGAAAAAGATGTTGCGCGGCGCCGGCTATTCGGTACGTCTTACACCCAACCAAGAAAACGAGCTGTCCAGCGCACAGGTGCTGCACAATCACCTTACCGGCGAGCGCGGCATGGAAATTATTTTGGTGCAAAGTGGCGCTAGTATTGCCGTTGGTCGCACGGTGGCCGTGCAAGACATTACGGCGTATGCTCGTCGCGATCAGGATCGCCCCAAGCGCGACGCGTTTGTAGGCATGCTGCCGCCCAAGCTGGCGCAGACTATTATTAACTTGGCCACCGGTCTGACGCAGCCAACTTCTGATTTTGTGGTGCTGGATCCGTTTTGCGGCACCGGTGTTTTGCTACAAGAAGCCCTGTTGATGGGTTTTGGCGCTTATGGCACCGACCTAGAACCGCGTATGATCGACTACTCCGACGTCAACCTAGCTTGGCTGAACGAAACGCACGGCACCACTGTTACGCCGCCGCTCGAAGTTGGCGACGCGACTGATTTTACGTGGCAGCACCCATTTAGCACGGTGGCCTGCGAAGCGTACTTGGGCCACCCATTGGCCAACTGGCCTCGCCCAGAGAAATTGAAGCAAATTATTGGCACCTGCAACACCATTATCGAAAAATTTATGACTAACATTGCTCCGCAAATGCCCAGCGGCACGCGTCTCTGTTTAGCCGTTCCGGCCTGGAAATCACCGGAAGGTAAAATTTATCACCTTCCCCTACTTGACCACCTCGAGAAAATAGGGTACAATCGAGTGAGTTTTAGACATAGTAGTGAGCAGGAGTTGGTCTACTACCGACCCGATCAGATTGTCGCTCGTGAACTGCTAGTAATAACAAGGAAGTAATAATTTATGTCACACGTCAAAGCTGGCGGTACCGCCAAAAACCTACGCGACTCTCCAGGTCAGCGCCTTGGTGTTAAGTTGTACGGCGGTCAAAAGACTCGCACCGGCAACGTAATTGTTCGCCAGGTTGGCATGACTAAGCGTGCCGGCAAAGGCACTAAGTTGAGCCGCAACTTTACCATTCACGCGCACACCGAAGGTATTGTGAAGTACACTACTCGCCGCGTTCGCCTGTTTACTGGCCGCAGCGTTAAGCGCGTAGAAGTTACTGTTGAGCAGCCAGCAGCAAAAGCTCCTGTTGCCAAAAAAGCAGCAAAGCCAGCAGCTCCAAAAGCTGAAGCCAAGAAATAGTTTCCTCTGGGACAAAAAACGGCCGGCACCTCGCCGGTCGTTTTTTATTGTCTTGTTATAGCCTTTAGTTCAGGAGCTATTTTAGCCCTAGGTGCTGTTTGATGCGGTCAATAACATCGGTGATTACCACCTGTGATTTCACCAAATAGTCGTCAACACCCAGATCGTAGGCGCGCTTTTTGTCACTTTCCTGGCTGAGTGCCGTTAGAATAACAATCTTGAGGTTGGCGGTTTCGGGAGTGTTGCGCAAAATGTCCAATACGTCAAAGCCACTCACCTTTGGCATCATAACGTCCAACAATACCAAGTCGGGCTTGTAGCTGATGGCAGCCGCCAATGCGTCCTCGCCATTTTCTACTCGTCGGACATCAAAGCCCTCGGCCTGCAAGCGAACTTGATAAACACTCGCCAACGCATCGTCATCTTCAACCAGAAGAATTCGCTTGGCGTGTGTTGGGACCGATTTTTGTGTATCCATACTGCTTACGCTACCTTATTTACCATTATTTTGCAACAAGTGTGCGATGAGCCCGTCAAACATTGGATGCGGTTTATTGGGGCGAGACGCAAATTCTGGGTGGAACTGGCTCGCCACAAAGAACGGATGATCAATGGCCTCAATCATTTCTACCAAATGACGATCTGGCGACAAACCTACAGCCTTAATACCCCACGATTCATACTGGTCGCGATAATCGTTGTTGCATTCATAGCGATGGCGATGACGCTCACTCACTTCGTGCGCATCATACATTTTGGCTGCCATGCTTCCTTCTTCCAGCACACATGGATAGGCACCAAGGCGCATGGTTCCGCCAGTATTTTCTTTGCCTTCCTGACCAGACATTGTGTTGATCACCAAGTTTTGGCTTTCTGGGGCAAATTCTGCTGAATTGGCGTCAGTCAAACCAGCACGACGAGCTGCCGCGATCACGCCAACTTGCATACCCAAACACAAACCCAAATACGGCAGCTTGTTGTTCAATGCATACTGGGCAGCGCGGATCTTGCCCTCTACCCCTCGTGAGCCAAATCCGCCGGGCACGACAATGCCGTCCAGGCCAGCCAACTCGTGGGCGATGTCGCAGTTCGGGTCTTCAAGTTTTTCGGCATCAATCCAGGTAATATTAGTGTCGGCCTCGTGGTTCCAGCCAGCAGCGCGAATTGCCTCGAACACCGAAATATAGGTGTCCTGGTTATCCAAATATTTAGCCACCACCCCAATCTGTAGCTGATGCTGGTGTTTGCCCGTGGCATGGCGAACCAGCTTGCGCCAGTCGTCTAGTTTTGGCAAACGACTGCCATCAAGGCCAAGTTTTTTGCTAATAACTCGCGTGATACCATCGTCTTCAAGCGTTAACGGCACTTGATAAATTGTTTGCGCATTTGGCAACAACGCGATGGCTTCTTCGTCAACACCGCAGAACATGGCCAGTTTGCGCTTAACGTCTTGGTTGGCCGGCAGCTCACTACGCGCTACCAGCACATCAGGGAAAATCCCTAAGCCTCGCAGTTCACGAACAGCATTCTGCGCTGGCTTGGTTTTGATTTCTTTGCTGGCGCCCAGATACGGCAGGTACACGACGTGCACGTATAGGCAGTTTTCGCGTCCAAATTGTGTGCCGCATTCGCGGATCGCCTCTACAAAACTCAGACTTTCAAGGTCGCCCACAGTGCCACCAATTTCAACTATGTGCACGTCAAAACCTTTGCCGGCTTCTTCAATGCCGTGCATGATGGCGTTCATCACATGTGGCACAATCTGTACTGACTGTCCCTGATATTTGCCAGCGCGTTCGTCGGCAATAACTCGGCTGAGCACGCGGCCGGCCATCAAGGAGCTCGCTTGCGTTAATTCTTCATCCAGAAATCGCTCATAATGGCCTAGGTCTAGATCAGTTTCTGCGCCATCAATCGTTACAAAACACTCACCATGCTCACGTGGGTTCAATGTGCCCGCGTCAACGTTCAGGTACGGATCGCACTTTTGAATGTTAACGCTAAGACCCTTGGCTTTGAGGATGTTTCCGATTGAGGCGGCCGTAATGCCCTTTCCCAAACCAGAAAGCACACCACCAGTAACAAACACGTATTTCGTTGGTTTTGACACCCTAAAGCCTCTCTCTAACTCTTTTATGATACTGTATGCACACTTGTGTGTGCAACACGAAAGCCGAACATTACTCGCCCGTCAACTGGGATATGGCCGCATCTTTCTGCGGATCATTGCCCTTTGCGTAATCGTCATCAGTCATTTTTACCGTTTTGTCTGGCGTAATGCCCTTTTTGTCGATGTTTTGACCATTTGGACGGTACCAGCGAGCCACGGTTACCTTAATTTCGGCACCCCCGCTGAGATTCATGATCTGCTGTACGCTGCCCTTGCCATAGCTTTTTTCACCCAAAATGGTAGCAACGTTATTGTCACGCAGTGCGCCAGCGGTAATCTCGGCAGCACTTGCGCTACCGCCGTTTACCAACACCACTGTTGGAATGCCAGCGAGCGTATTGTTGCCATCGGCCGTGTAGCTGTTTACGACTTTGCCGTCAGTTTTTTCCTGCAAGATCAACTTGTTTTGCGGCAGCCACAAACTCGAAACTTTAACAGCGGCGTCCAGCAACCCGCCCGGGTCATCGCGAAGGTCCAAAATAACACCCTTTACGTTTTTGTCTTTAAAGTTTTGAGCAGCTTTTGCAGCCAAGTCCGCAGTGTCGTCGCTAAACTGCGTGATCTGCATATAACCCAAACCGTTATCCAGGATCTTGCTGTTCACACTTGGCACTTTAATATCGGCACGAGTAATGGTAAGTGTCAGGGCGTCGGATTTATTACGCACAATCTTTAGCACCACGTTCGTGCCTTTTTGGCCGCGAATCAGATTTACCGCTTCATCTACCGACATGCCACTGGTACTTTTGCCGTCAATGCTGGTAATAATATCTTGCGCACGCAAGCCAGCTTTGTCGGCCGGAAAGCCGGAAATTGGCGCAATCACCACCAAGTTCTTGTCGCTGTCTTGGCCTAGTTCGGCGCCGATACCGCTAAATGTTCCCTGCAACTGATTATTGAAGGCCTTGGCATCCTTAGCGTTAAAGTATTCGGTGTATGGATCGCCCGTTGCTTGTGCGAGGCCACTTTTTAGCCCGTCTAGCAGTTGTTGCTCTGTTAACTTACCGTCGTAGTTGTCTTTGATCGCTTGGTACGCTTGATTGACCGTGCTGTAATCGAGCGCTGTTGGCAGCGATCCGTTCTGTGATGAACCCCTGGCCCATGCCATTGGAATGGTTCCATTGCCCACATTCACACCCAGCACAAACACGATCAGCATACCGGCAGCGCCAACGCCAATCCAAGCATTGCGCGTCATTTTTGCGCCGATTTTTTGCGCAAAATTAAATTTGTCCTTCTGCACCAAATGCCCCTCTCTTTTGTGGTTATGCTCTGATTATACGGCACCAACGCTACGGCGCGAATACCTATTGTCATTTCCACAAACAGAGAGTTTACGGGAAGTGAATAAACTGTAAGTTGTTCGCCTGGACGCTTGCTGCGCTAATGTACGCTTCGCTGTAGTGGCCTTGGTAGTCTTGGTTGTACTGGCTGATGTAAATGCTGCCGTCCGAGAAAACTTTTTCGACGTACATGGCATGTCCGTAGGTACCGCTGTTTTTGATGGCGACATCACCAGCACGTGGGTTTGTATCTACAGGGATGCCCGCTGCGCGAGCATTGTCGTCCCATTGGTTAGCGTTTCCGTAACCGCCCCAGTATGGCATGTTGCGGCCGCTCTGGTAGACCTTCCATGCGGTGTAGCTGACGCATTCGCGGTTGTACATACCCCAGTTGTCTAATACGCTGTCTTGCGCCACAGGCGCGTCCCACTTAGAAGGATAGCCACCGTGGCCAGCATCGCCGGCAACAACGTAGCTGCCGTTGCCGCTTGTAATACGAGCGTTCTCGATTGCCTGCTGGCGACGCAAATCGGCAATTTTGGAAGTGTTATCTTTGGTCTTTTGGTTGTAGGCGGCCTGCTGAGCTTCGTTGTAGGCTAGCATGCCAGCCTGCTGCGCACGAGCGCCGTCAAGCTGCGACTGCTGGGATCGTTGTGAGGCCAATAATGTTTCTACTTCTTGCTTCTGCGAGTTCAGGGTATTTTGCAGTTCGGCAATCTTTTTTAGAGTCGCCTGAATTTTATTCTGAACAGCGGTGCGATACTCTTCTTTATCTACAAAATCGCTCAAGTTTTTGCTGGATGCCAGCATTTCAATAGTCGATGGCTGGCCATCAACATACGTCATCTTGATGTTTTCGCCCAGTACTTTGCGCTGCTTGTCTAGCTCAGCCTGGTTTGCATTAATTTGATTCTGCAAGTCGGCTTGTTTAGCTTCGTTCGCCGAAATCACACTTTGAATGGTCGAGATTTGCGCCTGCAATTGGCTGATGGCATCTTGGTAACTTGTTGCCTGGTTGGCCAAGTCACTGATGGCGTTATTATTCTGTTGGTTTTCGCTCTGCAGGGCTTGAATCTGTGCGTCGTAGCTGTCGGCACGGACCATCTGCGGCACAATAGAGCTGGCGCCCACAAACAATACCCCTACCAACGCGATGAGGCTCGAGACGATTGGTCTTTTTACGGCAGCTGCTTTGTAACGCGTAAAGCGCGAACCTTGCGGTTCAACACGCAAGTAATGCAGCGTTGATAAGCTGTCGGTTGCATCAGATTTGGTTGAATTATTTTTATTTGAACGGAACATTTTTATCTTTTCTATATACAATTTAACATTAGCATATTTGGCCATATTTTGTAAATTGCCCCCTCCTTACCCTGTTGTTATTTTCACTTTTTGTTTAGAGATTGGGTGTTCGTAGTCTACTTTGTCTTGAATTTCAGATACCGCCGGGTCGCTACTACAGAAGATGCGGCACCAATCAGTATACCCACGCACAATTGGATAGTCAAAAGAATCCAAATATGTTGATTAAAGTATTCCGAAGCATAATTAATATCTAGCAAACCGAGGCTGCTTGCCTGCAGTGCCGAGCTGGCCAGCATAAACAAAACTTTAATAATGACCACCGACATAATTGCCGAAAAGACGCCATACACGATGTTCTCGACCACAAATGGGCCACGAATAAATCCAGTGCTGGCGCCCAACAAACGCATAATGGTTAGCTCGTCGCGGCGGTTA
This sequence comes from Saccharimonadales bacterium (SeqCode), assembly GCA_035247965.1. Classification (GTDB taxonomy): domain Bacteria; phylum Patescibacteriota; class Saccharimonadia; order Saccharimonadales; family UBA4665; genus CAMLQK01. Next base: position 48,563 of record DATFHW010000025.1, on the reverse strand, counting down.
AAGATTGCCATTTGAATGGTGTTAAAGATGATCAGAACAGATATAACTGCAAAAATAAGGACTGCAAAAATACCAACTTGTCGCAGTATATTGGTGGCGTGTGTAATTTTGTCGATCGCCGCCTTGCGGTCGCCCGAGTATGAAGGGTCATCAGACTGCAGCTTAAGATTATTCGGTTTGCTCAGATAGTCTTTGATGTCCTGAATTTTGTTCAGGTCACGCGGTTTAACCTGGATTGTGGCCGGCAATGGGTTGTCGGTGGCCGAAATAGCTGACAAAAGCTGTTCGTTGCCAGCGTTCTGCTTTTGATAATTTGCCAGTGCCTGATCTTTAGACAAGTACGAAACTGCCTTTACGTTCGGCAACGACTTAATGCCAGCAATAAAAGAATCGCGTTGCGAGGCGGTAATGTCGTCTTGCAAATACACTGAAATATCGATTTTATCGGTGATTTGCGCAATAGTATTGGCGAACGTGGCGTTTGTAATGAGCGAAAACAGCACAATGGTAAGCGTCACGGTCATGACAGCCATAGCGGCAATCGCCAGCCACGCGTTACGGACAAAGTTTACGAGTCCCGTCTTGATAATACGGGACAAAGTGATCATTTTTCGGTTCATAGTTTGTAGCTCGCCTGTGCTTTATCGCTTGCGATATGACCATGCTGAATAGTTACCACGCGGCGCTTCAATTTGTTCACAATTTCTTGGTTATGAGTAGTCAGCAGTACGGTGGTACCAAAGCGGTTAATTTTTTCCAAAACGTTAATCACGTCCCAGGCATGCTTGGGGTCGAGGTTACCAGTTGGCTCGTCGGCGATCAGAATTTTGGGCTGGCGCACAATGGCGCGAGCGATGGCCACACGCTGGCGTTCACCACCAGACAGTTCGTATGGCATGCGCTTTTCTTTGCCGCGCAAGTTCACAATGTCCAGCACTTTAGGTACAGTGTGACGAATTTCGTAGTTGCCCATGCCTACAATTTCCAACGCAAATGCAACGTTTTCAAAAACAGTACGATTTGGCAAAAGTTTGAAGTCCTGAAATACCACGCCAATTTTACGGCGCAACAGCGGGATTTCGCGGTCTTTAAGCTTGTCGTAATCAATGCCGCCCACAATAATTTTGCCGCTGGTTGGTTTTTCTTCGCGGGTCAGCAGACGCAATAAAGTAGTTTTGCCGGCGCCGCTCTGCCCCACTACAATCACAAATTCTTTTGGTTCAACATGCAAGCTGATTCGGTCCAATGCCGGAGTTGCGTGCTTGCCGTACGTTTTTGTCACCCTGTCCAATAAAATCATTAGCTTTATTATAGCAGAACACGACAGCTGCCAAGCGCTTGTGCACATAAAATAGCGGTTTCTACAACAAAAAACCAGCTACTCATTTGTAGCTGGTTGTGTCTTGCACGAAAGCTTAGACTGCGATGCCACTCAGCGGGTCAGATCCCGCGGTGGGATGCGGATACGATTCAGCAATAATGTGACTTGGCGGCGTCGTTACTGTTTGCGGACTCACCGTTTGGCCAGGCATAGTACCGGCAGCAGGCGGAGCCGAGGGCTGCTCAGGTATAGACTGTGCTGGCTGCATTGGTTGTTGCGAAACAGGTTGCATTGATTGCACTGGAGCTGGCGCCGAGGGCTGCGGAACCTGCATAACTGGCGTGGCTGGCGCAGAAGCCGTATCGGTCATAATTTGCTCGTTAAACGGTGTTAGTCGTGGCGGCTTTTCGCCTTCAGGCAATGGTGCTGGTACGGCATTAGGAGACTGGACAGTCACCACTGGCGCCTGCTCTGCTGGGCTGGGTTGCTCGGGAGTAGCAATAGGTTGAGGCAGCTGCATTTCGGGGGCTGGCTGCTGGGCAGACATAGCAGGAGTAGCCGGCGCGTCACCTTCCACGACAACCTGTGCGCCCTCAGCTGCAGTTTCGCCCAAATCAGCATCCGTCACTGGTCGATCGTGAACATTTGCTGCTTCAGCTTCTTCGGCTGCTTTGGCGAGGTCATCTAGGTTTGACATGCGTTTTTCCTTTTAGTTTTTGTTTTTTGATCTAATAATTATACACTAGCATTTTACGGATAAAACGTCAATCTAGCGCCCAAGCGTATGATCGAGATACGCGTTAATAAATGGATCCAAATTGCCGTCTAAAGTGCCTTGCGCGTCGCTGGTTTCGTAACGCGAGCGCAAGTCTTTTACTTGTTTGTATGGGTGTAAAACATAGCTGCGAATCTGATTTCCCCATTCCGCAGATTGGTTCGGGCCTTTCAATTTGTCCAGGTGATCTTGATGCTGCTCAAGTTGCAGCTGAATCAAGCGCGAGCGCAAGATGGTCATGGCTGTTTCTTTGTTTTGCAGCTGGCTACGCTCGTTTTGGATCGCTACGCTAATGCCGGTTGGAATATGCGTAACGCGCACCGCCGAATCGGTGGTATTTACGGATTGGCCACCGTGTCCGCCACTGCGGTACACGTCAACGCGCAAGTCTTTTTCGTTTAGCTCTAGTTCTTCGGGGTGGTCAACTTTGGGTAACACGTCTACTTTGGCGAAGCTGGTCTGGCGCAGATTGTCGGAGTTAAATGGGCTCAGGCGGACCAACCTGTGCACGCCATGCTCACCTTTGAGCCGGCCATACACAAACGCACCACTTATTTCGAGCGTCACGCTTTTGATGCCGGCTTCTTCGCCGGCTGATTCGTCTACCGTGGTGACGCTAAAATGATGAGCCTCGGCCCAGCGAACGTACATGCGCAAGAGCATCTGCGCCCAGTCTTGTGCGTCGGTGCCTCCAGCGCCAGCGTAAATGCTCACAATTGCATCATGCTCATCATATTTGCCCGAAAATTTGAGCTCTTCCTTGAGCTCGGCCAGCTGCGCAACGATAGTGTTAAGCTGCGACGACAGCTCTTCCTGCATGGTGTCGTCTTTTAATTCCGACAGTTCTGCGACATCGGCAATGCTAGCCTGTAGCTCCTGCCACGGTGCAATGCGCGCTTCCAGTTTTGCCTGCTGCTTTACCACGTCTTGCGCTTTGCCGGCGTCCTGCCAAAAATTAGTTGCTGCCATTTGCTTTTTGAGCGTGTCGTTTTGTTCGGCTAGGTCGTCAATATCCAGTCGCTCGCACGCGGCATCAATTTCGGTACGGATATCTTGTACTTGTTGCAGGATTTCGTCCATGTACCAGGCCTCCGCACTAGTCCTTAAAGCTGTTCCATAGTGGTCGAACGTGATTTTGCAAAGACTTTACGGTAGATTCTGAGCAGTCGCTGAGCACGCCAAGGCCCCACACATCGTCTTTAAAGAGGTCACGGGAAATGCCTACGATACCAGATTTGCTGATGGCTTTGATACGCTGCGGCACGCCAAAGTAATCTTCGATGCTTTCGTCAAAGAAGTAGCGGCTGCTGTATCCGCCAGCGGTACCACCCACGGTTTGCGCGCTGCGCTGGAATCTGCCTATGCTGTAAGCTTTGGCGGCTTCAATGTCGGCGGCGTCGATGTTGCCCTTGAATACGTCTTCTAATTCATGCGTGATAATGTCGAATAATGCGCTGACGTTCTTTTTGGAAACCTGCGCGCCAAACCACCAGTTACTGTTAAGTTTAGTTTGGCCAAAGCCGGAGCTCATGCTGTATACCAATCCTTGTTCTCGAGCAGTGCCCAAAATTTTGGAATACAACGTTTCGGTGAGCATGGTGTTTACCAAACCGAGCGCGTCAGATTCCGGGTCGCTCATCCGGCGGTTCATAAAGCTGTCGATGTAGAAATACACGTTTTTGACGGTGGCATTGTGCAAAAATAGCGGGTCATCTTTGCGATGCGGAACTTCATCGGGCAGCTCAAAGCGCTCGGTTCCCTCTGGCATATCGATTGCTTCGAGTGCAGCTTTAATGGCAGCGCGACGGCTGTCGGTGATGCGGCCAGCAAATACAAAACGCAGGTTTTTGGTGGTGTGCGTGCGCTTGTAGTGGCGACGAACGTCGTCCAACGTCACGTTATCAATGAGATTCAAACGCTCTTGATCGGTCTTAGCCATAAAACCATAATATTCGCGCAACGCCAGGCTCAGGTGACGGAAGTGATTGTTGGATCGAGCCTGCAGTTCTTCGCGGACGTTACCAAATTCGGCAGTAAACTCTTCTTCCAGAAACAACGGTTTTGCTATGGCCAATAGCATAAGGTCAAGTACGCGATCCCACTCAAAATCGGCGCATTCTGCTTCATAGGTGATGTCGTACACACCGGTAGATGCGTTGCTGTAGGCGCCGTTTTTCTCGATTTCGGCCTGGAACAATCGAGCCTTGCGAAGCTTTTGGTTGGCGCCCAACAACACATGTTCCATGAGGTGTGGCGTTTCCCATTTGTCGGGTTTTACCAGATATTCGCCAGCGCGAAAGTTGAGTTCGTAGGTCATGACGGTGGCGTCAGGAACGTTTATAAGCAGCCCTTTTGCGCCATTTTTGAGGGTTATTTCAGATACGGTGTGTTTCATGGCGATAACTATTTGTGTTTGCGACCTTTTGATTTGCGCTGGCGTTCGGCTTTGCGAGCCTTCTTGCGAGCAGTGTTGGTCGTGGCCTTTTTTGCATCGGCCTTCTTCTTGCCATCTGCAAAGTCAGACTCCTCGAACTCGGCATCAACATCAATAATCTTGTTGGCATTGCTAATTGATTGGCGAGCAGCGCGGGTCAGTTCGGTCTCGGTTGCCCGCTCTAAATCACTGGCGTCAACTGGTTGTGCGTGGAATAAGGTGCGAACAATTTCGCGGCGCAATTCCAGCTGCATTTCGTCGAATACCAGCTGAGCCTGGCGGCGATATTCCACCAACGGGTCGCGCTGACCAACCGCCATCCAGTGGATACCTTCGCGCAAGTGATCCATGTTCTCAAGGTGTTGCATCCACAAGTTGTCCAGAATTTGCAGGTAAATGTCGCGTTCAACTTTGCGCATAATTTCGACGGTAAATGCCTCTTCGCGAGCCTCGTACATTTCCATGGCGGCTGTCTTTAGCGCCTCGCCAAATTTGTCGGCCGTGTTGTCAAACAAGCGGTCCAAAGTTGCCTCGTCAAACGGAAATACTTCTTTCACGACGTCTTCAAACATATCGCTGGCGATCTGTGGCGAGGCAGCCATAGCCGTAGCTTCTTCTTGGACCAATAGTTTAACGCGTTTGCTAATGTCTTCGGATTGCAGAATTTCGCGGCGCATGGCATAAGTTGCCTTACGGTGGCGGTTCATGACGTCGTCATATTGCACGACGTTTTTACGCTGGTCAAAGTGAAAACCTTCCACCTTCTTTTGCGCGCCTTCCAGGCTCTTGGAAATCAAACGGTTCTCGATTGGCGTGTCGTCGTCAACCTTAAGGCGAGCCATCATTTTGGCAATACGTTCACCACCAAAGATACGCATCAGGTCGTCTTCGGTACTCACGAAGAACTGCGTCATACCAGGGTCACCCTGACGACCGGAGCGACCACGCAACTGGTTGTCGATACGGCGCGACTCGTGACGTTCGCTACCAAGCACAAACAAACCGCCAGCTTCTTTGACGCCTTCACCCAGCACAATGTCGGTACCACGACCGGCAATGTTGGTCGCCAGCGTTACAGCGCCCTTTTCACCGGCTTGGGCTACAATTTTGGCTTCGCGCTCGTTGTTCTTGGCGTTCAAAACTTGGTGCGGAATGCCCGCTTTCTTCAAAGCGTTGCTCAGCAGCTCGTTTTTCTCGATAGAAACAGTACCGATCAGCACTGGTTGGCCCTTTTCGTGCAACACTTTAATTTCTTGCACAATAGCCTTGAACTTGGTTGCTTCGTCTTTATAAATGCGGTCCGGGCGGTCAATACGAGCCGGCACGCGGTTGGACGGAATTTCTACCACGTCCAATTTGTAGATCTGGTGGAATTCCTCGGCCTCTGTTTGCGCCGTTCCGGTCATACCAGCTAGTTTTTCGTACAAACGGAAGTAGTTCTGGAACGAAATGGTTGCCAGCGTCATGGATTCCTGCTGAACCTCAACGCCCTCTTTGGCCTCGATTGCCTGGTGCAGACCTTCGTTGTAGCGACGACCAGCCAGCAAACGACCGGTAAATTCGTCCACGATCACGATTTCGCCTTCGTTGGTTACCACGTAGTCTTTGTCGCGCTTAAAGAGTGCCTGGGCACGCAGCGCTTGCTCAAGATGGTAAATGGTGCGGATGTTTTCGGTGGCGTACAGGCTGGTAATACCCAGCACTTTTTGCACCTTCTCTACGCCTTCGTCGGTCAAAATCACCGTTTTGCGCTTTTCGTCGGTTTCGTAATGCTCTTCTTTTTTGAGCTGGCGCGTTACTTTGGCAAATTGCGCGTAGGCGCTGCCGGTGGTCACACTTGGCGCCGAAATAATCAGCGGTGTGCGAGATTCGTCAATCAAAATAGAGTCAACTTCGTCCACGATAGCGTAGTGCAAGTCGCGCTGGCGAAGCTGTTCCGTTTCGCGAACCATGTTGTCGCGCAAGTAGTCAAAGCCAAATTCGTTGTTGGTGCCATAGGTGATGTCGGCGGCGTAGGCCTCTTGGCGAGTACATGGCTTAAGGTGGCGCATGCGCTCGTCTTCGTGGTCTTCGTTTACAAATTTGGGGTCATAGATAAATGACTTGTCAGCCACGATAACAGCGGTGCTGAGGCCCAAAAAGTGATACACTTGCGCCATCCAACCGGCATCTCGTTGCGCCAAATAATCATTAACGGTTACCACGTGCACACCTTTTTTGGTGAGTGCGTTTAGGTACACCGGCGCGGTTGCTACCAACGTCTTACCTTCACCAGTGCGCATTTCGGACACATTACCCTCGTGCAACACCATACCACCAACCAGCTGCACGTCGAAGTGACGTTGACCCAAGGTACGGGTTGCAGCTTCGCGGACCACAGCAAAGGCTTCGGGCAAAATTTTATCCAAAGATTCTTTTTTGAGCCGCTTTTGGAGCTTCTCGGTCTGAGCCTGCAGCTCTTTGTCGGTCATTTTTTTGTAGGTGTCGGCCAGGTCGTTAATCACGCGAACACGCTTTCGCAAGCGTTTTACGGTTCGAGCTTGTGGGTCACCCAGTACTTTTTTCCAAGCAATATTCATGGCGGTAGTCTCGTATCTCCCTATTTCTTGATCTCGTTTTCCCTTATTGTACGCTGTTGGCGCCAGTAAGGCGAGTCTTTTTTGGTTTTATACCGGGCGATGCTTCAGACGAGCAATAATTCGGCGGTGCAGACGCGGATTCATATGCAAATCTTTGTAGCGTCGCAGCTGCTGGCGCAGACGGGTTTCGGCAATATCTACGGCAGCAAAAATGTTAATTGTATCTTCGGTGATCGTGATCGTTTCCTGCGGCAGCGATACAATCACTTCGCACGTGCACAGTTTTTGGCCCTTGTTCTTTTCTTCTTTCAGCTTTACGTCAACTTTCAGGCTTTCGCGGCTAGCTTTGGGCACATAGCGATCCAAACGCGCCAGTTTTTTGGTGACATATTTTTGCAAGTCATCCCCAACCTGCATATGAACGCCCGTAATGTGGAGTTGTTCAATCATAATACCCTCCTTTGTAGCTTATAGCTCTGCTTGGCCACCCATGTAGGGGCGCAAGACTTCTGGAATAACAATTCTGCCATCGGCAGTCTGATAGTTTTCCATAATACACTTCAGAATTCGGCTCATTGCAAACGCTGTTGCGTCGTTGGTATGCACTAAATCTATTCCGTCCTGGCGGCGTACACGAACCTTGAGGTCGCGCGATTGGTAATCGGTCATGTAGTCTGCTGTGTGGGTTTCGCGATATTTTTGCTGACCCGGGAACCAACAGTCAATGTCATAACCGCTGGCGTTCGGCTTGCCAATGTCGGCAGTACATTTTTGAATCAAGCGATATGGCAGACCCAGCTGCTGCACCAGGTATTCTTGAATGGCAATCTGAAGCTTGTGCTCTTCAAGGCCCGTTTCGGGGGTGCAAAAAACTTCCATTTCCAGCTTATCGAACTGATGCAAGCGGAAAATGCCCTCCATATCTTTGCCGTACGTACCAGCTTCGCGACGAAAACTAGTGCTATAGCCCAAATAGCGAATCGGCAGCGCATCTTCTGGTAGAATTTCGTTCCAGTACATGGTGCACAAAGTGTGCTCGGCGCTGGCGTTCAGCCACAAATCATCCTGTTCGATTTTGTAAGTTACTTCTTCGGCGTTCAGACGAGCGCTGGCCACATAGGGCTCAGTGCGCAGCATAGCTGGCGGCAGAACCGGCGTGAATGGCTTGGCTGGAATGTGCAATCCATTTTCGTCAATCAACTTCTGGATGATTGCTTCGTCGCCCAGGGTCTGCATTACAAACTGCACAATCGCGAACTGCATGCGAACCAGGCCACCCTTGAGGTACGCAAAGCGGCTACCCGAAATTTTGGCGGCGCGTTCTTTGTCGATCAGATCAAGCGCCTCACCCAGCTCAAAGTCATGCTTAGGCGTAAAGTCAAACTTTGTTGGCTCACCCACTGTTTTGGCGATCACGTTTTCGTCTTCGGTAGCACCTACGGGCACTTCGGCGAGCGGCATGTTTGGCACGGCACGAAGCAATGTTTGATACTGCTCTTCTACTGGTGCCAGATTGCCTTCCAGCTGGGCGACCTGCTCTTTCAGGCTCTTGCCTTCGGCAATTTGCTCAGGAGTCGGCTTGGTTTTTTTAAGCGTAGCGGCCAAGTCATTACGTTTAGCTCGCAACGCGTCAATTTGCGTAACTATGTTACGGCGCTGCTCATCAAGCTCTAAAAGCGTATCAACATCTACCGGATAGCCTTTTTGCTGCGCTTTAGCGGCCACCGCTTGGCGATTTTCCCGAATATATTGGATGTCTAACATGGTTTGTTCCTGTTTACGAAAGTTTGTCTAGAAATAGGTATAGAAAAGATAATAGCCGACTAGCGTCGACTTGATCGAAAGCTGGAACTGATTCGCGCGTTGGTAACTTTCATCTACTTTTAGTATAGCACATCTGCCAAGCATATGGCGGGTGCGCATGTACGCATTCTATACACACTTTATATCTGGAGAACGTAGTAAAACTTGCACATCTCCTTGAGCCAGCTTATATAAACTTGATACTATTGGCCAATCTGGGAGAGACGGAACATTTTATGGACAGACAAGGCAGTATTTTTTCCGAACTAGGTCATGGCGCCCAATTCAAAGCTTTTGATATGCACAATGGGCGCGTGCTCAAAATTCCGCTTACCGAAGCCGAGACAACTCGTGTTGCCAAGCAACGACGCAATATTATCCACGGCACGCTGGAACAGATTGCCAGTATCGAAGTGCGTGTGCAAACGTTCATGAATAGCAAGGCGCGTCTGCCGAGCATGATCACCCACCCCTTGGACGACCCTCAACCTTTTTTGCGCCTTTTAGGCAATCCGTCGCTGGTGCCAATCGACAATATTTTGCCTGAGGACACGCCCGACAAACGTTGGGGTGCGGCGCGGTTTGTATACAGCCAAGACAAGGTTGAAATTGTGCGCGGTCTGCTGGAATATCTGAGCACGCAAGAAACCATAACTCCGGCCGACCGCCGAAAATTCATCCGACTAATCAACGATTATGTGCAGCACGTATATGGCATTTGGGAGTACGGCTATTCTGACTACATCTTTAAACTGGGTGACATGGGCGTGCGCGCCGACGGCTCATTGGTAACAGTAGATTTGGGCGAGTTCAGCAGCGACCCGGAATTTATTGAACGCGCAATTACCGAAAAATGGTGGTACGACAACACTAACCAACTCAAGAATGACTTTCCCAAAATGCACCCCGAACTTGTCGGTGACTACCTGCACATTTTGGACACCAGTTTTACCGTAGACGAATTCCGCAAACGCTGGCGCAAAAAACATGTCTGCACTGCGTGCACACCAGAAACTAACACCATTTCGGCTTTTATCGCTACCAAAGTTATGGAGATTGATTACGTGGACCGCCTGTAATGACACCTCACCATTCTGCTAAGCCGCTGATTGGAACGTTTTATCGTTATCATTTTATTGGAAATGGCGCGCAATTTAGGGTGTACACCATCCATTCAGCCACCGATCAGCCTACTGGGCGCGTGGTAAAAGTGCCGCTCGATTTTGAAGAAACTAAACACGTTGTGGCAGCTCCGTTATCGAAAATTGCAACCTATAACACATCCGATGAGTTTAACGCATTGCTCGATGCTCGTGTTCGGGACATTATGCGCTACAAACACACGCTGCCTAATCTGTTGCAAGGTGTGTACGGCCGTGATCATCAGTTTATGCAAAATCTGGGCCAGCTTCGTATGCTGCAGGCGCCTATTCCTTCGCCAACACCAAATGCTTACTTTTTACCCGTGTATTACACCCAGGATCAGGTTGACACCATTGGTCATTACCTGGAGCACTTCAGATTTGTGCAGCCCAACTATCCAAACGAGCTGACTGGCAGCGACATTGCAATTGTCAAAAAACTGGTGCAAGAAATTATTGCTCTGCACTATCGCATTTGGGAATATGGCTTTTTTGAATTCGTATTCAAACCCGAGAACATGGGCATTCGCCGGAACGGATCCAAGACCGAGGTTATTTGGATGGATCTGGCGGAACACATTACCGACAAAGACCAAGCCGAAGCTATTTTGGCCGAGCGACGATGGCAACACTCATTGCTGCCACATAAAATTGACTACATTTACCTGCCGGCTATTTTGCATGACTACTACAGCAAAGCGTGTGATGAGGCTTTTACCATTCAGGAATTCCGCAAACGCTGGCGCAAAAAATGCATAGTGTACGAGCAGCGACGCCAGCGACAATTGCGACGAAAGGCGTTCTTTACCAAGAATCCGCAGCAAAAAGTTGCACTATGGATTGCTCAGCAAAATACCAAGAACACACTATACCAAGGCCTGTCATCAGGGCGAATCGACGATATGCGCATCCCGCACCAAGACCTGGTTATGCTTTACAACGATCGGCAAATTTCGCCCCTTCCGCCAGAGCGGTTGGAGCCTATCGAGCGTGATGTCGCCGCATTGCCTCCCCAGGATATTCCCGCCTATGAACAATTAATCCTTAAATATCAATAACAAGGAACACCATGCAACAATATCATTTGCCCGAAAAGCCGCATCAGTACGTGCCATTCCCCGAAATCGGAAGTGGCGGTCAGTTTCACGTGTTTGACATGCACAATGGGCGCGTGCTCAAACTGCCATTGACGCAATCCGAAACCGAAGTCATTGCTCGTCAGCGATACAACACCGATGGCACTGGTCAAAAAGTAACCGATGCGCGAGTACAGTCCCGCGTGCTCACCTTTATTAATGGCAAAGCGCGCATTGCCACCATGGTGCGACATAACTTTTTGCAGCCCGAACTTTTTTTGCATTTGCTGGGTAATCCTACCCTGATTGACGTGGACAATATCTTGCCTGAGGACACGCCCGACAAACGTTGGGGTGCCGGACGGATTGTGTACGCCCAAGACAAGCTCACCATGAACAGCGAAATACTACAGACGCTCAATAACAGCCTGCGAATCTCTAGCACAGATGTAAAACGCGTGTGTCATATCATTGACCAGTACGTCGAACAGACCTACGCCCTATGGGAGTACGGCTATTCTGACTATGTATTCAAGATTGGTGACACTGGCTTTACTGAACGCAACCGGCTGGTATTTGCCGACCTTGGCGAATTTACCAGCGACCTCAGTTTTATGACACTGGCCGTCACCCAACGGCGCTGGCTCAACAATATCAACCCGCTCAAAACAGATTTCCCGCAAATTCCCCGTCAAGCTCAAGAATACTTTACGGCCACAGTTAATAAAGCCTTTACAGCCGAGGAACTACACAAACGCTGGCGTACCAAGCATCTTTGCAGTGACTGTCGGCCCAAAGACGACGTACTCGCCACTTTTATAGCAGCCAAAATAGCGGAAATTGACTACGTCGACCGATGGTAGAAAAAGAGGATTGGCTACTGCCGGAGACGCCATCGCAAGGCGCGATGCCCCAGGTGCCCGATATCGTGGGGTCCTACTATCGCTATACATTTATTGATCACGGCGCACAGTACAGGATTTACAAAGTATCTTCCCTGGATGGTGTGTCCACTGGTCGTGTGGTAAAAGTGCCGCTCGATTTTGAAGAAACTAAACAAGCGATAGAGCCGCATCTGCAACGTCTAAAATTGCCGGCGAGCGAAGTCGAACGACGCATTCACCAATTGCTTATTCACAAACAGCAATTGCCCACTATCCTACAGGGAATGTACGCCAACGACAAACATTTGATGCGATTGCTTGGGAATATCAAGATTATTCCGGTACTGGCGAGCGTGCCCAAAGATGAGCCGGATTACTTTATGCCACTTTATTTTACGCAAGATTGTGTAATGCCAATGTCTCTGTATTTACACCGTTTTCGACTGGCTTATCTGCCGCCGCGACGTCTGAACACCCCAGACATTCCTGCCGCGAGGCAGCTATTGCGTTCCATCATTAATACACATTACATGCTCTGGAGATACGGTATTTTCGAGATGAGTCTGAAGATCGAGAACATGGGTATTCGCAACGATGGTAAAAAAATTGAACTTATTCTGCTTGATTTAGGTGAATTTACCACCGATTTTGACGAAGCCTTGCGAATTATTAAGAAACAGCGCTGGCAGCATTCGCTCAATATAAATAAAACCGATCACCTCTTTGTGCCCACTGTTTTGCACAAGCAATATATAGAAATGCTCGGCCAGGCTTTTACTGAGGAGGCTCTGCGTTCACAATGGCAAACTCGTAGTAAACAGCTCATTCGGCGGCAAGAGTGGCGATTGCGCATGAAAGAAATACTTTCGCTTCATGCAGAAACGAGTATTTCCGCCTGGATTGAGCGCCAAACGCTCACAGCAAATATTCATCGCAACATTCCGATCACGCGTATTGACCCGTTGTCTATTCCGCGAAATGAGCTGAACTTCTTGCTTATGGATCGGCAAGTCAATCGTACACCCGAAACAGTGGTCAACGCACTGGAACGCGCCGAGCGGCACGCCTTTAAGGATCACACCGCTATTCCTCTGGATGAGCCGATGTTCCGACACAGCTTCCCTACCGGCGGCGCACAGTAGCCTAACTCTAGTCAAAAAACGTTGTAGAAAATGCAAAGGTGGTGTATACTTATATGTATCGAGTACCCACCTGTACCGAGAAACTTAAGGCAAGTAACCCTTCGGAACTCATAGATTGGCCTAGCCATGATCGCTATAGCAACCCTCGCCGTGCTGGCTCTGATCGTCGTAGTCATGCTGCTGAGTCTGGGCCGTCTGGCCATCAGGGAGACGCGGCGCGGACCCCAGCAGACCACTTTCCAACAGCGGTACATCCGTGACTCGCACGAGCGGTCACAGTGGCAACTGTTCACCTTGGCGCTCAGCGCCGGCACCATACCCCAACTACAAGAGAGTCTGAAGTAATCGCCGGGCGGGCGTGGAGTGGCGCAGCAGCGCACCCCCAACCTTCACGCCACCGACGTTGTTACTTGCCTTTTTTCATCAGATGATTCAGCGTCAGCTCGGTCCGTGCCCGAGCGTACGTACAGAAATCGCACGGTCCGCCCATAATACTATCGCCAATTTGCGGCATCTCGCCGTCCATACACTCTTTCATTTTGTAGATGATTGGCTCGACCCAACCATCATCACCGGTATATGGAATTAGTTTTGTTTTGAACTCAAGCTTGTTAAAAAAACCGTCTATATCGACGTCAAATCGACCGTTAGTATACACAAAATACCCTGTTGACTGCACGTCAAAGCCGTTTTGGCGCAGCAGCCACTGGTAAATTTCCATTTGGCGCTTGTAGCTAATTTGCCACCCAGCGCTAATTGACACTTCTTTGTCTTTGGCCGTGGCTTTGTAGTCTACCACGATCACCTGGCCATCTTCGGTTACCCACAAATCGTCCACCGCGCCAAACAACAACAGATTGGTGGGCTCGTGCACATATTGCACACCCACAAAGTTTTCGCGCCAATCGTCCAATTTTTCGTGCATGAACGGTATAGCAGCCACGTTGTTTTCTACCATAATGGGATGCGGCTCGCCTTTGGTGCGATAACTGTCGAATTCGCGCTTAAACAGTTCGTCGATCGCCTTATTGATATTGAACGGTGGACCATCAGGGCGCTTAATTTTTAACCGAGCGTCCAGCCAAAAACAACGCGGACACTGCATAAATAGTTCGATTTTACTGCGGCTCAGCTTGTACGCAGTTTTTTGCCCGGGCTTATACGGTACCGAGCGTTCCCTCCAATAGTTGTTTGCCATCTGCCTAGTATACCTATTTTTTGGTTAGCACCGCTAGGGTTTCGATGTGTGGTGTGTGCGGAAAGAAGTTAAAGCCCTCAAAATAGGTAATATTGTAGGCTTCTTGCAACAGAGCCAGGTCGCGAGCCTGGGTAGCCGGATTGCAGCTAAGGTAAATCACCTTTGGTGGCAGCGCTTCCAGTGTTTTTTGCACGATTTTATCATGCAAACCAGCGCGCGGCGGATCAAAAATAATAGTTTTGTCGGGCACAATGTAGTCCAAAACCTTTTCGCTTGGCGATTCTACAACTTCGGCATTTACCCCTGACTTTTGCGCATTCACGCGAGCCATTGCAGCTGTTGCTGCGTCGGCCTCTACCAATTCTACACGTTGCTTTGCTACACTCAGCCCAATACTGCCTACGCCGGCATACATGTCTACTAAATTATCGGTAGCACCATGTTCTTGGATGCGACTTAGGGCGGCTTCAAACACCGGAATATTCACCTGAAAGAACGAATCAGCGTCGTAGGTAAATTCGGTACCAAGTAATGTGTCGGTTAGGGTGACGTCGCCTAGGCTGTACAGCAATTTGGTTGGTACACTTGCCGGACTCTTTGGGTTAGAAAAGTACACGTTCATGCCTTTAACTTCAGCGGGTAGCTGAATTTTGTGAAAATCTTCGCGCTTGGTAAATAACGACACCACTACATCACCTTTTTGCGAACATCGAACAATTATTGTCTTCAAGTCGCCGGCACGCGGGTTGTATTTTTGCAGCTCCGCTAGAACCGCTTGAGCACCGGCGTCCAGAGCTGACAGCGCAAGTTCACTTCCCTGTACAATTGTTTTATGGTGTGAGCCACGATTGTGCAGCGCCAGATGCAAGCCATCGTCATCGCCCCAAAAACTGTATTCCATTTTGTTGCGATAATGCCATTCATCACCCGCGCTGGTCATGGCAAAATCATCGGCAATTGGCACATGCGCCTGCACAAACAGCTCCTGCACAATCCGCTTTTTGTATTCATTTTCGGCAGCAAAATCCACAATTTGCCAGGGGCTGGTAGCTAAATAATTCTCTTCACGCTCTTGCACGCGAACTGGTGATGGCTGCACTATCTGTTCAGCAATTGCTTCGGCATATGATCGCTTCTTTTTAATGATGCGGATTTTAGCCTTTTCGCCCGGTAGCGCGCCCCATACAAACACCTTTTGGCCGTCAGCCATCGTGGCCAAACCTTGACCACCGTGAACCAGCTTTTCAATTGTAACTTCTTCTTGCATATCTAAACTTTCTTTATTGCAGCGATCAATTCGCTTGGATGTTCCACTATTGCGTCGGGGTGATGTTCACGCAGCAATGACACGTCATTGTAGCCCCAGGCTACCGACACCATGCCCACGCCGGCCTTCTTAGCGCCGTCAATGTCACGTGACTCATCACCGATGTACACGCATTCGTGCGGCTGCAAGCCATTTTGACGTAGCACCTTACGAATAGCCGCCGCTTTGTTGAGCAAACCAATATTTCCGTACACATCGTCAAAATATGTATCCAATTTGGTGGCCTCCAAAAACGCTCGAACATTTTGAGTACTATTTGAGCTCATCACGTATAATTTGTAGCCCTGATTCTGTAATGTTTGCAACGCCTGGGCAATGCCGTCAAACGCTGGCACCTCGGCTAGTTTGGCATGCATCATCTTACGGCCTCTGATAAGCAAGCGAGGAATCTGAATTGGGTTGACGTGCAACTCCTTGGCCACACGCATCATCGGCATTTTGCGCAGGCGCAACACTTCTGTGGAGTCAGTGATTCGCGCGTGCCCTGTAAGCTCGTAAAAAATATTTACAACCACATCAAAGCTGTCGGCAATGGTTCCATCAAAATCAAACAGCAATGTACGCATTATGGCTTAAGCGCACCTGCAAAGATTTGCCAGGCCAGCGCCGTACATGCGGCAGCGCTCAACAGCATATACATGCGTTCAGTATATAAGTAGTCTGCCCATTTGCCCTGCTTTTGGCGCGCCAAATAAAAATTAGCAGCAAACCCACCGTACAGAACTACGGCGCTTCCGGCCAGCCAGTATACAAATGCTGGCAAGTGACCTTCACCAAAAACATTTGCGCCTACCAGATACAAAGCCAGAACCACCCACGATGCGATGCCGGCCAAACCACTAACCACGTATAGCACTGAGCTTGCATCGTCTTTTGCGCGCATCTCTAGAACCATACCCAAAAGGCTGGTAATCAAAGTGGACGCTACTACCAACAGCAAGGTTGAAAAGTCATAAATACCGCACAACAAACCGATTGCCACGGCCATAAGACTGCCCGAAACGCCAAATTGAATCCAGCGCAAGCGGTTAACGCCCCGCTTAATCTCAGATTCGTATCGAGTGCGATACACGGTTGCCAGCAAACAGTGCATGATTGCCGCCGCAAAGAACGCCAGCGCTACCAACCACGCTACACTCAGATCAAACAAATGATGCGATGCCGGTGTCATAGTTTTGGTCGCCAATGGGTTCGGCGTAATAAACGATGTAGACACAGGCAGCAAATAATTGGCACTAAGCACCAAAATAGCTATGCCTTGCAACGCGTGAATCCACGCCAGCCACTTATTCCAGCCGTACAACCGGTCGTATTTGGTGGGCTGCGGCAAATCGGTCATAAGATTAACGTCATCTGTTACCACGGCTCCCGCCGGTTCTTCTACTAATTCAGGGCCTGGAGCTGTTGGTTTTGCAGTAGCTACCGCCTTCTTTTTGGTCTGGGTTCGTCTCTTCTTTGCTGATGCCATACCTAAACTATACCTGTTATTCACCCTGGGGCCAAGTTTTAAAATTAGTTGAGCTTTACCTCTGTTTTAGTGTGACATACCTCACATTCCGGTATTGCTTTTCTGTAGATTTATTGACTAATAGCTTAAAAAGCGTATAATAAGGTTTGTAATTGAGAGACTCACCCGGTCTTCCCCGTGAGCCTAAAGGAGATAATTGCTATGAACAAAGTACAGACTCTTGTTGTAAGCGGTGTTGTGAGCCTTGGGCTGGTAGCAGCTGTTGCTACCCCTGCATTCGCATGGCACCCAGAGGGCAAGATTGTAAAGAAAGTGCAGAACATAACTGCCAAAGGTGCACTCAGCGACGCTAACAGCGAATCAGACGCTGTAGCCGCAGCTCCTGGTGACGTTTTAACCTACGTTATTACGGTCAGCAACGCCCAAACAAGCGACGACGGTAAAAACGACATGGTTAACACCGTTATGACCGACACCTTGCCTGACGGCTTGGAATTCGTAAGTAACGCTGCCACGCGTACTATTAACGAGAACTTGGGCACCTTGAAGCCAAAACAGAGCGTAACCAAGGAATACCAGGTTAAGGTAACTGCTACCGCTGACACCACTATTACCAACAAAGCTTGCTTTATCGGTAACAGCGCTGCCAACGACAACGCCCAACAAGGTTGTGATGTAGCTGTTGTAAAGGTAACGGTTCCTCCTAAAGAAGAAACACCTACCCCAACAACTACTACCACTACTACCCCTGAAACCCCAACGCCAACAACTGCAGCACCTGCCACCCAGGCTACTGCACTGCCAAGCACTGGTCCTACCAGCACTATCATCATTGGTTTGCTGGCAATGGCCGCTGGTTACTTCGCTCGATTGAAGTTCCTGCAGCGCCAAGCTCAGAACAGCTAACCAGTTCTAACCCGTAAAAAGCGCCGACTTGTATCGGCGCTTTTTCTTATTCTTCTACACTCACTTCATGCCAAAAGGCCACGTAATTACTAAAGTCTTTTTTGACTATATCGATAGCTGATGGCTTTGGGTTAGGGTATGACCACGCGTTGTCGTGGCTCCACTTGTCATCCTTGCCTACATCAAAGTACTGGCAAACGCCTTTCCATGGGCAGGTATATGGCGTGGGGCTTTCGCGCAAAAACTCTTTTTTGACGCTGGCAGGTGGAAAATACCAGTTCTGCTCGATGTAAATAAGATCTTCTTTTGGCGCCTCGGCGATAACGGTGCCGTTCCAAATAGCTTTCATACGCTACCTTTTCTTTTCTGATTTATGTACTACTATCTGTTGATACGGGATATTCACATGATGTTTGTCGAACGCTGCAATCAAACGCTTACGAAAATCACCAGCAACGTCCCACTGCGTGCCAGCGCGCACTTTACCCAGCGCCTTTACCTTCATTGACGAATCTTCAAAGTTGTCTACCCGCAGGAATTGGATCGGCTCCACCACGTCGCCACCAATTTCTTTGTCGTCTACCATGCTCACACCCACTTGATTGATGATTTTAACTACTTTATCCACGTCGGCCTCGTAAGCCACTGGAATATCCACGTTCACGTTGGCAAACTGGAAGGTCATGTTGGTTACTACGCCAATGGAGCCGTTGGGAACAATGTGCAAGTAGCCGTCTAGGTCACGCAATTTGGTGATCCGCACGGTAATGTCTTCTACCACCCCCGAAACAGTGCTGGTGCTGGTGGCCAGGGTTACGATGTCGCCCACGCGATACTGGTTTTCGCCAATGATAAAAATACCAGCCAAGAAGTCGCTAATGGCGTTTTTGGCGCCCAGACTGACCACCACGCCCAGCACGCCAGCACCGGTTAGCAAGCCGGCAACGTTCACGCGCATTTCAAATAAAATAGTGATTAGTGTGATGGTCCAAATCACAACAGCAAACGCTGTATGGAACACGCTAATCAGCGTATCTTCGCGCTTCTTTTCTTCTTCGGCACTATGGTAACGGTGACTCTGCACCACTACTCGTCGCACAAACCGATCAATCGGCAAGCGACTGAGCATTTGCAACAAAACTGCAACCAGTAACGTGATTCCGATCTGAACAGATCGATGATCGTTAATAAATGTGACGGCGTGGTGTACTGTATCCATAGTCTAACCTTAACTGTTTTGTTCGATGCCAGCAAGACTGGGCTGAGCGTACGGTGGGTAATTTGCAAAATTACAACATTGCCGTTACGCTTAGTAGATAAGTAAGGAGTGTGTCATGGCAGTACTCGCTGACCTCGAAAAGGCTTTGAACGATATTTTCGGTAAAAAAGCGCCTGCTCTACCCAAGAGTGGTAAAGATTTTTTGGTAACGTATGTTCCCTATATTAGTTTGATTATTGGGCTGTTTTCGCTCGCTTCTTTGTGGTCGCTGTGGCACTGGGCACACGAAGCTAACAAAATTATCGAGTATGCGAACCAGCTAAGTCGCATGTACGGCACACACGAAGTTATTGCCTCGCGCATGACGGTTGGCATTTGGCTCAGCCTGCTGGTTTTGGCGGTTGAAGCTTTTTTGTACTTGGCAGCGTTTGGACCAACCAAAGCTCGCGAAAAAACTGGCTGGAATCTGCTATTCTACGCCACACTGGTTAATATTGTGTACGGATTCATTCTAATGTTTACCGATTACAGCGGCGTAGGCTCATTTATTGGCACGCTGATTGGCTCAGCTTTGGGATTTTACTTTTTGTTCCAAATTCGCGACCGATACCTAGGAATTGCAAAGGTCGCCGTTAAAACACCACACAAAACAGATAAAAAATAACAAAATACCAGCGGGCTTATGCGATCGCTGGTATTTGTATGGTCTATTTTTCGAGCTTCAGGCGAGCTACCAACCAATCGCGTGGCAAAATGCTCAAGAACCATCCGGCACGCGGACCAGAGGTTTTGTTGATCAGTGCGCGATACAATGTTTGGAACATTTCTTTTGGCTGCAGCCCCATGTTTTCTTTGAACTCATAAATGGCGTTGTGGAACCATGCGCCATCAGCGTCGGCTGGCGCTTGGGCTACTTTTTGGGCCAAGGAACGCATAAATTCCTGCTCTTGATCCGTAAAATCACTTGCCTGCACGGTATCGCTGAGCGCAAATTTTACATCTTCTGGAGCACGATTTTGCAACCAGTTATCAATAAAATGCAGTTCGTTGCCAATGATTTCGGCATCGCGCTGCGCAGTTTGGGCATGCTCGGTACGACGAATAACATCAATGGTACGCTGCGTGTCCTTCAGTGACGCCTGGTAACTCGCCACCAAATGTGTAAATGGAATGTTGCTGACGGTTGGCTTTTCGACACCATACATACAGAGGTCAATCAGCTGTTGGTCGGACTCGGTTTTGTTTGGCTCGGCCAGCAAGGCGGCAAAGTCGTCAAACAAACGCATCAGCGTTTCGCCCTCGTCAAAGAACAGAAGTTTGTCTGGTGCTGAACGGAAAATAAAGTAGCGTACAATTTCTGACGGCAACATGTCGAGCAGCTCGGACGCAGTAATGGTGTTGCCAGAGCTCTTGCTCATTTTTTTGGTTTCGCCGGTGCGGTTAATGAAATTGTACGGCACAGGAATGGGAGGCTGCGCGCCAAATACGTCGCGAACCAAGGCCTCGCCGGTGTCGTAGCTGCCACCCTTGGTAGCATGATCGCGACCGAACGGCTCTACGCCCACATTCATAAGCCACCAACGAGCCGGCCAGTCCAGGCGCCAATCAAGCTTAACTTCGCCCTTGGCATAGTCAGCCTGACCTTCATTGCCTTCGGTGTCGGCGTAGCGAATAATTTTGGCATCGGCGTCCAGCCCGAGGAACTTGCGGTTCTTCCAACGACCATCAACCAAAATCTGGATCGGTACCCAATCTTCGTCAAGCTGACGGTTCGAGGCAGTCTGAATAGCATTGCGAACGGCTGGCAAGCTAGCCATGGTCTTTTCGATAGCTGGCACGTAGTAGCCACTGCGATAATTCTGGTGCGAGCGCACAACTTCCATTTCTAGATGCAGTTTCTGGGCGGCCTCAACCATGTCGTTCAGGTAATAATCGGCGTACGACCCCTGGCCTGTTGGTGATGGTACATCACACAACGGCTTGCCCAGCTGCCGCTGATATTCTTCTGGCAAACCAGCTGGAACCTTACGGAACACGTCCAGATCGTCCACAATATGCAAATGACGAGCCTGGCGACCACGACGTTTGAGCTCCAGCATCACAACCTCGGCCGTCAAAATTTCGCGAAGTGTGCCCAGGTGATATTTGCCCGACGGCGACACGCCAGACGATACAATAATTTCACCTTCGGGATGCTGACGAATTGCCTCGTCAACAATCTGGTTTAGCCAGTTCATAGTTTATTTCCTTACCTTTCGTGTACTATTTTACCATATTTTACAGATCAGACCACCTGGAGCGCGGCCAATAAAAATGACCCCGGAACTCCAGGGCCATTTTGCTGCTTAGTACGTGGCTTAGCCGATAGCGCTAATGGTGTACGTGGTGGTGTCAGCTGGAGTTTTGATTTCTACGTGTTCGCCCTCTTTTTTGCCAAGCAAAGCCTGGCCAATTGGCGACTCGTCTGAAATCTTGCCGTTCAACGGGTCTGCCTCAACGGTGCCAACAACCTGGAACTGTTTGGTTTTACCAGTACTGCTCTTAAGCTGTACCTTCGAACCCAAGACAACTTTGCTGTCGTTTTTAGGGGTGGTAATGACCTGTACGTTAGCCAAAATATGCTCAATCTCGGAAATACGAGTTTCGTTGCGCTCTTGATCTTGGCGCGCAGCGCTGTATTCCATGTTTTCGCTCAAGTCACCGAATTCACGGGCTGTTTTGATTCGATCAGCAATTTGAGAGCGCAAACCAACCAGCTCTGTTAATTCGGCTTTTAGTTCGTCTACACCGGCTTGGGTCAAGTGGAATTGTTTCTTCATGTTATATATCTCCTTTTGTCATGCTGTTCGATCGTGGAGCGTACCTGTCCTTATTCTAGGCTACTGCTATTATAGCAGCTATCCCTGCTTAGAGGAGGTAAGTTTTATCACATCATCCAGACTACATAGTTCTGACTGGTCACTAACGCGTTTCTTAACTTCGTATTTGTCGGCCGCAACCGTTTTGGCGCTTACCACAACGCGGTACGGGATGCCAAGTAGATCGGCGTCCGCAAACTTCTCTCCGGGTCGTGCATCTGTGCGGTTATCATATAATACAGCAACGCCGGCCTCAGTCAACTTTTGATACATATCATACGCAGCTTTTGTTACTGCTTCGTCGGTGCCCAACTGGCTAATGATGACCTTAAACGGCGCAACATTTTCGGGCCACACCAAGCCTTTATCGTCCGAAAAGTGTTCAGCAAGCATGCCCACCAGACGGCTCACGCCAATGCCATAGCACCCCATAACAACAGATTGGTCATTGCCATCTTCATCGCTGTAGAACAAACCCAATGCGTCGCTATATTTGCTTTCAAGTGGGAAAATATTCCCTACTTCCACGCCCTTTTTCTCAACAAGTTCTTCGCGCTTTACACCCATGTTAGCGAGTGTTTCATCGGACATGATTTCTTCGTTAAAAGCGATTTTCTTGCCTTCGTGGACATAAATTGTGTCCTCGCCAATTGGACTGAGCGTTTGGAACTCGTCGCTGAACTTTTTGGTAAAGATTCCACCGTCCGCGTAGGTGCGATAGGTGATGTCGCCAATGCCCAGACGCGCATACACACGACCGTAGGCTTCGGCGATTTCTTCATAAATCCTGAGGTGCTCTTCTTCGTTGCGAGCGAACGAATACATGTCCTTCATGACAAATTCGCGGCCGCGAAGCAAGCCACTTTTAGCTCGGAGCTCGTTACGGAACTTGTTTTGAATCTGGTACACCGAAACCGGCAAATCTTTATATGAGCTGATAAAAGGCTTCAGCGAGTCAACGATTGGCTCTTCGTGCGTCAACCCCATGCCAAGCTCGGTGCCGTTTTTAAGCGACGTCTTGAACCAGTTGTCAACTTTTTCGTCGTCCCACCTATCGGTCAATTCAAAAATATCTTTGGGCTGCAGCACCGTCATTTGTACTTCTTGACCACCAACTGCGTTCATTTCTTCACGCACAATATTGGCGATGTTATCCAAAACGCGCTTGCCAAGTGGCAAAAACGCATAGACGCCGGCCATTTCTTTGTGAATATAGCCCGCCTGTATAAGGAGTTGCGCATTACGAGCAGACTCATCAGCAGGAACTGTCTTGCTGGTTTTGGTAAAAAGCTGCGTCATCTTCATGGTTATATGCTCCCCTTTCAGGAATTAATCTGTTAAAAAATCTAAGACAAAGGAAATTACGGCCGGGGGGCCGGGATATGCAGAGCACCAGCAATGGTTAGAATTTGGCAACACATAATTACGGATAATTATACCTTAGGCAACACTATTTGCAAAAACTAGCGAACATGCAGAATGAACAGCGTAATGAACGCCAGGCCATTTTTGATAGCGTGGACGCCTATACCGGCGTAGATTGAACCGGTTTTTTGGCGCAAATAACAGAGTACTAGCGACAATGTGAAGGTGTCGATTGCTGCCACCCACAGTAGCTTACCATCGCTGCTTTCGAGCGCGTGTGGTGCCGCAAATACAAGGCTGGTAACGATTGCTGCAACAACAGGGGTCATTTTGTTGCGCAGCCCCCCGTACAAATAGCCCCGAAAAACAATTTCTTCTACCAGGGGCGGCAGAACAACTAGACTTACAGCGGCGAGCACCAGTGGTATAAAGCCTGTTGCACCGCTAAAGCCAATTGATTGTTCTTGGTTTACATCAAGGTTAAAGAACGAGCTAGTAATATTGAGCGTTAGCGTGTACGCCGCCAGATATAAAATGACGCCAAAAATCGCAAATCCAGCATCATGCCAGCGCAGCTTTCTAAGGCCAATACCCTGCTTGATTTTTGCCCACGACCACTTGCGCACAAACAGCCACACAGTAGCTAGCGTGACTACCTCGGCCATTAGAGTAACCCAAAACTGGCCAGCAATAGAATCAGTGAGCGAAGTAAGTGCCGAATTTGAATGATGATTCGCCGCCAGATACACCAAAACAAATATTTGAATGAATATTTGAGCGCCCAAAAAGCTCAAAACTGTACCAAATGAGGCGCGCCACGGTCCCCATGGCGCACGCGAACTAGAGGCAGGCCTGGGTTCAGAAGTATCGTTTGACATCGACGATGGTGATTACAACTACAAGCAGCATGAGCAGCGCAAAGCCGGTGCCGTAGATGCGTTCTTCAACGGCCTCGGTTAACGGTTTGCGAAGCAGCCTGGCAATAAGCGTTACAAACAATCGTCCGCCATCAAGCGCCGGGATCGGCAACACGTTCATGATTGCCAAAGTCAGCGAAATAACACCGATGATCATCAACATAAACTGGTAGCCTAGCAAACTGCCGTTCTTGAGCAACACCACAATTCCCACTGGACCCGAAACTTGTTGCGAAGCTTTGGCGCCTTCGCCGTGGAACAACGCGCTAAGAGCGGTGCCCAAGCCCTGGAATGTTGCGGCAGTTAATTGCCACATAGTTCCTAGTGCGACAACAGGGGCCGACCAGCTGTATTTGACCAACTTATATTCGGTAGGAGCCACCCCTAAGTAACCTTTAGGACTAGACGTATTTTGGCTGGCGTTAACGGTAGCCGTGCTGAGCAGTTGCGTTTTGGCGGTTTTGGCGTCACCGTTCCGTACGTAGTTGATATACACCGTTTGACCAGCATATTTTTTGGTAACGGCCGGGAGCTTGCTGGCGCTTTCTACCGGTGTTGCAGCCACCTTAGACGAGCCAATGCTCGTAATCTGGTCACGCACCTTTAGGCCGGCTTTAGCTGCGGGCGAGTTGCCCTCAACAAAGCCCACCAGGACTTCTTGTTTGGCTACATGCGCATCGCTAGAGACGGTAAATTGGTTGTCGATCAGCTGCGGCATACCAACCCACGCCAAAATAGTAAAGATCACGAATGCGCCAAGCAAGTTCATACCCACGCCGGCAAGCATAATCTTTACTTTGGCTGGCAGCGATGCCGCGCCAAAACTACCCTTTTCGGTGTCAGAATCGTGCTCGCCCTTAAGCTTTACAAAGCCACCAATAGGCAGCCAGTTAATACTAAAATCAAAGCCACCTTTGGTTTTTTTGGCCCAAGCCCGGGGCGGAAAGCCAATACCAAATTCTTCTACGTCAACCCCGTTACGGCGAGCTGCCAAAAAGTGGCCAAACTCGTGAATAACCACCAGCCCAACGAACAACAACAAACCTACGATTAATAAGAATATACCCACTATTTTCCGAGCCTCCGTTGGCGATTTGCGTAATCAGCTAGTGCTGACTCCAGGTCTTTTTCATCAAAATCAGGCAATTTTTTACCTGCAAACAAAAACTCACTATACGCACTTTCCCAGGTCATAAAGTTACTCAGTCGCTGTTCACCAGAGGTGCGAATAATCAGATCGGGAGCTGGTACGTCTGGTGCGTACAGGAATTTGCTAATCAAATCAGGGGTGATTTCTTCGGGTGCGTGGCCCGCTTCCGCGATACGCTTTACGGCATCTACAATTTCTTGCTGACCCCCGTAGTCCAGGCATAAAAGCAACGTACCACGATCATTGTCTTTGGTTAATTCTTCGGCCTCGCGAATAGCATGCGCCAATGCGTGGCCTAAACGCAGTTTAGAGCCAACCACACGCAGGCGAATGTTTTCGCGGTTGAGCTCTTTGACCTCGTGCCGGGCGATCCACAAAAAGAGCTTCATAAGGCTTTGGACTTCTTTGCGGTCGCGCTTCCAGTTTTCGGTAGAAAATGCGTAGGCCGAAATGTAGCGCACGCCGTGATTAACCGACGAGTCTACGATTTTTTTGAACGCTTTCCACCCCTGTCGATAGCCCTCGATCACCGGCACGCCATGTTCGCGCGCCCAACGGCGGTTGCCATCCAAAATAAATCCTAAATGTTCCGGTACTGCGGCCGTTTCTGTCTGCTCACTCATGTTGCTCTCATTGTACCCTAATTTGCTTGAAGAACCGCTGCTTAGACGGTCATAATTTCGGCTTCTTTGGCCTTAGCCGCAGCATCGACGTCAGTCTTTGCCTTAGCCAAAAGATCATCAATCTGTTTTTCTAGGCGTTTGGCGTCGTCTTCGCCAATTTCTTTGTCTTTTTTGGCTTTGCTAATTGCGTCAAGGCCGTCGCGACGCACACCACGCAAGCGCACCATGCAGTCTTCTACCTTGCCATTCAGAACTTTTACGTACTCACGACGACGTTCTTCGTTGAGCGCCGGAATTGGCACGCGAACCACGCGGCCGTCGTCAGATGGGTTGAGGCCCAGCGTTGGGTTGTCGCGAATTGCGCTGGCGATTGCCTGCAAGTTGCTGGGGTCAAATGGAGTAATTTGTAGCAGTTGCGCCTCTGGAGCAGTTACGTTAGCTACTTGGATCAGTGGCATTGGTGATCCGTACGCAGTTACCATTACGCCGTCCAGCATGCTCGCGTGGGCACGACCGGTGCGAACTTTTTTAATATCTTCGTGGAAAAATTCCACGGCTTGTTTCATTTTTTCTTCGTATTGCTTGGTATCCATTTCCCTATTGTACCCTAATCGGTCTCTCGCAGATAGAGTTTGACATATTGGCTCAAAAATTATACTATATGTGCCGAGTGAGGCACATCCGCCTTTCCTTTTTGGACTCGCACTCAGCACCTACCATGAGGGAGCACCCATGTCTCGCCTGGTTCGAGTAACCGCCCTGGGCCTGGGAGTCGCCGCGCTGCTGACCACTGCGTTCACGCAAGGAGTCACGACGTCAACGCCGCCCACCACGCAGGCCGTCGCACCAATCAGCACGATCACGCCGATCACCCCCGGTCTGGTCCCCGCCCAAAAGCCCACGTCCAAGCCGAAGTCCACGTCGTCCGCGGACGACGCCAACACGCTGTACGACTACATCAACCCGTGTGCCTTGGTGCCGCTGGATGAGATCCACACGATCACCCACAACCATCGACTGCTGTTTCAAAGCAAAAACGGTCTCACCGACAGGCTGAGCAATGCGGTCGTCGCCACCAATACCGAAGAGGGCGAGATCGGCCAGGCCGACTGCTTTCTGACCAGCAACCTCGACTACGTCAAGCCGCAGCTGCTGATCGGGGTCGTCCCGGACATGCTCAAGGTCGAGTTCGGCATCCGCTACACGCAGCAGAACCACGACGACAACACCGTCATGTGGGCTGAACGAGTGCCCACCCGCAATCTGCCAGGCGCCGACAGCGCCTACATGACCTACGCCGTGGTACGTGGCGAACGTCTTTATCAGGAGCTGTTCGTGCACACCAAGACGGGCCAGATGCTCGAAGTCCTGCGCCCCAACAAGCGACAGCTTCACGAGCTGGCCGTGGCCGCGCTGCGCACCCTGAACGGCAGCCGCTACCCCGGCAAGTAAGCCCTCATCGGTAGGTGACGCGTTGGGGTGGACCTCTGTTCTTGAGCACTCGCTCACTACAGAATCCACCCCGCGCTGATCCACCCGCAAATTATTCTTAAATATATAAAAAGAACTGTCGATTATGACAGTTCTTTTTAGTATGACGTGGTAGTTTTAGGCTACTTCACCAATTGCCATGCGGCTAAAGCGGCGAACTACCAAGTTCTCGCCCAACTGAGCAATGTTTTCTTTGATGTAGTCGCCAACAGTTTGGTCTGGGTTCTTGATGTACGGTTGGTCAACCAAGCAGCGTTCTGCAAAGTATTTCTTGACCATGCCTTCAACGATCTTTGGAACCATGTCGGCAGGCTTGCCTTCGTTTGTTACCTTTTCGGTAAATTCAGCTTCAACGCGAGCGCGCTCTTCGGCAGCAATTTCTTCACTGGTTACGTACAAAGGAGCCGATGCGGCAATGTGCATAGCCACATCTTTTACAAAGTCGGTGAATTTTTCGTTGCGGGCAACAAAGTCGGTTTCACAGTTTACTTCCAGCAACACACCAATACGGTTGTCGTGCACGTAGCTACTGACAACACCGGCGCGAGCTTCGCGAGCGGCGCTCTTCTCGGCCTTGGTCATACCCTTTTTGCGCATTTCAGCCAGCGCTTTGTCGAAGTCACCTTCGGCAGCTTCCAAAGCTTTTTTAGCGTCGGTCATGCCAACACCGGTCAGTTCGCGCAAGCGCTTGATTTCTGCAATATCTACAGCCATGTCGTTTCTCTCCCTACCCTTTATTTTTCAGTTTTGTCGGCAACGTCTGCCTTTTTAACTTTAGCTTGGCCAGCTTCAACAGCTTGCTTCACGTAGTCCAGAACCAACTGGATGGTCTTGATAGCGTCGTCGTTGCAAGGAATTGCGTAGTCAACCAAAGTTGGGTCGGCGTTAGTGTCAACCAAACCTACCGTCTTCAGGCCGAGCTTTTTGGCTTCTGCCAAAGCGTTGGCGTCGTTGATGATGTCGATAATAAATACGGCACCAACGCGCTGTTGCATGTTCTTGATACCGCCGTAAATGCGGTTCATTTCGGTGATTTCTTCTTGGAAGCGCTGGATCTCGAGCTTGTTGTACTTGTTAGCCAATTCGCCTGATTCCATCTTGGTCTCGAGGTCTTTGAGGTGCTTAATGCGACCACTGATAGTTGGCCAGTTAGTCAACATACCACCCAACCAGCGCTCGGTTACGAATGGCATCTTTACGTCTTCAGCGGCTTGTTTAACTAAGTCTTGAGCCTGACGCTTGGTGCCAACAAACAAAACTTGTTTGCCTTCTGAAGCGGTCTTGCTAATAAAGCTCAGAGCCTCTTCCAAACCTTCAACGGTTTTGTTGAGGTCAATAATGTGGCTGCCGTTTCGCTTGCTGTGAATGAACGGAGCCATTTTTGGGTGCCAGCGGCTGGTCTTGTGGCCAAAGTGCGCGCCTGCTTCTAATAGTTTTTTAATGTCTACATCAACGGTAGCCATGTGGTAGTCCTTTCTCTTCGTCTTGGGGCCTGGTGGTGCCTACATGGCTGACCAACAGGAGGATTGGTTCCAAAACTGCTTAATTAGTTACTGGTGTATTGTACCAGATGTGCAACAGATGTGCAACAGAACCCGCCTGCACGCTGGACTCCTGCCCAAGAAACTAATTTCTCTGGTTGTACAGTGTACGTCAAGGAAGTATGATACATGCATATGAGTTTTAAAGATCTTTTCAAAATTTACTGGTTCGCCGGTACCGTTACAGCAATTATTTGGGCCCTTGTGGGCTGGAAAATGGGCGTCGCGGCGCTCTTTACCGTGTTGGTTTTGACGTTGCTAGAGACAACGTTCAGCGCTGACAACGCTGTAGTAAACAGTAAAGTTCTGGTTACCATGTCACCGTTATGGCAAAAATTGTTCATGACACTTGGTATTTTCACCGCTGTTATTGTGGTGCGCTTTTTGCTGCCGATTGTTATTGTGGCGTTTACTGCCGACATCGGCTTTCAGCATGTGGTCGATCTGGCGTTGCATCACCCGCACGAATATGAAAGCGAGCTGGTTAAGGCCGAGCCAGTCATTAACGCCTTCGGTGGTACCTTCCTGCTCATGATCGCCCTAAGTTACTTTATTGACTACAACAAAAAGACGCACTGGCTGCCTTTTCTGGAAAAATACCTGGGCAAATTGGGCAAGTTCGATAACGTAACTATTTTTATTATGCTGATCGCCACGCTGGTTATTAACGCCACGGTAGATCCCGCACACCACAACACGATCTTCTTGGCCTCGATTATGGCCATGGCGCTGCACATCGGCCTGCAACTGGTGGACGCTGCCGTGGGCACCGCCGAAAGCAAAAACGGCATGAAGCACAAAGTTGGCTTGGCAGCGTTTTCGGCCTTTATGTATCTAGAGATTCTGGATGCTAGCTTCTCGCTGGATGGTGTAATTGGTGCATTCGCGCTAACCGGTGACGTTGTTCTGATCATTGCAGGTTTGGGTGCTGGTGCCATCTGGGTTCGGGCTATGACTATTCACTTGGTGCGATCTAATGCACTGGCTCGTTATGTATTCCTGGAACACGGCGCGCACTGGGCAATCGCCTTCTTGGGCGGTGTAATGCTCCTGAAGTTGTACCACATTATTCTGCCGGAATTTGTGGTTGGGGGCCTCGGCATTTTCTTTATTGCTCTTGCTATTTGGTGGAGCCGCGTTAAGGCCAAACAACTCGCCAAATCAGCCGATTTGCCGGCATAGCGCTCCTGCTTATAAACACCTTTGACTTTTGCTGTAAAAACAGATACAATACACTAGATTATGAAGAAAGAACTACACCCTAAGAACTACCGCCCAGTAGTATTCCAGGACCTCAACAACGACTTTTCGTTCTTGACCCGTTCTACTGCGGCAACCGAAGAAACCATTAAGTGGACCGATGGTAACGAATACCCTTTGGTAAAAGTGCACATCACGAGTGCTTCACACCCATTCTTCACCGGTGAAGAGCGCGTGCTCGACATCGAAGGTCGCGTTGACAAGTTCAAGGCTCGCGCTGAAGCTGCTAAGGCTGCTCGCGAAGCTCGTACCAAGGCTGCACAAAAGCAAGCTGCTCGTGCAAACGCCAAGGCCGAGAAGAACGAAGCTAAGAAAAACAGCTAGCACCACTATGCAATTAACCGCTTGGATGTACGTATTCAAGCGGTTTTTGTATACTTAAAGGAAGAACTATGGAACAAAAAGAAACTGCCCTTCGCCAAGAACTCGCCCAACTACAGGATCGCCTGAAAGATCCCAGTATTTTTAGTTCCAAAGAATACCCCAAACTAGCCAAGCGCCAGAGCGAACTAGAGAGTGTCATTAATTTGTTCGACGAGCGCGCGCAGCTTTTGAAATCTCAGGCCGAAGCTCAAGAATTAGTTCAAGGTGGTGACGAACTGGCCGAGCTGGCACAAAGTGAACTAGAAAGTATTGCGCCTGCGCTGGAAAAGAACGAAGAGGCGTTGCATGAAGCGTTGACTCCTAAAGATCCGAACGACGACCGCGATGTAGTGATCGAAATTCGCGCTGCTGCCGGTGGTGACGAGGCTAGCTTGTTTGCCGCTGATCTGTATCGCATGTATGTTCGTTGGGCAGAACGACACCGCTACAAGGTAGAGCTGATCGACGAGTCCCCTTCCGAAGTTGGCGGATTTAAGGAAATTATTTTTGGTGTTCGCGGCCAAGACATCTACCGCCAGCTAAAGCTAGAAGCCGGCGTGCACCGAGTACAGCGTATACCCAGCACCGAAAGCCAAGGGCGCATTCACACCTCAACCGTCACCGTTTCGGTACTGCCCGAAGCCGAAGAAACCGACATCGAGATCAACCCCAGCGATTTGCGCATCGACGTCTACCGCAGTTCGGGCCACGGCGGCCAGTCGGTAAACACCACCGACTCTGCCGTGCGCATCACCTACTTGCCAACCGGTATGATCGTGACCTGCCAGGACGAAAAATCTCAGATCAAGAACAAAGAAAAAGCCATGAGCGTACTGCGCTCTCGCCTGCTGGCCATCAAGATCGAAGAAGAGCAAAAACAACTCAGTGACGCCCGCAAAAAACTGATTGGATCTGGCGACCGTTCCGAAAAAATTCGTACCTACAACTTTCCACAAGACCGCATTACCGATCACCGCATTGGCTACTCGCGCAGCAACATTCCTGGTGCACTAAACGGTGAAATCGACGACTTGATTGAACAGCTGCAAGCTTACGAGCGCCAGCTGATCAACAACGAGGCATAAGGTTTTTAGCCTCCATGACCATTGGTGAGTTTTTGCAAACAAACACCGCCACCTTGCAGCAAGCTGGTATTGCTACCGCGCGGTTGGATTGCCTAGTGTTGCTCGAAGATACGTTAGGCGTTGGGCGCAGTAATCTGTTAGCACACCCCGAAATGGTGCTAACTACTGCTCAGCAAACTATTTTGGACGCTTATATTTCTGAACGTATACATCACCAACCCTTGGCCTATATTCGCGGCAAAGCCGAGTTTTACGGACGCACATTTAGTGTGAATAGCACCGTATTGGTGCCTCGGCCCGAAACCGAAGCGATTATTGACTTACTTAAAGAGCTCCTGCTAAAGCCAGATGTACGCATTGCCGACATCGGTACCGGATCGGGCTGCCTGGCCATCACCGCCGCGTTAGAACTGCCCCAGGCACAGCTGACCGGGTACGATATTAGTCCCACAGCCCTGCAGGTAGCGCGCAATAATGCCCAAAACCTGGGTGCCAACGTAAGTTTTCAGATCAGCGATCTATTGCAAGACGTCCCACCCCAAGATATTTTGCTTGCCAATTTGCCGTACGTACCCGACCATTTCCCCGTTAATAAAGCCGCGATGCACGAACCAAAGCTGGCGCTCTTTTCTGGCGCGGACGGCCTTACCCACTACAAAATATTCTGGCAACAGATTGCCACAGCAACACAAAAGCCTCAGTTTGTTCTAACCGAGGCTTTGCCCGAGCAGCACCACGCTTTGGCGCAGCTGGCTCGTCATGCGGGGTTTGTACAAGACCACAAGCGCGGCCTTGTACAATTATTTGCCCGCGACTAGTCTAGCTTGTCGGCGCGTTACCCAGCGTCACATTAATAGTGACCGTCTTGCCGCCACGATTAATCGTAAGTTGCACGTTGTCGCCCACCGAATGTTTGCCCAGCAAACTCGTCAGACTGGTGTTCTCGTCAATAGCCGTGCCATCAACCTTAGTTATGATGTCGCCCTCTTTCACACCCGCTTTTGCGGCAGGCCCACCGGCAACAATCGTTTCCTCGCCCAGCACATTTGATGGTGGAATATACGCGCCGCGACTCACGCTCAAGCTGTACTGCTTGGCAATATCATCAGTTAGCGAGACGTACACCACCCCAAGGTATGGGCGCTTCAGTTCACCTGTTTCTTCGACGCTCTTGATCAGGCCGGTAACGTCATTAATAGGAATGGCAAAACCAATATTCTGCGCCGAGCTAGCCACGGCGGTGTTGATGCCAATCACTTCGCCCTCTAGGTTGACCAGTGGCCCACCGGAATTACCCTCGTTAATTGCGGCATCGGTTTGGAACAAATCGTCCAAACTCTCACTGTCAGAGCTGTTACTGCCCGAGCTTGCCTCAACGCTACGGCCATAGCCCGAGATAATACCCGACGTTACGGTGTTCTGGAACTGGCCCAGTGCATTGCCAATGGCAACTACCGAGTCGCCAACGTTCACCTTACTGGAGTCGCCAATAGAAGCTGGCGACAGCGTTTTGCCCTTGGTGTCAGTAATTTGCAAGAACGCGATGTCCAAACTGTCACTGGCGCTCGTGCGGCCTACAACCTTTACGTTGTCATAGGTGGTACCGTCGGACAAAATCACCTTTACACTTTGTGTGCCAGCCGGAACCACGTGCCGATTGGTAATAATTAGGCCACTTTTGGTCAAAATAATGCCCGTGCCGGCGCTTTCTTCGGTGCCTGTTGAACCACCGAACCCAAAGTATGACGACGAGGCGCTGGAAGTAGACGTTACCTCTACCGAGACAACGCTTTGGCCAACATTTTTGGCAATGCTGCTAATGAGCTGGCTTTGCGACTTAAGCACCACCTTTTGAGTTTGCGTAGAATCTGTGCCGTCCTTGCTGTGGTTAAACAGCCAGCCGCCCAAAAATCCCGACGAAATACTGAGCATAAATAAGAACACAAAAGCCAAAATACGCACGCGGTGGCCCGGAATATGGTGGTGCGGCGTCGGACTTGCGCTTTTTTGCTTTTTGTCTGGCGCAGGCTCAGTGCCGGCTTCTTCCTCGGACTCTAGCTCCGCTTTGGCCTGACGCATTGGTTCACCTGGCGTGAACGTCATTGGTTCAATCTCAGGCACATCTTTTGTATCCCGAGTTTCTGCCTCATTATTTTCTTTTTCAGGCTTTCCCGAAGTTTCCATACCCCTCCTCTAAAATGTGCAGAATTAAACGATTTTATTTCCCCAGTCAGAAAATGCAACCACAATTATAACGATGGCAAACAAAACAAACACGATTTGGCGACGGATATTCGTTGACAGTTTTTCGAGGTGGTCCAGGTAATACAGCGCGCTCAGGCCGAACCCTAATGACACGAGTAGTAACGTTGGCTGCGACACAATGCTGTAGTACAGCAGCCAGTGGCCCAGCACCCACATGAGCGCCGCGCCAAAGTATCCCCATAGATACGACAGGAGCCGAGCATATGGCTCATCGAAGCTGTCAAAGAAGTGGTGAGCTGCTAAATAACAGATCAAACCTGTTGCAGCAACCAGACCGTAAAGCGGTGCGGCGTCCCATCCAACAGACAATGCCATCAGACCGCACACCATGCCAATAAAGGCCTGCACCGAAACCATGAGTGTTGAAGACGCCGGCTTTAGAGCAATCAGCCACACGCCGTATGCCACCGCCCACAGCAGCTGCACAATCTGGCTGCGACTGTTGACCATGAATAGCAGAAGCGACACACTGACCATAATATCCACGGCATTCGCGCGGATGTTGGCTGGCCAAAAACGCACGCGCACTGCCAACATACGCCACTTACTTAACAAAATAATAATTAAAGCCAGCTGAACGAAATCAATTCTGACCAGAATAAACACAGCAAGAGGCAGCAGCGCGTTCAGACTAAGCTGTAGAACTCGCGAGAAACCATTGGCTGGTTTGATTTTAGCTATTAGTGGTCTCATCCTCACCTAAGATTATCACAAAATCGGCATTTTGTGTCTGAATTGTTTTATCCGGCAGCGTCGTTGTAGCTTGGGCGCCATTGTAACGTTTCTTGAGGTAGTTCAAGGTGTACTTGTCTTTACCTTTGGTTAAATCAACGATGGTCGTTTTGGTGTAGGCCTGCGTTGGCGCATCGCCAGTACCAATTACATTGTAGCCGTAAGACTTCAGCGTGGTTGCTACAGAATCTGCCAGGCCAGCCTCCGACGTACCATTGAGCACTAACACCTTTGCATCTTCTTTGGCTAGGTAGCCGTCGCGAAGCTTATTGCGTACAAAGTTTTGAATAGCCGTGTAGTCATAGGTTCCAGCGATTGGCACTACCACCGATTGACCGCTAATCATATCAGTAGTCAGGAAGTTGCTTCCCGTATCCGTCAGGCCCACCGAAACAATGCTCGCTTCTGGGATTTTCTTCATAATCGTCATCAGGCGGCTCACATTACTCAGACTGAGATCAGTTACAACATTGCTACCAAAGGTGTCCAGCAACCCAGAAATCTTGGATGGGCTACTCAGCGTACCCAATGTAAACATTTTTTGCTCCAGCGCCACAATAACCGCGCGCTGGCGTTGTGCTCGAGCAAAATCCGAACTCGTGTGGCGCGAACGCACATACATAAGTGCGGTCTTGCCGCCAAAAGTCTGCGTACCGGCTCTGGCAATAATCGAACTACCGCCGTTCTCGCGGGCAAAAGTTGGGTCCGACAGCGTCTCTGGAACGTTAATAGTAATGCCGCCAACCGTATCAACAGCCTGCTGAAATGCCGAGAAATTCACGAGCATATTATAGTGAATGGGAATACCAAGCACGCTTTCCACAACACTGTCGGTGCTCTTGAATCCGGCCTCAATCGCCTGCTGATTGTTGTTACTAGAATCCTGTTTGCCCAGATAGTCGTATTTGCCCATTTCATATGCAGCGTTAATCTTCATGCTGCCGTGACCCGGAATTTTCACCCACAAGTCACGCGGCACGCTCAGCAGGTCCGCTTTGTGGTTTACGGGGTCAATACTGGCTACAATAATGGTGTCTGTGAGGTCGGGCGCCTCGTGACTGCCGCCGCCGATACCAAGTAGCAGTACATTGATGCGGCCATCGCCCTCACCCTTGAGCATGTTGGGGTCAACCGTTTCCTGCAAAGCCACGGCATGACCGCCGCCCTTAAAGACTTTTTTACTGTTCAGATACGCTTTGACGAATAGATAGCCCAGCGTGCCGCCAACCAAAAAGACCAGCAACACAAATAACCACAAAATGCGCTTTTTCCAGCTCCACGACTTTATGGCTTTAATAGGGTGGCGCCAAAATCGTGGCTTGCCGGCCTTGTCTTTCCTTTTCTGAGCCTTTTTTTGTTTGCGTGCATCGCGTTTACTGAGCGGCGGTTCTGGTAAGTCCAGAGGTACATTCAAGTCAGAAAGCTCATCAGAATCAGTCGGCTTTGGTAATACGGGCGCTGGTTCGGCTGCATTTTGCTTAGGGTCACTTGCAGCATTTGCAGCATGCGAATCAATAAAACGGCGACGTGGCAATGCCGTTCGTGGCCGACGACGAACATCCCCAAACAATACCCCGTCAATTGCTTTTTGCTGCCCACCACCGGCGGGGTCTTTTGTATCACTCATAATCTTAGTAGTAGTATAACCATAAGTTTTACGTTCGTAAACACTGAAAAAGGTGCATAAAAATGAAAAATGCGCTATAGTTTAAGCCTGATGCAAGACGATCAAAAATCAGCGCCTACCTACGTTGCTCCGGCTCCAAATAAG
This sequence comes from Saccharimonadales bacterium (SeqCode), assembly GCA_035247965.1. Taxonomy (GTDB): domain Bacteria; phylum Patescibacteriota; class Saccharimonadia; order Saccharimonadales; family UBA4665; genus CAMLQK01. The sequence goes on along the minus strand of DATFHW010000025.1, from coordinate 11,868 downwards.
GAGTCAAAAGACAGCGTGCGTTCGATTATTTCTACTATCTCCATTCTATTGTTGGCGCCCGTAATCGCCATTTTATTAACGGTGTTTGTGTTTCAGTCGTACCAGGTTGACGGCCCGAGCATGGAAACAACATTACAAAACAACGATCGCCTCGTGGTATGGAAACTTGCACGCACATGGTCCAAAGTCACCCACCACGCCTACATTCCCAATAGAGGTGACGTTATCATATTTAATGAGCCTGAAGAAAACCTTGAAGGTGTCGGAGCTGGTAGCAAGCAACTGATTAAGCGCGTTGTGGGCTTGCCTGGCGACCGAATTGTAGTTAAAGACGGCGTCTTGACGGTTTACAACAATCAGCACCCCAACGGATTCAGACCAGACAAGACGCTGGAATATGGCAAAGTTATCGGCAACACCTCTGGCGATATCGACGTTACACTAAACGCAAATCAGCTGTTTGTTTGTGGCGACAACCGCCCTGACTCCCTTGACTCGCGCGTTTTTGGACCAATCAGCACCGATCAAGTTGTCGGCAAATTGGTCATGCGCATTTTACCGCTCAATAACGCCAAGCGTTTCTAATATTTTCTTTGCAAAAAGGGCGCTTTTTAGGCACCCAGTTGTGACATAATTCTGTCGAGTTCGTCGTCGGATTTAAACGTGATTTCTAGCTTACCGCCTTTGGCCGTGCGACGAATATGCACCGGCGTACCAATATTTTGGCTGAGTTTTTGCGTTGCGGGCGTTTCAGTGCTCATGCGTTTTGTGGTTGCGGGCGTATCTTTAAAACCTTCTTTTACAGAAGTCACAAAGCGCTCTGCCTGGCGCACCGACCAGTCATTTTGTAGAATCTGTTTCAGTAGTTCCAGTTGTTTTTCGGCGTTGTCCTTGAGTGCCAAAATAGATCGAGCGTGGCCCTCGCTAATCTTGCGTTCATGCAAAGCCGTGCGAGCTTCCTCGGGTAATTGTAGCAAGCGAACGATGTTGTTTACCGTGGAAGGCGCCTTGCCTAAACGCTCCGCAATTGCTTCGTACGTTAGCGAGAATTGTTGATGCAAGCGCTCAATAGACACTGCCTGTTCCAGCGGCGACAAATTAACGCGTTGCACGTTTTCAACAATCGCGATCTCGAGTCGTTCCAGCTCTTTGCTAGTTCGCACCACCACGGGTACTTTTTTGAGCCCGGCTATCCCAGCGGCGCGCCAACGACGCTCGCCGGCAACAATTGCATAACCCTCGCCCTTGCCAAGCGGTGACGCAACCAGTGGCTGGATTACCCCGTATTGCTTGAGCGAAGATGCTAGTTGCGCCAGCGCAGTTTCGTCAAAATGCTGACGTGGCTGCTCCGGATTCGGATGTAAATCTTCAACGGCGATATGTTGAATGCGATCGTGCTCGTCTAGCAGCAAACTCTTGTCAAAATCCTGCGGAATGAGCGCGTCAAATCCCCTGCCTAGTCCAGATTTTTTATTCACCGACACGTTTTGCTACCTCCTTGGCTAGTTGCTTGTATGCCCGTGCGCCTTTTGACCAACGGTCATGTTCGTGGATAGTTTTGCCAAAGCTTGGTGCCTCGGCCAATCGCACGTTGCGCGGTATGGTAGTTTTAAAAATTTTGTCGCCAAAGTGATTTTTGAGTTCATCCAAAACTTGTTCAGACAAACTTGTACGACGATCATACATAGTCAGCGCCACGCCCAAAAGTTCCAGACTAGGATTAATAGTTTGCTTAACACGCTGCATGGTTGCCAACAGCTGGCCCAGACCTTCAAGTGCGTAATATTCGGCTTGCACCGGAATAAGCAACGAATCTGCTGCCGTAAGCGCGTTAATAGTCAACAAGCCAAGTGCCGGCGGACAGTCAATAATAATATAAGAGAACTGGGTGCTTTGCAGCGCTTTTTGCAAACAAATCTCACGTTGTGCGACATCGGCTAATTCGACTTCAGCCGCAGCCAAGTTGTTGTTGGCCGGCAAAATATACAACCCTTCGCGATTGGTCGTAAGAATTACCTGCTCAATCGTAGCTTTGCCGAGCAACAATTCGTACGTGGTTGGTGAAACATCTTTGTTCAAGCCCAAGCCGCTGGTAGCGTTACCCTGTGGGTCCAGGTCTACCAAAAGCACGGGCTGCTTGGCTGATGCCAGTTGAGCAGCCAAATTAACCGCAGTAGTCGTTTTACCGACCCCACCCTTCTGGTTCGTAATTGCAATTACTGTTTGTTTCATAGTTCCCTCTTCTTGCCAAAAGTATATCATTATTCGGTCGGTCTAAACAATTGCAGACGTAAAAACGGGCCCATTCCGATGATGGACCCCCTCCTCCTTAATAGTATCTTTATTATCGCTTAATGCCCCCTTTGGCAGTGTGATTTTTAGCACGTTATGGACTGGTGCTTTCAACCAGCCACTAGAGGTTACATGCGATGTTACAAGCCACAGGTATCGAGTGGCGCCTGCGTGTTACTGACAAAGTATTTGCCGCCATGCATGCGTAAGTTAGTGGGCGCTCTTCCATAGTTATAGTTGAACGTGATATCTGTCACATTCGCCGCGTTATTTGTTGTTGCCTCGGCAAATGCTGCCGCCAACGAATCATCTAGTGTCACTTTTACCCAAACGTAGCGCGTGTTGGTGGTAGCCAGTGCACAACTTGGTGGCGTTATGGTTCCTGCTGTAGTCAAAGTGCCGAACGAACCATCCGATCCTGCCAACTGGTACGACACTGTGGTCGAGCCGGTTATTGTGGCTGTGCCGTTGTAGGTGACACTGGTAGGCAATGCTACCGCCGCACCAAGGTCGATCAGCTGCGAATAGGTACTAGTACGAGCCATGGTGTTTACCTGTGCCACCAATGTGTTGCCAAAGTTGGTAGTGTCGTTGGCCCCCGCGGTAATATACATATAGCCATTAGATATAACCGCTCCTGCTCCATATCTACCCTGCGAATTAAAGCTTGCCAGTGTACCGAACGGCGTGCTTGATGTCCATCCAGCTAGCGACCCATCGGAGTTAATAGCGCTCATTTGCACATCAATGAGAGTGTTACCGCGCATGCTATCGTATCCACCAACAACATATATATAGCCGTTTTGGACGGTAACGCCAAAATCCTTACGCGGGTTATTGAGCGAAGCCGTGTATTTAAAGGTGCCAAGCGAACCGTTTGCATTGATAGGCGCGTATTGCACATCGGCCATCAGCGTGGTGTCGTCGGTACCACCCATAATGTACATATAACCGTTGTAGGCTGCCATGCCAAGCTGATACCGACCGTCCGTAAATGTGTTGGAGCTCCACGATGCGCCAGTGGTACCGTTAGCGTTCAAAACGGTGTAGTAAACTTTATTTTTATACGTTGTTGATGCTCCGCCCGCAACATACAGATAGCCATTGTAAATGGTTGCGCGACAACCTTGGTAGCCATCGGTATCAGGTAGTAAACCTGCAGCCACATTTGTCCAGCCACTTGTTATAGATCCGTCGGAGTTAATAGGTATAGATTGTACGGTTCTCAGGTCGGATGTGTTTCCATCGCCACCGGCAATATACAGAAAGCCATTGTATGCTGCAATGCCAAAATCCTCGCGCGGTGATGTAAGATTCGAGGCGGTTGGCGCCGACGTCCAGGAACTGAGCGCGCCAGTCGCACCGACTTGCGCATAGCTCACCGCACCTTGCGCGCTCGTTGTGTAGTAGTTTGCTGCGCTACCATTCCAGCCACCAATAACATAGATAAATCCATTGTAGGCTACCGTGCCGTGGTTAAATCGGTTGGCGGATAACGTTGCAGCTACCGTGGACCACGAGCCCACCCCTCCCGGACCACCATTGTTAATAGGTGCTGCCTGGACGTCAGTAAATGGCGTGCCGCCAGCATACCCGCCGCCAATATATAGATACCCATTGTATGCAAAACCAACCAAGCCAGCGCGAGCCGTGGTAAAACTATACCGCTGCGTAGCCCACGAGCCAATATCACCACTGCTGGTAATGCGAGCGTATTGAACGTCATTCATATATGTTGCGCTGTTAATACCTCCCATGATATATAAATACCCATTTGAGGCCACCAAGGAGAGTTTGTCTCTTACTGACGTAAAGGCATTCGCGGATGTTGTCCAGGCCGATATTGCCCCCGTAGAGGATGTAATAGTGGCGTATTTAAGATCGTTCAGCTGGGCACTTCCGGTATTACCGCCAGCGATATATATTTTGTCGCCATACATTGTCACGCCAAAGGCATCACGTGCGGCATTTGCGCCACTAATTGCAGTCGTAGTCGCCCAAGCTCCCGGTACGCCCGACTGACTTAGTGTAGACTTAAACACCGTCGAGTAGTGGTTAGCTGCGGCCGTTCCGTTGCTGCCGCCGATGGCATAAAGATAACCGCTGGAACCGGCAGTACTATATGTGCCATACGCCACCGCGCCAAGAAAAGCACGCGTGTTTCCAGTACCAAAGTTAGTACTGGCAGTCCAGGCGCCAATGCTACCATCACCAAAAGCAATGTCAGCATAATATGTTGTGTTGAAATACGTTGGCGATGCCGCGCCATCAGAGCCACCCATAATAAACATTCGGTTATTGTAGGCAACCGCCGCTAAACCTGTACGACTCACCGGTAGGGTTGTTGCGTTCGCTGTCCAGGTACCGATGCTGCCATCGCTGCCAATGGCAGCCCGGTAAATCGTATTCACTGCAGTTCCTGTGCCCGACCCGCTCTGGCCTCCCATAACATACACAAAACCGTTATAGGCTACGACTGCCGCATACAGTCGAGCCGCTGGCAATGCAGTTATAGTCGGGGATGTCGTGGCCCATTGGCCAGTAGATCCCGCCGAATCAATTTGCACATACTGCGCCTCGTTTAATAACGGCGTTGCGTGGTTGCCGCCAAGACTATATAGCCAGCCGTTATAGCCGAACATTGTGTTACCGTATCGCGTAGCGTTAGTTCCAGTTAACGAAGATAGTGTCGCCCACGTTCCAAGGGTGCCGTTGGCATTAATTTTGGCATACTGCGTGTCACTCTGTAGCACCGCATTGGCATTGCCCCCGGCCAAATACATATAGCCGTTATAGGCCACAAGGCCCATTGAGTAGCGTGCGGTTCCAAACGACGAGGTCGCCGTCCAGGAGCTATACGTGCCGTCGCTGTTAATCTTGGCATATTGGACGTCGTTATAGTAGGTGCTGGTGTTGTTGTAGCCACCAGCAATGTATAAGTAGCCGTTGTATTCAACCATGCCATGCTCCAGGCGTGCGTTCGTGAATGTAGCTCCGCTGGTCCAACTTGAAATTGATCCGTCCGCATTAATAGTTGCGTAGTACGTGTCATTTTTGAGCGCACCATTGTAGCCGCCCGCAATGTAAAAGCGATTGTTATATGCCACTAGCCCAAAAGCGTACCGCGTGGAAGGCAAGACAACCGACGATGTCGTCCAGCTACTGCCCAGTGTGCCATCGCTGTTAATTGTGGTGTACAAAACGTCATCCAAATATGTTGAGCCAGTGTAGCCACCCATAATATACATTTTGCCGTTATAAGCCACCATTCCCTCGCCGTAACGAGCAGCATTAGCGCCCGGAATTGATGTGGTCGCGCTCCACGTTCCAAGGGTGCCGTCGCTGTTAATCTTGGCATATTGAATATCGCTTTGCGCAGACGCACCCAGGCCGCCTCCTATATAGACGTAACCGTTATAAACCGCCTGCCCCTGGAAGTAGCGTGCGGTCGTAAATCCGCTGCCCGTGGTAGCCCAAGTGCCGATAGTGCCGCCGGTAAGTCCGCCTCTGTTAATTTGGTCCGGCGATATGTCTATGTTGCTCTCATTGTTGCCGTTCGTAAAATCTGACGCGCTGGTGATCACCACGCTCGGGTCAATCGTTAGGGGGTAATTGCCATCCGTCAGATTAGAAACATCAAGCGACAGCGTGTCACCTTCTATGGTATAGGCCGCGCCTATTTGGCCGCTATCTTTGTTGGTCTCTTTGACAACCGGTGCCGGAATTACAAAGACCCGCGAATTTTTAGGCGAGTTTTCCCGCGCCCTCATAACACTTTGACGGTCAGCGTCAGAGCCGTAAGAGATATTCCCAAACAAGGTTGGGTCCGCCGAATAAATACCCACTTCGTGCGTTTCTGGGTCCACTCTGGCCTCGAGTGTTTTGGGTAGATTAAGCTTAAACCGCAATGATAAGTGCCCGTCTGTAGGTGCCTTATCTAATAGAATGTCTTCTTTGAGGCCATTGTTTTTGATGGTATAAACAGCCTGTCCATCTACGCCTTTAAGCGGGTAAACCAAACGGCCATCTTGTTTCTCGCCAGCATAGGAGTCAAACTCCGGCGTCATCGTAAACTGCAGATCCTGCTGATTGTCATAGTACGTTATGCCTTTGCTTAGATCGCGCGGAATATCAACCGAATATAATTTTGCGCCCGCACCACCTATAGCCGATTTTTGCAATTGTTGCAGTGGGTTTTTGTCAGTCCCCTGGGCAGCACCAGCTTGGTTAAAGTGAAAAACTTGCTTATCTGCATCATACGTCAGCTTGTCTTCGAGTTTCTTATTTACCCCGTCCAATAAGTATTGTTTGTCGTGGCTAATGTAGTATCTATTAGCCGCTATAACGTTCTGTGCGACTGGCAGGATAATGCTAGCCATGATTAAAAGTGCAGTCATCACCCCTGTTGCTATACGATGCCGTTGGGCCCAGAAGACCCTAGCGTGTGCCCACGCCAACACACCACGAACTAGTCGCGCTTGCTGCAAACGATATATTGTGCGACGTAGCCTTGTGCCAATATGCCTTAGTGTTTGTGTCATGATCACACGTAATTAAACTACTCTTATTTTAGCATAAGCATCATGATTATCAGCACGGTTCCCAGGTTAGTATTTACTGTAGTAGTTCAGCGTGATGTTACCTAAGCGTGTCTCGGCACTGCTCAAGCTAGACATTCGGATTCGCAAAGTCATAACAGATCCGGCAGTATAGGTGCCAGCAAACGCGCCACCGTTCTTGGTCTGCCAAGTCGTAGTGGTTGATGGTGTAATAGACGCGAAGTTGTTGTTTGTTTCCACCGTGCCCGCAGTGTCGCGGATTTCAAGGTTCATGGTGCCATTCGTTGTATTAGAAGTATACGTGCTTACCGTTGGCACACCGTTCCAGGCAGCCCAATCGCTTGGTACTTGTAGTTGGACAACCACATCGTAACACTGCGCACTACCCGACGTGCTGATCCACTTGTAGTAGTTAAGTCGGTTGGTTAGATCCAGCGCGCTTGTCATGGTACCGCTGTTAGCCGATGAGCAGGTTGCATCGTTGGTTGCGTCCAGTACAGCGCCCGCATATTCAGGGGTTAGCACAATACTCTTTTGGTGACGAGCATTTCCGGCCAAGGTTGGCTCAAAGCCACTTCCAAACGTTACAGTGTTGCCACCGTTGCCAATAGTTACAGTGCCTGTACCTACGGTTAGCAATGCGTTACTGCTACCATCATTGATCTGCATAATATTCGCCGTTTGGCCACTTGCGCCCTGGAATAATGCCGTGATACTGTTCGTTGCCGCACTAATCATATTGAGGTTAGCAGTTTGCTGTGTAGTCTGATTGTGAATGTAGTAGCCCGAACCGCTCTTGGCAATACATCCTGTTGATCCGGTGGTGTCACAAACTGATGTGCCGGCAACGCGCAAGCTAACTGAGGCGTTAACGTCGCCCGTTACATCCAGTGCATACTGCGGATTAGTGTTGCCGCCAAGGCCAACCTTTGCCGTACCGCTCGAAACATTGAAGCCACGAGCAAAGTCCATGCTGGATCCGTCATTCTTAAAGGTAATCTGATTGTATTGCGTTCCTGTGTAGCCAGCGCCGCTCCAAACCGATAACACAAGGTTGGCGCCAGCGGCTTCAAAGTCGAGCGCGCTGCCACTAGTGCGCAGACGGTATCCTTTTGTTGCCGTGGTAGCATCGCGGACCTGTAAGTTGCCCACAATGTCGGCCGTTTCTTGCGGATTAAAGGTGCCTCCCACTGCTATGCGAAGATTGCCCGAGTCAACGCTAAAGGCTGTGTTGGTTCCCGCAGCATTCTGAACCTTGAGCGCAGAAGTCGAGTTCGCTGACGGCTGAACCGTTAGAGTGTTCGCATTACTGTCGCCATATACCGCTGCCGTCTGCGTACCTGCTGGCAAAGCGGCCAAGAATCCGGCAGACTGCGACCAAACCCACTTGCTTGGACTCTGGTCAGAGTTCAGCATTGGCGAGAAGTACCACTGTTCAAAACTATTCGTAATGCGCCCATACAGCTGCACAACTGTCGCTGTAGCGTCATTCTGGGTTGTTACTGCCACAAGGTCGTTCTTGGTGATAACTTCTGCCGTATCGTTCATTGATACATTTACATACGGCACGCCGCCAAGGGCGTTCTGCTGTTTTACGCGCAATGTTACTGTGGCCTGTGTATTGTCACCAGTATTACCGTCAAATCCGCCAAGAATATTAAGACCAGAAACACACTGTCGGAATTGCGCGGTGATTGTACAAGTACCCATAAGTGTCCACTTGTTTGCATCAGTACCCACTGTGTTGCTGGTAGTAAGGCCGGTCTGCTGAATGCCGCCTTGCACATCCAATGACAAAGCTGGTGTAGTAATGCCACCAATACCAACTCTGCCGTTCACTGTGTCTACATTGAATGCGGCGACGTTTGTGGCGTTCTGAACCTGGAATGCCGAGGTGTTATTGGTAGTCGTTTTGTGCACAACGTTGCCGTACTGGTCCACGGTCATTGTATTTGCTGTGGCATTCGCGAGCTCCAGCGAGTTAAAGGCGCCGTTGTCATATACGCGCAGACCCACTGTTGAGCCGGTGGCAATGTTAAGTTTCGACGATGGCGTTCCAGCAATAACACCGATTGCAACGCGCTCACTCACTGTATCAACACGGAAAACATTTTCGTTCGTGCCACCAGTTGATGTGTTGATAACAAAGGCATTTGCAGAGTCTGTGGAGTTTTGGAACAATACCGCACCCGTACTACCAAAAGTAGCAACATTTGTACCGGCGCCGTTCTTGAGATCTAATATGTCGCCAGCACCTGCAGCATTAGCCCGAAGTACACCAGCAACCGATCCGCTAGTGGCGGCCTGCACATACATGTTAGCCGACTGTACTGTGGCGGTGTTTTGGATGTAGTTTGCAGAGCCGGCAGCTGGCGTACATCCGGTAGACGTACAGATAACGGTACCGCCAATACGGTATTGCGTAGAGGTGTTAACGTCGCCAGTAACATCCAGCGGATATCCTGCCGACGAAACGTTGCTACCAATTGCTACGCCTGTAGTTCCCGCCCAAAGCTTGACGTTGACACCGCCAGGTCGAAGCGCGATTGCCGCGCTCGCTGTTTCCAGGGATGCAGTGGTGTTTAGTCCATTCCAAGATAGGCCAAAGATGTCATTCTCATTGGGGCTAAGCACTGCAATCGCTGGCTGAATCGTACCGCTAGTGCGAGCATCAAATACCGAAATTGCACGCGCCGTTGAATCTGCCGTGCTCGGCAACCCAAAGGCAAGAACCTGCCCTGCCGCACCCGGGTTGTACAGTGGTATATTTATAGCTGTTTTTACCGAGCTTCCCGCAGGTGTTGTAAATGTATCCGCATTGGTGGCAGTTACGTTCAGGCGCAGTCCAGTTGATATAGTAATGAGGCCATTCGACGTCGTATCAGCATTGAACAGTGTCGTGCCAGATGAATTCTGAATCTGGAAAGCCGTTGCAGAGTTCGTAGCACTTTGGAATACCGCGCTGCCAGCAACACCAAAGTTACCGTTTACCTGCATCGATTGAGCTACCTGAAGCGAGCCACCCACCGTCACATCACCGCCGAGTGCCGTGTTTGAATCAACCGTTAAGTTTGTTGCTTGCAACCCGCCAACCTCAGCCTGCTGTAAATAAGCACCGCCCAAGTCAACTACATCTAAGGCACTCGCGCCATTGTCTGCAATATATGCATAGCGTCCTTGCACCGACAGACCCCGCAGCGCGCTTCCCGCATTATATGTCCCCAAAATAACCGGCGAACTTGGTGTGGATATATCGTACCAGCGCAATGAGTTGCCTGTGCCACTGGTTACGTAAGCAATTCTATCCTGCACCACCACTTCTTGGGCATCCGTAGGTGTAGCAATCGTGTTGCTAACACTAGTCATAGAAGCTGGGTTGGCAATGTTTACCACCTGGAGCTTAGCACTACTATTGTTTACCAAATATGCGTACTTGCCTTGAAGAGCAAGTGAGATTGCCGAGTTAACAGCCAACGTGCCAGCACTAACCGGCGCAGCGGGATTAGCAATATTAATCGATTGCAACAGTGTTGATGAAGCCAAATAGGCATACTTGCCTTGGACAGCAATGGCATACGGCACCGTACCACCCGAAGCAGTCAATGTAGTAACCAGTCGTGGTGTACCAGGATTGGCAAGGTCGTACACCCTAAAGTTTGCTGTTGTATCTTGCGTAGCAACATACAGATAGCGCCCGCTTACTACTGCCGCATATGGACTGGTGACAGCAGTGGTGGAAGTAACTGTTGGCGAGCTCGGGTTTGACACGTCAACTGCCTGAAGCGTGTTGCCACCGTTAGATAACGAGTACACGTACCCTGCGCCAACCGCCAGTGCACTAACGCCGTTTGTAGTTGTGGCTGTTCCTACTACCACAGGACTACTTGGAACAGCAATGTCCACAACTTTCAGTGCGTTGAAAATCTGAACATACGAGTAGCGACCTTGCGTGGCAACACGGTATGTTGTGTTGCCCATTGCAGCTGATCCGGCAATAGCTGCATTATTTGCGCCAGACACATACAGTTGGCCTGCCGAGGTGGCCGATGCCGTACCAAAGGAGTTAACACCGGCCGTTACCCTGTTGCCAGATGTGTCAACGTTCAGGACCGTGCTACCGCCGTTCGCCTTAAGGGCAATGCCGCCCGTGCCCGACGCAATTTGCACCTGCCCCGTACCACTCGTCGACAGTGTTAGGGTATTATTGCTTGCTGCCGAAACAGTGGTGGTACTCGTACTCGAAAGCGCAGCCGTTGATCCACTCAATGAAAGCGCCCCAGTTGCACTGATCGTTGCCGTACCCGTAGCCGAGAGCGAAATTGTGCCACCTGATTGCGATAAGTTTCCCGTAACAGCGGTTGCCTTGTTTAGATTTATCGCCGTGGCGTTTGTGGTTCCGATGCTGAGCGTCGTAGCCGTAGACGTATCCAGCAATGGCGTCTGCAGTGCAGTGGCCGCAATACCGGTTCCAGAAATGTTAAAGTTAGCGCCGGCTTGCAGCGATGTGCTGTTTTGAATGTAGTTGCCAGACCCTGATGAAAGTGCGAAGCCACAGTTTACCGAGTTCTGAATGCAAAGCGTGCCGCTTTCGTCAGGAACAAGGATACTACGGTTTGCGGTAGGCTGTACAAAGCCAAGCGTAGAAGTATTGCTTCCGTTAGTGTTGCTCAGCTGATCTGCGGTAAAGGCGTGTGGCACAGCCGTAAGATGCAAGCGCGGCGACATCTCGCCGTCCCAGCTGGGGCTGCCCGTTCCGCCAATATTCATAGTCAGATATAGGTTTTGGCTCCAGTTAATTGAAGGTAGAGCCGTAACCGATCCAAGCTCTGCTGTTAAGTACCCATTAACCACTGTTATCTGATTGGCACCGGTACGTGTTTCAGTCCATAAACATGCTGAGTCACCAGTACAAGACCCCTGTGATGAGCCGCTCGATGTCAAAGCGTTATACAGTTTAAACTCTACGTTGTAGGTACCATCAGGAACAATAGCACCAGAACTTTGCATCAGACGAGCT
>DATFHW010000024.1:0-1596 GCA_035247965.1 Saccharimonadales bacterium (SeqCode) | reverse complement strand
CACCGGGACCACACTGGAGAACGGGCTCGTCAGAGCACCATTGCATTGCCGGCCTACTTACCATCGACCTCCGCCCTCTCATTATCTCGTAGGGTTCCTTAATTGTTTTTACCCATTTCCATGGGTCCGACACTGGAGAGCGACCCGAGCGCCGATGCCGGTGCATATACGGATGGGCAGGGCACTTTGCTCTGCCCTTTCTGCTGCCCATCCGGTATGCCGTAAAGCGATAAACTCATCGTTCGTATTAGAAAGGGTTGGTCCTTTGGGCGACCGTCACCGCCGCCATCCGCGCGCACTCACGCCAGTTTGTTTTATTAGTAGTTTTGGCCAGGCGTTGTTGCACGCGCTCGAGCTTTCGTTTTAAAGCGGCCGGATTAAGCGTCGCATACTTGGCCCGCAACTGCTCTTTCTTCGCGTTGCTCACCAGCTTTGATTGCAGCACGCGCTGATAAGGCGTCAAGGCCTGGTCATAACGCTTCTTTACGCGGCTGCCCACCCGCTCTTTGGACTTCAGCTTCATGGTGGGCAGAAAGAAATTAGTGTAGAGCCGCAAATAACTATACAACTCATTGAGCAACTGACATTGTTCATCCGTGTCGTAGCGCGCGTAACCCACCGCCCGCCGCACGATCGAATAGTTCTTCTGCTCTACAAAACAACTATCATTCTTGCGATAGGGTCGTGAACGAGTGAAGCTGATCTGTTCCTGCTTACAGTAACGTAGCAACTCATCATTAATGAACTCCGAGCCATTGTCACTATCCAGTCCCAGCAGCGGAAAAGGCAGGTTTTTGCGCACTTTTTGCAAAGCTTCGAAGACTCGCGCTTGCGCTTTATTGCGCACCGCCATGGTCTCGGTCCAAGTGGTGGCGATGTCAGTCAGATCCAGCGTCTGACAATACTCTCCCGCGGCCACGCCGCCATCATGTCCGACTAGATCGATCTCTCCAAAGCCCGGTTGTTGCTCATCCCATTCGGCAAAGGTGCGAATCGGAATCTGATGTTTCAACAGCGTCCCTGGCTTGGTACGCGCTTGTCCACGTAACTCGTGTTTGCGCCGCTCCGGGCGCAGTAGTCGATCGATGGTGGCCGCACTAATCCGTAACAGCTTCTGCCTGGTCAGGCGATCGCAGCGCAGCTCGTTGTGGCGCTCCAGTACCGTGAGCAACTCGGGTAAGGCCGGCTGCAAACGCTTGCTGCAAATGTAATCCATCATTCTCCAGATCTTGATTAGTACCGCTTTCACCTTCTCGTCGTAGAACGGCGCGCGCTGCCGTTGGGGGCGCAGTCGCAGATCCACCACTAACACTTGTTTTCCCGGCTTGATTCGTTGCCCGTGTTGCCGCAGCACTCTCCTGGCATAAGCACGGCTGTATTCCGTCAACTCCACCAACTCGCTCAAGATCGTACTCTTCTCTTTTTTGCGGCTGCGCTGATAGCGACTCGCCATCTTGGCCACCACCGCCTGCCGCTGTTGCATCGTGAGCCTCATCCCTACCTCCAACTGGCTGTTGCCAGTGGCGGTAAGTCTCATTTATTTCGAGTACTTTTTTATTTGAGGCAACGATACCCATTTCGAGTACTTTTTTGATG
>DATFHW010000023.1:0-1278 GCA_035247965.1 Saccharimonadales bacterium (SeqCode) | reverse complement strand
GGTAATGATGCCAAAAATAGTTGGTGGAAATGACTGACAAATTTGTTAAATAGCGAACGCAGATATAAGAGGAAACAAGCTCTGCAGGAGTGCAACTTGTGAGCAATAATATTTGTAACGACAAACATGAGCTGGATGAAAGTCCAGCTTTTTTGTTCTTATGTTTCGAGTTCCGATGGCTAAGAAAACTCATGGGCGACGAGTTGTTCTGTTTTTGAAATACAGATACCAAAGGATAAACTCTTTTCTATGGTCATGGGATAGGCCGCGGTGTATGTTTAGGTTTCCTTTTAGGTGGCCGAAGAAGGATTCCAGGCCATTGGTCGATTTGGGGATGCGGTTGTTGTCAAGATAATGAAACATATCCGGCAGAGCTTTCCTGATGACCATGAAGGAGCGACGTACCAACTTATGTTTGTACCAATAGCGGCTGCTGTCGGCATTAAAGCTTTTTTCATTAATGAACGTTTCATGCTGCTGATGCCATTTGACCAGGCTAACAATCCAGTAGTCTCTTTCATTCGTTGTTCGGATCAGGTGTAGCCTCGATACGATTTGCCTCAGTTCAATCCCAGCCTGACTTTGCGGGCGCATGGTGAGCCAAACTTTGCACATCCGCTGTATATGCACCAGGCAGCGCTGAAGGATAGCTTGTTTGCATACCTTACGCACCGCTTTAAGCAAAGCTTTGTGTCCGTCGCAGGTAATGCTTTCAATCTGCACACCGAGTTTAAGCAGGTTTTCCAAATCTTCCTTAAGTTCTTCGTACCACTCGCCATCGGTCAGCCGGTAAAGCTGGGTGAACTTGACGGTATTATCCCGGTAGAGGATCAGGCATAGGTCATTAGTGAAATAGGTTCCATCGATCAGTAAGTTGACACGTTCCGACGGATAGACACTGAAAACAGGCGGCACAACCAAACAAGCATGTAAATAACGGATCAGCGTCCTTACCGGATAGCCACTCTCCAAGCTGATTTGTGCTATCGTCTGCCTGCCAACAACCCAGTCTTCAAACCATATAAACTTGTTTTTATCACTTACGCCTGAATGCTTCCGAATAAACAGCAATCCGCAGGCCTTACATTTATAACGCTGCTTCCCGTTCTGCTTGCCCCATTTGATTACATCTGCACTTTTGCAGTTTAAACACGCCTTTTTTTGAGACTTTCATGAAACAAAAAAAGCAAATTGAAACGCGTTTCAATTTGCTTGATGTATCATCATGTATCACAGCACTTTATACAGATTTTACCAACTATTTTTGGCAATTAAATC
>DATFHW010000022.1:0-13804 GCA_035247965.1 Saccharimonadales bacterium (SeqCode) | reverse complement strand
CTTAGATTCAGGGCCTCTTGCCGTAATAAGAGCAGCAATCAGACCTAGCATTACACTTCCTATAAAGTTAAGCCAGCTAAAGCTAATAGGTTGCGGAGAGCCCGCCAATAGGGTCGAGCGAATTACCTACCCTGCGATCGCTCCCAGCATGCCTCCTGTAGGGACGGCAAACGCTGATGCGTAAAAGTATAGCTTCTGATTATGAGAATGGGTGCTAAGCCTTTTTTGCTCTCTGTCTTTGAACGTAACTTTGAATTGTGCATCATAAGTACGGGGTCTAAATAGATGCGGTGCCCTAAGTGTAAAGGGGAAGGTAATCGAGTCTCCAGGTGACAGAGATATGCCCAAGCCTGCTTCTAAGTTCTCGTTCTTCTTTATTTGAAGGCGCTCTAGACACCTCTGAAGCTTCGCCTTATTAATTACGTAGGCTCTTCGCAAAAAGCTATCCTCCTTTTCAGACGAGATGATGTCTGCCTCAAGGCGTTCTACATCATTCCAATCATTGATTTTTGTTGCTTCGGTAGCCCACGTGGGAATTAAAGACTGACTCCTCTCGACGAATAATGACATATATACGCCGAATACATTAGAAAACCCATAAAGGAACTGCTCTGCGAATGTCATGTCTTTGAGTCTTTTCTTTTCATATGCTCGCGCAACCTGCCTTTCCATTTCTTTGATTAAGGTTCGCCTTTCCGCCTCAAGCTCGCCCAATTCTACTTCTCTAGGACCTGCGGATGCATAAATAAGCTTGCCAGGAAGAATAGATGGTTCTACATCCAAATCAACCACCTCATGATTATGAACGTTGATAACGTTCACAAGTAGAGTGAACTGAGAACTGCCGAATAATTGGGCTTCCGTTGAAATAACCACTTTGATTTTCTCTTCCATATTCAAGCTTTACCTTTCACAGTTGCGGCGGTCTTTTATTGAAGCTGCAATCGAAGTCTAGAATTCTTGGAGCTTCAATTCGCAGAAAACGAATACATCGGCATAACGCTACGCATCAGCGGGCGCGGCACATAATACTGGCCGGAGCATACGAAACTCGCTTGCCGCGCTCCGCTGCATGCGTTTGTTAGATTGCGGTATCGCCTTGCTCAATTCTCCCTCTATCTTCGTTTCTGGTCATAGTCTGAATAGTTGTCTATTGTGCCGCCTTTTTCTGCTACCTCTTTGATAGTTGCCTCATCATCACTGAACCACTTGCGCGACATTACGCTATTGGAGATTCATCCGCTTCATTAAGTCAACAAAACGCGGTTCGTTTCGGAGATTGTTCCACTTCGGTTCGACTTTTATAAAAGTCATTTTCGGATCGCGCTGTTCATATCCTTTTTCCAACCATTCGAGCGCGCTGTCACGCATCTCCAAGGCATTGTATATCAATGCGATGTTATAAGGCGGAACGTATTTCGTCGCGGATAATTTTAAAAGTTCTTGCAACGCGACTCGCGCCTCGTCGCGTTTGCCCGATTTTGCCAGCGCATATGTGCCGAACGGAATGATGTTTCCGCCGGAAAGTTCATATTCTTTACGTGATTCGGCGATGGCTTCCGCATACCTTCCTTTTTCTATATACGCACTTGCCGCAAACAAATGGGGCATCCAAAAATCAGGTTCGAGTTCGGAAGTTTTCTGCAATTGAATCAGCGCTTCGTCTGTTCGCCCGGCATGAAGCAGATATTGTCCTTCGAGTGCGCTCAATGCCAAGTTAAGCGGGTCAAGTTCGCGGGCGCGTTTTGCTTCGGCGAGAGCCTGGGTATGCCGCCCCGTGTTGGATAATATAATCGCGTAATTCCCGTGAGAATCGGCGTTGTTAGGATTAATTTCTAAGCCTCGAAGACATTCTTTTTCGGCGGCAGGCCAGTCCCAATCATGCCAAAATATCTGCATGCCGAGCGAGTCGTGCGCTTCACCGAGCGTATCGTCAATTTCGATTGCCTTTTGCCCTGCGGCTTTCGATTTCAGAATAGCTTCGGCAGGGGGCATTTCGCCGCTGATGGCGAGCACGCCGTATGCCTGCGAAAGCCCGGTATAAGCGAGGGCGTATCCCGGATCAATGTCAATCGCCTGCTGGAAATACGGAATGCTCCTTCGAATGTCAGACGGCCTTAGTTTGGCGATGAGATAACGCCCCTTCATATAAAGCTGATAGGCTTCGATGTTTTCCGTCGAATGCTTTTTCTCTTGCCCGCCGAGCCGGATTTTCAAAGCCGCTGCCACTTTTGCCGAGATTGAATCCTGCACAACAAAAATATCGGTAAATTTTTCGTCAAACTGTCCCGCCCATAATTGCTTGCCGTCGCTCGTGCGAAGCAGTTTCGCAGAGATTCTAATTCTATCGGCCCACGTTTGTATCGTTCCGTCTAAGATTGATTCAGCGCCGAGTTCGCGCCCCGCCGTCAAAGAATCCTGCTCTAAAGAATTATATTTGCGAATCGCACTGAGCGGGCGCACAACGACTTCGTTGCCGCCGGAGAGTTTTGAAATCAACGTGTCAGCTATTCCGAGTTCCAATGCTTCGTTACGGTTTTCAACAACCAGAGACTTGAACGGAAGCACGGCGATGGTCCTGATCTGTGCATCATCGGATTTTAAGTTTTCGCGCCACAGATAAAACCCGGCCGCGCCAAGCGCAAGAATACCCAAAACCACAAAAGCGGCTTGCCGCTTTCGCTTGTGGATTGAACTTTTGTCTCTGGTCCTTTGTCTTTCGCCTCTTGCAATTTGGTTTTCGGTTTTGTCAGGCTCATTTTCGCAAACAGTTTTTTCCGGCCTAATATCCCCAATCCTAGAATCTACAATCGGTCTAACTTTGGGGACGAAACGATACCCGTGTCCCGCAACCGTAACGATGAAACGCTGTTCGCCAGGCTTTTCGCCAAAAACCCTACGCAGGACTGAAATGTTTTGACTGAGACTATTTTCCTCGACAACCGAATCAGTCCATACTTCGCGCATCAACTCGTCTTTTTCAATCACCTTGCCGCCGTGCCGAATGAGATAGAGAAGCGTATCGAAGACTTTCGGCGTAAGAGATATTTGCTCGCCGTTGCCCTTTGTCAGCAGGCGTTTGGCAACATCAACGCGAAATTCGTCGAACTCGTAAATCTGTAATTGGGGCTCATTCATAATCGTTTTCAGAAGATTCACAGAATTATCAGGACGTTTCTAAAGATTTTCAGAGCTGTATTTGGTGATTATGACACGTATCAGCCGCATTTGAAACGTTTCGGCTGAAATAAAGTGAAAGAGGAAAACATGAAAAGACAAACTTTGAAAGCTATCGGCGGCGTGGCGCTGGCAATCTTGGTGTCAGCGGTTTTCGCGCAAGTGAAGGTGTCCGCCCAAGTGCAAAACGGTAACGAGGCTCTGGTCGGTTCGTGGGACGTGCAGGTTACAATCCGAGATTGTCAAACCGGCACGCCCCTGTTCAGCTTTCCGGCTATGATGACCTATAACCAGGGGGATACGATGCAGGAAACCGACCTCGGCGATCCTTTCTTAGTGCGCCTGCTTGGTCACGGCGTATGGGAGCATGATAAGAAACGACAGTACTCCGCCGCCTTTCAATTCCTCAACTATAATCCTGACCGCACTTTTGCGGGAAGGAATGTGATCAGATCGGCTATCAGCCTTGGACAAGGCGGCGATACATATACAGGTACCGACACCCTCGAAATCCTTGACGCGAACGGCAACGTAATCGCCAGGGGTTGCGCAACTACAACAGCAACGCGATTTAAATAAACGGCAAAAAGCCGCGAGTTTAGCGGTTAAACCTATCGCGTGTTCAGATAGAATCTATCCTTTTCATTGCTTGCTTCGGCAAGCAATTTTTTATCAAATCGCCATAAAGTTACACCGATTTTTCCAACATCTTTTCAATAGCCCTATCTTCTTAATTTGGCGGTACAGCACATAACAGCAATCTAACGCTCACGTTCAGCGGGGCCGTGAACGGCCTCACAAGCAACAATGAGAAACTTGCTTCGCGGCCTCCGTTGGAACGGGTTGTTAGACATCCATCGACGGACTTTCGAGTCTTCCGAGGTTGCATGCGGCGCCACGACGCCACAGCCGCGCCGGCCACCGGCCCGCCGCGTCGCGCCGCCACAGGCGGCTCGCCTCACGCTTGCCATCACTCTCGCCATCGCGAACGCGGCTGCGCGGCGGGCGCGTCCGTCAAGCCATGCGACTGCGAGATTCACAACGCCGCCACCGCAAGCTGAGTCAGCGCTGTCGCCAGCGAGATGCGCCGGCACGCGACGGCTAGGCTTGTGAACGCATGCGCTAGCGATTCGCAAATCCCCAATTGATCGGCTCCTCCTGCTGTCACGGATGTCTAACGCCCGCGTTCAGCGGGGCCGTGAGCGGCCTCACAAATCACCATAAGAATTGCGCTTCGCGGCCTCCGCTGCATGCCGTTGTTAGACCGCCTTGGCTTACCTCTAAGCCGCCTTCCAGCTTTCCCTCTTTGCCTTCCCACACTCGTACACACTCGCCCTCGCCTCTGCCACCTTCAGTTCAAACAGAATATATCTCTCCTGTGGGTCATATCCCCTCTCTCTGGCCTGCGCAAACGCTTCCGCTCTCGTCTCCGTATCGCTGACCTCGACGGCCCTGCCCTGGATGAGGAACTCTCCTTGCCCGCCGCTGTTATCCTCCACCCCACCATGCATCGCGTAGCGCCCATCCCGCCGGAGGTCGTGGCCTTTAGGAGAGGTCGGCTCCATGTAGACGTACAGCTTGCCACTCGCGATGAAGGGAGAGACCGGATGAAGGCGCGGTGAACCATCTAGACGAATCGTGGCAAGGTAGGCGATGCGGCTCTCTAGCCGGCGTTGGCCGAAAGCCGCAAGCTCTGGAGCATTTGCACTGAATTGCGACCAGGAGACCATGCTAGCGAATCCCTATTGATCCAGTAAGTCACTCGTGAGGCGGTCTAACGCCTGCGTTCAGCGGGGCCGCGTGAGGCAATGGCAGCACGATGAGGCGTGTGTTTCGCGGCCTCCGCTGCAATGCCTTGTTAGACCGCTACGTCATTTCACACGCACGGTGAGCTGCACAACCTTTGAAACCACTCCTGGGAGGACAACAGTTGTCAATGGCCCTTGGATCGCTTCCAGACGCTTCACTTCCTCAACTGGAACCACAGAAGCCGCGATCTCAATAACATCTCCATCGTGCGGCGGATACTGCTGGTTACCGACCTGGCAGACGCCACGCCAGGTGTTCCCTGAGATAGACCGTATGCCGTTCGCCGGGAGTCGCTGAAGATACCATCCTGGCTGGTCACTCGGCGGTTGGATCGGCTGGATCCATAAGACTAAGGAGGATTTTGCTGAGTCGATGCTCTCAATGGTGCCCTCCACATCGAATCTGAATACGTTGTCTGCACCACGCTTCAGGTCAACCTCACCACCCTCTTTAGGTGAGAAAATAGAGATAGCACCTCCTGTGGCTGAACCACCCGCGTCCGAAGTTTGCCTTGGAGCTACGGCCGTTGGTGTGCTGATTGAGTACCTTACGACAGTGCCTCGTCGGACCTTCGTCCCAGGAAGCGGATTCTGGGAGGCTGGGATCACATGTTCAGGCCGGGTGTTGGGAGCCTCCTGGGGCTGTGGTATCCCAACCAACTTCACGGCGGATAGTCTGAGCTCGGCCTCGTCGCGGCTCAGGTCGGAGAGGTCGGGCACTTCCACTAAGGCGGCGCGCGGCCACAGCACAAACGCGAGGATTCCAATCCCAACCGCCATTAAGACTGCCACGGGCTTCGGTATACGCTTGATGATCAGGCCAATCGCGAGCACTACGAGGCCTGCGCCTAGGCTCACTAGGACCGATTCTGTAGTTCCCGACATCGAATATCCTCCTGCTGCGACTCCAGCGGTCTAACGCCGCACATCACCGGGCGCGGCATGATGCAATCGCAGGAGGTTAAGAAGCTCGCTTGCCGCGCTCCGGTGCATGTCGTTGTTAGGCGGCCTTTTGCGCCAGCCACTTCCCTGCTTTGCCTGCCTGCCACTTCTCAGCCGATTCCTCTGCGCCCACTAGCTTGGCGAATCGCCTCGCCGTTCTGCACCTAACCAGGCGGTCGCCTCGCTTTGCGTGCCAACCAGACGAATCAGCTCATGCCGCCGATGCTCGTGCGCCAGTTCCGTGAAGCGCTCGCCGTACGCCCCAGGGTCGGGTAGCACAATCGCCACCCGCACTCGGTAGTTAGTAAACTTCTGGAAGAGTTCGCCCGCCAAGCCGGTGCGCAGGTCGAAGAATTCCGGCGCTAAGTCGTTCGCGGTAAGGAGCAGGCCCGCCGTACCCAGGCAGGCACCAATGGCATCAGCAATGTCGCCGCTTGATCCAATCGAGATGCCCGCATTGGAAGCGATTACGAATCTGCGCTCAGATTCCATAGGACTTTCTTTCACCGGACGCCGAACGCCGCACATCACCGGGCCGCCGTACGGCACTCATTCAATGCATGAGAGCGGCGCCCGGCGGCTCCGGTGCATGTCGTTGTTAGGCGTCGCTCGGCCTCCTCCACTTCGCTTCGCTTTGCTCCCAACTCGCCGGCTCTATCTTTATATTCGAGAACATCTCTTCCCCCAGCACCTCTTTTATCAGGCCATCGATTGTGTTTGCGTTGGGGGAATAAATGAACGCCCTCCTCGGATAGATCCGATCATTCACCCAATACTTGCTCCAGTCTGTTGTTGACTTCAAGAACATCTTTGCAAACTCTGCTTTCTTTGCCTCAGGATATTTTGCCTCTAACTCCAGGCAGCCATTCAAACATATATCCACATAGGATTGTACGATTGGAAACTTTGGCGAAGCATAGCGTTTCTCTGTGCTGCCATAGAACCATATATCTCCCTCAGGCGGAGACTCAGTCCCGTCAAACATGGTGATATTGTTCTGGTCGATTCTTTTACGCGTGTACCCAGCCTCACGTTGGTCAAACGCGTCCAGCTGCTGTTGAGTCACCTTAAATATCACACCATTGCACTCGAAGCTTAGGTCAGAGACTGCCCCAAGAAAGGTAGTGCTCAAACTATTACCGGGGGTCTGGTCAAACCAACCTCTTTGAATACCTACGACGTTCACAGGAGAAGCGTCCTTGGCAGTAGGCGACGTCCTTTCCCTGGATTTAGATTCGACTAAAGAACCATAACCAAAAATGAACTGATTTGCATTGGACATATTTTCCTCCTTAGGTCAATCATTTAGCGATGCCTAACGAACACACATCACCGGGCCGCCGAACGGCACTCATTCAATGCATGAGAACTGCGCTTCGGCGGCTCCGGTGCATGTCGTTGTTAGGCGCTGCCTGGTGCGAAGGGGAATTTTTCTGCTCAAGTTCTCTCCTCTAGCGCCGCCCGCAAGCTATAAGAGTCTCCGATCACCTTCCCGGATATAATAATGCGCCCTCTAATGCTTCCCTGTGCATACTCGAAATAGAACTCACTCGAATTGAAATTGCCCTCTATATCGCCTTCGAAGGTAATTGCAGCCCCGCTGTTAGTGATCTCGGCCTTGAGCTCTGCTCTGAGGGCTGTAATCAACACGCTCTCATTAAATCTGTCATCGCCTGCGGTGTGAATGGGATGCGAATAGCCTTCAGACTTTTGATAATTGCGTCCCTCAGACCCACCATAGGCGGCGCCTACACCTCCACCTGGAAACACGCCCCTTGGTCCGAGAGTTGTCAATGAGAGCTTACTACCGACCAGTGCCCGGAGAGAGAACTTAGCAAAGAAGGTGGTTGTTGCGTCCGTCATAACTACTCCTGTTTTGCCGCTCCGCTTGCAGTCGCCTAACGAACACGCATCAGCGGGGCCGCGAGCGGCAATCAAAGACCGATGAGAATCGCACTTCGCGGCCTGACAGTGATGCAATTTGTGTGTGATGATATGAGCGTTTTGGTTCTTTGAATAAACTCGAAAGAAAATCGGTTCCGCAGGGCGCATGATTTTCTTAGAAAATGAGTTCCGTACAGCGCACATTTTTTTCTTTACCTATTTTTACCCATTTTTACCCATTTTTTTCGTTTCTTTATATATCTTCACGATTTTCGCGTTTACTCACTATTCTACTGTGAGTATAATATGAGACGTTCCACAGGTACTTGTGGAGCACAGATATTTGTAGAAGTGGAAAGCGGGGAGTGGGCAGCTCCCCGCTGATTTGAAGCGTTAGGTTGAGTTACGACCGGCAAGCTTTAGCCCGTTTCAGGCTTCCCGGTCGGTACTGGTGGCAGATCAATCGTGATTACGATTTCGCCAACAGTGATCGTGATGCGGAGTCGCTTTCCGCGTTGCGACCAACGCACTTTGAACATACAAAGTCCTTTCTGTTCCGAGTCAGAAAGTTCGTCAGACCCGATGACTCAGAACGGAGGCAACAAAGGCCGGTTCACCATGAATCGGCCTTTGTATTTTATGCACACGCCTATGGTTAAATCAAATTAGTTTTTCAGGAATGGGATTGGTTTCGCCGCGCTTTTCAACTCTCTAGTCGCTACCTGCCTGAGCCTTTCTCGTACCCATGATGAGAGAGATACACCCGCTATATCGGCGGCATTCTGGAATGCTTCTTTTTCGGTTGGTTCTACTCGCACAAGTAGATTATCGTTGTGCAATCCCGCTTCTTTTGGTGGTCTCCCGCGCTTCTTTTTCATGCCTTAAATGTATCAACAAAAAATCCGCAAATCAAGCACTATTTTCTTGACTTCTTAATTTATTGCATATACAATAATTCGTGTTTGGAGATGATTGAGAGAATTAAAGGCTCAAGTGCTGGTAACACCTGAGCCTTTATTGAAAATCAACGCGATTGCTCACGCTGACTTCGGCAAAGACATTGTGAGCCAATCGCCAACGAAAGGCAAGGCTCACGATGAACTGTCCGACCTGTCAAACCGAAGCTCGCAAGCATGGCAAAGATCGCAAAGGCAATCAGCGATTCTATTGCCCCTTCTGCTCCAAATCTTTTGTCGAGTCTCAAGATAAACCCTTCGATAATATGTACCTGCCGCTTGAAAAGGCTGTGAGGTGCTTACAGCTTCTTGTCGAAGGCTGCTCATTGCGAACCGTTGAGCGCGTGACCGGCGTTAGCTTGCACACGCTGTTAAAGCTCTTGGTTGCCGCTGGCGAGAAGTGTGAGCAGTTCCTTGAATCACGCATTCAGAATGTCCCTGTCCGTGACGTGGAGTGCGATGAGCTATGGTGCTTCGTCTCTATGAAGGAAAAGACTCTCCGCAATAAGACGCATGGTCAAGATCAGTGGAATTGGGAAGAAATCGAGAAGCTAGGCGATGCGTATACGTTCCTGGCTTTCGAGCGCAACACCAAGTTAGTTCTTGCATGGCACTTGGGGCGCAGGAGCGCAGAGGATACACAAGTATTCACCAAGAAGCTTGCCCGCGCCACGTTTGATGATAGCTTCCAAGTGACCACCGATGGCTTCGCTCCCTATCGCTACGCTGTCGTGCGTGACCTTGAGCATAAGAACATTGACTTCGCGCAACTGACTAAAGTGTACGCGACTCCTCGCGATGCCGAAGCGCGATACTCGCCACCCGTTGTGGTGGACGTAATATCATCGGTAATACACGGCAACCCTGACCCCGCAAGAATCTGTACTTCGATTGTTGAGCGCCAGAACCTCACGATCAGAATGCAGATGCGGAGATTCACGCGACTCACTAACGCTTTCTCTAAGAAGTGGGAGAACCTGAAAGCGGCGCTGGCGCTGTTCTTCGCTTACTTCAACTTCTGCCGCAAGCATGGCGGCATCAACAAACAGACTCCCGCGATGGCTGCTGGCCTGACTGACCACGTTTGGAGCATTCAAGAGCTTTTGATGGCCCTCTAGGAGACAGACCATGACTATAGAACAAATCACCGATATTGCTTATGAAGTCGCCAGCGAATTAGCGCCAGGGCGTGACATTGATGTGTTTGACGTGACGGATTCGCACATCATCTTTCAAAGCGAGCATGGACTAAAGCGTGTCTGTTTGGCCTGCATCAATGGTTCACTGAAAGAACAGATCAAGAGGCAACTATGTCAGTGAATCGCTGACTGCCAGTAGGTCGCCACAAAGAGTGAGAGCGCCGAAAGGCGCTCTTTGCTTTTGTAGCCTTTACTACTAGATCATTGCGCGTCACATCAGGTGACAAAACGCACCCCTTTTCGTGCAACACACTTTACATCACTACCCGCGGCCTCCGCTGCAACGCCTTGTTAGACGCATCCTCAGTGAGATCAGATTCTATTCTCGTATAGATCCACTATCGGGAAACATAAGCCATAGTCGTCCCATACCAGTTCGCCGTACTCCAGTTTGAAATTGGCAAACTTCCTCGCATCGAGATAGGCGCGAATCAGCGGATTGCGTGAGGCTTGCAGGAAAGCTTCGAAATCTATTATTCGATCCACTCCGTTGCTGAAGTATAATTTGAGTTTGTAGTCGGATAGTTGCTCGACTCTGACAATATCAATCACTGCACCTTCGGGAAGAATCACCTGATCCTCTTGGTAACCTTCTGTGGCTCTACCGGCTTGTGAAGCACGAAGTAATCGATCCATTTCTGAACTATCTCCTCAGCGTAGTGTTTGGTTAAGGTCTGGAAGTCCCTCATCTCTGACTGGCTCAACGGCTTTCTTCCTTTGACTGGTGAATAATCAATTCTAACCACCTTGCCGTTTTCAAGGGTGAGTTCGGCTTTGCTTTCTCTACCCTGACACTTGCCATGAACATGAATTGGCTCATGCTCGTTAGAGTAGAACAGCACAATGATTCCAAAATACTCATAAAGCTTTGGCATCTCAGGAATTTTGCCAGCGAGAGTCTTCCCACAGCAAGCTCTTGTGGAAATGCGTCTAACGCTAGGCATAACCGGGCCGCCGAACGGCATTGGTGGAACGCTAAGAAACTCGCTTCGGCGGCTCCGGTTGATGCCATTGTTAGGCCCGCTTCGGGTCACGCCGAACTTTACGCGTCCTTATTGCACTTTGTGTCTATCGCGACTTGGTTTTCTACTACCTTTGTAGTGTGTGATCTCAGCCTTTTGATTTGCCCAAACTATTGTTTTCTGTATAGGTCAAAAGCGATTGTTTGACAAGGAGTCCTTACTCCATGAATAAGAGCATATCCCTGAGTTGCTCCATACAGTCTGTTCTTTCTTGAGTCATAATATAGTTTTCCTTCCTTAATACACCACCTTGAAGGTTGCGTACTTTTAGTTATAAATAAGTCTTTGTAATGAAGGCCATTCGAGGTTACAGTTACAGCTATTTCAAATTCCCCCATGACTTTTCCAGCAAAACGGTCAATACAGTCAATGATAGCCTTGCCGGTAGCATTGTTTCCATCCTGCTCCAATTTGATGGTATAAGCACAGTTTGTATTCTCTGCCGTGCCAGGTTCCTGCCATATTTTGCCTGCCCAAACACCTTCCAGATTTGGTATTAGTCTAGGCTCTGTTTTCTTCTGGTTATCTAAATCGCTTGACGGTTGCCAATCCTTGAATAGATCTGTTACGAAATCGGCTACTAGGTTTGGTTCCTCTGATTTACTTGCCGATTCTGTTTTCTTCTGGTTATCTGCCTCGCCCAGCGGTGGCGCGAATATAGCTTTTAATTCATCTACTGATCCTACTCCAGGTTCTTTTGATTTACTCACTTCAGATGAAGACGATGAATTATCCCTCGTGTCCGAGGATTTTATCGCTGCCCACTGGTTTTTCTCATTAGATGCTTTAACAGTAACTATACCTTCTAAACCCGCTGATTTTACGCTGGCCTCTATATAGCGGTCATCAAACTCCAAGCGAATCACGTTACCGACCTGTGTGTATGTTCCGATTTGATTAATCGAAGTAATAGCACCTGGAAGGTGTTCCGTAACATATTCATTTCTTCTTGTAATGTCGTTCCATTTGAATTCAGTCTTTATTTCTGGCTGTTGGATCGTAGTAATTCGACAAATAACTCTTCCTTGTTTTTCGAAGATGTACTTGGTATGCAAACTTTGCTTACTGAGAGTATAACCAAGAAGAGAGGGTAAAAAGATGGAAGGCTCTGCATATTGTGTGCCTTCTAAGGTCGGTGGAGCAGATTGCCCTTGGACAATAAAACTAAGGGATTTAGTTGGAATGAGAGGGGTCGTTAGAAACAAAAAAGATAGGGTGACGACTCTTACCCACTTCATGTTTTTCATAATTCAAATTTCCTTTTCAGCGCAAATTCTATCATCAAATTTTGATCTTATACCGACTTGCAGAACAAAATAAGATGAATCAGCCATTCGGCCACCAGTGGTAGCTGAGCCGCGAAGCCAGCGTCTGTTGATCTTCACTGATGCGGCGAACTCGCCGACTGACGCGCCGCTCCAAGGCGGCCAGATCTTTGAACGACTCATTGGCCACGCCCTCTTTCACCAGCGGCCAGAGGTGTTCCGCAGGATTGAGTTCTGGCGTGTAGGCGGGCAAGCCGACGATGGTCAGGCGCTCGGGCACCTGCAAGCTCTTGGTGCGATGCCCCGGTGCGCCATCCCAGACCAGAATGATCTGCTTGCCTGCCGGCGCGTAGGCTTTGGCGAACTCGTCGAGAAACATCTGCACCATCTCGGTGTCCAGGCGCGGCAAACTCAGCCAGAAGTTCTCGCCGCTGGTCGGAGGCGCCGCCGCATACAGCCACAGCCACTGGTAATCGGGCGCGACACGGGCCACCGGGCGCTGGCCGCGAGGCGCCCAAACGCGCCGCAACACGGGCTGTAAACCGAAGCGCGCTTCATCACTGCACCAGGTTTCGACTTCGTCATTCGGGTGAGCGGCTTTCACTCTGGCAACGGTCCGGCTGAGCTTTTTTTGAAGGCGGCCTGCTCCTCGTCAGTCGCCGCTTGGCCATGGCGAGGCCGCGGCACTTGTAAGGAGAAGCCGGCGGCTCTCATAGCGCGCCAGGCGGTGGCGGTGTGGACTTGTTTGCCGGTTTTCTGCTTGATCCAGGCAGCGACTTTCGGCGAGGTCCACAAGCCGCCGTCGGGGGCCGGCCCGCGCAGGGCGGCATCCAGAGCCTGTGCCTGTTTGGCTGAGAGCGTCGGCTTGACGCCGCACTTCACTTCGCCGCGCTGGTCGGTGACGCCAGCCGGGCCGAGTTCGTTGAAGCGGCGCGCCAAGTTGGTCATCCAGCCGCTGGAGCGGCCGACCTGTTTGGCGACGTGGTTAGCGATGCCGCCTTTAGCGATCAGGCACAGCGCCGGCCAGCGCAGCTTTTCGCGAGCCTGCTGGCACTTGCGGTAGCGTTGGTACAACTCGTCGGCCGTGAGATGCTCTTTGAGTTTGATGGGGCTTGGCATGCCAGCCTTTTACATCATCTCAGTTTGTTTCGCAAATCGGTATAATATCATAGCCAAACCCTCCTTTCGCAGTTTTCCACGGTGCTGGATGGTAACCCTCTGGGCCTGGTCGTGAAAAGGCCATCATGTTTGTAGAGAAAAGATAAGCGTATGTTTTCCGAATCTCGACTCCTTCGCCGAGATCAAAGTATTCAATGGCTAGTTCGATACCTGAAACTCCGCCATAGGCATACTTCTGTGTTGAACTGATGTCGTTCTTCATCAAATTGTCTGTGAGGCGGTCTGGACACCTAACGCCCACGCATCAGGGGGCGCGGGCGACGGCACTTAAGGTATGTTGAGAAACGCGCTGCCCGCGCTCCACTGCATGCCGTTGTTGGGCCGCCGGCGACGATAGAATAATTAAATCTTGGCGTAGATTTCCCCTAGGGC
>DATFHW010000021.1:0-9001 GCA_035247965.1 Saccharimonadales bacterium (SeqCode) | reverse complement strand
GTTGCGGGCGGCAGGGGCACGGAGCTATCGGCTGTTGAATCGGGCGATCAAGCGAGCGCTCGAAACGATCACGGAATCGGACGCATTGGCGTGGTTCGCTCATTGTGGCTACAAGGTAAATTGATTTGAAAACTGCTCTAGAGTTGGAATACTGATGATACCCAGCACCAGTGAGGCAATGGCTAGACCTTTCCGTGGAGGGTTTGCTGATGCGTAGTCAACCTGATTATACATTGCTATTCCTCCTTTGGTTACTTATTGGCATCTCAAACCTTAAGGTGGAGCGCCTAACGCTCACGCATCACCGGGCGCGCGAACGGCACTAGCTGAATGTTGAGAAGTGTGCTGCGCGCGCTCCGGTGAATGCCGTTGTTAGGCCGACTCGCCGAACCGTGCGCGTAGTTTCAGCGCTCCGTACGTCCCGTCAGTGCAGTACCGACACGGGCAGAAGGGCCGCTTCCCTTTCGCTTCGGGAAAGTACCGCCATCCAAGCACCTCCGGCAATGACTTCGTCCGATGGATTTCTTTCGCTTCAATTCGCCTCGGAATAATTGCTTCCCATCCTTCTGCATTTTCTGCTCTCGAAAACTCGGCCACCGCCTCGGCAGCCGACATCTGCCGATGCGCTTGATTATAATGCCCGACCCAGACCATTTCATCATTAGGAATGCGGAAGTAGATGCCGACTATGGTTCCCCCATTGCGACGCCTCAACTCCCGCAGCCATTGGTGGGAGACGTAGAAGCTCCGAGTCACCGGGACGGCGAAGACCCCGCATGGGGCCGCGCCGCAGGCTCGACGTGAGCAGCTGATGCCGTTTCGCTGAATGCGAGCGAGCGCAGATTCCAGAGCAAGATGAACAAACATTGCCATTGTCGTTTGTCGGCCTAACGCCCGCGTTCAGCCGGGCCGCGTACGGCATCGGCAGAACGATCAGGCGTGTGCGGCGCGGCCGCCGCTGCATGCCGTTGTTAGACGGCCCTTACGGATTCTGCTTCTTCTTGTAGATCACTCCGCATCCTGGCTCGAAGTACTTGTCCATCATGCTTCTCGGTTCCACCCGCTTCCACTCTCCTGTTGCCCTCGCGCTGTCGCCGGCGATCGGCTTGTCCTTGCTGTCATATAGCTTCTCCTCCACGACTCGGTATTGCCTTGCTTCGCATCGCAACTCCATCGTCTCTATGGCTACCTGATACTTGGCCTTTGCTTTCATGCTCACCGGCTCAGGCTTTGACAGCCTCAAACGGAATCGGACTCTGCCGGTGAAATCAGAGCCGAACCAGATGTTTGTCGTACTGATGTCGACCGTCGCAGAATCAAAGGTGTATAGGCGCTGCCATTGGTCTTTTTCTTGGGCAGAGTAAGTCTGTAGAGGAAGCAGAATAAGTAGCATTACTGTCGGTTGCATCTTCCACCCCACGATCTTTGTCTCATTTTTCGCCTCTGGCCGTCTAACGCCCGCGTTCAGCGGGGCCGCGTGTGACATTCCGATGCGGATGAGAACCGTGCGGCGCGGCCTCCGCTGCAACGCCTTGTTGGGCGTACCCGTGGCGCACTAACCATCTCAGTAGGGTGGGTCGGCTGGCCCTTCGTAGCCACACATCCCTACTCGTGGTGAATTCACTATCGCTAACGGCTCGCCATACTCTTCGTGCGGATGCGCTCTCGCATGCCGCTCACAAAGCATTCCCGTTCTTTCTTCCTCATAGATGCATTCATTGCATAGCCATGCAGCTGTCTCATCGCATTCTTGACATTGCAATTCCGGCATCTGATTTCGAGCCATTAAGACTATCGGGTGACGAGTTGTCGGCTTGCCCTCGCGAGTCTCTAAGTCTTTAATCAATGTCTCAGATGACGTGCCAAAATCGTAAATATGAATCACTTCTGCTCCTGGCTCAAAGACTTCTTGAACCCTGCTCCTCATACTCATTTCGCCACCACCCCATCCGCCGATGGAGAAGCGGCTCAGATGTCCGCAACATTCGAGCCAGATCGCTCGCAAATACGAATCGATATCCTTCAGTGTCGCTGAGCCATTGACTTCCAGATCGAGCCAGAATGGGCTTGTCCAAGCCGGCTGCACACGGAGATAGTAGAGTGTCTCGGTTCGCACATTCCTCCGTTCGGCTTGGGTTAGGGCTTCTTGGCGTTGCAAGCAAGAAGAAAGGTGCTTTGTTATTCGGCTCTTTACTAATTCTCCCCCACAATAAGTGCATTTGGCTTTAGGTTGTTTTCCGTGTGGCATAAGAAATCTTCTCCCAATGGAAGCTCACTGTAATACGTGAAGTACGCCCAACGCCCAGCATCACCGGGCGCACGAACGGCATTGACCGAAGGATGAGAACTGCGCTTCGTGCGCTCCGCTGCAACGCCTTGTTAGACCGACTTTTGGCGAAGCAGTAGCTACTCCTTCTCTGTAAACTGAGTCTTTATCTGCCAAGGAATGCCCCTGGCTGTCATTCGATCCTTTATATCTTTCGGCACTGGGGTTCCGAGTCGCTGCAACGCAACTATCAGTGCAGTTATCTCATCCATCCTTTCCAGAGGCAGCTTGCGCAACTGTTCAATGATGTATGGGCCTGCCTCAGTAACTCCTGCCGATGCAAGTTTGGAAGCAGCAAGACACATCCAGTCGGTCTGCTCCTGGATGGCCTTGAACAAGTACAATATGCCATCACCATTGCCGAAGAAGAGAAGCATCAGGCCGCAAGTAATCTGCAAATCGAGATCGTTTGTATTGGCCATGGATTGCTTCACCGCAGGAATAATGGCCGGGCCTCTGGTCACTAAGCTCTCGGCGATGAAGGAACGAAATATTTTATCTCGTCTAAGTTCGCCAAGGGCTGTCTCAATATCCATAGTATTGATTTGCTCTAGCTTACTCTCAATATCTGTCATTGGCATTCTCGACACTTCGTGAGGTCTAACGCCGCACATCACCGGGCGCGGGCGACGGCAATGGAATCATCACGAGAAGATGGCTGCCCGCGCTCCGGTGCATGTCGTTGTTAGGCGCAGTCACGATTGCCAACTGATTTCCTTCCCTACAACAACCCAAACCCCACCCTTCTTTTCTAACTTAACATAGATGCCCTCAGCGCATAGCAAGCCACAATACCGCTCTATCATTACTCCAGCTTTATTGAGCTGAGAATTGAAACAAATCTCTGAAAGCCTGATATAGCCAGGTGAATCGGGATACTTCTCAGAGAAGGCTTTATTATCAGGGTTGTATAGCAGTGGATCGAGATTGTCCTTCTTCTCAAATACATATCTCACTTTAAGGTCAAACTGGGCATCCAAAGGCTGCTTCTCCTTAGTTTGATCTAAGATGACGATTAGCTTGATTCGATCTTTGACATAGAGGTGATTAATCGCGGCAGAGTACACCGCATAATCATCGGGGGTAAGCTGTCCTTGCTGCGTACTAATAGACTGATTTTGGATATTAGAACCCCAAAAGGAGAAGAAAGCTAGAGCGAGTGACAAGAATCGCATATGTCCTCCATCAAAAGCGAACAACTTCTTCTGCGCCTAACGAACACGCATCATCGGGCGCCGAACGGCCTCACAAATAACTATAAGAATTGCGCTTCGCGCCCTCCGCTAGATGCGGTTGTCAGGCTCCGGTTGTCGAGTACCGTTTCTCCTTTCGGTGCTCTATACTCCATTTAGCTTCTGCCTCACGACATCTTCGACAGTAAAGCACCTCAGCGTATTTTGGACTATCGTCTGTTAATACGCAGCCACCATAATAGACTTTGTTTGAATGTGGGAACAGTTGTCTCGCTGCTTCGGAATATCCTGCCTTGAAGCCAACCAGCCCATAAACAATCTTGACTTTGTCTATCTCCAACGCAGTCCTATGAACTTGGCAGCGAGCTTTGCCCGCCTGATAATCCACAGGTATATAGCTCACGGTCTCCGGGGGTGGCTCAAGATTGGCTTGTAGCTCAATCCCGTAGGGGAGCACTACTATGTGGAGACTCCCCTCTAGCGAAGGTTTAGGATAAATAAAGGTGAGCCTTACTGTTCGTCGCGCAACCTCCGCAGAAGAAAACCTCCACTGGAGGCAAGCTTTAAGCGTTGCATTCCTCAGCAAAGGATGTCCCTCTATGACTTCGGCAGATAGAACCTTTCCTGAAGAGTTGATCTCCAGTTCGATGATTACATTACTGCTCACGCGCGCCCGGTCGGCGAGCAGAGGAATAGCCGGTGCGACGGCTGAGATTATCTGAGGGTCTTTGGCGGCTTGCGACTGCATCCAAACGGAGGGTTTTGATTTGGCAAGGCTAAAGACTGCAATAAAGAAAACAAGTGTGAATAGTATTGTAATTCGGCTTTTCATCTTTACATTCTACCTCAGCAGGCTACGCTTCCTGCGCCTAACGCTCACGTTCAGCGGGGCCGTGATCGGCCTCACAAGTAACCATAAGAACAATGCTGCACGGCCTCCGCTGCAACACCTTGTTATGCCCACTGATGGCAAGTCAGTTTTCAGTTTCTTCGTAGCTGCTTTAGTTCCTGGGAAAAACAATACTGCCAACCAATCCCGGACTAGTTTGCAGGACTCGTTGGCAGTTATCAGTTCAGAATCTTTGGGGACTATTTTGCCTACTAGGGCTGGATCCCACACGTGCGTTTGAATTCACCGCGGCAACATGCCGACACACAGCTAATGCACCCAGATATACTACCTTCACAATCGAAAGTACAAGTATTAGAACCACAATCTACACCGCAAGAGCAAGTTGTTTGCCAAGCCATGGTCGTGGCTCTAGCTGCGCTACTTACTTTACTGTTGTACTTGGCCGCGCCACTGGATGCAGCCAGCAGCACTGAAACAAAAGCCACCATAAGAATTCGTTTCCAAATCATAGTAATTTGCTCCTCTCAATTTGCCTAAAAGCGTTAGAAGGTTCCATCCCAGCCTCTTACCAGGGATCTTTGCTGCTATCGATTATCCACCTGGTTCCGTTTTCATAATCAACCATTCCTACCACAATAACCACATCGCTAGCGCTGCCTTGAAACCACATCTTTTCTGAGTCCAGGTCAGGTTCCAGGCGGTCCGTTACCTTCCCGGCCTTCGTGATATGCACAGTTCTTTCTGGCCGTACAAAGTCACTGGTTTTAACAGAGATGGTTCCATGAGGCTCGATGATAATATTAGAAAGCTTAACCCCATGGATGCGTTTGGTTTGCCTATTCCCAACGGCCAGGGTAAGACCTATTATGCGTTGATCTGTATTATTTGTCAGCGTGACATTCGGAAACGAGACATACTTAGGCAAGTCTGTAGTGAGGCCAGTTAACTGGTTATACTCAACGTTTCCAATTTCTTTTACGTTTGCTTCTTGTATGGAAAGCGGAACCCCTTCATAGTTTTCAAAGCCAATTGAGGTATCTGGATACTTCCTCACCCTTTCAATAATTTCACTTTTCTGACTTCCAGAACTATGTTTTGAGGCTTGTCCTAGCGCACTGCCACTGATGCCGACAAAAACAAATGCCAGTGCAGCCGTAGCTGAGATCACAGCAACAAGGTTGGTCATAAAAGATGCATTCCTTCTGTCTCCTTTGATCATTGTCATTGAACCTCCTTTGTGATTGGATTCAGTGTGCGTAAACGCAATTGCACTGAAATGTCGTCCTTTTTCTATAACACATCTTACGTGATGAACATCACTAAAAATCCCGATTTACTCATCCAAAATCCCGATCCCCCTAATTTCCTTCGGCGTAGTGCCCAACAGGCTGCGAAAGTTTCTTCCAAAAACACTGGAGCTGCTAAAGCCACTTTCAAGGGCGATCTCAAAGAGGCTATAATTTCTTGCCCTCATCCGCCTCAAAGCTTGTAATAGCCGATACCGAATAAGTAATTGATGGAAGGTGAAACCTGTTGTCCGGCGTAATAGAACATTCAAGTGGTTTTTGCTAATGCCGCTCGCCTGCGCTGCTTTTTCAAGTCTTAGGTTTGGATCAGCATACTCTCGTTCAATAAAATGCCAAGTGCGATCAAGCCTCCTATAATAGCCAAGATTTTCTACCAAATCCTGAAGGGGCTGGTGAAATAACATGTTCTCTATCTCCGCCATGTTCTGAAACACTACTCCATCTTTATGTTTTGTTAGCGACATAGCCACCTCACTTTTGGGGAAGCCAGATTAAGCGAGTTTAGACAACCTTAAACCATAAGCGATGGAATGTTAGTTAATTACTTTAATCCAAGATCAGGTCAACTCTGTGTGCTCTCATCGCTCTATACTCTCTTAGCGAGTTTTGACTAAGCACCCTCTTTTCGTGGCGGGGAGGGCCGTGCACTAAGGAGCGCCTTCGGCTCTGTATGCGCATTTGACTCTGTGCCTGCTTTCGCTGCCTTTATGTTCTTCGGCTCAACGCTCATCCGGTGTGCTTATCAGATCGCCTGTTCGCGAGTGGGCATAACGCCCGCGTTTACCGGGCGCGGGCAACGGCATTGGAATAACCATGAGAAACGCGCTTCGGCGGCTCCGGTGCAACGCCTTGTTGGGCGGCTTATTGCACCAAATACGCACTCAGCCTTTGCAATAGTCGTTTACGCCGCTCTTGGGAGATTGAACCAATAGCCCCTGCTATCTTACTGCGTGGCACTACAGCCAGAAATCCGAGCCGGATTAATGAGTCTTCCCTTATTCCGCTTGCGCCAAAGTCCGCATCGCTCTGGGATATTATCTCATCAAAGTCTTTTACGGCTTGTCGGAGTTGCGTACTCACTCCACAGATTAGCACATCTCTGAACGGCGGCATCTCGCGCAATATGATGGCAGGCCGATTCTTCACACTCCCATCCGCCTGTGGCAGTGGGACAATCACCACATCACCTTCCTTCATATTCGGGGTTCGCCTCTCTGATTAAATCCAATGAATACTCCGGCTCATCGTCGCTGTACGCTCGCGCCAAGCTTTCCAGCGAGAGCCTCGCCCACCCCTCGCCGTCCTCTTCGGAAGCTTTTGGCAGTATGGTGACCAGTAGCTCGGTATTAGGTTCAAGCTCAAACGGTTCATCCAGCAGGATTTGGTTGCCATCAAAATGCGCGCGTAAGGTTCTGGTTTCCATAACGTAAAAGAGTTTACTCGGTATCTTTTCTTTACTCAAACAGCGACTGGCGAAAGACGCCCAACGCCCGCGTTCACCGGGCCGCCGAACGGCCTCACAAGAAGCCATAAGAACTGCGCTTCGGCGGCTCCGGTGCAACGCATTGTTGGGTGGCTATTGCTCAGACTGTATTTCCCCACATATCTTCTAAATTCTGAAACTACGCAGCGGCCAAAAAGTGTTCCAAGAACGGAAGTTCGGTTGGGATGAGCTGACGAAATAACTTGCGTTTGAAGGCATAGACTGTTTCTCCCTGAGTG
Organism: Saccharimonadales bacterium (SeqCode); assembly: GCA_035247965.1. Classification (GTDB taxonomy): domain Bacteria; phylum Patescibacteriota; class Saccharimonadia; order Saccharimonadales; family UBA4665; genus CAMLQK01. The sequence continues at coordinate 1,600 of DATFHW010000021.1, read as the reverse complement.
ATCGCAGCGTGTTGGGTTAAACACAGCGCCATCAATCCCAGATGCAGATGTGCCGTCTGCGCCTTCGCTTTGCGCGCGCTCGATCCACCCCAGCCGAACTCCTGCTTCAACATCCTGAACGTCTCTTCGATCTGCTGACGTGAGCGATATTGTCTTTTGATCTGTGCCGGTTTTAATGCCAGAGCATTCGTCACCCAATATCGCTTTCCGTCCTTGATGAGGCGCACCTCTTCAGCCACTTGTTTGAGATGGCCGCACACTTGCCCGAACCTCTGGGGCCACTTCCCAGACAGGCGCTCGCCGTCTATTAAACGATTGCTCTTGATGCGCGCGACGTATTTCCAGCCCAACTCCGAAAGCAAGTTGACCATGCTCTTGGCGGTGTACCAACTGTCAAACAACCCGTATTTCGGGCTAATTCCGCGTTCTGCCGCTTCGCTCAACATCTCCTGTGCCAGTTCGATTTTCGACTTACCGCCCTTTTGCCACAAGCGCATCGAGACGGGGATTTTACGCTGGCCATCGGTCCAGATCAGCAGGACGACTTGCATGCCGAGGCGGACGCCGCCGGCAGTTGAAGACCAGACTTTAGCGACGGCTTCCGAGCACTTGGTTTGCCGCTGCCAGGTCGTATCATCGAGCACGAGATAACCGCCTTCGAAAATCATCCGAGAAGCGAAAAGTTCCCACAGCCGTCTGGACCAGGGGAAGCTCGAATGCAGCAAGCGGTTCAAGCGGTCGTGAGAGACCAAGGCGCAGAGGGCCGCCAATGACAAACAACTGGTGCGCGTGTTGCGATAAATGAGCGCGATCAAGTAGGCTTCCAATGCAGGGGTTAGTGAGGGGTTGATGTTGACCATAACACCAACATTCTATGCCTCTTTCGACCCCCTGCGTAAAATCAGTTATATTTTGGGCGGAAGAAGCTGATTAGTATCTGTTCAATCAAGGAAATCTTGTCCTGATATTCAGATGAGCGCTTATCATCTATTTCTAGGATGTCTTTCCAAACGGGGCCAAATGGTTCGACTCCTGCAATCCCAATTTTAAAATGAATAAAAGTGACTCTAATCTCTTCGTCATCGGCCAGTTCAGCGACAGCTTGGTTGAGTTTCTTATGCTCCCGAAGTCGCTCGAGGATACGAAAAGATTGGCCAATATAAACAACTTCTGGATAGGTCCCGAAGTCAATATCAGTACCAGCGATTATACTCTCAATGGTGATAGGCAAGGATACTTCGGATTCATCCCAGAGTTTCCCAACAATTTCAATCTTGTGGCCATTAGTTCTGGTCCAGTCAATTCTCGGGTTGCTGAGAATCGGTGGACTTAAGGGAAGCTGCCTCAACCTGAACCCTTGGAGTGGAAGCAAAGCTTCGATAGGCAGATCCACTCTTATTGCGGATTTATTACCAACATTAATATACAGCTTGCACTGTCCGAACGGACTAACTGATAGCTTAGATTCAGGGCCTCTTGCCGTAATAAGAGCAGCAATCAGACCTAGCATTACACTTCCTATAAAGTTAAGCCAGCTAAAGCTAATAGGTTGCGGAGAGCCCGCCAATAGGGTCGAGCGAATTACCTACCCTGCGATCGC
>DATFHW010000020.1:0-1351 GCA_035247965.1 Saccharimonadales bacterium (SeqCode) | reverse complement strand
TGTCAGAACTATTTAGAAACGCCCTCTAGCTTAACTATTTAGAAAAGCCCTCTGAATTCCTTGGTAGCCTTGGGCTCAACGAGCCCAAGGCGGTCCCTTGCCAAAATTGAAATTGCGCCAGTGATGATTTGCTGGTGGCACATAGGGCTTGACCCCGTTGCGCTTTCTGCTTTTTATCTTGACTACTGTTTTTGGTTTTGGTCGTTCGGGTAATAGAGTGTAAGCCAGATCACGGTCTGCATAGCAGAAGTGCAGCTCACCGTTGAGATAGCGCCGGACCAGCACCTTACCCTTGGGCACTTGTGCCTTGCCTAATGGCTGCAGTTGATAATACTGATTCTGAAAACGCACCATCCAATCCACCGTCAAGCTGCGCTCTTCCTCAATACAGAAGATACTGGCCAAGTCATAGCCTTTGGCGGAGCGGTGAAAATCAACCTCCGAACGCGGCGCCACCGCAAACCTTTCATTGAGTTGGTCGCAATACTCGTTTTGTAGAAACTGATTGCCGGCCGCGATGGTACTGATTTCTGCCAAGCGCAACTCCTTGACTAAACGATCCTGGTAAACGCCATGGTTGCGTTCCACTCGGCCTTTAGCCTCTGGTGAATGTGCGGTGATGATCTTGATCCCCAATTGCCGGCAGGCGCGCCCAAACTGAGTGAAAACTTCTTCACCACTGTCCGCCGCCTTTTCTCTGGTCTTTTCATCAATTACATAGACATTCTTCTTATCTGTATACAAGCTTTGCGGGATGCCATAACGATCGATCCATTGCCACAACAACTGCATCGCCGCGAAGATTGTCTCCTCCTCCGCTAACCAGGAGAGGGTGGTGCTTTGCGCATCATCCACCATGTTCATCAAGCAAGCTTTGGGTGCTCGTTTCTCAAACCAGTGGTGATGCGAGCCATCCAGTTGCACTAACTCGCCAAAGTGCGCCCGTCGCTCCCGCCAGCTCCGATGCTTGCCACGTTTGCGCCGCTTTTGCCACAGGCCCGCTTTAAGCAACCAACCGCGTAAGGTCTCGTGGTCCAACACGTGTCCATCGAGCGCCAACTTCTCCACTGCCAGGGTGGGACCAAAGTCAGGGTATCGTTCCTGATAACGGGCTAACACAGTCGCTTTGAACTCCGCCGGGCGAGCTCGGTTTGACGGCCGCCCGCGTCCCTGGTGCACTAAGCCGCGATCGCCCTGCTCACAATACCGTTTGTACAGTCGCCGCAGGTAGCGGTACTCGAGTTGACAAAGTGCCGCTGCTTCCTTCTGTTGCAACTCGCCGCGTTTCACTCTCTCAAAGATCTTCAGCCGCTCGCGCTCCTTCGCGCTCATCTTCAAATGTCCCTCCATT
>DATFHW010000019.1:0-7441 GCA_035247965.1 Saccharimonadales bacterium (SeqCode) | reverse complement strand
GACATCTGTGACAGCAGGAGAGCCGATCATTCGAGGGGTTGCGAATCGCTGGCGCATGCCTCACAGACCAGGCCATCGCGTGCCGGCGCACCTCGCTGACGGACACGCCGACTCAGCTTGCGGCGGCGTCGGTGCGACACTTGCTGGCGCACGGCTTGGAGGACTTGCCCGCCGCGCAGCCGCTAACGCGGCGGGCCTGCGGCCGCGCGGCTGTGTCGTCGGTGCGCCGCATGCAGAATCGGAAGACTACAAATGCCCTTGAAGGATGTCTAACAACACGTTGCAGCGGAGGCCGTGCAGCGAGTTTCTTATGGTATCTCGCGAGGCCGTTCACGGCCCCGCTGAACGCGGGCGTTAGGCACTCAGAGGTTGGCTTGACCTATCATTTGCAACAGTGCCGATGATGAGCGTAAGGAGTTCGCACATAGCGGACATTCAGCACTAGCGCTTTGTATGCCTTCGTTGTGGCATACTCTTTACGACACGACTAAACACGAGAGAACTCGCTATGGCGACATTTTATTATGATGCGTTTTCGTATCGAAGCTACTTGGAACAGTGGCAAAGGCATCTTGACCAAACAAGTCTTATTAATAATATTGATGATATAGTAAGGACGCAAACATCCGAATACAACAAGGCTTTGAACGAAATGTCGAATCAGCAAGCAGAAATAATGAGAGCTGCAACCGAAGCAATCTGTGGAACAATATCTGAAGGGCTTTCTGTTGTTATAGATGGGTTGTATGGCATTGAGAACTCTGTTCACAAATTGACTAACCTTTTAGATTGGCATATGAAAACAATGATTGATGAGCTGAGATATAATAACCTTTTATCTCAAAACATTGCCCTTTTGCTGCGTGAGCCGGATTCAGAGAAGGTAAGGCAAAAAAATATTGAAAAAGGGTTAAAATTCTCCAACGACGCAATTCGTGATTCGTTCTTCTTTAATGATGCTTTGCACTTCTTTAAGAAAGCAGAAGAGGCTGACCATACTGACTATTTTGTCTTACACAAGATAGGATTGATTTATCTTTACTCAATAGCCCATTTAGACTTTGATGCAGCTATCGATTATTTCAGTAGAGCTTCTAAGTATTCGGAAGTTGACACTCATCCCAACTCTATTCGATTAGCGACCATTCTTGCGGGCGATATTACTAAGCCTCTCCAAGCGCAAAACAGAACCGTCGACTATGTTAAATATTTTACGGGAGAATCTTATTTGCAAATGGCAATTGCTTATTACGCTCAAGGTAAATTTCTTGATTCCTCAAGAGTTGCTGAAAGAGCGTATAAAGTGGCTCCTTCATTTTTAGAAGCAGGCTTTTTCTGGGCAAAATCTTTGGCTGCTTTGGATGAAAATAAAAAAGCAGCAGAAATACTTAAACCGTTAATCCAACAAGATGAAATCTATTCTATTAAAACATTAACGGACAGAGACCTTTCTACCAAAATTGAAATACTACAGATGACTGAAGAACTAAGATTAGAGGAAAAAGATAATGCAATAGCGCTCTTGAAGAGATCTTCCCAACTGAAAGAAACAGTAATTAACGAATGGAAAATATTGGAATCCAGTTTAGCTGATGACTTTAGAGAACTGTGTAAAAACATTGACCTCGCAAGGGGATTTATGAAGAGAGACAATTACTTAAGCTATTTGAAAGCAAATAGATATTTTCACCAATTCATTTTAAACATATGACTTCAATTATTGAACTAAGGAAGAAGGAGTTAACAACACAAATCAATCAACTGATTAGTGTCGCTCAATTTTTCATTGTCAATAAGAAGCGAAATAATGATGCAATCTCTATCTCCCAATACCTTGAATTTAATGAGGATAAATTGAACAATATTGAAAATACGCTTCATACAATTATCAACAAATTCAACCCTCACTCAGATAGCTTTGCAACATTCGAAATCTGTATTAAAGAGTTGGTAGGATTACAAAGTGACATTGATCAACTTCAAGCGAGAGGAGAAAGCAAGCTTTCTAATCTCCGATATTTGCTGCCGATAAAGATCGTAATTAGTATTATTTTATCTTGGATCTATATTTGGATTTGGATTATTTATTGGAGATGGCTTGATGGGTGGAGGTACATCACATTGATTGCGATGGTTTGGTATCTACCCTGTTATCCTTTCTTGTTAATACTCTATTATATTGAAGAGGGAGACAGTTTTGATTTTTCCCTGTTTCGTAGATTTTTTACTAAACTACTTTTAAAGGACTGATCTTTCCACAACGTGCCTAACAACACGTTCCAGCCGAGCGCGCGAAGCGAGTTTCTTATCGTTTCTTCAGTGCCGCTCGCGCGCCGGCTGAACGTGAGCGTTAGACCGCTTCGCGTAGCAGGAGAATCCTATAGTGCCGACGGTGCAAAGTAAGAACTCAAAACGGATGCAGAAATGAGCGATCCAAGCGACAAAAGAAAATATCGCGTGTTGATTAACGGCGAGAATTTCTTGCTGAACATAGATGGAAGAGTACAAAGGATGGGCTTTTACACAACCCGCTTCGTCGAGGCTAAGGATGCCGAACAAGCTGAAGCCATTGCGGTAGAATTGATCAAAAGAGACACTAAGCTATCTGAGACCGTGCTGAATAAGCGTGGAGATAGTCCAATGCTTCATGCGGAAGAGGTCGAAGAAGTGGAGGAGTCAGGGGCTCAACTGGGATATGCCTTCTATTCCGAAGAGGAAAGCGCACAATAACCGGGAGCGGTCTAACAACGGCATGCAGCGGAGGCCGCGCCGCACACGCTTTATCATTCTCCCATTGTCGTTCGCGGCCCCGCTGATGCGTGGGCGTTAGACGGCTGCGAGAATCACCTACACCCGGCAATGGGGACTGGAGTAATATGATTACTATGCGGGAAGCCAATCTGATTTACCGAAGGAAACTCTTCACGAGGAAGGGAGCGTGCCAGGCGGTATGCTCCCGGAAAGGAACTGATCGTGAAGAGATACCATCAGGAATTGGAACGTACGAAGCAAGTCCACCAGAATCATCTGCGAGGCGTTCATAATTGGCCAAGGAGACCTATTGATTGCGAATGTGAACTCCAGGCCGGGCGCTTTCGCAAACAGAAAGCCTTTGGTTGTCGGAAATCTCGCTGTCTGCTTTGCCACTATGACAAGCTAATGAATATCGCATCAGTAAAGGACCGGATACGAGGGCAGCGATTTGAAGACTCCTTAAAAGATTACTTGGAGCAATAGGGGAATAGAGGCGTGGCCGCTGCCCGCCGTCTAACAAGGCGTTGCAGCGGAGGCCGCGCCGCACGGTTCTCATCCGCATCGGAATGTCACACGCGGCCCCGCTGAACGCGGGCGTTAGGCCCTCCACCGTTAGTGCTGTTGATAAAAAAAGACGGCGATAGAGAGGACTATGGCTGAATTGCTCAAAAAGCTACTAGAGACGGCATCGAACCCAGTCATCGTCATTATCATTCTCTTATTTGCTTTAACCATCACTGTCCTTTGGCGACTCTTCGAGAAGCAGCATGACTTCATTCGCGAGCGTGTAGAACTTCTGTTTCAAAAACAGCACGACTTTATTCGTGAACGCCTTGAAATATTGAAAACTGAAAATGAGCATCTACAGCGGCAGGTTAAGAGCTTCCGGGAAGACAATGAGAAACTGCATCTACAGATGCAAGTGTTTCGCGAAGAGAATAATCAGCTACGAAAAGCTTCGTCAGCCATAGTAAGAGCAGTTGAGGATCTTCAAAAACAACCTCTCTTATACCAGCAGCATATAGATGAGATAAATACTCTAACCAGAGAGGTCGCAGAGTCTCTTCAAAGAAATGCTAGTATACAATTGGAAGCATTCTATAGTCTTAGAGAAGATTTGAAGAGAGCAGTTAGAGAGCGGGCCTCAGAAGAGGATATAGTTTCAATCATACAGGAACTAGTGAGCATAGTTGGTTATAGTCAACGAGAGAGCAGCGAAAGGATTATAGATCTTGGGACTAAAGTGCGAAAACTCCTAGAGCGGTAGAGATATTGTTATGCAATGCCGCGAGGTCAGACCTAACAAGGCGTTGCAGCGGAGGCCGTGCCGCGCAGTTCTCATGCTTTGGCCATTTCCGTTCGTGGCCCCGCTGAACGCGAGCGTTAGGCGCAACACCGCGGAAGAGTACGAAAGGCCGGGCAGTTGAAACGCCGCGACATCGTATAACTACGCCTCGGAGCAATGGGGCAAAGACAAAGTTGGGCAGACTTATCAATAACTAATTGGCGCGAGATGATGAACGCAAAACAAAGACAGAGATGGGAGACTATTCGAGCAAAGGGTTTAGCCCGCTACATCTTTGTCTATGGGACGCTTCGTAAAACCTGTGTCATCCTCGCCGGCTACGTTCTCGCGAATATACTTTGGCGTTCCCTGTTCACTTATTCCGAGGGCGAGGTATTCAATAATGCCCTATTCTGGATCTTCCTCAGCATTATCGCCTTTGCCTATGGAATCATATATGCTCTGATAACCTGGGCGAGAAATGAAGAAAACTTCAATCAGGAAAGGTGAGGGCAGAGAGAGTGATGCCGCCGAAGTCGCGCCTAACAACGACATGCACCGGAGCGCGCGCAGCGAATTTCTCATCATTCGGCCAATGCCGTTCGCGCGCCCGGTGATGCGTGTTCGTTAGACATCCGTGACAGCAGGTGAGGCGATTATTCGATGGTTGATGAATCGCTGGCGCAGACCCTGACACGCCTTGTGATCCTGCGGCGCTGCGTCTCGCTGGTGCAGGCGCAGCTTAATCTGGCCATGCCGTGCAGGCGCAGCTCGCTGGCGTATGGCTTGATGGACTGGCTCGCCGCGCAGCCGCCGCGGCGGCGGTGCTGAGGCACGCGCGGCTGTGCCGTTGGGACGCGGCATGCGCAATCGGAAGGCAGCAGGTGCCTTTCGAGGGATGTCTAACAACACGTTGCAGCGGAGGCCGCGAAGCGAGTCTCTCATCGGCAGCGGAGTGTCACACGCGGCCCCGCTGAACGCGGGCGTTAGGCAGCTATGCCCGCAGTGGACACATTATGAAAATTGGTGAACTGGTCAAACAATATATCAAGCCGATCTTCTTCTATTGCGATACGCAGGCGCATGACGAAGTTTATTCCCTGCTTGATCCGCAATATTCCAAGAATACATTCGGGGTCTATTACCCGTTCTGTATCGAAATTGAAAACATTGAACCATCTCAGTCGAAAAGATATTGGACAGAAATATACTTGGTCAGAGGTAAACGAGTCCGTGTGACAAGTCAATGGTTTGAAGCCAGCAAGCCGCAATTTATAACCTATCTTAAATCAAAAGGAATTGCGCCGGAGCTTGATTTGACAGGTGACGAAGCAGACCCTATCACCAATAAGCAGCCAGCACCACCCTCCAGTCGGGCGAATAGCCGCTATCGTGGAAACCCCATTGGAAATGCTCAGAATCTATTCATCAGAAATATTCTTAGCAGCATCGGGATCGAGTCATTCAATGAGACAGATTGGAATGCCACAAAAGCGTATTTCTCTCACAGGTGCGCCTATTGCGGCACAGAAACGGAACTGCTAATCGAACACGCGCTCCCCATCAACAAGGAAAAGCTTGGAGAACACCGACTCGGAAACCTCGTGCCAAGTTGCAAGCTCTGCAATAGCAACAAAGGCGGCAAAGATTTTAGAGAATTCTTGGGGCCGAATGCAGAAGCGATCAGCCAGATAGAAGAATATATGGACAGTCGAAATTATGTGCCACTTGAAGACAACAAGCAAATAAAGCTGATTTTGAATATGGCGCACAAGGAAGTCGCGGCTCTCGCAGATAGATATATAACTATCATCAACGAACTATTCGTACAGAGTCCAAACAATGAAATTGACAATAGGGACACGACTAATCCCGTAGACGCTGCCTAACAAGGCGTTGCAGCGGAGGCCACGAAGCGCAGTTCTTATGACTTCTTTCGAGGCCGTTCGTGGCCCCGCTGAACGTGAGCGTTAGGCGCTGTGCCATGCTCAGGGGCTTTCAATTTACGTCAACACGGCTATGAAAATAGTCCAAACAAAACGGAGCCTTCGATGAAGATTACTCACTTTACTCTAGTTCTCAGTTGCTTGCTAATGGTTTCTTGTTCTTCCTCTAAATCCGGCATGCAATCCGATGCAGCGGGGAATAATTCCAATGCTGCATCCAGCAACCAGAATTCTCCTTCCAAAATCCGCCAGCCCACCGCTGATCTTCTTAATGAAGAGAAAGCGACAGAAGTATTAAGAGAATTTGTGAACCACAACTACAGCAATTCTTACGCAACGATAACGTTCTTAAGTACCGGCCCTTTTTTCCCTAACGAAAATAAAAACACAATAGAGGTAAGACTCAAGTATCTTTATCATCATCAAAATAGCGGTGACGGGTCCGTGTACCAAGAGGAACGTACAGGGGAAGCTCGATTTGAGCGAGCGCAGAATGGCAAATGGTATCTTACCGTTGTTAGCGTTGCAGGTATAAAGACCCCAGACATAGAAATTCAGTAGGCTATGTACTCAATAGCGTTAAAAGCACAACATACAGCGAGAGCGCGCCTAACAACGACATGCACCGGAGCCGCGACAGCGGAGTTCTTATCTTTCGACGAATGCCGTCGTCGCGACCCGGTGATGTGCGGCGTTAGACGTCTGTCGCTGAGATGCGAGCAGATGGTATACTCAGTCCATGGAGCTTGAATGGGATGACGAGAAAAACGTTGCAAATGTTCAGAAGCACGACGTGTCTTTCGAAGAGGCGGCGACCGTTTTCGGCGACCCTTTGTCAGACACTTACGATGACCCTGACCATTCAGCAGAAGAGTATCGCTTCATCACTATAGGAAAATCAGGGAAGGGCAGACTACTTTTTATAGCGCATACAGACCGAGAGGAGTGCGTGCGCATAATCAGCGCGCGAGAACTTACGCGGCGAGAAAGAAGGGACTATGAAGCAGGAAATCAATAATGAAATGGAAGACGATCTCCGACCGGAGTACGACCTGTCACAGTTGAAGAACAGAGTTAGGGGCAAGTATGCCGAGAGGTACAAAAAGGGGACGAACTTGGTTTTGTTAGCACCTGATGTGGCACAAGCCTTTCCTGATTCAGAGTCTGTGAACGAGGCGTTGCGACTATTGATAAAGTTAGCTAAGACAAGTCATCCGGCCCAACAGGACGTCTAACAAGGCGTTGCAGCGGAGGCCGTGAAGCGCAGTTTTCATGCGTACTTTGATTGCCGTTCACGGCCTCGCTGAACGCGGGCGTTGGGCCGCCTGTTCGTGCCTTCTGAAGTAGACAGTGATATATTTCTTGCTGTGCTAGAACTGGGAGGTAATGAAATGGCATCACTACCTAAAACATATATTACCCCGGAAGAATACCTGGCGCTTGATCGCCAAGCAGA
>DATFHW010000018.1:0-3130 GCA_035247965.1 Saccharimonadales bacterium (SeqCode) | reverse complement strand
CGTCAGGGTGCATCTAGCAAAGCCGATGGCTGCACAGACCATCGCGGGATGTCTAACAACACGTTGCAGTGGAGCGCGCGCCGCAAGCTTCTTAACGTTCTGCGAGTGCCGTTCGCGCGCCCCCTGAACGTGAGCGTTAGGTTGCTGCGTCAGCAGGCGATTGGTGAGCAATAAAAAATGAACAATCTCTTACTTGAAGAACTCCTTAACGAAGACGAAAGCTCTGCACTTGATTTCAAGCGCGATCAATATCCCTTTGATAAAGCCTCCGATGACGAAAAAAGCGAGTTGCTGAAAGATGTTCTTGCCTTCGCTAATTCATGGAGGCGAGCAGACGCATACATTTTGATCGGTGTCGACGAGGTTAAAGGTGGCAGAAGTCAAATCGTTGGAGTTAACAGCCATCTCGATGATGCGAATCTTCAACAGTTTGTAAATGGAAAAACCCAACGCCCGGTCCACTTTTCTTATGAGGCTTTCCCAATTGAAGGCAAGCAGATTGGTATTATTCATATCCCTTTGCAGGATCGTCCAATTTATCTTAAGCGTAATTTCGGAAAACTAAAGGAGCGCGAGGTCTACATTCGACGAGGTAGTTCAACTGCAATAGCTGATCCTGATGAGATTGCAAGTATGGGGAGCCTAAGAATCCGTGAAGCATTAGGCGAATCTAGTTCTCAACCGAAGATAAATCCAGTAATGAAAGCCTTGCGCCAGGAGATGGAGCAAGGAAACGTAGTCTTAATTGAGATCATTGATTCTCGATACCCGAACAGGCCGAGGTTCCAATGTAAAGTTATTGAAGTAAATGATCTCTATGCTAATTTTCGTGAGGATCGTTCTGGCCAAGAGCACTCAGGAGACATCAGTAGAATAACAGTCTCTTATGAGGCAACAATGAAAATGAAGATGTTTACCATAGATCGCAAATAAACTTAAGGGGCGCAGGATGCAACCTAACAAGGCGTTGCAGCGGAGGCCACGAAGCGCGGTTCTCATCCGTACTTTCAATGCCGTTCGTGGTCCCGCTGAACGCGGGCGTTAGACCACCCAAGCGACAACGCCAGCAAGTTAATTGACTGATCGAACCAGACCCCTTATCGTAAGTCTATGAAAGTCAAAACCTCTATCACCGTAGACAAAGACTTGCTGAAAGCTGTCGATGCCCTATCTGGCAAGTATAAGAATCGCTCAGAGTTTATTGAAGCCGCTCTGCAATCCTATATTGCTCACCTCACTCGCAGCGAGCAGAATGCGAAAGACCTGGAGATCATCAACCGCTACGCTGACGACCTCAACCGAGAGGCCTTGGATGTCCTTGAATATCAGGTGAGATGGTGAAGCGAGGGGAGCTATACCGAGTTGCCAACCCATCAGCAAGAGACCCGAAGCGGTTCAGGGTATTCGTGATAGTCAGCCGCCAAGCATTGATCGACTCGCGCTTCTCGACGGTAATCTGTGCGCCTGTTTATTCGGCGCATCATGGGTTATCAACTCAAGTGATGGTGGGGATAGAAGAGGGGCTGAAGCACGAGAGTAGTATCCATTGTGATGAGCTAGTGAGCTTGCCGAAATCCGCGCTAACTCATTATGTCGGGGCATTATCGTCTGAAAGAATGGATGAACTAAACAAGGCTCTGAAGATGGCCCTTGCTATAGCCGATTGAGTATTGCGTCGTAAAGGCGGTCTAACAAGGCGTTGCAGCGGAGGCCGCGCCGCGATTTTCTTATCTTTACTGGTGAGGCCGTTCGCGGCCCCGCTGAACGTGAGCGTTAGGCCCAGGCAGTTCCTCAACAAGAGGCATTATATGAATCGTGGTAATGAGATAAAGCCGAAGCTTAAAGACTTCACTCCTTTTGCTCTTCCGACGCCTAGATGGTACTTGCCATTAGGTATTGCACTTGAGGTAATTGCGTGGGCGACACTTGCGATTGGCTTTTACTATGTATACTTCCTGATTGAAAATAAGCGTGATGGAGTTCAGTTTCTACTTCCACTCATTGGAGTAATAGTTGGATTCATTTTGTCTTCGGCAAGAAGTTTCCAAATAAACACTCAGAGAAAGTTATTAGATACTCGTCAGCCGATTTTGTACTTACGCCCATTTTTCCATGATCGTTCAGAGAGAGTAGATGAAATGTTTGCTTACTCTCAAAGTACATACTCAACCTTAATGCAGCACTTCTTATTCTTTCAAACAGGGCATATAGACTCTGTTACCACAACTGATGAGGCAATAGCAAAAACATTAAAGGATATTGGGCCTGTCGTGGCCGTAGGAGTGCCACTAGAGACAATGTCCCCGCCGGGTTCACTGAGATTATATTTCAAAGATGAAGAATGGCGTGACAAAGTTGAGAAGTTAATGTCGATTTCAAGGTCGATAATAATTCAGCCCGGTTATACGCCTAGCCTTGAATGGGAAATGGATACAGCTAAACACTATTTTCAGCCCGAGCAGATATGCTTTTCACTTTTAGACTGGAGAAATCTAAATAGAGAGGCCCGTAAATTAGAATTTGAAACCTTCAATATGCAAGTAAAAAGGATTTATGGCATTTCACTGCCAAAACATTTCAATAATGCATACCTGATTTATTTTGATAATACCTGGACTCCTATTAAGGTCACGGTCGCCTGGTGGCCGAAGATTTATCTATTTATGGCATTTGAAATGATGTCAACTACGGCGGTTAGAGAAATTCTACGGCCTGTCCTACAAAAGCAGGGAATAAGATTGAGCATATGGCAAACCGCTGTATTTATCGTGATAACACATGCTATATATGGAGTTATCTTCTACTATTTCGTAAACCTCCTCTTCCGTCGTTTGGAGCATTAAGGGGATCAGTAGGCTAAAACAGTTCCTTTATTATGATTGGGTTTAGGTTGTCTAAACCGGGCCTAACAACGACATGCACCGGAGCCGCCGAAGCACAGTTCTCATGCATACTCGCAATGCCGCTCGGCGGCCCGGTGATGTGCGGTGTTAGGCGCTGCTAAATAAAGTCTGCAAACAATGACAAAGGTTTGGCAAAGAATCATCGCGGTCGCAGAGGTCGTCGGAGGTACCCTTGCACTGATCGCAATCATCTTTGCTGCCAAAGCCGGGGCCGGCAAAACAGCCTT
>DATFHW010000017.1:0-3410 GCA_035247965.1 Saccharimonadales bacterium (SeqCode) | reverse complement strand
GCGAGGCAAATGCCCGATGGTGATCATTGGAGCGGCCATGCGCAAGCTGATTCATATCGCTTATGGAGTGTTGAAGTCAGGCAAGCCGTTTGATCCGCATCATGCAAAATCCGCTTGACTTCTTAGACGGTATCTAACGCTCACGTTCAGGGGGCGCGCGAACGGCATTGAAAGAAGGTTGTGAAGTGGGCTGCGCGCGCTCCACTGCAACGTGTTGTTAGACATCCCTCTGAGGTTACCGTTACCTTCCGGCTTCGCATGCTACGCCACGACGGCATAGCCGCGTGGCGTACCGCCCGCCGCGTTCGCGCCGCCGCAGGCGGCTGCGACTCCATCACCAATGACTTACGCACCGCGAACGCGGCTGCGCGGCGGGCGTGTCCATCGGGCCATGCGCCAGCGAGTGTCGCACCGATACCGCTGCTAGACAAGCGGGCGTGTGCGCCAGCGAGTTGTGCCGCCGCAGAATGACAAGGGGATTCATGGTATGCGCCAACGAAGTTCATTCGCCAAAGATCACAAATCCATCGCTGCCTCACGGATGTCTAACGCCCGCGTTCAGCGGGGCCGCGAGCGGCATTGCGGGAGCGCATAAGAAGTGTGCTCCGCGGCCTCCGCTGCAACGCCTTGTTAGACGCGGTTTGGCCAACAAAAACCTTAGCTATTGCGCAAAAGAAAAGTAAGAGCAACCTGTGTTCAAAGAAGCTCAATAAAAGGAACCTGTTCAAATCAGGAGTTTTCTTTCTGTGTTTCATTCTCTTCTTGCTCTTCGTCAGGCTTCATTGCGTCTTCAAGCTGTTTTACGATTTCAGCCTGAAAAATATCATAAGAGTAATTGAATTTGTCCTGGCATATCTCCATCAGTTCTTCTTTTGAGAAGGTATGCTGGAATATGGCCGACTGCAAATCAAGAACAACCTGAAGCATCGCCCTTGTTGCGGCGATTTGGTTGAACATCACGATGGCAAAGTTAGCTTGGTTGTCCTTGAGTTTCAGTAATGCCTGTAATTCTTTTGATGCTCCAGGCGTTTCTTGCTCGTTCATAGCAAATCCTTTCTCGCTTTTGATTCACAGACATATCGAGTATCCGCGTCTAACGCCCGCGTTGACCGGGGCCGCGAACGGTCTCACCAGTATCGATAAGAACCGCGCGGCGCGGCCTCCGCGTCCAACGCCTTGTTAGATGGCGAAACTACGCCATGCGCCTTATTGCTGCGGCAGGCGCGTCAATTGTTGAGCGACAACCTGCCAGCGCCCATTACGTTTCACATAAACGCGTGTATACCGAAAAAGACTGCTATTGCTTTGCCCCTTGAATGCAACCTGCAACCTCGAACGCCCGGTGACCACCGCCGTACCGCCAAAGACACGAACATTTATATCGTCAAGCTTGAAAGCCTCCATCTTGAACTCGGGTGTAGGTCTAAGGTCATCTATCTCCTTGGCCTTATCTCTTATTTCGCCTCGGCTGCTCGTGGCGACGAAATCATCGGCGAGTAGGTTGCTGACGGTTGCGACATCTTGCCGCCTAACGGCATCGCTGTACTTATGCTCCAAGCCTCTCACAGCTTGTTCGGCCTCGCCCAGCGTGTTCCTGCTTGTTGTCTGACCAACAACTCCGAGCGAGACCGCGATCACCAGCACTGCGGTTATGGGAATAAATCTCATTCCGAACATCTCCTTTTTTTAGGAACCTGGCCTGATAGCGATGGAAGCCATCTAACGCCGCACATCACCGGGCCGCCGAACGGTGTCGCGAGTAACCACGAGAAGTGCGCTGCGGCGGCTCCGGTGCATGTCGTTGTTAGGCGTCGCTTAGTGGATTCCGATTCTCGTCCTTCTTCGCGCCTGCTGAATCAGATGAATCGGAATCATTCTGGCCTGAAGATTGGCTCAACACTATTTCTGCGAACCCCTTCTCTATATCGCTCAATAAGTGCCTTATTTCTTCATCTTTTGGCGTTTCAATCAAGTCTTTCTGACTCTCATTCAATTGCACCTGCTTTATCCAGTGTCTAAGAAGCATATCAGGCTCTTTGTCTTTATACCTTGAGATAAACGAAGCGACAATTTCTATGTGATAGTCAACATTTATTCCAGATATTCTATCCTTGTAGTGACGTTTGAACATACGCTTAACGGTGTTCTTCAGGACGTCATAAGCAAAGTTGCCAATTATTCCGCTCAAGAATGCAGTGAGAATGAAAGAGAAATATGGCTCCCAACCATGACCAACACCATAATGCTTGCCTAGTTTTTCGACTCTTTCCTTTTCATCTTTAGGCAAATAGGAAACAGCGACCTGATTCAGTTCTTGTTCCATGCCTATACGATATAAAGTAAAAATGTTGAATAGATTTGCAGAAAGACTCCTTCCGCAGAACGGACATTCATCCGGCAATTGCCTGAGAAAAGCCCCATCGCTTGGTGATAACTCATTTAAGCAATGATAACAAAGAGCCAATCCATGTAATCTGATTTCTGTTTGCATAGTGATCCTCTTCGTTTGAAGACGCCTAACGCCCGCGTTCAGCGGGGCCGCGTGAGGAATTCCGATATGCATGAGAGACTTGCGGCGCGGCCTCCGCTGCAACGCCTTGTTAGACGCCTCTCTGCACCTATCGTAATAAAGCTCTAAATCCCGCTTGCTCGAAGTGTTCGTCTGTTGTCAGCGCATCGGTTAAGCCGCGCTCTTGCATCACCACGAAGGAGATGCAATCAGTTATTCCCCATTCTTTATCTGGCCGGCTCTGGTATAGCTCAAAGCCTCGCTCGTATATATCTTCTGTCAGAGAAACTATTTCTACTTTTGGGTCTTGTTTGAGGGACTCTAATAGCTCAACACTGGCTTTCCGATACCGCTGTCTTGAAAGGGCATTGCCGATTTCAAGAATGATAGCTCGCGTCGTCAAAAGTGCTGTAGGCTTTCTCGTGATGCTCATCTTTTGGCGAAGAGAGCGCAATAGCATAGGCCGTATCCAGAAACAATTCGATCCTAGCCATCGGTTCGGTTCCCATAAAGATATTCTTCTATCCGTTCAGACCAATCAGCCGGGCCTTCTAAGTTGAGGGAGCGGGCGGTTTGTAAGAATGATTTTGAATTAGGCTTGGCAGTTGGTGACTCTTCAATCGTGATCCGTACTTTGGTATTGGGTTGCAATTCTAATGGTTCTTGTGGGCGTAAAACCTCTCCATCGAATACGGCTTCGATTGTTCTGCTCATTGTTGTCCTCCAGCACTAATGATACCACAGTGCCTACGCGATTGGCGTCTAACGCTCACGTTCAGCGGGGCCGTGAACGGCCTCGCGAGATACCATAAGAAACTCGCTGCACGGCCTCCGCTGCAACGTGTTGTTAGACATCCTTCAAGGGCATTTGTAGTCTTCCGATTCTGCATGCTGCGCACCG
>DATFHW010000016.1:0-1408 GCA_035247965.1 Saccharimonadales bacterium (SeqCode) | reverse complement strand
CATTTTAGTGGGGATGGGTAGTAGGAGTGTGGACAGATGGCATTGAATGATGTGTACATGATAACCCTTAACTACACGTGGGGGGATGTGGTGGATTGCAAGAACGTGTTTTATTATCAGCAGACGGACAGTAATGCGAGTGGTGCTGAGCAGTTGAACACTGCGATGGCAATTGATGTTACCGAGAAGATTTTGGATGTGGCGCCTGAGTTCTGTACTTTTCAGACTCAAGAGGTTGTCAATTTGCGCAACCCGGCTGATTTTTATTTGGGGGATTATGCTGATAACGAGGGGGACCGCGTGGTTGCTGACACCGACCCTGCGCCGCCTTTCTTGGCAGCTCAGTGGGTGTCTGCACGCGCATTTCCGGGTACGCGGTCAGCCCGTAAGCGCTTTCCATTTTTGTACGAGACTGATTTGGACGGTCGGTTCTTGTCCACGTCGTTTTCCGGGCTAGCGTCGGTGACAGCGCTTTCAGCAGCGTTAGCGGCAGTTATCAGCTATGGCGGTCGGACGTTTCGCCCCGTAGTCGTGGAACGCCCCACACCGCTAGGTTCGCTGCCAACGGTTCGCTACGTCATTGCCCCCGGTTCGTATGGGCTGAACACCCGTGTATCGACTCAGAACAGCCGTAAGGACTAGTGAAATAATTCTCAATGTTGCGCCCTCATGCCTGACACAGTTATTCTATAGATGTCAGGCATGAGGCGACGTTGCACACAACGGACTGAATACGGGGAATTGCGCGGTTAACGCCTCAACCGCTTGACAGACCCTTATTCAGTCCGTTTTTTATTTCACTAGGAGGCTACGATGGGAGTAAATAATGGTGGTAAAGGGCATTCACGGCAAACCAAAGAGAAGGCGGGTGGGAAGTCCCGTAAAACTTACGGCGGGATGTCTTTTATTAACGTCAATCCAACAAAGTCTGATGCAAAGCAGGCAAAGGAAGCGTACGAGAATGGCGAACTCAGCCTTGTTGCGGTATGGACGTGGGTCGAGCAAGGTTTTGACTTTGCGTGTAAGGCTGTCCCTGATGGGGATGGGTGGAAGGCTACATTCACAGATTTACGGGAAGGTAGTCCGACTTACAACCACCAATTACGTCTTGATGCGGGTAGTCCAGCTGCCGCTACTTTAAAGGCGTTGTTTTTCATGGAGTTTCGTTTCGAGACAACGTGGCGACCGCTAGACCAGGGTGGTACGGATGCCGAGGAATGGTTCTAGTAGCCCTCTAGAAGCCTCGTAGAGCGGTTTTGAGCGGTTTTGTGGGAAATCCTACGGACCGCTCTTTTTTTTCGCCTTAAACGGGCAATTGCTTGTGCGTAACATTTATATGTCAGGCATGAGGCATTAGTTAAGATAGTGGTGTATAATATATATTAAATTACATCCACACATTTTAGTG
>DATFHW010000015.1:0-6716 GCA_035247965.1 Saccharimonadales bacterium (SeqCode) | reverse complement strand
CTAAGTACGTATCTGTGTTTGCGGTAGCTCCACGGTACACTGCAAGTTTTCCTCGTCCCATCTTCTTTGTACGTATCTAGGAAAACATACCCGCTCGCCCTGTGCAGTCCCATCCGAGATAAATCAGTTCCCTTACACAGCCAGTAGGTACTGTACCTCTCCTTATCCCCACTTCCACCTTCATACTTAAACACAACTATACCGAATTGCGATCCTTGCGGCTCATGGGTGTCAATGATGATCGCTGCTATCCCAGCGTCATTCTGCACTTCCGTTGATTGCCAGTAGGGGAGCGGTTGAATGTTGGACTCTGAGAACTTCATATCACTCAGCCTAGCAAGCCGATAATGACCATCTTTGGTAAAACCTTGCCAAGCCTTATGCAAGGCGGGATTGTTTTCGATGAGGTAAGGCTTTTGTAAATCTTGAACCGGGGAATCAGTTTGCAGGCTCGTAGGAGTTGGGGCATTGGTATTAGTGTTAGCTACCTCTGCTGGTCTAGCCCGGCAGGAAAGCATGAAAAGCGGCAGAATAGCCATAAACAGTAGTATAGAATTTACGCTGTGGCACCTCGCCTGCATTTGCTATCTCCCCTACTCCGGTTGAGTGGCTCCTTCAGTATTACGTGAGTGTGTCTAACGCCGCACATCACCGGGCCGCGCCGCCGCACCAAAAGCAATGGAGGATGTATAGCGAATCATACCACAACCATCGGCGCGGCTCCGGTGCAACGTTTTGTTGGGCGACGCCCACACACGCCAATCTATCTCGACGCAGTCGAGCCAACGGCCCTCGCGACCATCAAACGGCAATGCTACGGCGCACCGCGTCAGCCTTGCCGCCCCGCGCTGGCGTCGCGCCGCACCGCCTCGCCGCTACCTGGTTTCGCCGCTGCTCGCCTCTTGGCTTGCGTCGCTGACTAATACACCCCGCTCGATTCGATTGTGCTGGCGTGTCGCAGCGCTGTACGTCAGCGCGTCGCTAATCGCCATCGACGTTGCGCTCGTCGCGTTGCGAGTTGTGGCGCAAGGCAATGACGACAGCAGCATCTCGCTGTTCAAGGTTGATCGCGACTGCCAACTCATTCACCTGACGCGACAACTGCGCGCGGCAGTCATTGCGAACGCGGCGCCCAACGCACACGCATCAGTGGGGCCGCGAACGGCACTGGTGGAACTATAAGAGACCCGCTTCGCGGCCTCCGCTGAATGCGCTTGTTAGGCCAACTTCGGGGTCATAGGCAACTCTTCCCTTATATGAAAAGATTATTGATCTATAGTACCTTGAGAATTGAGGCAACAGCTTCTCTTGGAGCAAAGAGTCTGACTTTTCTCTGTGATTCTTGCCAGAGGCTTCTAAAGCGATAGTGCTCTCGGATTGGTGTTGCATTCCTACGTTCACTTCGAGTGTCTATGAAGTAGGCCCACTCTCTAGTTTTATCTGAGAACATTTGGAATGTAGCATTATCTATGTATATATAATATTCCCTCTTTCCCGGAGAGAATGGGCTTACTGCATCGTGTAATCTCGCATAAGCATCTTCTCTTAGAAGAAACTCATTTAATCGCTCATCGTCGCACGGAACAATCTTAAATAGGTCTCGCGAGATTATGCGCTCTGCGAGATCGGCGACCGTAACATCATATTTATTCATTGTGGCTAATTGCTGAATCATGACATACAGAGAATAATCGTCAAGCCCCAAAATCCCATCTGGACCAATTGGCGTACCCTCAATCACTTTTTTATAAGAGTCGAACAGTCTTGTGTCAGAAACTGGCCAACCCTTCTCTCGTACAACCTCCTTTAATCTTTTTAGGAGCAATCCGATCATTCCTTCAGCGCTTCGGACTGTTTTATGAAAATAAACTGTATCGTACAATGCTCTTCTTGCAATCAGAAGTTGCTCCACAACGGCTGGTGCTTTTTGCTTATCAAATCCAACAACTAAATTACCGGCTGTCGTATTTCCAACCATTACAGTAGAAATAAGCCAATTCAAGTCGTACACCCCATATGCAACGCCAGTTTGGTGTGCATCACGCAAAATGAAGTCGCACCTATCAATATCGACATCTCCCGAAAGCAGTTGAGGAAGGTAAGGGATATAGAACTCTCCAGCCATTAAGCGTCTGATGCGTGTACTCGAACCGTCTTCTTGTTGTTCGAGCAAACGATGAAGTTGGCCGTCAGGCCAAGCCAATAAAGATTGGCCAACAAGTTCATGCCACTTTAAGTGTTCAAGACCCGGCTCGGAGTCAAGGCCTAACCCGTTTGTCCATAGTGCCCTATCAAAGTGTTCACCTATGACCTCGCGTTCCCAAACGTGTGAGAGTGGGCCATGGCCTAAATCATGACACAGAGCAGCAATTGCAAAATCACGAGTTGCTGAAGGGTTTGGACGAAAGAATGGAATTAGTGTTTCACGAGTTGTTTCTAGCAACTGCCTAGAAAATCGAGTTGAGAGGTAGGATGCTCCAATTGCGTGAACAAGCCGGGAGTGTTCAGCCCCTGGGAATACTAGATGGGCAAGTCCAAGTTGGCGAATTCGACGTAGACGCTGAAGTTCTTGTGCACGTAGTACCTGAACTACAGAGGTCTCCATGCCATGAAATTCCATTAGCCCATGAACGCTGTCTTGGATACGTTCAATACGTGTGCGGCCCATTATTCATATCACCAATTCCCTTAACGAATCGATCCTAATCTTCTGATCTTCTGTCAGTCCTTTGGCGTTCTGAAGAATTTCAAGCCTCTGTTTTAGGTCGTGCTTTTGGCTATCTGGCATCAAAGCCAATATTCTTGCTTCCGGCAAATATGCCTTCAACTGATTTAGTTCTTCCTCTGGGGAGAAGCGACTAGGACCTTCATTAACACGTAAGAAAGCGGCTAGCTCCTTCTCGGCAAGCTCAACCAGGCGGGTTGCCGTAATACGTTTTTCGGGATTACGCTCTAATGTCAAACTAAGCAAATCACGGAGCGGTTCTGGTATTAATGATAAATCAACACGTGGATGCCATTCCGTTTGCACTCTCTTCACTAAAAGTTGCTCGAAAACTTGACGCTCTTCAGGATTTGATATGCGCGGTGGAGCCTCACTAAAGTCAAATAATGGGAACCTGCCTACTACAGAATTGAAAACAGTGGCTCCAAGTGCCCACACGTCTGATGGATACGAATGAGCCTTTTCATCGAGAAGAACTTCTGGTGCCCGTGTGCGCAGGCTACCAGTGGGTGTTGCATCTTCGGCAAACAACTCATGTGGACGACAGATACCAAAATCAAGAAGTATGTAGTTACCTTCTTCGAATCCAATATTATCGGGCTTTATATCTCCATGCACGAGTTGCTTATCCTGTAAGAATGCAAGCGCACTGGCGATATCACGAAGTAAATTAGCTGCTTCTTGGAGCCCATGCGATGGCCATGAATCGTTAAGCACAACGGGTAAGCGCCGCTCGACTAAGAATCCTTCACCGTTTTTATTCCTTAGCAAATGCGTCTCGATTATGTTTGGATGGGCCATAGAGAGTGGATGTGGTTGAAGCTCTCTAGGTATTAACCGTTCACCATCTCCGATGAATCGCTTCAGAACAACTTCGCGTTGTGCAATTTGCCAGTTGGCAAGAAAAACTAGCTTCTGACTACCAGCTCTGGAAAGCAATTGCAGAATAGTTATCTCTTCTGGAGGTTCCACAATAAGGCAGTCACTTACAGCCTGAGCATCGCCTCTATGAGCCCGAATCCACATCGTCAGAGCAGTTAGGTCTAGTTCACGTTGAGCCGATAAGCGGTCAACAACTGCCCGAATTACTTCAGCAGCTTGATCATCGTGCCATCCTTCTTTCAAAGCGTCCCCAAGCACAGGCAGAAGCTGCGGAGGCGGAGCAAACAACGAGGAGTTTTCAAGGGACATCGTTAGATTGATAACAGCATCTTCAGTCTTAGGGCCTAATTCAGCCAGGATTTGTGCATAGCCCGGTAAACGAACAACCGTTTTCAAAGCAGTCTTTGAGTTCTTCTTTGCAGGCATAGAAACCTCCATAGTCTAATGTAAGCTCTTAGAAGTATATGTTCCGTCGTCAGCCTTTGAAAGCGTAGTCCGATTCTACACCAACATAACGGTCAACTTGAACATGACTCAACGGGCGTGTGAAGGATACTACTTTTATGTGTCAGGTTTCAACTGAGTAATGAATATGAATTCAAAAGTAAATATGGTTAAGCGGGCAATCCGCTCAAGTTGGCCTAACGCCCGCGTTCAGCGGGGCCGCGTGAGGCATTCCGATGCTGATGAGAGACTTGCTTCGCGGCCTCCGCTGCAACGCCTTGTTAGACCCCTTTCTGAGTTATCTAGACAGAAACATCCAGCCCGATCAGCGCTTCACCCATTTATCATAAATACCTGAGATCAGTAGAACCGCCAACGAATAAATCATGACGTTGTAGAAGGCTGTTAAGCCAAGTTCCGCTCGCATATCCTCAAGCCCCGCTGGCCGTAACTTTGCACAGCAATATGCAGCGGGTGTCCACAACTTACTCACCACATCTAATAGCCTCTCCCACCCTGACCCTCCTTGGTTATTTACCTTTAAGAGGGCCAGAATGAAAAGGAAACCCATCGCACCCGTGATGAGGCAGCCGGCGCTGAGTGACAGCAGGATACGGCTGGTTAGGCTGATCGTCAATGCCCTGCCCTTTTGTTGCCGCTCGGTTAAGTCTTCTTCCACCATTGAGCAATCCTGTTTTCGCAATCGTTTCGAGTGTAATCCCCTCTGCACAGGGGTCTAACGCCCGCGTTCAGCGGGGCCGCGTACGGCATAGCGGGAATCCATGAGAAGTGCGCAGCGCGGCCTCCGCTGCAACGCCTTGTTAGGTTTCACCTCACGCATCAGGCTTTCCGATACGGAACTATTACGTTCGCGAGCATCGGGAAATGCTTCTTATTCAGTGTCACCAACACGGCGTTCTTCGAATCGGCAGAAGCTGCAATGATCGCATCCGCCAAGCCAACATTATGACTCTTACGATAGTCCCGTCTGTACAGACCACCTTGGATAGCAATGGCTTCGTCAATCACAACAATTTCAAACGCCTTTACAAAATCATCTAACGCAGTTCGCTCTTCTCCTTCGCGAACACCCGTATAAAGTTCGGCAACGGTCACGGCAGATATGAATACTTGCTCGGTTATGGATTCCAAATACGATACGGCATCAGCCTGATCACGCAGGTAATCAATCAGGACATCGGTATCTATCAGTAGGGACATAATATTATGTCGTTAAATCCGGTCCCATTCATTTCGCAGTTCTTGCGACGAGGGGAGGTCTTGCCGGTCTTTCCAAATTCCTCTTGCCTTCTGCATTAACTTACGCGGGTCTTCGTTTTGAAATTGAGCGATGAATTGATCAAGCGCCTCACGGACCAATTCGCCCTCGGACTTTCCCGTACGGCGAGATATTTCTTGAAGCGCGTTTCGTTCCTGTTCTGTTAAATTTATTTCTGTATCAAGCATAAAGAGCCTCCGAACGAAGTTGATGGTAATCTAGCGAGCCTTGGATGAGCAAGCGAAGTGGTTCAAAGACATGTACCGCAGAGAAACCTAACGCCCACGCATCAGCGGGGCCGCGGGCGGCACTACGGGAGCCATAAGAAACGCGCGGCGCGGCCTCCGCTGCATGCCGTTGTTAGGCGGCCTTCGCTCGATCTTTATTTCCTCTTTCTTGCTTTCCCTAGGATGTCGGCTTCATTGGCCACCCAAACCCATCTAGCTTCCACTCGTTCGCTTCTTTGACAAACCGCCCTAATACTCGTTCATTCACCCCTCGTATTTCAACTGTGTTTCCATCAATCTTCACTTCTCGCCCGCTTGATTCTGATGCCTCATTCGGTTCTCTGCGCTCCAAATAGTCCGCCAGCAACCGATCTACCGTTGTCTTCGTGCGTGTAGCTTCTGCTTCCACAAACCCGATACTTCTCGATGACAGACTTCTCTTAAATGTCTGGACATCCTTGTTTCTTTCGGCGGCACGGACGGTTTCTAGAGCAGCGGTTGGGGTAGCGCGATTGTCAGAGTTTGCTTTGCGACAGGCAGCGATGGAAAGCAGGATACTTGTGATTGCCAGGATGGCTATAAAGCTATTCTTTGGTTGATTCACACTTGACCTCCAGAATGCTCGTTTCGGACGCCTAACGCTCACGTTTAGCGGGGCCGTGAACGGCCTCACGAGGTACGATGAGAAACTCACGGCACGGCCTCCGCTGCAACGTCTTGTTAGGCATCCCTCGAAGGCATGTGCTGCATTCCGATTTTGCATGTTACGCCCCGACGGCATAGCCGCGCCGGCCGCAGGCCCGTCGCTAAGCGACTGCGCGGCGGGCCTGTCCATCAAGCCAGGCACCAGCGAGATTCTCAACGTCGCCACCACAAGGTGAGTCAGCGCAGTCGCCAGCGAGCTGCACCGTCACGCGATGGACAGGCTCGTGAGCGCATGCGCCAGCGATTCGCAAATCCTCGATTGATCGGCTCATCCTGCTGTCACGGATGTCTAACGCCTGCGTTCAGCGGGGCTGTGAACGGCATCGAAAGAAATTATAAGAACCGCGCTGCACGGCCTCCGCTGCAACGCATTGTTAGGCAGCCTATTGGTATGAAGTGCGTTAGGCGTTGCCGGTAGTTGTTTGCACTTCTTGCGGGTCTTTATCCTGAGTCT
>DATFHW010000014.1:0-1955 GCA_035247965.1 Saccharimonadales bacterium (SeqCode) | reverse complement strand
CGGCACCAGCCACGAGGCGCTCAACGGCGATGCCGTGGGGCGACGAGCCGTTGCAGGGCGATGGGGCAGGGGGACGGCAAGCAATCCGCAAGGTGCGAATGCCTCGCCGTTTGATGGTCACGATGGGGCGTTGGCTCGACTACGTCGAGATGAGTTAACGGGCGCGAGCGTCGCCCAACAAATGCATGCACCGGAGCGCGGGCAGCCATCTGCTCATCGTTGCGCCAGTGCCGTCGCCCGCGCCCGGTAATGCTGGGCGTTGGGCGTCTCCCCTTGAAAACTGAAGGAAGCCAACGGTTCAGTGTTAGGAGAAAATCATGACTTCTCACAAACGCTTGCTAAGAATAAAGGCACTTCTGCTAATCATCATTGGTTTATCAATGGTTCAAATGACATGGGGCCAAAAGCCTGCCTCTTCTGTCAAGACAGAGCCACAGCTAATAACACGCGAACAACTACGTGGACTGGGACGCGCGCTCGCCAACTGTCTCGACGACAGCAAACCTTGCAAAGGTACTTTTGGGGCTAATGAGATTGCGTATTGGCTGACCGATAGTAAATGGCGTGCGGCAAGCCGTGTCGGTTTAGATGCGCTCGATTTTTCAGATTTTGAAGCATTACATAAAAAGTATGGCAATGCACTGGCGAAGCTGCACTCATATACGTTGGACAATCTACCTTTCCAAGAATGGGTGTGGAATATTTCGTTCGACGATGGCGATGGGGTTATCATTGTCGTTGATGGTTGTGTGAGAAATCCCTTAGACGGTAGGTATAGCCATAAAGGTGATCCACCCTATTATACCCGCAGTCGGCCAGACGATTGTATAGAGGTCATTCCCATTAACGAATATGCCACTATGCTTGCCCGGTTGATGGCTCAGAATGTAAAGAGTCCCATTACGAAAGATCAATTCGCCGATTTATTAGCTGAAGATAAAAATGATCAAGTTACGGTCGACCAGTTCGTCAACTTCATGATTAGCAAACAATGAGACTGGCTTATCGAAGTAGCAAGGCTAATCGTTGATTACTAATCTTCCGTCACGGCGACGCCCAACAACTCGTTGCAGCGGAGGCCGCGCAGCGAGTTTCGTATGGTTCTCCGATTGCCGTTCGCGGCCCCGCTGAACGCGGGCGTTAGACAGCTTTACTCGTAAAGCTTGGAGTATGAAAACAAAAGTACTTAACAAGCTATTGCGTATCTCTCTTCTTGGTGTCGCGAACGGAATCTTCTCCAGTGCTGTGTGCGTGGCGCTGGATCGAATTAACTTCTATTATGCGGTGCAAAAGTACGAAGAGAATCTCAACGAGGTTGAGCGTTTTTATCAAGAAACCGGAACGCATTTTCAGATTTACAACCCAGTGCCGTATCAACTTTGGTGGATACGCGCGGCCTGCTTAAATGTTGGCTTATTCATATTGGCTACCTTGCTCAGCCATATGCTTATCGGCAGGAAAGTGAAATCGGTCTTTCTCCGATGGCAGGTGGTAAGCGTTCTGGTGATCGCTGCATGGGCGGTGGCAATTCTGATTATCGAAGTCGTCGAATCGCTAGTGACAGGGAAATCGTTAAGCATGCTACTCAAAGTCAATGAGTATGAAGAAGTAACGATGTGGGGATTCGTTTTAACGACGCTGGCAGTAAATCTAGTTTGGGGATTTGTGATAAAAGCATCAGCAAGGGATTATGAAATGAGACAAAGTGAGAGGCCACAACTTGACGGCGCTGTCTAACAAGGCGTTGCAGCGGAGGCCGCGCAGCGCAATTCTCATCAACTTCGGAATGCCGTTCGCGGCCCCGCTGAACGCGGGCGTTAGACCCCTTTGCCGCAACTGAGTAGAATGAAATCGAGTGAGAACTTCAAATGGAGAGAACTACCAAGAGAGCGATATTTATCCTTGTTGCCTACTTGCTACTGTCTACTGCCTGTTCCCGACCGTCTAGCGTACAA
>DATFHW010000013.1:0-1080 GCA_035247965.1 Saccharimonadales bacterium (SeqCode) | reverse complement strand
TCGCTGGCGCAGGCCCTAACTCGCCACGCCATACTGTGCCGGCGAAGCTCGCTGGCGGAGGCGTACGGCAGCTTGGCAATGAGGTGCTGGCGCATCTCGCCGGCGCACGGACTGAAGTGCTCGCCCGCCGCGCAGTCGCTTTGCGACGGGCCAGAGGCCACGCGGCTATGTCGTCAGTGCGCTGCATGAGGAATCGGGATGCAGCACGGGCCTTCGCGGGATGGCTAACAACACGTTGCAGCGGAGCGCGCGAAGCACACTTCTCATAGTGCTTCGTGAGGTCGTTCGCGCGCCCGCTAAACGTGAGCGTTAGACCGACGCGGGATGGTACGAGCGGAGCAATTATTGTGATCAGCAAGAGCACTTCCTCCTGATGATCAGGTGTCCAAGCAAGAGGTATCTGGGGAAAGTTGGATCCCTTATTGCTTTGCGAATAACCGTTGCAATAGGGGCAACAGAAGAATGACCAAACCTAACACCACGATAGCAAATATGATCTGAATGATGTACACCTTAAAGGTTTCGGTTCTCAAGAGGTGTTTTAGGTTGCTCACCTCCAACGAGATTACCGATTTCAGGTTTTTCACGTTGTCACCTCATCGTGCTTCATTCCAGGATCAATTTCGCATAGAGTTTACCATGGCGGTAATCGGAAAGTGGTGGTGATCATCAGCACCGACAGATGAGAGCCGATGTGAATTGGCCAAAAGTAGTAGCAATCGCAATGGTGACATTACTCTAAGTCGGTCTAACAACGACATGCACCGGAGCGCGGGCAGCAAGTCGCTCATCGTTCCACCAATGCCGTTGCCCGCGCCCGGTGATGTGTGTTCGTTAGGCAGCCGGGCGTAAAGTCTTTAGTGGCGAATTGCACATTGGCTCTTTCTTTTTGCTCTGGATTAATAGTATAAACAATCACAATTCTCCTATGGGCGAGGTGGCATCATGGCAAAATATGATTTCCGAAGGTGGTTGCTCTCAGAGGTCGGGAAAAACAGCCGACTAATTAGCGGGGGAACCCTCCTTAGCTGGATTGCTGCATTATCTCTTTTTGTATATAACAATCGGCCTTCCTCTTTT
>DATFHW010000012.1:0-2625 GCA_035247965.1 Saccharimonadales bacterium (SeqCode) | reverse complement strand
TAGCGCACGCACTGGCTTGTCTTGGGATGCGGCGGCGACGAACCTCGCTGGCCCATGCGATCCCTTGCCTTGCAGCCAAGTCGGTGCGACACTCGCTGGCGGATGCGCTGACGAGCCTTCCCGCCGCGCAGCCGCTTTGCGACGGGCCAGAGGCCACGCGGCTATGTCGTCAGTGCGCTGCATGAGGAATCGGGATGCAGCACGGGCCTTCGCGGGATGTCTAACAACCCGTTGCAGCGGAGCGCGCGAAGCACACTTCTCATAGTGCTTCGTGAGGTCGTTCGCGCGCCCGCTAAACGTGAGCGTTAGGCCGATGAATCCAGTGCCTTGATAGACAATGATATAATACAGCGCGGATACTCTTCTTTTATGAATTAACAGATCGAGGAAGTTTGTGATGAGACCGAAAGCAATGGAAGCATATGATTTGTTAGAGATAGGAGAATACTCTCTGCGTCTCAATGATGATCCGGCACCTGAAGAACTCGAAAATATTCTAGACGAGACAAGTCTCCTCGATTACCTGGGCATACCTTCTCAGTGCCCATTTTGCCAATCGCTCCTTGTTTCTTTCGGCAACTTCGATTTATCTAAAGCGGAATTAATCTTCACTCCTAAACAATATCATCTTTGGTATTGTCGCAACTGTCGCTTTTGGCAGTGGTATTACTACTTTGATAGCTTCGCTGAAGAGGATAAGGTCTGGACGGGCGAGGGCTGTCCTCCATCACCCGAACAACTTGCGTGCATATCCAAGCTGAGAGAATTTAATCACCGCCTCCCAGATTCTTGTAGCACCGAACTCGCTCAATACTTGAGGAGCAAGCCAAGCGAATGGCATCGATTCGAGCCCAAGTGTTTTGAAAGATTAGTGGCTGACATTTTTAGAGCCAATTATGCTGGGGCCGAAGTGATCCATGTAGGAAAGCCAGATGATGGTGGCATGGATGTAATCTTTATTGATACTTCAAGTCAACAGTGGTTAATACAGGTAAAGAGGAGGGAAAGACAAGGCAGCACTGAGGGAGTTAGCACAATCCGAAATCTAATAGGTACGATGATATTAGAGGGAGCAATGCGTGGGATCGTCGTGTCCACAGCAGATCACTTCAGTTTGCGTGCAAAGCAAGCAGCAAGACATCTCAAGAAAAAAGGGTTCTACATAGAACTCATTGATAGAGGCATTCTTAATCGTATGCTGGACCCTATTCTTCCAGATCGTCCCTGGTTAAATGTAGTGGGATCAGTTGATAACGAGGTAGCCGATTTGCTCTCGGCAAGAATCATAAGTGATTATCAACTTAGCCTCTTTGACTTTAGATAGAAAGCATCTAAGGGCAGCTTATTACAGCGAATGATAAGCCGACATCGGCCTAACAACGACATGCACCGGAGCCGCCGAAGCGGGGTTCTCATGGATACTCGCAATGCCGCTCGGCGGCCCGGTAATGTCCGGCGTTAGACAGCTTGCGACAGCATTTTGACACGAGGTAGTGTTTCAACACAGGAGCGTATGGCAATGAGGATAAAACTTGTACTTAAGACAACCTACCAGTTCGCGCTCGTCTCTTCTTTAGTCTTGCTCATGTTCTCATATGCTAATGCGCAGTCCCAAGAATCTGTTGCCAACCAAGATTATAGACTTCGGCTAACAAATAGAACCCAGTTATTTGAGGTTATAGAAGTGAACACCAAGGGCAAGGATATTACGCTAAGGCTAAAGAATGGCTACGAGAAGAGTATAATAGATTTCAAAATAGCTCTACCTAGACCCTTAGGGAAGGATGGTATGGTTATAGACTATGTTGGTGAGCCTGTTGTTATTGCTCCAGGATCAACATATGAATACAAGTTTTCACTTCCGCCATCACATTTAGAAGTTCAAAATGAGGCAAAGACCGAGCGAGAAGTTGTCATTGCCGCTGTAGTGTTTGATGATCGCACGGGCGATGGCGATAGGGAAAAGGCTGCGACGATGGTTGCTGAGCGCTTAGGCGAGCGGATTCAAGTTTCGCGTATTCTTCCTCTTTTGCAAGGGGTTTTGGAGTTGCCGGACAGCGATTTGCAGAGGGGCTTAGAGAGCCTGAAGTCACAGGTTGCTGCACTTTCGCGTGATCCAAGCGGAGAATCCGAGGCCATCGAAATACTAAGGTCAAAATATGAAAATGTATTTGAGCGGCAAAAGGACAACCTCATCGGTGAGATTGGTACGGGATTATATTTTGGCCAAGGAAAGTTCTTGGTCAGAATTCGAGAACTAGAAAAGCAGGTGTCAGAAAAGAGTGATGCCTCTCTGCGAAGAGAATTGAAGGCACTTAGGCAGGAATACGAGAAAGCGTTATCATCGCTCTAGCCAAGCGCTGTCTAACAAGGCGTTGCAGCAGAGGCCGCAAAGCGTGGTTCACATGGTTTCCCGTGAGGCCGTTCGCGGCCCCGCTGAACGCGGGCGTTAGACATCTGTGACAGCAAACGAGGCGATCATTCGATGATTTATGAATCGCTGGCGCACGCACTCACAGACCTGGCCATCACGTGCTGGCGCAACTCGCTAGCGGTCCCGCCGACTCAGCTTGCGGCGGCGACGTTGCGCAGCTCGCTGGCGCACGGCTTGAAGGAGGCGCCCGC
>DATFHW010000011.1:0-4040 GCA_035247965.1 Saccharimonadales bacterium (SeqCode) | reverse complement strand
AGGAGGAACTAAAAGCCTTTGCCGTCTTCATTGCGGATGAGTATCTGAAAAGAAGATAGAATAGATCGTAGATACGCCGCCTAACAACGACATGCACCGGAGCGCGCGAAGCACATTTCTTATCGATCATCGTGAGGCCGTTCGCGCGCCCGGTGATGTGCGGCGTTAGGCGGCTTTATTGCCGCTCAATAATTCCAACACCAATTGTTAACCGTCGTCACAGAACGCTTTCGGCTAAAAACTAGCAATTTCGGAGAAGATTAATTGATAACTTCGGGCTATAAAATTATATGGGGTTGGAGTAGTTCAGTTAGAAGTTGTCTATGAACTAGCCCCTCATTAATGTTGGTAAAGTAGCGAACAACCTATTACCAAAGGAGTCCTACAATGAGCGACTTTTACAATTTCGGGTTACAATTGAGAGAGCTTTTGAAGGGCCTATTACACACTGAACCACAAGTTCCTGAGACATTTATTAGTAAGAGCTTACCTTTAGAGGGAGCAGATGAGATCCATCCAGAAACAAGTATGGTTGTAGATATTTTTGGCCAAGGAACAGAAAAAATTGTGTTCCCGCCGGAAAATGTAACATTAAAAATAAAACGCGGGCAGCCTTTTAAAGCACGGAATGGATTAACAACAATTGAAACAGAAATGGTAGAGCTAAATCTCAAAGGAGAAAGCAAGTTATTGGGCTCACTGACACTTAAAGGTGGAGCAGAAGTTGTACAAGATCCAAATCGGAAGATCACTGGCAAGATCATCGAAACTGAACCGGGGGTCGGGCTTCCAGCAGATAATTATTTCGATGTGTTACTTGAAATAGAAACTGAACATGGAGTGTTTTTCAATAAAAAGCCTGAGCACATGGTTGCAACAATTACAGATATTCCGCCTAACTTTGCTAAAACACCATACTTTTCAACAACGGAAATAAATCTATACAGCAAATTGAACCCTGATGGGCCTCCTGTTGGTGTTATTAGGGAAGTCGCCCATAAAGACTAAATTTAGATGCTCTCCTTATTTAGATAACCCACTAGTCATACAGCATAAAGTTGCCGTTTGTGAGGTGTTTGCCGCCTAGTCGCCGCCTAACAATGGCATCAACCGGAGCCGCCGAAGCGGATTTTGCATGATTTCTGCCAGTGCCGCTCGGCGGCCCGGTTATGCCTGGCGTTAGACCGCTTACCGCAATTATCGAACAATGAGGCGTAGATAGTGATGCCAGCAGAGCCACAAAAGTTACTAGAGGCGGTGTCAGTTCTTCGGGATGAAGACCTATGGAGAATGGTTTACCTTGAGTCTGATCAATATCGACCAGAGGCCCTGACATACGCAAAGGCAGAAATCAGGCGGCGAGGAATCACATTCGATCCGAAAATGGTCGACTCAATGCCACCATTACCGCTAGCTACATTTGGCCGAAGCCTTCGGAGGGTGAAGCCCACGCTGGCCTTTGGTCTTGGCTTTATGTGCAGCTTGGCCTATTTTGTGTGGGGCAACATCGAGAGCTACAGGAAAATGTACAAAGGCGGCTGTAGCGACTGCTTTGTATTCTTTGGCTATCCATTTAAGCTTTACCAAACGGGAGGCTTTGCTGGCCCAACGGCATTCTTATGGGGCGGCCTAATTGCAGATGTTGCGATTGTGACGATAGTCAGTGTCAGTGTGGGATGGTTGCTTAAAATACTAACGCGTAAAATAGCGCATGAACCAGACGCGGTCTAACAACGACATGCACCGGAGCGCGCGAAGCTCACTTCTTATGTTTCCTTCGATGCCGCTCGCGCGCCCGGTGATGTGCGGCGTTAGGCGGCTGCAAGAGCAGGCGTTGTACCTTGATTGGGAAGAAATACTGATTAGGAAGAGTCATGGATTGGAAGACTGGTTTAACACTAGCTGTTTCAATTTTGATCGCCGCCGTTGGCTTTGTCGCCAAATATATCAATGATGTCAAGATTGCGCAGCGCAAAGATCGCCTGGAACGAGTTAGTCGACAATTAAAAGAGTTTTATGGCCCTTTGTATGCCTTAATCGAAGCCTCTGAAATCGCTTGGCGTGGGTTCAGGAGGAAATATCGCCCAAACCAATCATATTGGCGAAGTGAGCCCTACCCTAATGAGGAAGAGGCAGCGGCATACCGGCTTTGGATGCGAGAAGTTTTTATGCCTCTCAATCTCAGAATGGAAAAGGTCATAGTAGAAAATGCTGATCTCTTGGATGATGAAAAAATGCCGGCCTGCTTGCTAACCGTATGTGCGCATGTTTCTGCCTATAAAACCGTTCTAAAAAGATGGGAATCTGGAGATTATTCCGAGCACCTTTCGATAGTGAATTTTCCGGGCAAAGAGTTGCGGGAGTATATCGAAAGAGTCTATTCCCGGCTAAAGAATGAACAGGAAAAACTCGTAGGAAGACTCCGTGGCAAAGACGCCGCCTAACAATGCGTTGCAGCGGAGGCCGTGCAGCGCGGTTCACGTGGTTACCCGCTACGCCGCTCACGGCCCCGCTGAACGCGGGCGTTAGGCGCAGAGATTCGTCGCTCGTTTTGGAATAATTGTTATGACACCTCAAGATTATCTCGACATTCTCAACAGGGGCGTAGCGGTATGGAACCACTGGAGGCAGGAAAATATCGAAATACGAGTCAATCTCCGTGAGACCAATCTTTGCGCAGCGGAATTAAATGGAATCAACTTTAACAATACAGACCTTGCTTACGCCCAATTTCAAGGCGCTAAACTCCTTGGCGCAGAGTTTGAAGAATCAAATTTGATTGGCGCTGATTTCACGGGTGCAACTCTTAGAGGAGCAAGATTTCAGAGGTCTGAACTTGACTACTCAAATATGTCAAAGGCCGATCTTAGAGATGCAAGGTTCGTCCTTGCCGACTTAGACTCGGCTAAACTTATCGAAGCAAATCTCGCTGGAGCAACGATTCGAAGATGTGATCTATACGAAGCTGACTTAAGTGGCGCAAATCTCAGCATGGCTGATCTTTGTTATACACGCCTACTACACAGCAACCTGGAGAATGCAATTCTGGATGGTTGCTTGATTCATGGAATTTCAGCGTGGGGAATGAATCTGGCGGGGTCAACTCAAAAGAACCTTGTCATAACAAGAGAGCACGAGCCTAGCATAACAGTAGATAATATCGAAATAGGTCAATTCCTATATCTTCTGCTTCACAACGAAAAGATTAGATATATAATCGAAACAATAACTTCCAAAATAGTACTCATTCTTGGGAGATTCACGCCCCAACGCAAACTTGTTTTGGATTCTATACGAGAAGAACTTCGCCGGCGTGATTACTTGCCCGTTGTATTTGATTTTGATAAACCAGGGAGCCGAGACATTACCGAAACCATCACAACCTTAGCGCATATGGCCAAATTCATTATTGCTGATATAACAGAAGCAAAAAGTATCCCTCAAGAGTTGCAAGCCATAGTGCCTCAGCTCCCATCAGTACCTGTGCAACCTCTCCTCCTAGCTTCAGAGAGCGAATATGGTATGTTTGAACACTTTAAGCGATACCCGTGGGTCTTAGATGTTTACTTATATAAAGACAAAGAAGAGGTTTTGTCCTCCCTCCAAGAAAAAATACTAAATCCGGCTGAAGAAATGGCAAGAAGGCAACGACAATGATGAAGCTAGAGTCTGGCGATAAAACGGTAATAACATTGTGTCAAGGCTGCGCCTAACAAGGCGTTGCAGCGGAGGCCGCGCCGCACAGTTCTCATGTAGGCTGGTGAGGCCGTTCGCGGCCCCGCTGAACGCGGGCGTTAGGCAGCCGGGCGTAAAGTCTTTAGTGGCGAATTGCACATTGGCTCTTTCTTTTTGCTCTGGATTAATAGTATAAACAATCACAATTCTCCTATGGGCGAGGCGGCATCATGGCAAAATATGATTTCCGAAGGTGGTTGCTCTCAGAGGTCGGGAAAAACAGCCGACTAATTAGCGGGGGAACCCTCCTTAGCTGGATTGCTGCATTATCTCTTTTTGTATATAACAATCGGCCTTCCTCTTTT
>DATFHW010000010.1:0-6299 GCA_035247965.1 Saccharimonadales bacterium (SeqCode) | reverse complement strand
GCTGTGTAAGGGAACTGATTTATCTCGGATGGGACTGCACAGGGCGAGCGGGTATGTTTTCCTAGATACGTACAAAGAAGATGGGACGAGGAAAACTTGCAGTGTACCGTGGAGCTACCGCAAACACAGATACGTACTTAGCGGCGGGTGTGTCTAACAACACGTTGCAGCGGAGCGCGCGCCGCCAGCTTCTTATCATGCTTTCAATGCCGTTCGCGCGCCCGCTAAACGTGAGCGTTAGAGCGGATTTCGATTGCATTTAGCCTGGGAGCGCGGGCATCTTGCCCGCCAGTCTCGCGCATGCGAACCGCTGCGGGCGAGACGCCCGCGCTCCCAGGCTACGCCCGAATGAAAACCGCTCTAGACATCCGTGACAACACAGGGAAGTTGTCATCGCCTGCGGACGAACGACGCCGGCGCATGCCATGACACGCCTTGCCATTCTGCGCCGGCGACCCTCGCTGGCGGAGGCGCCCGGCAGCCTGGCAATGACGTGCTGGCGCAGATCGCTTGCGCCAGTGTTGATGTGTTGGCCCGCCGCGCAGCCGCGTTCGCGGTAGCGAGAGCGACGGCATGCGGGAGGCGAGCCGCCTTTGGCGGCGCGAACGCGGCGGGCGCGAGGCCGCGCGGCTATGCCGTCGGGGCGCAGCTTGCAAACTCGGATGGTTACACAGGCTTTCGAGGGATGTCTAACAACACGTTGCAGTGGAGCGCGCGCAGCCAACTTCTCAACGTACTTTCAATGCCGTTCGCGCGCCCCCTGAACGTGAGCGTTGGGCGGCTCTCCATCGCACGTGTCAAATAACATTCCTGAAAGGGAGGCGACACATGAAGCGCATCATCATGCTGTTACTTTGCTGTTTGCCAATTGGTGCGCTGGCTCAAACAAAGAGTCATCGCCGTGCGGAGGAAATTCTCCAAATGGAAGATCGATGGCGAGAGGCTCAACATCGCAATGATAAAACGGCCTTCGATCAGATACTCTCACCAGACCTAACCTTCATTGGGACGTCGGGCAGTTTTCGAAACAAGGACGATTTCATCAATAGCCGAAACGATAGTTGGATACCTCGAGCAGAGAGCTATACTTATTCCGAGATAACCGTACGATTTTACGGCGGTAGCGCCATCGTCACGGGACGCGAAGCAACGACCGGCAAGGGGGTAGCCTTTCAGGCGCGTTTCACGCATGTATGGGCCAAGAGCAAAGGAAAATGGCGATTGGAGGCTATACAAAGAACAGACATCACGCCTTAGTCGCACAGCGCCGCCCAACAAGGCGTTGCAGCGGAGGCCGCGCCGCGAGTTTCTCATCAACATCGGAATGCCGCTCGCGGCCCCGCTGAACGCGAGCGTTGGGCCGCTTACAGGTTGTTTAATATTCAGTAATCTCTCAAGCGATATTGACGTCCTCACACAAGATGTTGGATATAGCCTTGACCCAGAATACAAGATAAGAGATATTAGCTCCTTGAATCATCAAAAGGAGGCTTTACATTTAGTGTCGACTATAGAAACCGACTTGCAGTTGACCTTAGATGGACGAGGTTTAGAATTAGTCCCCAGCCAGTCTCGACAGATTGCTCCATTCAAGACTCAACTCCTAAAGTGGATCGGCAGTAAACAGCGTTTTGCGCACGAGATTGTTAGCTACTTTCCTAGTACCTTTAGAACATATATTGAACCTTTTGTTGGTAGTGGGGCAGTGTTGGGGACTCTAGCTCCTCAAAATGCTCTCGCCTCCGACACACTAAAGCCTCTGATAGAGATTTGGGAAACTCTAGCTGAAAAGCCTCAGGAAGTTAAGCAATGGTATTTACAAAGATGGGAGTCCTTCACATCTGGCGACCCAATTCAGGTGTTTGAGAAGATTAAAGCTGCATACAATTCTAATCCCAATGGCGCCGATTTACTCTTTCTATCCCGTTCGTGCTATGGTGGCGTCATACGTTTTCGACAGCAAGATGGCTATATAAGTACTCCTTGTGGTGTACATAAACCAATGCACCCTCAATCATTCTACAAACGCGTCGATTTGTGGCATGCAAGAATAAAGGGGACAATTTTTTCTCACCGTGACTTCGAGTCTGCAATGGGTAGCGCTAAACCTGGTGACATGGTGTACTGTGACCCTCCCTATGCTCACTCTCAAACTATCCTTTATGGAGCTCAAGAATTCGATTTACAAAGGCTCTTAAATGCTATAGCCCTGTGTAAAGAGCGGGGTGTGTATGTAGCACTCAGTATTGATGGGACGAAAAGATCTGGCCAACTTCTCTGCAAAGTAACAATTCCACCCGATCTCTTCGAGAGAGAAGTGATAGTGAACTGTGGACAGTCAATGCTACGCAGGTTTCAGATGAGTGGCGAAACCCTTGAAAACGAGGTAATCTCAGATCGTCTCTTGCTTACTTACTGATTAATTAGAGATCAGCTATATTAACTGTTTTTAATAACATTGAGTTTTCAGGAGGTCTAACCCGGTAATGAAGGAAAAGACTCTTAAACTCATTCCTCCAACAGATATAAGAAAGAATGATGAAAACCCTCGTATCCACTTTCCTGAATGGAAAATGGAAAGTTTAGCCGCATCTATTGATGAAGAAGGCGTCCTTGTTCCCGTTTCAGTCTTTAAAGACCCTGATAATGAAACCCCACCCTATGTTCTGATAGATGGGGAACGTCGCTGGCAATGCTCGCTAAAACTTGGGCTGTCGAAAATACCGGCAATCGTTGAGGCTCCCCCCGATCCTACAAAGAATCTCCTCAAAATGTTCCATATTCATATGGTGCGTGATCAATGGGATGATATGCCAACTGCTTGGGCTTTACAAAAGCTAATTGAACGAACAGGAGAACAAAACACAGAACGACTTGTAGAAATGACTGGTTTGTCTAAAGCACGCCTCAAAGCTTTGCTATTCGCAACTACTCTCCCTTCCGAGTATCAGCAACTTATAGATTCAGGTGAAGTTCCTCTTAATTACTTCTATGAATTAAGGCTTCATGTTATTGATCCTCTGAAAAGGGAAAGGCCAGCAATATTTCAGAAATTCGGTGAAAAGCGAATACTAAAATCATTCGTTAAGAAAAGACTGGCTAATGTAACTACTGATGTAATCGAATTGCGTCGGATGAGACCTATTATTAAAGTTGCGGCTGTGGAAGCTGGCGGCCCGAAAGGTACTTCGGACTTGGACGCTGTAATTGAAGAACTCATATCAGTCCGTGATAGAACAATTCAAGAGGCTTACGAGAACACCGTCGAAATGGTTGTTGAGGCAGATAAGTTTTCACATCAGTGCCAACAACTCATAGACAGATTTGATCGCCTTATGAGAAAGGCCACAAGCGAAGAGGATCGCCAACTTGTACTCGAAGCTATTCGCCGGCTGCAATCTCAATTAAATGAAAGGCTGGAGCACTTTGAGGCATAAACTCTATTATGTCTTCTCAACTAGATTCCCACGATACATTGCAGGATGAACCGGATGATCTATTAGGATTCGATCAGCAGGATCGTCCCCAAATGATTGATGCAATAAAGGCCAGCGGTCCAGGGTGGACTGAGCCTACACAATCCATTACTTTTTCTGCTTCAATCGGTTGGCGGCCCGACTTGATCAACAACGATACTGCTGTCTGCCATCTTCACATTGTAAATAAACTTTATCCTCACATAATCAAGCGAATAAAAGCAGCACGTGCAGCTCAACGGCAAGTAATAGTTGCTGCGCCTCTCAATGCCTGGTATTCAAACGAAACCCTTTCGAGTTTGGATGAGCTTGAAATTTGTCCCTTACTGCTTCAGCCCAAGGGACAGCGGAATCCCTCTGAATGGACAGCAAAGCAATACCGATCAATAGCAGAACTCATTGCCATGAATAATCTGAAACTTGACCCTGAAACCACACGAAAAATGGGTCACCGGATTCTAGACAACGCTTTGAATGCGAAAAAGCCTGCTGAGTTGGGCTGGCGATTTGAAGATTTTCTCTGCTTTCTATTTAGCCAGATAAGTTATTTTG
This sequence comes from Saccharimonadales bacterium (SeqCode), assembly GCA_035247965.1. Taxonomy (GTDB): domain Bacteria; phylum Patescibacteriota; class Saccharimonadia; order Saccharimonadales; family UBA4665; genus CAMLQK01. The sequence continues at coordinate 2,271 of DATFHW010000010.1, read as the reverse complement.
AAATATACAAACATAATTATAGCAATACTACAGAAGAGATAGACCTTGTATTAAAAAACAATCGCGTCATGGAAAGTATCCTACTCCTTTCCCCAATTGTTCTTATATCTGGAAAGAATAAACAAACCGCAGTAGGTGTTCCGGCCTTAACTAGCCTCCGCACCAAGATGTCAAAACGTCGAGGCAGATGTAAATTGGGCTTTTTATGTGCATCGAGATCAATCGCATCAACAGTTTCTATGGATGAACTTAGTTATAGGCTTGATGACAAGATTGTTGTTCTACTTGATGGGGAAGAATTACGTGGTCTCCTTGATAAATCAGAAATACTTGACCAAGAGATTGAAAAACTAACCATAGAGGCTGCCCTTAGCTAATGCACGCGGCCCAACAAGGCGTTGCACCGGAGCGCGGGCAGCGCGATTCTCATCGTTCATCAAGTGCCGTTGCCCGCGCCCGGTGAACGCAGGCGTTAGACGGCTGAAATAATTGCGCTACCAAGTCAAACATTGTAAGCTCTCGATATGAGTACAGTACAAGAGATTCAGAATGCTGTGCGCCAACTCTCGGATGAGGAATTAACAGCCTTTCGACGGTGGTTCGCCGAGTTCGAAGCTGCCTTGTGGGACAGGAAGTTCGAAGCGGATGTCGCTTCGGGCCGGCTCGACGCGCTTGCCGATGAGGCTTTGCGAGACTTGAGAGAAGGGCACTGCACCGATCTGTGAACCACAAGGCGACCCCACGCTTCTGGTTTTACTACCGTCAACTGCCGGAAGAGGTGCAGCGGCTTGCGGACAAGAGCTTTGCGCTGATGTTGCAAGACCCTAAGCACGCCTCGCTACATCTGAAGAAAGTCGGGCGGTTCTGGTCTGTTCGTGTAGGGTTGCACTATCGCGCCTTAGCTGTAGAGCACGAGCGTAACTTGGTGTGGTTTTGGATTGGCTCGCACGCTGATTACGACAAGCTCATTGGCTGACAAGAGCCGTCTAACAACGGCATGCAGCGGAGGCCGCGAAGCCAGCTTCTCATCATACCTTCAGTGCCGTACGCGGCCCCGCTGATGCGCGGCGTTATGCGTCTGAGCGCAGCGTTGTAAGAGGAATGGATAAACAACACATCATTAATGAAATAGTACGAACTGCCGAGAAGAATGGAGGCCGCCCACTTGGACGGCAAAGATTCTTTTCCGAAACAGGTATCAAAGAATCCGAGTGGTACGGAAAGTATTGGGCAAGATGGAGCGACGCTCTCAAAGAGGCAGGTTATACCCCGAATGCGAAGCAAGGCTCTTACGAAGAAGGTTGGCTGATTGAGCAGTTAATCTCATTCATTCAAGAAATAGGATCATTTCCTACTTTCGCAGAGTTGCGCCTGAAGGCCAGAAAAGATAAGGGCTTCCCTAGCCATAGCACTTTTGCACGACTCGGAAACAGAATAGAAGTAGCAGGAAAGATCTTGGATTATTGTCATCAGAAAAGTGGTTATGATGATGTGATCAGTATCTGCCAGTCCATTACGTCTATCGAGTCTAAAGAAGATGATGAAGCTGAGGGAACAGATGATTCTATTCTCGCCTATGTGTATCTCTTAAAGTCTGGTCGCTACTATAAAATTGGAAGAAGCAATTTCGTTGGCAGAAGAGAATACGAATTATCTATTCAACTTCCAGAGAGAGCCAGCATTGTACATAGTATCTCGACTGATGACCCGACAGGAATCGAAGCGTATTGGCACAAGAGGTTCAAAGACAGAAGAAAGAATGGTGAATGGTTCGAGTTGACTGGCAATGATGTCAAAGCTTTTAAAAAGCGGAAATTCATGTAACAGTCAACCGACGCATAACAAGGCGTTGCACCGGAGCGCGGGCAGCGCCGTTCTCATCCTTCGACCATTGCCGCTCCCGCGCCCGGTGAACGCGGGCGTTAGACATCTGTGACAGCCAACGAGGCGAGCATTCGAGGAACGACACCACGCTGGCGCATGTACTGACAAGCCTCGTGATGCGGCGGCGGCGAATCACGCTGGCGCAGACGCTGACTCACCTGTACCTGGTGTCGCTGCGCAACTCGCTGGCGCACGGCTTGGAGGACTTGCCCGCCGCGCAGCCGCTAACGCGGCGGGCCTGCGGCCGCGCGGCTGTGTCGTCGGTGCGCAGCATGCAGAATCGGAAGACTACAAATGCCCTTGAAGGATGTCTAACAACACGTTGCAGCGGAGGCCGTGCAGCGAGTTTCTTATGGTATCTCGCGAGGCCGTTCACGGCCCCGCTGA
>DATFHW010000009.1:0-1968 GCA_035247965.1 Saccharimonadales bacterium (SeqCode) | reverse complement strand
GCGATTGTCTCGTGGTCATCGCCGCAGCGCTTGCCGTTACAGTCGGCAAGGCCACAGGAGAGATTCGCTGATTGCAATCCTAGGCCACTTGCAGGCGCGCATTTTTTCGCCCGTCAGCGATTGTGGACGCGGCGCCCAACGCTTGCGTTCAGCGGGGCCGCGAACGGCCTCACAAGGCACGATGAGAAACGCGCTCCGCGGCCTCCGCTGCAACGGGTTGTTAGACATCCCTCAAAGGCCCCTGTAGCATCCCGACTCTGCATGATTCGCACCGGCGGCACAGCCGCGCGGCCGCAGGCCCGTCGCTAAGCGACTGCGCGGCGGGCGGGCACGTCAAGCCACCCGCCAGCGAGTGTCACACCGATGCCGCTGCAAGACAAGCGGGCGCGTGCGCCAGCGAGTTGCGCCGGCACACTAATGACAAGGTGATTCATGGCATGCGCCAACGAGGTTCGTTCGCAAAAGATCACAAATCCATCGCTGCCCCACGGATGTCTAACGCTCACGTTCAGCGGGGCCACGAACGGCCTCACAAGTATAGATGAGAACTGCGCTGCGTGGCCTCCGCTGGAACGTGTTGTTAGGCAGATTCCGACGTTAAATACTCTCAACCACCGTTCTTATCCTTAGTTAATAGCCTATGTTGAGTGGCATATTCATGAATCCATTGTTGTAAAGCCATTCCGTCTTTTAAATATAAGCGTAGGACATTTTCGTGTTCTTGCTTTTCCCGATAAACACCTGCACTGAACTTGCCTGATGTAGCGAATAAGAGTGCTGGATATTGTCTATTCGCCCATAACGCAGCCCTGAGTTCTGATATAGGAACCACTTTCATGTGTTTCGCCTCAACTGCCAAAATAGCTGGCTCACCAGGAAAGAGTTCGCCACGTGCAATTATGTCCCGCCCTCCATCTCTGGATTTGCTCGTGATTTGAACTTCGAGGCCAGAGTCAAAAAGAAGTTCTGCTATAATCTCTTCGAGAGTTCTCCAGTGCAAATCGACTAAGTTCGTTTTTTCATTGGCAATCGACATTAAGATACGCCGGATAGTATTTTGCAGTTGTATGTCTGGGTAGTTTGAGATTGGTGTTTGGAGGGCGGGCATATAGATGGTAGCGTTCGTTGGACTCGCATTTGTCCTGATGTATGAAACCCAATTACTTCGCCAAAGAGATAGCCAGTCCATAAAAGGCATGTCTTGTTCTTCCCCTTCTTGTTGATTAAGGAAAAACCTGTCTGTAACGTACTCTATATCATGCCATACCCCGTCGGGGGTGCGGAATTGTGGAGCCTTGAACCAAAGATAGAATAGATGGGCCAATAGCCTCCGTTTATCAGTATTCAATTCAATCTTCTTCAAGATATCTTCATTAACTGTCCCCCCAAAGTCCCAACGGAAGTCATCCGCCATACAATCGCCAATTATCTCATCCACACCGCCGCGAAGGTCATCCCGTACAGTCGGATCAAATGCTGATTGGTAACGGAAACGAACTTCATCGAAGCCTAAGGGCAAAACCCATTCCGGGTGAGACCAGAAAAGCAAATGAGACATGGAGATAATAAGGCCCGAACGCACATCAGGTTCTGTCAAGTCATATAACTGCGGAAATGTGTCATTTGCGTATTCGGTGCTTATCGCGCTGAGCAGAGGGGGCAAGTCCGCGCGTTTTACAAAGTCTTCAATTAAAACGGCAGATTTCTTTAGTTCGGTTTGGTATTCTTCTTTCTTAGCATTACCGGAAAGTAAGCGATTTAATAGTTCAGGATTATGGATTCTTGTCTTTTTCACAGTGTACCCTTCCGCATATCTGCCTAACGCTTGCGTTCAGCGGGGCCGTGAACGGCCTCGAAAGAAACTATAAGAATCGCGCTGCACGGCCTCCGCTGCAACGTGTTGTTAGACATCCTTCAAGGGCATTTGTAGCCTTCCGATTCTGCATGCTGCGAGCCGACCACACAGCC
>DATFHW010000008.1:0-1507 GCA_035247965.1 Saccharimonadales bacterium (SeqCode) | reverse complement strand
ACTTGTTGCGGTGCGAATCGCGGCGCAAGGCAATGATGATAGCCGCAGATCGCGATTCAAGGTTGGTCGCTACTGAGCCAACTCATTTGCCTGACCCGACGATTGCGCGCGGCGGGCATTGCGGCGCGGCGCCCAACGCCCGCGTTCAGCGGGGCCGTGAGCGGCCTCACAAGTCATGATGTGAACTGCGCGGCACGGCCTCCGCTGCAACGCCTTGTTAGGTCGCCTTTCGCAGTTATGGGATCAGTTGCTTGCCACCCACTACTCCCAGCAAGAGTATTGCAACGCCAAAGCAAATAAGGGCGACCTTTAAGAATCGTTCAGACCATCTATTGTTCTTGTGAAATTTCAGGAGCTTATTTACTGTGTCATCAGTCAGTTGCTCAATCGAGTCTATCTGATCCTTTTCGGAATCAGAAAGCGTAAACAGCTTAATCGTTTGCTTCATAAAGCCCGGCAGTAAGGTTTTTGCATTTCTTGAAGTTAGGAGGGAAAGAATAGAAGCAAGGATAGATAGCATAAATAATATCCAAGCAATAAAGACAAAGTACTTCCAAAATACATTCCCCAGAAGCGCTGCTATCGAATTAGAAAAGGTTAGCGTTAAAGCGACAGCGGCTGAGGAAATGCTTATAAGAGTCCGCGCAATATTATCCCGTGCATCCCAAGAAGGCCCTAACAGAGCATTGGCTTCCTCAAGTGTGGTTTTTAACTTTTCAGAGCGTGCTTTTTGCATATCAATAACGCTAACGACGCGGCGGCCTAACGCTCGCGTTCAGCGGGGCCACGAACGGCGCTTAAAGGAACCACTTGAACCCCGCTTCGTGGCCTCCGCTGCAACGCTTTGTTAGACCCCGCAGTATGCATGCGTTCCCTTAGTTCGTCAGTTTCAAGTCGGGCTCGTTTGTCAGTCTATATGAATTACCACGAATGATAAATGGCACTGGTTTGAGGTAGGGGTGGTAAGTATCTCCACCGCGCGACCATTCTGTGTATTCCAGAATATCTTCTCCTTTGATGTAGGCTAAGACGCATATCTCATGATCTTTTGCCGGAGCAATCCCCTCTAATCTCACTCGTAACCTTTCGGGAATAGGTAGCGAGCTTAGTGAGCCTTGGTAACCGTCCATCAAGATGTAACTTTCTTCCGAGCCTAGCCTTCCGCTAATTTCGCGCGACTTACCTCTTGCAAGCGAAATGAGATCATTGCGCAATTGGACGACCGGACTATTCGGATCGTCTGTTTTATTGTTCTCGCTCTTACCACAACCCATGTTCATCGAAATGAGAAGAGCACTTGTCAAGATCGACCATTTAACTTGTGTTTTCATAATACTGAACTGTCAGCGCAAGAACTCAAAAGGGGTCTAACGTCACGCATTACCGGGCGCGGGCTGTCGCATTGAAGTTATGACGAGGCGATGGCTGCCCGCGCTCCGGTGCATGCGCTTGTTGGGCGACGCCCGTAACCTGTTTCATTCCGCCGTCGTCATGCCATCTGCCACCG
>DATFHW010000007.1:0-4986 GCA_035247965.1 Saccharimonadales bacterium (SeqCode) | reverse complement strand
GCGTTCAGCGGGGCCGTGAACGGCCTCGAAAGAAACTATAAGAATCGCGCTGCACGGCCTCCGCTGCAACGTGTTGTTAGACATCCTTCAAGGGCATTTGTAGCCTTCCGATTCTGCATGCTGCGAGCCGACCACACAGCCGCGCGGCCGCAGGCCCGTCGCAAAGCGACTGCGCGGCGGGCAAGTCCTTCAAGCCATGCGCCAGCGAGTGTCACACTGACGCCGCCGCAAGCTGAGTCGGCGGAACCGCCAGCGAGGTGTGCCGGCGCAGAATGATAAGGTAAGTCATGGCATGCGCCAGCGAGATTCGTCCGCAGGTAATGATAAAATCCCCGCCTCCTCACGGATGTCTAACGCCCGCGTTCAGCGGGGCCGCGAGCGGCACTCCGATGTTGATGAGAACTGCGCTTCGCGGCCTCCGCTGCAACGAATTGTTAGGCCGATCTACGGATGAGTACAAGCTCGTTCGGCATTCTAACCCGGTTGGATATTTAAAGAGTCTATAGAACGCTCGATCGCTTCAGAACTGCGCATATTCCCGATCTCTCGGAAGAAATGGGCCGATGTTCTCAATGCCTCTGCGGCCTCTCGCCAATCTCCGCGTTTCTTATAGACGAGGCCTAGATTTTTGTAGGTTATTGCTAATCCTTCTTTGCTTCCAAGCTCTTTATTGATTTCAAGTGATTTTTCAAACATACTCTCTGCCTCGTCTAAATCACCTCGCATCCTACGGAGCGATCCAAGCAAATTATAACAAATCGCCATTGCCATCGTAGCGCCAAGCTCTTCATTAATAACAAGAGCCTTTTTGTAAAGCTTTTCCGCACTAGCCAAGTCGCCACGTGCCTTCTGTACATTTCCAAGATTACTTAAAGCGCTAGCGATTCCCACTTTATTTCCAAGTTCTTTGTTGAGTTCTAATGCTTGCTCATACATTGTGTGCGCTGCATTCAAATCTTTGCGTTTGCGAAGGACAGTTCCAAGGTTGCTATAGTTATTCGCAAGGCCTTCCTTAATACCCAGCTCCTGATTTATTTCGAGCGACTGCCTGAACATATTTTCGGCCATATCTAAATCACCGCGCACTCTGTATATAATGCCGAGATTACTGTAATTACTCGCCAAGCCCTCTTTATTTTCTAGCTCTTTGTTGATCCTGATAGCCTTCTGATACATTTGTATAGAACTTTCTAAGTCACCGCGTATACGGCCTATAGTTGCAATATGGCTATAGCAAATTGCCATTCCCTTTTTATTATCAATCTCCCTGTTTATTTGGAGGGCCTCTCGATACATATTTTCTGCAAGCTTCAAATTGCCACGTATCCGATGTGTTGTTGCGAGATTCTTATAGTCTATAGCCATTCCGTCTCTGTTATTAAGTTTCTTGTTAAGATTGAGCGCTTTCTGGTGCATTTCCTCAGCAGTTCTCAGATCGCTTTGCGTCCTATACACAATGCCGAGACTGCTATAGGCAAGCGCTCGCATGCGTTGATCGTTATGCTCTTCAGACAAAATTAGGAGTCGTTTAAACTTTTCCGTTGCTCGTACAATTGAACCTATTCTCAGTAAGAAGGTGCCAAAAGTATTTAGCACATCAGGCTCTTCGTACAGATCAATAGATTTGGCATATTTTTCCTCTGATAAAGTTACCCTACCCTCATCCGCCAAATGCATTGCTTCAACGGCATAATTGATCGCCTCAGCGCGAAGTTTACTCTGTGTGGTTTCTAACCGCGCAGACATGGCACGCAATTGCGATTGTAATTCTAGGATTCTCTTTTCAGCTTCAGTTGGAATCTCAAGTGATTCCTGCTCTTGTACAACACCGAAGCTCTTCCCATATTGTTTTTTATCCAGCCATAAACAAAGATGTTTCACAAGCAGGTCTTTCCATTGTGTAGGATCATCATAAATCCTATAAAGGCAAATCCTTTGTACTTCTACCGTATTTCTAAAATCCAATACTTTCTGAAGTTGTTCGCCCGGATCGGCCATCATGTGTTCTGGCACAGAGCGGAAATAAAGTAGTAGGTGGGGAGTTCCTGCTCGCTTATATCTATCGTATGCAATAGTAAACTCTTCCTCTGAACCGGAGGTAAAACTTCCAGAGGGTGTACCCCATCTCTTCCAAAGAATCATGATGAAGAGATCACATTCTCTTACATCTTCGTTAATTATTTCCTGCGGACGCCCAAAACCGGGCAGCGCATCTTCCCAGCCAAGAGGTTCAAGGTGACAATTAAGACTATGTGCCTTAATATCATTGACGTGTTGTATGATTCCTGGGAACAATTTCCTTTCTTCGCTGAGATCGCCTGGAGAAGCTATGAACACTTTAACTATTTCAACTTTAGCCATTAAGGTACTCCGTACTCCTTACAGGGTATCTGTATAGGAAACTATCCTCAAGATCAAGGCATTGAGTATCGGGCCGTAGTGGTACTCCTATCGGCCTAACGCTCACGTTCAGCGGGGCCGCGAACGGCACTCAAGCAACGTTAAGAAGCTTGCGGCGCGGCCTCCGCTGCAACGTGTTGTTAGGCCAACTTCAGTTTTACAGGCTGCGCTTCCGTATCCCAATAGCGGTTAAATTCACGACGAAAGTGTTGTATCAATACTCGGTTTGGATCGTCTACAATAAACATACCGTATATCTGCATTTCCCCATCCAAACTGATCTGGTTAATCTGCCATAGCAGAACCTTATTATCTATGATGGCATAGGTCGTTGGCCGTCGACGATCAATAGATTTTACGTGTACCTCTTGTCGCGCCTTATCCATTTGTCTCATCTTTCTTATATGACTCAGATAAGTTTCTGCCTTATCACCCAGGGTATCCTCCAGGTAAGTGTTCAATGGTAACTGTATAAGGCGTCGATACTGAAACGAGCCACCGTGATGCTCACAAAGCGACAGAAGAAGGTTAAAATAATCATCTCTTGCATGTTTGTCGTCTGCGTTTTTACTATCCACCTCTAGAAGATAAGAGGTGAAAGCATCAATAGATTGACGGGCATTTCGGATTTCGGAGGCTGCCCTTTTGTAGATAGTGGCCTCCGTTACTTCTATACCGTCGTGCTCTTCGCCTACCTTCAAGTAATCAATTCTAACTGAGAGGCCACCAAGCGCATCTACAGAGTCCTTCAGCAGTTTGATATTCTGATTTGAGTTTTCTAACTCTGCTTTCGTCCTTACAATTAAAGCTTTGGAGAAAGTTTTTAGCGATTGTTCCACTACCCCACTAATATCTCTGATAAATTGTTGTTGCGCTTCGCTCTTGATGAAGAGTTCATAGATAAGATGAAGGGACGCTATCAATGCCAGGAACGTGCCTAGTTCTTCAGGTATTTCCCACCACGACCAGTCAAGCTCGTGAAGCGCGTGTGGTAGGATTTTAAGAAATAATCCGAACGATAGTAAAGATACAGCAATAAGATAATGCTTGTGTTTCAACACTCTTTTAATATCTAATCCCATAATTCTTGCACCTCTTCTTTTCCGCAGTGCGTGGGCCTAACGCTCGCGTTCAGCGGGGCCGTGAGCGACATTGCGCGTAACCATTAGAGATGCGCGGCACGGCCTCCGCTGCAACGCATTGTTAGGGCGTAGTCGGGGCTGTATTTAAATGCAATTCTATTGTTTCGCCTTTAAAGCAATTGCAATAAAACACACGGGCAAAAGGAGCGCGAAAACGATGCGTGCGAACTGTTTCCGATACTTTGAAATCTGATGACGGGTATAATCCGCTAGAAGCAAGTAACAGCCAAACAGAGTCACAATTCTGCTTATACAAATGTAGCTTTCTTGCTTTCCCATCTATAGCATTTTGAATTATCTCTATGGTTATCTCAGGAACCATGTGCGTATGCTCCGCAAACCACACTACATGATCTGGATTCGAAACAGACGTGTAAATAATATGTCTAATCTCAACGGGAAATGGTGTACCAAATTGACGCTCATACGAATGGGCCTCGATCAATACACTGGCGTCAGCCGGAGTCGGGTATTGGGCTAGATTCAGGATAACCTTGGCTAAGGATTCGGCAACCCTATCCACAGTTCTCTTCGTCAAAGGCTTTGATTTATTAAACTTCACACCCAAATAAAGATTCGGGACATTCTGAGCATCGTATATTTGTTTCGCTTTATCAACGACCCGCTCTTGTAGGCTCTCTGCTTCCCGCAAGATTATTTGTTTGGCTCCCTCTGGCTTATATTGCAGTTCGGTATGTTCGATGCCCAATATGCCTTTATTGGTGCGAACGATCAGATCCGGTTTCTCCTCGTCCTTTGCGAATACACGCTCTCCTAATGGAAACTCACTCCAGGTATCAGCAAAACGTATAAGTTGAAATCGTTCCCTTCGTTTATTCGGAGATAGGTTATTGAATAAGTTTTCCACGATGCACAAACCTCGGATACGAAGCCCTAACGCTCACGTTCAGGGGGCGCGCGAACGGCACTAGCTGAATGTTGAGAAGTGTGCTGCGCGCGCTCCACTGCAACGTGTTGTTAGACATCCCTCGAAGGCCTGTGTTGCCATCCGCTTCTGCAAGTTGCACCCTGACGCCACAGCCGCGCGTGCGCTAGCACCGCCGCGTTCGCGCCGCCAAAGGCGGCTCGCCTCTCGCCTGCCATCGCTCGCGCTACCGCGAACGCGGCTGCGCGGCGGACGAGTCCCTCAAGCTGTGCGCCAGCGTGAGACGCAACGTCGCCGCTGCAAGCTGAGTCGTCGTGTCCGCTAGCGAGATTCGCCGCCGCAGAATCGCCTAGCTTGTCGGTGCTTGCGCCAGCGTGTTGTCGCCTCGCGAAGGTTCGCCTCCTTTGCTGTCACAGATGTCTAACGCCCAGCATTACCGGGCGCGGGCGACGGCACTGGCGCAACGATGAGCAGATGGCTGCCCGCGCTCCGGTGCATGCATTTGTTGGGCGACGCTCGCGCCCGTTAACTCATCTCGACGTAGTCGAGCCAACGCCC
>DATFHW010000006.1:0-38657 GCA_035247965.1 Saccharimonadales bacterium (SeqCode) | reverse complement strand
AAGGCATTCATCCTGCACGCGGCGTTGCTCCATCAGGCTTTCGCCCATTGTGGAAAATTCCCTACTGCTGCCTCCCGTAGGAGTCTGGGCCGTGTCTCAGTCCCAGTCTGGCTGATCATCCTCTCAGACCAGCTACTGATCGTCGCCTTGGTGAGCTTTTACCTCACCAACAAGCTAATCAGACGCAGGCCGTTCCCAAACCGCCGAAGCTTTACTCCTTAGAGCACATGCGGTATTAGACACCATTTCTGGTGCTTATCCCTCAGTTTGGGGTACGTTCCTACGCGTTACTCAGCCGTCCGCCGCTCGTCAGCGAAGAGTAAACTCTTCCTGTTACCGCTCGACTTGCATGTATTAGGCACGCCGCCAGCGTTCATCCTGAGCCAGGATCAAACTCTCCAAAAAAGAATCTATATCCTAAAGCTTAGTCAGAATCTGACTTACTGTTGGAACCGTGGAAGGTTCCTGTGTTTTAAAACATATAGTTCAAAAAATGAACTGACGTTGATTTGCACTACTTAATTTTTAATGAACTTTTTGAGAGACACCTTTTCAAGACCTCTAAAAAACTCTAGGACCTAATATACGTCACTATTCCCTTTCGGTCAAGAATATTTTAGAAGAAAAGGTGGTGATTGTTACATCATCCTTGTTTTACACCTTTACCACAGAGGTAAAACAGACCTGATTCGTACGCCCCAAGTGTGCTATGCTTAAATTATATAGTAAGCAGGTGGGCATGAAAACTACGTCCGTATTACTGAAAAACGTTGGGTTAGCCCTCTTTTCTTTTGCACTCTTTGTAGTGATTAGCCCTTTTGCGCATGCGCAAAGCAGCAGCTCGATTGCTCAAAGCTTTACGGCTGATTCTGCGCAAGGCGACATTGTTAATGGTGCTTTGGTTAGCACAAAAGGCAGCCAGAACACCATTGAACTTACTACTGTGGATACGGTGAATCGGTTGGTAGGTGCAGTAGACGACAAGCCCCTGGTGAGTCTTTCCGGGTCTAGCAAAGGTGTCGAGGTAGTACTGAGTGGCACCACCAATGTCCTCGTGAGCGATATAAACGGCACTATTAAAAGTGGCGACAAGATTACCGCCTCCCCGATAGCTGGCGTAGGTATGAAAGCCACCGCCAATGGACAAGTTGTGGGAACCGCTCAAGACACCTTTACGTCAGACACAACACGAAGCATTACTGATCGCGACGGCAAATCCCACACAGTACATATAGGGTACGTCCGTACACAAATCGGCATTGCCGCGTATCAAGCTCCCGGCAGCGACCTCTTGCCGCCTTTTATACAAAATATGGCAAATAACATTGCCGGCCGGCCAGTGTCTCTGTTGCGCATACTTATCTGTAGTGTTCTGCTGCTTCTGGGGTTTGTTACGGCGGCTGTCTTGGCCTACAGTTCTACTCGATCAGCAATGACCTCGTTGGGGCGTAATCCTTTGGCCTCACATGCCATTCGCCAAGGCCTGTATCAAACGATCGTTGTCTCTTTGGTAGTGGTGGTGGCTGCTCTTTTGGCAAGTTACCTGATCTTAACGGTGTAGCGCATCGCTTAACTTCTCTTGTGAAAAGCGTAAGCTTGTTGTAAAATTCTAGTAGGTCCTAAAAATAAAGAATCAAAAAAATGATAAACTCACCTCCAGGACTGAGGTTGGACCAGGAAAACCCCTTAAGTAATCCTGAATCCAGTCTTATGTATGACGCCGAGCCGGCGAATACACCGACATCATCCGTCAAAAGCGATGAGTTTATTTTTGAGCGTAAAAAGTCTGCAAAGACAGTGCTAAAAATACTGTTTGTAGGTTTTATGCTTTTGGCTATATTCGCTGCGATCTTCTTGCTTTTTAGCCGCCAGAGCCGTACACAAATGCAAGTTGGCAACTTTAACGAGATTCACTTGCCTCTTACCGAAATTGCAGCTCACAGCACGCTTGCGAATGCCGACGGGCTGAAGGTCCGTGGTCAACTAGAGGTGAGCGGAGCGCTCACGCTAGCTCCCTCCACTCAGCCACAAAACCCGGTAAGCGGTCAGCTGTATTTTGACAAAGACAGAAAGCAGATGCAGTACTACGATGGCACACAATTTATTCTGCTTCAGGGAGGCACAGGCGCCACAATTACTACCATATCGAATATTTCCACCGGTGGATCTACGTCTACGGTAACTAATAATGTATTCAATACGACCAGCGGCGGGCTCACCCTGTCGGGCACGCCGGGAAGCCTGGCAATGTTTACAGGCAGCGACTCACTTGGGGATTCACTGATTCAGCAAACCGGAACCAACCTACAGGTAGCTAGCAACAGCACAAGCACGGTGACAGTCGGTTCTGCCGCAGACAACAGTGCAACAGTTATCCAAGGTGGTACGGGCAATGTGGCGCTAAGCACTGGCAGTTCTTCAGGGGTAACTGGTTCAATTTCAATCACTACAGGCGATTCCTCAACAACTGCTTCTGGCAACATTTCGATAGATAGTGGCGCTGGCATCATCGATGGTGAAGTCATAGAAGATAAAACGTTTGAAGATGGGCTTGATAACATGCAAGACTGGTTTAACACCTCCCTGGCGACCACGACAGCGCAGGCGCATAGCGGTTCACAAAGCCTGCAGGTTACGCCGAGCAGTTCGTTCTGGGGAGTTATCGAGATATTCCCTGGAACGGCAGTGACGCCTGGTCACCAATACCACTTTAGTATCTGGGTACGAGCATCAACCACGCCCCGAACCATCGGTGCGTCCGTTGTTTGGCAGGGTGCTGGTCCCGGCGTCATTACAGCATTCGCTCCTGTCGTAGACAGTGCTACAGGGTGGACCGAAATGACACTTACCGCCCCTGCCCCTGCTGGCGCCACCTCGGTAGCTTTCCGAATGCAAAGTAGTACTGGCGCAGCAGGCGACATACATTACTTCGACGACGTTAGCATTACTGACCTCAGTTCGAGCACCGCGATTTCGGCAATAAACATCGGTAGCACCAACGCCAAAATCATTACCATTGGCAACCTGAACCAGATTGGGGCCACCACTATTAACGGCGGCAGCGGCGTAAGCATTCAAAGCGGTGCAGCTACCACCACTATTAACGGCGGTGCGCTAAGCATGACTGGCAATGCGGCATCTTCACTCACAACTACCGGCGGAACGCTGACTATTGCGTCAGCTACCACGGCAAGTTGGGGAATCAGCACCGCCTCGTCTGGCGTTGGCGGTAGCTTAACGCTTCATGCCGGCCAGGGTGGCAGCGACGGCAACAACGACGGTGGCGATGTTATTCTACAGGGTGGCGCACGCAATGGAACAGGCAGTCCTGGAAGCGTCATAGTCAAACCTCCAAGTGATGTGGCCGATGCGTTTCAACTTCAGAATAGCGCAGGTACAGCATTCCTGGTGGCGGACTCCACAACTAAAGCTATCAGCATTTCTGGTACGAGTAGCTCATTTGCGGCGCTGCTGCTTGCCAATGCTCACTTTGGGTCCACCCAGACTACCCCACCAACCATTAGCGTGCCTTCAAGTTGTGGCACAAGCCCCACAGCTGCGGTAACAGCGGGTTCAACCGATACGGCTGGATCTTTTACCATAACCACTGGCACGGGAGGCACAGCAGCCACTTGTGACGCCACTATAACTTTTAACCAAGTTTACGGCGGCGCGCCCAAATCAATTATAGTTGTGGGCAAAACAGATGCCGCCTCTGTAGGGCGACAGATATATGTGAGTAATAACTCGACTTCGAGCTTTACCACCGCTTTTGGCGTCTCTGCAGGTGGCGCAAACAGTACTACCTATAGCTTCAGCTACTGGGTGGTTGAATAAACTAAAAGGTGCCGCTAGGGCACCCTTTTAGTATTGAGCCGCTTCTTATGGCTACTTTGCGGGTTGAGTAGAACCTTCCTCGGCGGGCTCTTCTTCCTCTTCGTCAACCGCGTCCACAAGCGCAAGTGAAACTACTTCATCGTTGTTGTTCATGCGCATAATGCGAACACCTTGGGTAGCACGGCCAAGCTCAGGAATATCCTTGAGTCCCAGGCGAATCGTTTGGCCCTGACCCGAAATGATAATCACCTCTTGGTCGTCACCGGTTAGTGTTTTAACGCCGATCAGTTTGCCGGTCTTGGTGTTAACCACTGCTGAACGGATACCAACACCACCACGAGCGTGCGCTGTAAATTGCGAGACCTTGGTGCGCTTGCCGTAACCAAACTGGCTGATAACAAAGATGCTTGAGCCGGCCTGAACGATGTCCATGCCGATAACCTGGTCGCCAGGGCGCAAGCGAATACCGCGAACACCGCGTGAGACACGACCCATTGGGCGTACATCACGTTCATGGAAACGAATCGCCTGACCCTTGCTGGTAGAAATAACCACTTCGTTGTCACCGGTGGTCATACGAATCCACTTTAGTTCGTCGCCATCATCCAGGTTGATCGCAATCAGACCCGAAGAGCGAACGTTCTGGTACTGCTCAAAAGGCGTTTTCTTTACGACACCGCGAACCGTACACATAAACAGATTACCGCCGGTTTCAACTTGCTTGCTGACATTGATAACAGCGCTCACCGTTTCTTCCGGCTGCAGTTGCAGCAGGTTCACAATGGCAATACCCTTTGCGTTCAAGTTGGTCGCAGGCACTTCATATGTCTTTAGGCGGAATACACGACCCTTGTTCGTAAAGAACAAAAGGAAGTCGTGCGTGCTAGCGTTTACGACGTGCTCAATGACATCTTCGTCACGCGTAGCCATGCCGCGACGGCCTTTGCCACCACGTCCTTGCTTTTTGTATTCTGCCAATGAGCTACGCTTGATGTAGTTTGCGCTCGTTAGCGTTACGGCTACTTGCTCATCAGGCACCAGGTCTTCATCACTCATTCTGCCCAATTCCTGTGTGATGACTTTGGTGCGGCGTTCGTCAGCGTACTGCTTCTTGATAGCCAGGAACTCGTCCTTAATAATAGCGAGGATTCTTGCCTCGTCTGCAAGAATTGATTCGAGTTCGGCGATAGTCTTCAAAAGCTGGGCCAGTTCGTCTTCGATCTTCTTGCGCTCCAGGCCGGCCAGCGTGCGCAATTGCATCGCCAAAATAGCTTTAGCCTGGATTTCGCTCAGGCCAAACTTTTTCATCAGGTTGGCTTGTGCTTCATCGGTAGTTTCGCTGGAACGGATCGTCTGGATTACTTCATCAATGTGGTCCAGGGCGATCTTTAAGCCTTCCAAGATATGAGCGCGCTCTTTTGCTTTACGCAATTCGTACTCAGTACGACGGCGAACCACAACCTGGCGATGCTTAATGTGCTCCTGAATAATGTCTTGCAGTCCCAACACGCGAGGCTGAATACCGTCAATCAGTGCCAGCATATTGAAGTGGAAAGTCATTTGCAGTGGCGTTAGTTTGTATAACTGGTTCAGCAGCTTCTTAGGGTACGCGTCTTTCTTGAGGTCAATAACAATGCGTACAACGCCACGGGCACTTTCGTCACGCAAGTCGCTAATACCAGCGATTTTCTTTTCTTTATAGAGGTCGGCAATTTTTTCGATCAAGCCGGCTTTGTTTAGACCATATGGAATTTCGGTGATAACAATCTGGTGGCGACCCTTGTTGCCTTCAACAACTTCGGCCACACCACGAACAACGACGCCGCCGCGACCAGTTGCATATGCTGTGCGCAGCGAGTCTTTACCGAATATAACGCCACCAGTTGGGAAGTCTGGACCCTTGATATGCTTCAAAAGATCGTCCAGTGTTGCCTCGGGATTATCAATCTGGGTAATGGTTGCGTCAATCAGTTCGCCAAGGTTGTGCGGCGGAATATTCGTAGCCATACCAACTGCAATACCGAGCTGGCCGTTCAGGAGCAAGTTAGGAAGTTTTGCTGGCAAAACAGATGGTTCTTGCGTGGTACCGTCATAGTTATCGCGGAAATCAACCGTTTCTTTGTCGATGTCAGCCAGCAATTCATCTGCCAAGTGAGCCATTTTGGCCTCAGTGTAACGCATAGCTGCGGGTGGATCGCCGTCCATAGAACCAAAGTTACCCTGACCATTGATCAGCATGTAGCGCATGGACCACGGTTGTGCCATACGAACCATAGCGTCGTAAATAGAAGAGTCACCGTGCGGGTGGTATTTACCCATCACAGAACCCACGACGTTCGCACTCTTGCGGTGGCGAGCACTGCTGCGCAAACCTTCGCTGTTCATGCTGTACAAAATGCGGCGATGAACTGGCTTCATACCGTCACGAACGTCAGGCAGCGCACGAGAAACAATAACACTCATTGAATAACGGAGGTAGCTATCCTCCATGACGTTCTCTACGCTTCGGCGCTCAACCAAACGTGAATGCGTGTTCTCTTCTACGATTTCACCTTCAACCGCCAATTGCTCAATCTGCTGTTCTTCTTGATTTTCCATAGGAGTTTGTTGATCGTCGTTCATATTAAATGTCCAAGTCCTTCACAAATTTTGCATGCGTTTGAATGAAGTTTTTACGCAGTTCCACTTCGGTGCCCATCAGCTTATTAAAAATCGCGTCGGCTTTTTCGGCGTCCTCAATCTTAACCTGTACAAGCACACGTTTCTCGGGGTTCATCGTGGTTTCAAACAATTGCTCGGCGTCCATTTCACCCAGACCCTTGTAGCGCTTCTGTTCAATAAAACCAGCCTGACGGAAACGCTCAGAAGTTGCATCAACTTTGATACCTTCTGCTTGACGCTTGGCAATGATTTCATCAAGCCTTGTTTCAAGCTCTGCTTCATCGTAAATAAACACGCTTGACTTGCGGCCAGGTTTTACGAGCTCAAACAGAGGTGGTTTAGCTAGGTACACGTGGCCCGCGTCAACAACTGGCTGCATAAATCGGAAGAAGAACGTCAAAAGTAGCGTTGAAATGTGCGAACCATCCACGTCAGCGTCGGTCATGATAATAATGCGATTATATCGGAGGCCATCCAGCGAGAATGAATCTTCGATACCAACACCCAACGCCTTAATTAGGCTCAGGATTTCGTTATTGGCTAGCATTTTGTCCAAACGAGCACGCTCGACGTTCAACACCTTACCGCGAAGCGGCAAAATTGCTTGCGTTTTGCTGTCGCGACCAGATTTAGCCGAACCACCAGCAGAGTCGCCCTCTACCAAGTAGATTTCGGAGTTTTCTGGGTCTTTGCTTGAGCAGTCAGCTAGCTTACCAGGCATGCTTGAGCCTTCTAGCACACCCTTACGGATAATGTTTTCACGAGCTGCGCGGGCGGCCTTACGGGCGCGGGCGGCCAGCAAAGCCTTGCCAACGATTTTCTTGGCAATGCCAGGGTGTTCCTCGAGGTAGTAGTTGAAATATTCGGTCATTACCTGCTCTACCTGACCACGAACTTCCGGGTTACCCAGCTTGTTCTTGGTCTGGCCTTCGAACTGTGGTTCTGGTAGCTTTACCAAAATAACAGCGGTCAAACCTTCACGACAGTCTTCACCGGTCAGGTTTTCTTCTTTTTCTTTTAACAGGCCGTTCTTGCGAGCGTACTCGTTAACCACACGGGTCAACGCCGAGCGGAAGCCGGTAAGATGCGTACCGCCTTCGGGGTTAAATACGTTGTTGGCGAAGGCCTTAATTGTCTCTGTAAATCCATCAGTGTATTGTGCGGCAACTTCAATCTGTGAGCCGTTAACTTCTTTGTCGACGTAAAAAACGTCATCATCAACAACCTCTTTACCAATGTTGAGGTGTTTAACATATGACTTGATACCGCCCTCAAAATAAAATCCGTAGCGTTTACCAGTTCGCTCGTCTGTGAGTGACGTTCGTATACCCTTTGTGAGATATGCGGCGTGGCGCAAACGGTCTAAAATAGTTTCGTAGTTGAACTTAGTCGTTTCAAAGATCGTGTCGTCCGGATAAAACTCAATGGTCGTACCGGTGTTTTTGCTCTTGCCAACGACTTTTAGGTCGCCTTGGGGTACACCGCGCACGTATTCCTGCTGGTGCACTTTGCCGTCACCCTCAATCGTTACAATAAGTCGGCTGGAAAGCGCGTTCACTACACTCGAACCCACACCGTGCAAACCGCCAGATACCTTGTACCCGCCGCCGCCGAATTTACCACCGGCGTGCAATACGGTCAAAACTGTTTCTACCGTACTCTTGCCCGTCTTTGGGTGGATGTCTGTTGGGATACCACGACCGTTGTCGGTCACACGCACCCCATCATCTGGAAGCAGCGTTACAGAAACTTCGGTCGCATGACCTGCCAAAGCTTCGTCAATACCGTTGTCGACGATTTCCCAAACAAGGTGGTGCAGGCCTTCGACGCCCGTGCCACCAATATACATACCAGGTCGTTTCCGAACTGGCTCAAGCCCCTCAAGGACCTGAATTTGATCTGCTGAATAGTCTTTTTGTTTAGCCACTTCTAAGTCACCCTCTTGCTGTAGTTAGATGTAGATTTAACCCACTTACCTTATATTATAGGATACGGAAAACGTTTTAGCAAATCCCTGCGCTATGAGTTATCAGAGAGCTTCAGATTGCCGTCTTGATCAATTGAAATTGTGTCGTTTGGATCAGTATTTTGTGCGGCTTGCCGTGGTGCAGCTGCCGTAGGCACTGGCGAGCCGGCTACTTGCGCACGTGCATGCGCGGCAATGTCATTAACCTCAGCCTGGTCAAAAGCGTCGCTTGAAATATTTTGAGGCTGTGGGATCGGCTGTGGACGAGGTTGCTGGGATTGCTGCCAAGAGTCCAGGAAAGGCGCTGAGGCAGCTGGAGGCATAGGACGTTGAGCCAAAGGAGTAGGCGTTGGTGCCGCCATAGGGGTGGCACCAGCCCCGGCTGGACGTTTTGCCAACCAATCATCCAGGAAAGATCCCTGCTTCTTTGCAGGCATTTGTGGGCGGCGTGGAAGAGCGTTGAGCTGTGCATTAGCTGCATTAGCGCCAAATGCAGCACGCGGGCCAGCAGCGGGCTTTGTGTCTTGCGTCTTAAGTCGTGCAAAAATCTCAGACTCCACTGAAGTACGCGGGCGGCCATATTTTGCAGCCGTGAGCTGTTTGAGGGCCTCGGCTAACTTGTAGTTTGGCGACCCAAGCGGTGGAATCGTAGACATACTGAACGGATTCGTTGGCACACCGCCAATAAGCGTGCGTACTACCGTGTTGTGGTTCGGGATGCGCAATAAGTCGCTGCCCTCAAACGTTGGTGCAAAATATTTCGCCAAAGAATCGACATCGTGGTCGCCCACCCGGAACGCCACAATTGTACCCACGTTACCAAAAACCGCCTCTCGAATTTCATCCGTCAGCTGAGTAGTAAATTGGTTCGCTACGATTAAGTTCAGGTGATATTTACGTGCCTCAGACAAGATAGTTGCAAACGAGTCTGTAGAGAAGTTCTGGAACTCGTCTACATATAGGGCAAAGTCTTTGCGTTGATCCTCGGGAATTTCAGCACGAGACATCGCAGCGGCCTGGAATTTCATTACAAAGATCATACCAAGAAGTTTCGAGTTCAGCTCACCTGTCTTACCCTTGCTCAGATTTACCAGCAAAATCTTGTTGTTATCCATGATGTCACGCAAGTCAAAAGCACTCTTGGTTTGCCCAATAATATTGCGCATCATTTCGTTCGATAGGAAGGCACCAAACTTACTTACAAACCAGCTCACAACTTCACCGAATTCGTTTGAGCGCTGTGATTGCGGCATTTCTTTCTGCCAGAATTCGAGCACATTTTGGTCTTTTACGTACTGCAACTTCTGTTTAACAAACTGTGGGTCTCGGAATAGCTTTGGAATATCCACAAAGGAACCGCCCTCTGGGTCAGCCATAATAGTTAATGCAGCATTACGGAACAGATGCTCGTATCGCGGGCCCATAATCCCCTGGTGCTGCGGATCGTACAATTTATACAGCATGTTCAGAACTTCCTGGATCAAGAAGTCTTTTTGATCATTTGTCTTGTATTCAAACAGGTTTAAACCCATCGGATAATCCGTATCTGATGGACAGAAGTAAATAACGTCCTCTGTGCGTTCTTTGGGCACCAAGGCCAGGAGGCGCTCGGCAACATCACCGTGCGGGTCTACAAAAGCAAAACCATTGCCGTTAAGCATGTCTTGGAACGCAAGGTTTTCTAGGAAGGTCGTTTTACCAGTACCAGTCTGACCTACGGCGTACATATGGCGTTGGCGGTCTGTAATACCCAGGCGAATCGGCTTTTTAACGCCCCGGAATACGTTGTAGCCCAGCAACAAACCATCGTCTGGAATATTGCGCGGACCATCTACCTGCTTTGAATCTTGGCGTTCCAGCTGTGAAGTTGGAATACTTTTTTGATCAGGAAAATGGAATATCGTCGCAAGCTCAACCGAGTTTAAGACGTTTTCTGTATCTGTTTGCGGAAACAAACGTAGTAAATATGACGTCACAAAATCGCTCATGTCGTCTGCCGCTTCGTACTTAAAGCCGTTCTTTCCGGGTGCATCAAAAAGCGCAAAGGCTGCAACAATATTGTTCAATACTGCCTGCGCACGTTGCGAGATATTCGACGAAGCCATAACACGAATTAGTACCTCGTAGCCCGGGTGTCGAGTCTTTTCGTCAATCGAGTCAAGAATAGCCTGGTCCAAGTTAGACAGATCATTCTTTTTATCGTCGCTCTTCTTTTCATCTTTTGACTCAGGCGGCTTTACAAAAGCAGTTGCCAAGTCCTTGGTAATAGACAGAATCTGCGCACCGCCGTTTTTACTATCGTCCTCACCCTTACGCTTGCCACTTGCTAAGCTGCTTGCCTTCTTGCGCCAATCTGGGTCGGCAGGACGCATTAGGATCTGAATTGCCGCCCCATCTTCTTTATCTAAGGTAGAAAGCGCGTTGAGGACCGCCTGCATGGCATCACGCTTTAGGTCTTGATACGTTGCAATTGGATATGCGAATTCTTCTTTCAGTTTTAGTTCACCGCCAAGCGTGCCGCCGAGCTTGCCATTGGCATTAAAAATATTATGCTCGGGGACTTCCTCAAGTCGAGCGGCCGGATACGCACTCACAACAGCTTGTTTGACCACCTCTATAAGAGAAATCGGTACAGCTGCATAAAAATGCACAGTACCACTGTTACCAACAATTTCAAATCCAAAATGGCGCTGACCATACATCTTGGTCTGCGAGTTTTCTTTTTGCACGGTGCTGGCAATAATATTGTAGATAACCTGTGCTTTAGAGATATTTTCATCAACAAGTTCACGGGCATCACGGCCGTTCGAAACCGTATCTTCACTTGGTGGTGGCAAGTGAATTAACAGTGGTACCATTTTGAGTCCACGCTCGTAATTTTTTTGTTCACGCATTTTATTTTTAGTGCGCGTGTATACAATGGGGCCAGCGATAGCGCCCGTTACAAGAAGAATCAAGAAAAGCCCAAGCAAGAATTCCATATTATTTCTCGCCACCCAACTTTGTCGTCATGCCATGCTGCTTATATAGATAGTCCGCGCGTAATTGGCTGAGCGCATTACTTTGAGCAAATGGGTCATTCTTATACTGATTAGCAACATCCTTGGCTTTAGCAACCCATGCTTCATCTTGAGCATCGCCTGGAGTCGTTTCGCTTGGAGCCGAAGCCATAGGCACAGGAGATTGCGCGGGCGTGGCCTGCTGGGGTTGTGCTGGCACTTGCATAGGCTGAGGCACTGCCGGCTGCGTTTGCGGAACAGGTATTGGCGCTGGCGAAAATTGCGGAGCAACAGGCTGAGCAGCCATCGGGTCAAACGAAGGTTGCGGCAAGCGTACACTCGGTGTCGTATTAGGTTGCTGGTCCATAATGTCTTGTCTTTATTATATACCAATTTGGCTAAGAAAAGGCTCAATTCTATCTAGTTATTACTAGATGATACAGCCAATCGCGACACATAGAAATATGCCAGACCAAAAAAAGCCAAAATAGTTATGATATCCCAGATCGTTAGCTGCCCTATCGACTGAAGAAGCAGGAGGCTGACGGGTAGCCCCGCAAAAAGCATGCTAAGACGTATTGCACGAAGGCGAGTGAATCCATTTTTACGGAAGCTAGAGAATGTAATCAACCATATGATGGTGAACAACAGAGAGAACGGCAGAATCAATACAAAAGATGGCATCTGTGTTGGGTCGGTCGCAAGTAAGAGCACCAAAAGCGTTAAGCAACAAGCGCCAATAGTTAGAGAGACTTTTTTCTTCATTACACTGCTTATTGTAATGAACCCAAACATAATAAAAAAGCCACAAAGGAAACTTCGTGGCTTTTTTGGTGCTAAGGTTACAAATCCGCCCTATTGTAGAAATAATTAGCGCTTGCAAACCTTAGCTTGACTGACCGCTCCATTTGCCTTTAGGGCAAAGTGAGCGTTATTGGTTTTGGTTGTTAAGGTAAGTTTTTGTTTTTGTAACTTACTATCCTCAATAGTACAGCATTATTACTCAAAAGTCAATACCATAAGCATTTTGGCCTATGTTATTGTTCGGCACTTTGGTATTTTTTAGCATTTCTTACAGGGGTAAAAAAGTTATGCACAGCTTTTCCGGAAAATCTTTATGTTTTTTGTTGACACGTGTAGAAACAATTATTACTATATCTATAGCACTGAATAAAAAAAGTGCTCAAAAACAAAAACAAGATATTTAGAAACAACGGCTTCTCGCAAGCCGTTGTTCCATAAAAACCAAAGTAAAAATCCAAAATTCTAATACACAAACAACCCACCCAAAATTATTACGGACCCGCATTATGCGGGTCTTTTCTTATTTCGAGCTTTACATTTGAGGGAGCTCGGTTTATTTATTGAGTCATGAAAAATACTATAAAGAGCGTTTTGAATGCTGGAAGTGATAGCTGGATCATTGATATTGAATGCGCTATCACTCAGGGCTTGCCAAATATTGTTATTGTTGGACTGGGTAATAAAGCCATCGACGAAGCCAAGGAACGGATTCGCAGCGCATTTCATTCATGCAAGCTTGCGTTTCCTAAAAAGCGTATCACTATAAACCTGGCGCCGGCAGACATCCCCAAAAATAGTACGAGCTTTGACCTAGCAATCGCCGCCTCGATCATTGCAACACAACAGTCTCCGTCTCTGGACATTCAAAAGGTTGCATTCGTAGGAGAGCTCGGACTAGACGGCACGGTTCGATCTATTCGAGGAATCATTGGCAAAATTATCAGCGGTAAAAAAACACGGCCTTGATGTTTTTTGCGTCCCCAAGGCGAATCTTGCGCAGGCTGCGCTCATACCCGACACCAAGATTATTGCTATCGAGACATTACGTGACCTTATAGCATTCTTGCATAACGAAATGCCGCCGGTAAGCCACATCACATCTATTCCGCAACCAGAGCCATCTTTTGGCCATAGCCTTGATGAAGTTATTGGACAAGAACAAGCAAAACGCGCCATTGAAATTGCCGCCGCTGGCGGACATAACATTCTTTTAAGTGGGCCGCCAGGTACGGGCAAAAGCATGCTCGCTAAAGTCCTACCTTCCCTGCTTCCTCCGATGACAACTGAGCAAATCCTCGAGACAACTCACCTGCACAGCTTAGCGAATGCTCAGTATGATCAACTTATAACAGAGCGGCCGTTTCGGGCACCTCACCATACCGCAAGTCGGGCAGCAATTATCGGTGGCGGTAAAGAAATTCAACCAGGAGAGATTAGTCTCAGTCACAATGGCGTGCTGCTGCTTGATGAAATGCCTGAATTTCCCCGAAGCACTATTGAAGCCCTCCGGCAGCCTCTGGAAGAAGGTATTATCACTATTGCCCGGGCCGAAGAAAGCGTAACTTATCCTGCGCGGTTTATGCTCGTTGCAACAGCCAACCCCTGCCCCTGCGGCTACTATGGAACGCAAGTCGAATGTACTTGCACGCCGGCCAAAATAGCACAATACCGGCAAAAAATATCCGGCCCCATTGTCGATCGCATAGATATTCACGTAACTGTCGATAAGGTGGACCATGGTTCGTTATTGAAGAGCGTCAAAGCAAATCGGCAAAGAAGTGCCGCCCAGCTCGTGCAGAGTGCTCGAGAAGAGCAAACCAGGCGGTTTGGATCAGGTGCACGCCTCAATGCAACTATGCACAATCGTGAGGTTCGGCAATTCTGCGCCTTGGAGCCAGCTGCCAAGTCACTTTTAGACCAAGCGGCAGATCATTTACACATTTCAGCCCGAAGCTACATTCGCACTATAAAAGTAGCGCGGACTATTGCGGATTTAGAAAAATCCACGTACATTTTGACGTCGCATATTACTGAGGCTTTGCAGTATCGACCTCAGATTATGTAGCAATTTCAAAGAAGTCAACTTGACCCCTGTTTTGGCATCTGTTACAATAACGGCGTCAACACTATATAAAAGGAGATACCTATCAGCAAGCACACTCGCCTGAATCAAGAAATTCGGGCACCCCAGTTACGAGTCATTGATCAAGACGGCCAACAACTAGGCGTTCTTTCTCGTAACGAGGCTTTGCGAATTGCAGAAGAGCAAGATTTGGATCTGGTGGAGATCTCGCCAGATGCTAATCCTCCAGTCGCTAAAATCATTGACTGGGGAAAATACAACTACCAGCGCACCAAGCAGCTTCAAAAAAATAAGAAGAATGCGAAGGCCCTGGAAGTTAAGCAAATGCGATTCGGCCTCAAGATCAGTGAACACGATCTAGGCGTTAAGCTCAAAAAAGTCGTCGACTTTCTCGAAAATGGCCACAAGGTGAAAATTACTGTTTTCTACCGCGGTCGCGAGCTCGCTCACAAAGAACTGGGATTTAAACTTGCTGAAAAGGTTATCAACGATTTCGGCGACGCAATTGTTGTAGATCAAGCACCACAATTTGCCGGACGTCAGTTGAACTTCGTAATAAGGAGCAGTCATGCCAAAGCTAAAACTAAAGACGCATAGCGGTAGTAAAGACCGCTTTCGCGTAACAAAGAATGGTCGCGTACGCGCCCGTCACTCAGGTAAAAACCACTTCTTGCAAAAGAAGAGCGGCGCCAACAAGCGTAAGCTTGCTGGCCTCGATACGCTGCAAGGCGCGAACAGCAAGACTGTTAAATTAAGGATCGGAGCTTAAAATGCGAGTAAAACGAGGCGTTGCAACCCACCGCAAGCACGTAAAAATCCGCAAAGCTACTAAGGGTATGACCCACGCTAACCGCGTGAGCGTCAAGCGCGGTAAACAGGCTATCACTAAGGCATTGCAATATGCATACCGTGACCGCCGTAACCGCAAGCGCACTTTCCGCGAGCTCTGGAACGCACGTATTAACGCTGCTGCTCGTGAAAACGGCACTACCTACAGCAAGCTTATTGCTGGCCTGAAAGCTGCCAACATCACTCTTGACCGTAAGGTTCTGAGTGAACTCGCTGTAAGCGAGCCAAAGGCTTTCAAAACTGTTGTAGAATCAATTAAATAGTTGAGCCCTGCAAAGTAAAAACACCCTCCTAGGAGGGTGTTTTTACTTTGCCAGATCACCGATAAGCCGGGTTCTGTTCTAGCTAGTCATCTATCTAGTCTCGATGTTGCCACCAAGCTCTAGCGGTTTTTATAATGGTTGCCGGCAGGGGTCCCGGGCTGTAAAAGCCCGTAGAGCAACCATTTCCTTGCAGCAGGTAGGGTTTACCCTTTTGCGACGTCACCGCCGCAAACTGCGAGTTCTTACCTCGCCCTTTTCACCCTTGCTCTAATAAATTAAAGCGGTTTAGTTTCTGTGGCACTTTCCCTGGAGTCGCCTCCGGTTGTCGTTAACAACTACCTTCCCCTGAACTGCCCGGACTTTCCTCTTGTGTAAACAAGCGACCAGCCAATGATCTGGCATGCTTCATATTATACCATAAGTGGAGCGTTTATTGCGCCTTATGCGTAGCGGTGTGCTCATCAAGCACCTCATTAACTGCAGCATCCGCAGCCTTGTTGAGTGCTCGCGGCACATGCGTAAACGTAACGTGTTTGAGGCTTTTTGCAAGTTGCTTTATAGCATCATGGATCGGCCAGAGGTCCCTGTTCTTCACCTGGAAGATGCCGTTCATTTGATTTACTACCAGCATGCTATCCATATACACGTGAAGATTTACAACGTTACGCTTAACCGCTTCTTCTAGACCAAACTTTAAGGCTTGGTATTCGGCCTGGTTATTTGTGGTTACACCTAGGTA
This sequence comes from Saccharimonadales bacterium (SeqCode), assembly GCA_035247965.1. GTDB lineage: Bacteria > Patescibacteriota > Saccharimonadia > Saccharimonadales > UBA4665 > CAMLQK01. The sequence continues at coordinate 22,456 of DATFHW010000006.1, read as the reverse complement.
AATACCTTTTTTTACAACGACCGTGTCATTCATGTCGTACAACACGTAGCCACTAGCAGACGGTCCGGGATTACCTCTGGAACCTCCGTCAGCATACAATTTCGCATCCTTTAGCACTGCATTATTAGCAGGATATGTTGTTTTGTGCACATCAGAGTGCGATATCAACGTAAAGTGAATAATCTTAACAGGGGTGTTCTCGTTAACTTCCGGGCCATAATACTTCCGATAAGCTTGGATCATTTCATCACGACTCACGAAACGCTCGTGTCCCACGTAGTCCTCTTCGGTGATCGCGCCGAGCCGTTTCTCGATAATTGTATCAATTACAGCGTTTGCAAAAATGTTCCAGGAACTAGGGTCGTCTTTTTCTACTTTATCAACAAACTCAATCTCGTCATTCACTGACAGATTTTTATCATCATATATTCGCCAAGTTGCGGTTTTTTCACCTTTTCGAACAAGTTCAGCCAGGTGATGATCTAGTTTTATGGTCTTCATGTGGTTTTTGTTTATCCTTTTGTAGCTAAATACTTACCTAGCCCATCCGCTATGTATTGTATCAAAGTTAGTGCTGTGCAGCATTATCTGTTGAGCAACTTTTTTAATTCGGCTTCAAACGGTGAACTAAAAAATTGCGGACAGCTTAACAAGTCGCACTACCTAAATATTGTCCATTTTGTATGTGCTTGTAGTTTTAGGTTCCCTAAATATGCCTATCCAAAGAGCTAGATAATGCTTCGGGAAATAATGGTTCGACAATAACCATGTGTTGTAACCGTTTTTATCGTTCCGGCTGCCTTAAGGACTCATCCTTAGCGAACGACAATGACACCTACACCAACTGGCACTTTGAATCTCGAATATTGGTCGGGGTGACAGGACTTGACACTGTAGGACTGTCAGATTGCCACTGGCAATCTTCCATAACTCTTCAAGTCTATTGGTCGGGGTGACAGGACTTGAACCTGCGACCTCACGGCCCCCAGCCGTACGCGCTACCAACTGCGCCACACCCCGTTACATAAGTACGTAAGATGACTGGGCAAGCCAATATGATTAGCCTGGAATAAACCAGGTGGGTATTCTCACTCACAAACCACGGTTCGCGAAAATGTTGAATTCCCGTCTAAATAGGTATACAGATAATCAATTGAGGCTTTTAATACCCAGCCACCATATATTATACGCACTTTATCTGTTTTAGCGAAGTAAAAAGTTGTAGACGGAGCTGTTGAGGTGCGTCAAGAACGGACTGATAAACTGGAACAATAGCAAAACAACAAATAGAAAGACCATAATGCCTAATGCTTCGATCTTGTCCATGACGTCACGCAACCAATCTGGTGCAAATGCGTACAGCACGCGTGATCCGTCTAGGGGTGGGAACGGAATACTGTTGAATACAAACAGACCAACGTTGACCTGCATAAATATGCTAATGAGGTTGAATGCAGTCGTGCCGCCAACAATCCCAAAAATATGCAGCGAGAACGCAGCTAAAGCCGCCAAAACGAAGTTTGTGAGCGGACCAGCCATTGCGACAATTGCGATGCCAAAGTCGCCAAAACGAACGCTATGTGGGTTAAACGGCACGGGTTTGGCGGCAAAGATTGGCGGCATACCCGCGATGATCAGAATAAGTGGCAACAAAACAGTGGTCAGAACATCAATGTGCTTGAGTGGATTAAGGGTTAGCCTTCCCTCTTCATACGCGGTACGATCACCCAGAGCGTGGGCAGCATAGGCGTGCATAGCTTCGTGTGCGCCCATAGCTAAAAGCAGCGCCCCAAACAGTGTTACGATATCTAGAGGTGTCAGTCCCGAAAACATATCACCTAGTATATCAGATAGCCAAAATCTCGCTAAAATAGTCGGCAGCTTTTCTTAAGCTGAGGCCAACACTTTATCTGTTATTGACTACAGAGGCAAAACCAGTTAAAATATGTTCTTGAATAGAAGGATTTTATAGTTATGCGCACATGTGACTTTAGTGGAAAGAAAAAGCAGTTCGGTAAGCGAGTTAGCTTTTCTCAGCGTCACACCAACCGCGTCTGGAATGTAAACCTCCAGAACAAGACTGTGGTTGTTGACGGTAAGAAAGTTAAGCTCAAACTGAGTGCTCACGCTATCCGCACCCTAAAGAAAAAGGGCTTGCTCGAGTCTCCAGCACCAGCTGCTAAGTAGCTCGATCAATACAATAAGAAAAACTGCCGAATATTCGGCAGTTTTTTGTTTGCACACAAAGGTTTTATGCCTCTAGGACAACCAGCTGCGTAACATCGCTCAGATCTGTTGATTTGATACGCAGTTTGCCGCTTACCGTTTCTTTGGGTTCCATGGCCAATGATTTTAGGGCGTCTTGCAGTGTCTGCTGCGGCACTGGGTAGTTCACGCCCTTCATGTCATAGTTGGTTGGGATAACCATCTTTGGCTCAATCTTCCTGATGAGTTTGAGGGCGCCGATACCGTCAAGCGTGTAGCCGTTGCCACCCACAGGTACGATCATGATGTCAATCATGCCAATGCTTTCCAGTTGTTTATCGCTTAGTTCTGGGTAGATGTGACCCGTCACCAATACCCTAAGGTCATCGATAACCAACTTGTAGATTGTGGCTGTTTGCTTGCCTTGCTCATCCATATGCGCACGAGCCTGAATGCCATAAACAGAGATACCTGAGACCTCGTATTCACCTGGCTGATCAATCATAATCTTCAGCTCTTGCTTTGGGATTTGAGTCTGCCGCGAAGTGTACAGTGCAATGTCACCGGCTTTCAGCGCTGGCTTACCGCCAAGTTCTGCCAAATTATCGTCAAAAACAACGCGAGCCTGCTTGGTTGCCAGGCTAACACAGTTTGCTCCGTAAAATTGTACGTCCATTATATTTCCTCCAATTACAGTATATTGTTCTTATCCAGTAGGACCTGCTTTTTTGACTCCAGAACATTGGTAGTAAAGCGATCTTTGATCTGCCGGCGATACGAAAAGTCTTGCGGGGTCATGTGTACATACCGAATATCTTTGCTTTCTTGAGCCTCTAATTCGGCTACGAACTTTTGCAGTGCATTAGGATTTATGTCACCGACGATCAACATGTCAGCACCACTCCGTTCGTCGCGAGTAAATTGTCCGGTTAAGATAACAAGATCTATGTTCCCCAGGGTTTTTAATTTGTCGCGACCCGAGCCGCCGGTAGCCTTTGGAGCTGCAGCTTGACCCTTTGCCGGAGCCGCAACGGGCGCACCATCTTCCGGCTGGCCAAAGATTTGTTGCAATGGCAAATAGTGTTCAAATTTTTGATTTACTTCGTAGTACAAGCGATTATTGGTGTTGTCAGAGACAATAATACCAATGTTTAAGAGGTTGGCTAGTTCTCGGCGGACCGAGTTAATCTGTTCGTCGATTTTGCGAGTAATTTCGCGCACATAAAATGAGCGGTTTGGGTTACTGTAAAATAATTGCAGTAGCTTAACCCTCGTCTTTGATCCAAACAATTGCTCAATCATAATCTCATTGTATCACGACTATCAGTATTATTTGTTCAAGAACGTTGTTATTAAATCTTCAATCTTTTCCTGTTTACTGAGCCAGTGAATACTTTTATTGCGCTTAAACCATGTCCGTTGACGCTTCGCGAGTTGCAGATCGTTGCGTACAAAGTCAGCCTTTGCTTCCTCGAGTGTCAGCTCGCCAGATAGGTAGCGACGAATGGCTTTGTAGCCAGTTGTCTGTAGTGGTTGCGCATCTGCTCCATACTGCGCAATCAGATGCTGCGTTTCCTCAACCAGACCTTCGTCTATCATCTTTTGAACACGTTTTGTAAGTTTCATTTTTAGCTGCTCGCGGTCAATGCTCAGGCCAATGAGCAGCGTATTCGGACGTGCTGTTCGCTGTTCTGCCCGCACAACAGCGCCATCGGTCTCGATAATGCGCATTAAGTGGCGTGGATTCTGCGAATTTTGGGGCAAATCATATCCTTTTTGCGCAATTTCTTGCTGCAATTCCGGGACCGACATACGCTGGAGTCGGGCTCGCTCTAGGGGATCGGGTGCCATAGAAAAGTCGAAATCATACACAACTGCGTCAATGTACAGGCCAGTGCCGCCCACCAAAAACGGTACTCGACCTCTAGTGGCAATACCTGCAATCGCCTTTAGCGCCAACTGTTTAAAATCTGCGGCCGTAAAAGGCTGATCTGGCGACACAACGTCAATAAGATGATGCGGCACTGCGGCACGCTCCTCGGCTGTGGGCTTGGCGGTGCCAATGTCCATGCCAGTGTATACGGTCCGAGAATCGGCACAAATGATTTCGCCATTGAATTGTTGCGCAAGCTTAATAGCCAGCGCCGTCTTCCCTGACGCGGTTTCACCGGCAATAACAACTACAGGAGTGTTGTCTGCGTTGGATTCCATAGCAATTCGCTAACTTTTACAGTGTAATCGTCGCTTACTTCGTAGCCATCTTCTTCGAGCGCGCGCTTGTGGCCGTCAATCCCGCCGTGTGGCCAACCTCTGGCTAAGCCACCCTGCTTGTTTACCACACGATGCCACGGTAAATCTACCGGACCTTTGTTGGCGATCTGCCCCACCTCCCAGGCAGCCCAAGCGGCACCGCACAATGCAGCCAATTGACCGTAGGTCATCACTTTGCCTTTTGGAATCTGGCGAACGTATTCAAAAACTCGTTCTGCAAAATCAGCGTCAACTCGTGCCATTTTGTCTCCTATAACGACGTCTTTGAGACGCGTGACTTAGCTTCGTGCGCGACAGTCTTCAGGAACTCATCTACGGTGCGGGCCTGAACCTGCTCAGAAACAGCCATATCTTTACGGATACGTGGCGTCACTTCGCCAGTTTCCATTTCTTTTTCGCCAATAACCAGAGTATACGGCACTTTCCACACTTCAGCGTTACGAATCTTTTTACCTACCGACTCGTTGTCATTGTCCACCACAACCCGAAGGTCTAAGTCCTTTGCCTGACGAACAATTTCATTTGCAAAGGCAAGCGTTTTTTCTTCTTGATTTACCGTAATGATACGTACCTGCTCCGGCGCAACCCAAACCGGGAATTTACCGGCAGTATGTTCAATGTAAACGCTCAAAAAGCGTTCAAGCGAGCCAAGCAAAGCACAGTGGACCATCACTGGCGGCTGTTTTTCACCCTTTTCGTCGGTGTATTCCAAGCCAAAACGTTCGGGCATCACAAAGTCGAGCTGCACAGTGGCCAACTGGTGTTCGCGACCAAGCGCATCACTTACCATCATATCGATTTTGGGGCCATAAAAAGCAGCCTCGCCTTCTTGCTCGAAGTATTCCAATTGGTTTTTTTCTGTCGCAGCTTTTAGCTGTTGCTGAGCAGATTCCCACAACTTTTGGTCGCCCAAATATGCGTCGCTGGCGTCACGGTACGACAGACGTACGCGCAAAGTCATACCCGCAGCTTCATATAATTCACGAGCCGAAGCCAACAGTGTATCGATTTCCTGCTCAATCTGATCCTGGCGGCAAAAATCGTGGCTGTCATCTTGGGTAATTGAGCGCACACGACTAAGGCCCCCGAGTTCACCAGTTTTTTCGTCACGGTATACCGTGGTTGTTTCAAGGTAACGAAGCGGTAAATCGCGGTAGCTGCGCGGTTGCGACGCAAAAATCTGCGTGTGGTGCGGGCAGTTCATGGGCTTCATCACAAATTTATCGCTGGTCTCTTGGCTCTTTACCAAAAAGAGCTCATCGCCAAACTTGGCCCAGTGGCCCGACTTTACATATAGGTCTTCTTTGGTGATGTGCGGAATGGCCACCTTTTGAAAACCACTGCGCTGGCGCAATTCATTCGAAAATCGTGCTAATTCCTCGCGCAGCACTGTTCCACGAGGGGTGAACAGCGGCAAACCCGAGCCAACCAAGTCAGAAAACACGAACAAGTCTAGCTCTTGGCCTAGCTTGCGATGGTCGCGCTTTTTGGCTTCCTCTAGCATTGCTAGATATTGACGAAGCTCTTTGTCCGTCTTAAATGCAACACCGTACACGCGTTGCATCTGCGGATTTCCTTCTTTACCGCGCCAATATGCACCGCTGACACGCATCAATTTAAAAGCGCCTACCTTACCCGTAGATTCCACGTGTGGACCGCGGCATAGATCCGTAAAGTCGCCATTGGTGTAAAAAGAGACTTGGTCAACCTTGCTGTCGCCATCGGCTTGTACGCCCAATTCCTCGGCGTCGATATCTTTGGCGTTCGTGGTTCCGGCACGCTTTAGGTCGTTTAGCAGCTCTTCTTTGTATGGCTGTTTATTCTGTTGCGCCCAGGTAATTGCTTCGTCGATTGTCTTATAAGAACGCTCAAACGTTTGATTTTCGCTTATAACTTTCTTCATTTCGGCTTCAATTTTGGCAAAGTCATCTTCGGAAATAGCCGCATCAGTAATGTCGATATCGTAATAAAAACCATTTTCAACCACTGGTCCAACGCCAAGCTTAACTGTTGGCCAAATGCGCCTAACAGCAGTTGCCATGATGTGTGCCAGGCTATGACGCATTGCGTGTAAGTATTCTTCAGGTGATTGGCTATCCATTTTAGGTTCTCCTTTTCTTGTATATAAAAAGACGCGCCGTTGGATTAAATATTCTCGCAATTATATTTAATCTATAGCGCGTCTCGGACCCTTTCGGGCGGTTCCACCGGACTTCTCTTGGCTTAGCTAATTTTGGCTATGCCAGAGCACCTTATGATAGCACGTTACGTACGTTCTAACGCCCACGGAGCTCTGCAGTTGGTGGCTGCTTCACTGCTCGATGTATTCCACATAAGTCTTTCGACTACATGTAGTATAACACATCGCAAAACTTCATCTCCACACATAACTATAGCAATGGTAGTACAATATGGCTAGTACTTTATTGTTGTCATTTTTAGGTCATTGTTTGTGGATATATACGGCTAGCCTTTTACTGCTAGCTTGTCATATGTGGTATTTTTGCTATGTATTCCCTGTTTACCTCATTTGTAACGGATATATCATACGTGATGTTCAGATCTGTGCGACGCGGCTACCATATTGTGCGACGTAGCCACGTGTGGTTTTGTGCGTCCAAATATGTGAGCTCAAATAAAAAAGACCACTTTTGTGATCTTCTTGATTGGTGGGCCCTGGAGGATTCGAACCTCCCACCTCCACAACGTCAATGTGGCGCTCTAGCCAAATGAGCTAAGAGCCCTAAATCACCCATCACTATACAGGATTCACATCTGTTACGCAAGGTTGCCGCTCGGTGTAGCAACGCTGTTCAACACTTATGGAACATTGACTTGAAAGGCCCTTCATGGTAACATAGTCGAGTTAAGAGAGATATTTGGTGAGTACCAAAAAGCCCAACACGCTTGATAATTTCAAGTTGTTTTACGAAGAGTTAACGTTTTCTTCAACAAACACCGGTCGCGTTCGTCGACTACGCACAGTAGCAGCAAAATAGTATCAAGACACTCCGATAATCGTTAGATTACAGGGGTGTCTTTTAATTTTCCTCGTTTTACCACAGTTCCCCACAACTTTTCCACTATCTTTTTCATAAGCGTTATGTCAATATATTGACATGGTATGTATTTATTGCGGCAATGCAACACAGGTCGTTAATTCCCGTTTGCAGCGGCGAACGAATAGCGTCTGGCGGCGCCGAGCCTGTACGGCATGCTCTCAGGTGTTCACTTCTATTGAACAAGCTGATATGCTCACCAGTATTCTGTTAGACAGAAATGGCTCTTTGGAGGGCTTTGACCGCGACATTCTGCTGCTGAGCATCTACGACACCCTAAAGCACCGGGAAACCGCTCTAAAAGACGCCCAGGGACTAACGCGCACCATTACCGCGAGCGCTCTCAAGACAGCAACTGATAGCGTTATTGCTCGGGAAACCTTAATAAAAGAAGCACTCCAGGTATTGGAGCGCTTTGACACTACTGCGGCCACAATGTACCGCGCGTATCATAAGATTTAGCTTTTGGCGACTTTCTTGCCCGATGCGTCGGTAGACACAACTGCTTTTTCGGTTACGTCAAATTTGTCCATGTAGCGACCGAACATAAGGCGTGTTTGCGAATAGAATGCCGCAAACGAGTTGTAGACAATGGTAGTTACTGGCAAGTAAGCCCATTGCAGCACCATAAAGAGCGTTCGGTGACGTTTGTAGCGAGCTGGTTTAGGTGGCAATGTCTTCAGACAGATAAATAGTGTGGGGATAGCAAAGATCAATGCAATGGTCTGCACGCGACTCACAATCAATGGCAACTCATTGGCCGCTAAACTTTGCGGGTGTAGCAACGACGGCACAAAACCGGCCAGTGACACCAAGATTGGGCCCGAAGCCCACGTTACGTGGCCTTCAATAAGACGAAATGTGCGCGTCCATAAGGAAAAGCGTGGCACTTTGTTTTTGGTAAAGTAGCCTTTATCTACCACATATGCGATATCTGACGCGCCGTAGGTCCAGCGGCGCAGCTGCACAAACTGAGCTTTAAGCGTCTTTGTATACTTGTCGGCAAGCACGGCGTCTTGGTAAATTGGCACATATACAGGGTATACCTGGTAGTCACCATCGAACGCAAAGTACGAACGCCAGTACTGATGGCCATCTTCTACAATGGTGCGAACGCTCCAAAAATCAGTTTTTATAAGCGATGTCATGCCCTGGGCGTGCGCCGAGAAGTTGCGCAGCATGTGCGGACGCATAGAGGTCACAATATGGAACAGTGAATTACCGGTAGCTAACACGCGCATTGGTGCCGGTGCATCCCAAATATTGTTGGTATACATAGAAACTGGTTGGAACGAGGCGTGCACTGGATCGGGGCACGACGAATATACGTATGTTAAGGCTGCCAGGTACTTCTTGTCGGGACGGTTGTCAGCATCCAGGGTGGTGACAACAACACGAACAGGATCAATATTTTTCTTTTCGAGCCATTTTTGCAGCTCACGACCCGCGTAGGTAATATTGCCGCCCTTGCCCACCAGCTCGCCAGGAATATCACGAGGATGTTTGACCGCTATAGCATGGAAGAATTTGTCTTTATACTGCTCGATCAATTCTTTTGACTGCTTTTCTACACGCTCGCCGCCGCGCTCTTCGTAAGCCAAAACCAAAATGACTTTCTTCATGTCATAATCAGATTCCAGCACCGATTTAATAGTCGGCTCCAGGACTTCCCGGCTTTCGTTGTAGGTAGCAATAAAAACAGCGTGATATACCTCGTGGGGCGGCACCACCATAGGACTCGTCTCTAGACGCAGCAAGTTGTCGTAATGCCACTGAGGACGAATCGCCTTGGGGTCAACCTTGCCAGCGTCCAGCTCTTCAACTAATTCTCGCCAGTCCAGTTTCATATATTTGCGCAAGTTAGCGTAGCCATGCAGCGCGCGCGCAGCTCCACCAGCCGCTCTTGTACCGTTGATCAACAGATAGAACAGCACAAAAAGCGCACCCAGCGCGGCGTTAATCAGACTGAGCACAATTGGCAGCAAAAGCATGCTGTAGCTCAAGAGGCCTGGTAGGATTTCAAAAAACCGATAATGGAGTCGGCGATCTTTTTTGTAGGGAATCTCAAAATTTTTCATACACTAACGAAGAACAAGGAGCGCGTTGCTCACGATTATCGCCAAAATCAGAACCAATATGCCCAAGCACAAGAATGTGCCAGCTAGTTGGCGGCGAATACTGTAAATATAAACACTTAAAACCACGTTAATGGCGGCGAATACCAAGGCAAAGACTGCAAAGCTTACTATGACACTCGCACTACCCGTTTTGAAGGCGCTAATACCGAGGTTTGCATGATACTGCACAATATAGCCGCTGCCCGAACTGGAGTCCAGACGCAACAGCACTAAAACGGCACATGCAAATGCCAAAAAGATGGTCACACTCACCAGTGACAAAATTGGTTTATCGTGCAGATATTTTTTTGGGATTTGCATATGTTGTCTATTGTATACGCCTCGGGCGTTTTGGGCTAGTGGTGCGGGTACTGGGAGTCGAACCCAGCGCTCAGCCTTGGGAAGGCTACATATTAGCCGCTATACGATACCCGCGGGTTTTCCTAGCAAATGGAGCCACCTGCCGGGATCGAACCGGCGACCTGCGCGTTACGAATGCGCTGCTCTACCAACTGAGCTAAGGTGGCATAAATTGCTGAGAGGCATTATATCAGATGATCGCCCACATGCACCAGATACAGAATTGAACAAAATATGTATGCAAAATTGAGGGTTGGTTTTTTATTTTCACCCCTGATATTATAAACGTATGAGTGACTATGATGATGTTCGCCTCAAGTACAAACCTGAGCAAATCCGATACCTTTTGATTGCTGAGTCGCAGCCGCCAGCGGCCAATGTAGATAGTAGTCGGCAGTTTTATCGTACGGATCACGCCTATCCAGAAGATCGCCTGTTCATAAATACGATTCGAGCACTCTACCCCAAGGCCATGGAAATTTCGCAAACCGATTTAGAAAAGCAAAAAGCAATTTGGCTCAAACGCTTCCAGAACGACGGATTTTATATGATTGAGGCACTGGAAGAATCATTGGCGCACGAAGTTACCAAAAAACAACGCCAGGAGAAAATACGTGCCGCTCTTCCCCGTTTGCTTGAGCGCGTAAAAAGTCTGGCACAAACAGATACAAAGCTAATTCTGATCAAATCAAATGTCTTTGAAGTTGCCTCCGCACCCCTTAAAGATGCGGGATTCACGGTACTTAACACCGAGCTGTTAGATTACCCTGGCAGATTCAACCAGCAGGCCTACCGCGAAAAGTTAATCAAACTTGTACATGGCTAAAACGGCAGCCAGGGCGCAATTGAAATTAAGAACGAGTACGCTAACAATATAATAAGCGAGAAATGGAACATTTTGCGGGACCAGGCCACACTGTCATCAGTCTGTAACCCTTTGATCGCCAGCCAAATCCAATAGATGCCCAAAGCTGCCATAATGGTGAAGTAAATATAACCTGTACTGCCGTGCACACTGAGCAAGAGCGTGGAAAGCACGAAAGCCACGGTGTAATACGCAATTTCGCGTTTGGTATGATCGATCCCTTTGACCACAGATATAACCGGCACATGTGCGGCTTTGTATTCTTTTTGGCGAAAAATAGCGATTGAATAAAATTCCGGCATCTGCCAGAAAAACAGTGCCGCAAAAACCAAGATTGCACCAAGGTCAATCTGCCCGGCAGCGCCAACATACCCGGCTAAAATCGGCATCGCGCCAGATATACTGCCCACCAATGTACCGTGCACTGACATACGTTTGGACAACATGCCGTAAAACACGACGTAATCCACAAATCCGATCGCACCAATAGCCACAACCAACCAGTTGGTATAGGCAACCAGAATCATCATGCCCAAGATGCCCAAAATAATGCCAAAAACTAACGCATTTTGCGCGGGTACTTGACCACTAACAATTGCACGCTTTTTGGTCCGCTCCATGAGGCTGTCGATGTCTTGGTCGAAGTAGTTATTGATAGCGCAAGCCGAGCCGATCACCAGGGTTGTTCCAGCTAATAATGCCAAAAACAGCCACCAATCTATGTGGCGGCCACTAGCCAAGAAAAACCCGGCAGCGGCGGTGAGAACATTGCCATACAGCACCCCCGGTTTGGTTAGCGAATAATAGGCACGAATTTTCTCTGTGTATGACATACCATCATCATAACAAATTACACACTCAGACCCGAATACATCTATACGGTAGGAGCAGCTTCGGGTTCGGCAACGGCGTGATTGCGAATCCCCAACCACGAGATAACGCCGCCGCTCATAACGAGAACAGCGGTTATTAAGATTGTGCGACGAAAGCCTTGTAAGCTAACATGATCGCCCACAATAACACCGGCAAAAGCTATGGTAACGAGTCCGGCAATACGCGCTACGGCGTTATTAACGGCCGATGCTATGCCCGAACGAGTTGGCGTTATGTCGCCCAACACTGCAGCCGTTAACGGTGCAACCGTAACGGACATACCCAAGCCGAACACCATAACTCCAGGGAAAAGCTGCGTCCAGTAGTTTACGTGTTCGGATATGCCGAGCATCATCAAAAATCCCACACCTACCAATAGAGGGCCACTTGTCATAAAAAGCCGCGGTCCGTATTTGCCGGCCAGCGCGCCGAATCGTGACGATAGGAAAAACATAATAATAGTGATGGGCAGTAAGGCGACACCTGCGCTCAACGCTGAGTAGCCGCTCACCTGTTGCAAGTAGATCACAATCAAGAATGTGGCAATCGCTAGGCCGCCATAAATGCCAACGGTGGCAATATTGCCAACACTAAAGTTTCGAACCTGGAACAAAGACAACGGCAGCATAGCGATGGGGCTACGCGACTCGTGCCACACAAAAATCGCCAATGCGAGCAAACCACCAATGAGCGGCACCAAAATACGACCGCTGACCCACCCGTAATGCGGCTGTTCAATAAGCGCAAATACTGACCCGCTCAGACCGCCGCTACACAGCACAGCACCTAACAGATCGACTTTGGCATTTTTGGGACGTTCGGGTTTTTCCATAAACCGAAGCAGCCACAAGCACAGCGCCACAGGAATAACGTTAATTGCAAAAACGAGCCTCCACGAAGCACTATCCACCAAAAAACCGCCCAACAACGGACCCACAACAAACGATATACCTGTCCATGCAGTCCAGCTGCCAATTGCCTTTCCCTGTTCTTTGCCGGTAAATGACGACATAATGAGTGCAAGTGAGCTGGGTACCAACAATGCTCCGGCTACACCTTGCAGAGCGCGCGCAACGATCAATATAAAAGCGGACGGCGCAACGGCGCACAATAATGATGCCGCAACGAAGCCAATCAGGCCAGCGTTTAAAATATGCTGCCGACCAAACAGGTCAGATAATGAGCCAGCAAGTAAAATTAACGACCCCAGCGTGATCAGATAGGCATCCACCACCCACTGTTGTGTAATCAGGCCGCCGCCCAATTCCCGACTAATGGCCGGCAACGCGACGTTCACAATTGATCCGTCCAAAAATGCCACAAAGGATGCCAGAATGCTCACCAATAAAACCAGTCGCTGTGCTCGAGTCATGCTAGTAGTATACCATTTTGCGAAAGGCATGTGGCGATCAACCAAAGAAAAAACGCCACATTACGGTGACGTTCTTTCTTTGGCGGGCCCGACCGGATTCGAACCGGCGATCTCCTCCGTGACAGGGAGGCGTGATAGGCCGACTTCACTACGAGCCCATGTCTCTTTTAAAAAGAGTGCTGCGGTGCAACAGAGGTAATAATAGCAGACTTTGCCGCTCTGCGCAATGCCTAAAGACCAATGTACTTCTTGGGTGGGGTTTTGGTTTCTAGCGGATTAATGTAGGTGCTGATGTCCTTAAAATTGAAGGCAATGTGCGAAGCTTTAATGGTGTTGCCCTCAATAGAATCTATTTTCACAATCTCCAGCGTCGTACCGGTGTTGATAATACCGGACGTCTGCCCAGCTTTCATCTTGAATAGTTCGTTGACTACTTGCACCGGAATATCCCGGTTAGTGCGCGTAATGGCAATGCCGTACGAGCCGCCGGTGGATGCAGTGCTTTGGTCTTCGGAATACTGCTTGGCCATGGCCGCAAAATCCTGGCCCTGATTCAGCTGTGCCAATACTGATTCTGCCTTGGAATGCGTAGCGGTGTCTAGCTTGCTGACAACTTTTTGGGCCAACAATTGGTTGCTTAGCTCGCGTTTGAAGTCGTCCAGAGACCAGCCCCAGAACTCGTTCAACACATCTTCGAATGCTTTTTGGTTATCACCCAAACGATTCTGGGCTTGGATCAGCGTAACACGGTCGTTTACTTCTTGATCGGTCACTGAAACCTTATTCTTTTCGGCCAGTTGTTTGACGTACGCGTTAGTTACCACTTCGTCGAGTGCTCGAGTGCGGAACGCATCCAGCTGACGCTTACCAGAATCGCTGGCAAAATCTACCTTTTGTTGTGTCTGGTAGTAATGAATGTAGTGACGAAGCTCAAACAGGTAGTCGTCGTACGAGACATAGCTTGGTCCGGCTTTAGCCACTGGGAACGGGACCACCTGCGTCACGCGATACATAAAGGTAGAGGTGGCGTTGAATTTGTATAGCGCCAAGATGCTGTACGTAAAAAACGACACCAGGCCAACTGCAACCAAGATTGAGGAAATGAACACAACGCGGTGCGTTGAATGCTGCAGTGGATAAATATATTTTCGAGCGCTAGACAGCACTTCTTCGCGGTGTTCTGCAACGGTTTCGTTGGTAATTCGAGGAATGCCGCGAATCGCCTCCTCGAGCGTGCTTTCGGGAGCGTTTTTGCGGCGACGCAAACTGACCTTGGGCAATTTCAGGTTCTTGGCCGAAGGTCGTTTGGAAAATACGTGCTTAATTCTCTTCTTCATACACTATCTCGTCTTCTTGGTTGTCGTCTTGATCTTGGCCCTGTTTTACGGGAGCTGATTCAGGCAAGTTACCGTCTACTCGCAGTACCTCTAATAGTTTCTTTTGGATAGTTGCAGGATGGTGCACCTCGTGAATCACCAGGTCACCAACGATTGTCTGCATAATAATTGTACCAAATCCAAAGAGCGTTTGGGACAATCCGGCAATTTCGTAGTTCACCATCTGAATCTGCCCCAGCGCCATGTCGATCACGCTTTTATGGAAGAACCCGGTTTGGTTAATCTGAATAAATCGCTGATCGGTCACAATATACACACTAAAGTACCAGCTAACCCACTTTGGCAGCATCAGCAGTAAACCAACGGCCAGGCCAACCAAAATGCTCAAGAAAAAGAACGTTAGCGATGGCACACTTGCGGGATGCACGTACGCCAAAACCAGCGTGTATAGGGGGCCGATCAAACAGCCGAGTGCCGCAATAATGAACCCTTTGCGCATCACAATCGGGTGCTTACGAAATATGAATAACACCTCCTCGTCGTCGAACTGGTCTGCAAAGTATTTGTGCGGCATGTTACTGATTATTGTATCAGAAAACTGTTCAAAATCGTGCGCTAATGGTACTCGGGATTCTCGCTTTTGGCGTTGGTAACGTGCTGCCAGGCATCAACGGTATTGCCGACGGCTGGAATACCGTGGTTGTCTTTTAGCATCCGCGCCATGTGCATAAGATTCCACGCCATAAATGTAGCGTTGCGATTCGTAAAGTCGTTGTCGAACCCCATGGGCGGATCGATTTTTTTGCCCTTCCATTCGGTGTCACCATAACTTGGGCCGGGGCCAGCCTCGCCTACCCAGCCGCAGTCTGCCTGAGGTGGAATGGTGTAACCAATGTGCTGCAGCGCAAATAAAACGTCCATCGAACAGTGCTTAATGCCGTCCTCGTTACCTGTAACCACGCAGCCACCCACTTTGCCGTAATACAGATATTGCCGCTTGCTGTTGTAGTCGCCGCTATAGGCGTACATGCGCTCAATTACCTGCGTTGCCACGCTCGACTTAACACCTAACCAAATCGGCGTGCCGATCACCAAAATGTCGGCGTCCATAATTTTTTGTTGAATCTTTGGCCAGTCGTCTTTTTGGCCTTCTTCTTTGCCGTCCTTGATCATGCCAAACGCTATGTCATTATCCAGCGCATAGATGTGTTCAGTTCTTACACCCTCGACGTGCATAATGTGCGCGACGCGATCCAAAAGTCGCTGAGTGTGCGACCCTGTTTTGTCTTTTTTAATTGAGCAGTTGATGAATAACGCTTTTAGACCCTTAAAGTCGGTTTTTTCGGTCATACGTACCCCCTGTTATCTGTATATATGGTAGCAGATTTAGCTGGAAGTAATGCATGCAGAAGAAGGTTGCCGGGAGGGACTCGATACTGTATGACCGCTAAACTACTCCCAGTAGCTTAGCTATTATTCTTCTCGTCCCTCCCGGGGTCAAAATAAATGACCCACAAAAAGTGGGTCATTTATTTTTGGTACCCCGGGAGGGACTCGAACCCCCAACCTCTCCCTTAGGACGGGCTTGCTCTATCCAGTTGAGCTACCGGGGCAAATTGGGCCGGGGCCCAAATATGCTACCTGGCTTTTGGCTGCGTAAAGTGCATGTGGGTTGGGTCGTAGTCGGCCAACTCACTTTCGCTAAACCACAGAGCTAATTCCTTCTTGGCTTCCTCTGGATCAGCAGATGCATGTAACACGTTTGGCACACCGCGCTCGGCTGCGCCGGCGTGACCAAAGGTCATGTGCGCGTAATCACCGCGAATGGTACCAGGAGCGGCGCTTTTTGGTTCGGTTGGGCCAACCATTTTGCGCACTTGCTCAACGGCGTTAACACCTTCCAAAACCATGGCGATTACCGGGCCTTGCTGCATTTCGTTTAGCTGAGTTTCAAAAATTTCGTTACCTTTGCGAGTCTTGAGTGCACCAATGCCTTCGTAGTGCTCAAAATAGTGTTCACGGCCTGGCTGGACCATTTTTGCACCGACAATTTTAAGGCCAACGCGCTCAAAACGAGTCAAAATCTCGCCGACGATGCCGCGCATGACTGCATCTGGTTTAAATACAATTAGTGTTCGTTCCATGCATTCCCTTTTTAGCGTTTACGCCCGTATTGTAACAGATTAGTGTTCACGGCCCAACCCTCATGTTAAAATAAGCGTATGCGATTTGAAAAAGCAAAAACTGACTTTCTGGAGTATCTGGAAATTGAACAAAACCGTTCACAAAAAACCATTGCAAACTACGACCATTATCTGACTCGACTGGAAGACTACGCCGGCGATATTCAGGTGAGCCAAATCACACCCGAACTGATCAGAAAGTGGCGGCTGTGGTTGAACCGCCTCGGCACCAATACCAGCGACGAGTTACAAAAAAGTACTCAAAACTACCATTTAATTGCCTTGCGCGGGTTTTTAAAGTTTTGCGCCAAGCGCGATATCCCTGCACTCCCGCCCGAAAAGATTGAACTTGCACGCACTAAACGCAAACAGGTTACCTTTTTGAACGAAGACGAGCTGTCACGCATGTTTTCGCAACCAGATATTACGACCGAAACCGGCACTCGCGACCGCGCAATTTTGGAGTTATTGTTCAGCAGCGGCCTGCGCGTTTCGGAACTGGTTGGTCTGGATAAGGGCCATATAAATCTGAAACGCCGCGAATTTATGGTGCGCGGTAAAGGCCAAAAAGATCGCCCGATTTTTATTAGTCCGGCAGCGGCAGAGTGGATTGAACAATATTTGGATATGCGCAGCGACAACACGCAGCCGCTGTTTATCCGTTATAGCGGCCGAAAAGCCGTGGACAACAGCGGTGATTACCAGCGCCTAACGGTGCGCAGCGTGCAACGGCTGGTGAGCCGGTATGCTCTGCTGGCCGGTATTACCAAACAGGTCAGCCCGCACACCTTGCGGCATTCATTTGCCACTGACCTACTTATGAACGGCGCGGATTTACGCAGTGTGCAGGCCATGTTGGGCCACAGCAATATTGCCACAACCCAGATTTACACGCATGTGACCGATCCACATCTCAAAAGTGTGCACGAGCGATTCCATAGCAACGATATTTCTAGTTAACGCGCGCTACTGCCTGCTACTGGCAGAGCGCGTTGTCGCCATCTACAATGTTGGACAAATTCAGGTAGTTGTCCATTGCCGAGAAACGCTTACAGATTGAATCCGTGCTTTGCAGCGCGTTGTCTGGCAGCTGGTTTTGACTACCGGTGCTATTTAGCGGTAATCGAACCTGAATGCGGCGCAAAACATCTTGAGCTTTACCGGTGGAGTCGATTTTTACCTGTGCGCCCTTCAGGCCCAACGTGCTGGTAATAGACATTGAGGCGTCTTGGTATAACGAGATCAAGCGCATGTAGTATTGGCTGTCGGTCAGACCGCTAACAGTTAGTTTGCAGCTTGTGTCTGTGCAGGTTACGCCAATAACTTTGTTGCCTTCACTGCCAAAATTGTAGGTATTGGTGCCCGCTTTAACAGGCACAGCAAACACGGTGCGAGCCGCAGTCTGATAGCCACCAGTCGTGTTGCTGCCACTTGCCGGTACCAGGTCGATGCGCATCACACCGTAGCCGCACGTCCAGCTGGTGGTTGGTGTGAACACCGTGCTGGTGCTGGTGTAGTTGTTCGGGCAACCAGTGGTTGGTGTGCCGGAGCCGGTCTTTGACTTCCACTCCAGGTTAACGGTAGAAAACGCGCCGCCCGTGCCCGAGAACATCGGCACAATGGTGCCGGTGGTGCTGACGCTGTCATAATCCAACTCGTTTGGCGACGGATCAATCAACACACAGGTGTAAGATACGTTGTGAGCAGAGTCGATGCTATTGCTGTCTACTAATGAAGCGTAAACGTTGGCAGTACCCTTGTCGCTACACGACGTTTTATCAGACAGTTGAGCAAGCGTGGCGTTTTTGATAAGTTCGGCTGCGTCGTTTACGCCTGACTCAGCGGCATAAAAGGCCTGGGTGCTCAGTTGGCGGTCCAGCGTGGATCGTTGGTTACGGCGGGCTTGCTGGGCAAATCCTAGCACGATCAAACTGATAACAATCATAAGAATCATGGTTGTCATGATTGAAATCATGCCGCGCTGGTTGGCGACAAGTGATGTTTCTGATCGATTGCGCTGTGTTTGCATATTAGTTACCTACTCTCTTGACCACTGTTGTTGTTAGCTCTGATACTGAACAAAATTGCTGACCTGTGTCGCCTTTGCAACTCGCGTTGGTGCCAGTTGGGTTATTGAGCAAATCATCATCACCGAATACAACGCGGACGCTAATTTTCCAGATGTTTGGATCGCCATTTACCTGGCTAACCGTCAGGTTTGACAAACGCATCTTAGATGCGAGCAGCTCCAAACCAGTAGCGGCGGCGGCAGGATTACCTGTGCAGCCAGGCGTATTTGATTGCCACAAAGCTTTGGTCGTCTGATTTGTCCCTGGTGAACTCTCTACCAACTGATAGCCTAACTTGTAGCTAAACTGCTGGTCTCCCACACAAAACGACGTTGACGCGCCCGGAGCAGATGCTACCGTAGACGATACGTCAGAACCGCTAAACTGAATAGACTGAGAAATAGTGTCCATAATATTGCGTGCTGTGTCCTGAGTGTTGGCCTCGTTAATACCTTTGTAATAAACGCGTGTAATTTGAATAATGCCCACGGTTACCGTCAAAAGAATGACCGAGAATACCAGCGTGGCAATAAGCAGCTCAACAATGGTGAATCCCCGGCTGCTACCCTGCATTTTGCGCGTTTTAATCATTCTCGTACACCTTGTAGACCATTTGAACGGAATCGGTTTGGCCACTCGTTTCAATGGAGTCCCATGAATTGTTCACCGTAAACGTGTTGCCGTTGCGAGTAATGCTAATGTAGTACACCGGCTGCACGGTATTGTTATTGCTGCCGGTAGCGTTGAACTTGCAGGTGTTGTTGGTTTTTACCGATGTACTGACGGTTGTGCCGCCAGTAATGCAAAAACCTGACGTGTTAAAGATTGTTGTGTCGCCAGTATCTGCCAGATTTTTTAGGGCTTCAATCTGGCTCTCAACCAATTTGGAGGCATCGGTACGCTCCTGGGCGCCACGCTCAGCACGCAAGCTGTTATTCGTGGTAACGTAAGCGCCGCCCAAAATCATGCTAATTACAGCAATAGAAATGAGCACCTCTACAATGGTGTCACCTCGCTGATTACTTCGCAGTCGCTTGAATCCTAGCATCCCGTATTTCCTTTTATGCTTAGTGTAACCGAAAACTGCTGCCCATTGCCAGCGATTGTAACTAATCCAGATTGGTTGGTGGTGCCGCTGTCAAAACAGATTTGCACACCGTTAGTGAGCGAGATCGCCGAACTGCTGACAAGATTGCTATTAATAACGTTGGCTTCGTTTGCAATGGTGTCGTTCAGAGCAGTGTTTGTTATGGGAACAACGGTGATTTTTTGGGCACCAGATTGCAAGTCTGTTCCACTGTATGCGCCGAGCGTACTCAAGAATGCCACTGCGCCAACACTGTTCGCTTCGTTGCCGTTGTAATACATTTTGGAAACTTTAAGTCCGTATTGCCACTTGCCAGTAATAGAACTATTTGGCGAGTTTGGTTGTGCGGTGCTGGGGTAAATAACGGCTGGCTTAGCATCGGTGTAGGTTGTAATTTCGTTGCCGGTGCTGTCTTGTTGCAGGCCAGCGACCGCAAAGGTGTTGTACTGCTGTGGGTCGGTGTTTTTAACGCCAAATTGCATGACTTTGCCCAAGAATACACAGCCACTGTTACTTCCCTGCGTGGCGCTACCGCTGGTAATAGTGAGCGTGTTGCTAATATTCTGGCACTTAAAGTTGCCCAAGTTAGCGTAGTAGCCAGTAGAAACTTCGTTGAGCGTCTGGCGAATTTGCGCAGTGGCGTCGTTAATTGCCTGCTGAAACTGCGTTTTGTTGGTGCGACCCGAAATAAGTGTTGCGGCGCTCACAAATAGTATGCCGGTAACAGCCAACACAATCAGCACCTCCACAATAGTAAAGCCGGTATTTTTACCGTTCTTCAAACGAGCAGTACCATTTTGATACTGCACCTTCCGCAAAACTGCGGAGAAACCCCGGGAGCATGTGCGTAAGCCACCCTTCTTCATACGCCCCAGTATACCATAAGCGTCTTAGGGGCGTGAACACTTTTTAGTAGCCCTAGTAGCCAATCAGGCCGGCGTACCAGCTAATAATTGACGAACCGAATAGCTGCGTTAGAAGCAAGCCTGCAATCAGGAGTGGGCCAAATGGCACTACGGTTTTGGTTTTGAGGCCATTCCTAATAAGCTGTGGCATTGCTGCCAGTGTGCCAATTAACGATGCAAAGAACAGTAGAAGTGCGGCGCGAAGCGGGTCGCCCGCTAGCAGACCTAGCGCGATGGCCAGTTTTACATCGCCACCGCCGATCCACTTGCCGTCTGACATCTGAAAAATCAGGTAAAATATGCCGCTCAGCGCCAAGCCGCCCAAAGCTGCACCCAAAACTGTGTGCCAGCTGTAGTTATATATGACAGGCAACATCAAAACCTGCACGACACTGAGGCCAATGATTGGAAAAACAATTTTATTGGGCAGCAAAAACCACCGCAGGTCATATATAAACAGCGCTACAAAGCCGATCCACAAAACCAACCATGCTACAAATTGGAACAACCCCGCACCTTCTAGCTGCACCGGCCAAAAGATGTACGATGCTATCCAAACACTGGGCAAAAGCAGTTCCGCCAGCGGCGTATCTGGTATGGGTTTTTTGCAGTAGCGACACTTCCCTTTTAGGGCCACGTAACTCAGTACCGGAACCAGGTCTTTTGGCGCCAGCACATGGTGACAATGCGGGCATTCTGAGCGTTCGCTCACCCAGTTACGCTTGTTGTGCATGCGCCACACCAAAGCGTTGATAAAGCTGCCGAAAATTAGTCCAAAACCGGCCAAAGCGGTAATCGTAAGCGCTGTATTCATTATGCTATGGTACCACACCCGTTACGGCGCACAACTATTGTATGCGCTGGCCACATTCATAATTGTTTGCACCGCGCCCAGCAACTGCGTTGCAAAGCTGGCGGCTGACAAAATTGGTATCTCACCCTCTTGCGACTGAATATACGTAGAGGCATTGTCGGCCAACATGCCTCCCCACTGCGCAGGCTGATCGTAGGCATTGCCGTTAGGCAACGGGAATGACGACGTTGAGGCCGCCAGATTCACCGCTGCGCCCAGGCATTGCTGCGCTGTTTGTATGGCCTGGCAGGCATCCTGGAATCCATTGCCGCAATCTATTTCTTTGTCACTTATACGGCTGCCGTAGTTTGTAGCCGCAGTGCTAAGTTGCGCATCTGGCGTTGGCGTGGATCCATTGCAATTTTGGCTGGCAAACAATCCGCCGTTTACTGTTGTGGACCCATTCTTCCACGGTGCAACCGTTACCTGACCACACACCAAGCTTGAGGTTGGGCCGGCGCTTCCCCAATCTGAGTACGAGGCGTCAACCGAGCAATCTGTACTTCCCCAGTTACAAGCCTGAATACCGATATCTGATATGTCCACTAATGTGCCCCTAAAAACAACTACCCCACCTGCAACGCTCATACCATTTTGAGCCCCATCGACAAGAACACCGATTAGGTTTGCATCTCCATCATAGATATTAAAGGCTAATCTAACATGCGAAACCACAACGTCGTTCATATTAGCGGTGCCACTTAAGGAATATGCATTGTTAGCGTAGCTAACGTTGGTGTTGTTCATTGTAACTGTGCTTCCTCCCACCGCAGCCACGGCCGTGGAGTAATCTCCAATGCCGCCGGTACTTGTGCCGTCGCCGTTACTGTCGCCGCCGACTGAGTCGTCCCGGCCACTCGTGAAAATAATAGGGTTAGCACTGGTGCCGTTGGCGTTCAG
>DATFHW010000005.1:0-1793 GCA_035247965.1 Saccharimonadales bacterium (SeqCode) | reverse complement strand
GGTATTCTTCCGGGGTAATATATGTTTTAGGTAGTGATGCCATTTCATTACCTCCCAGTTCTAGCACAGCAAGAAATATATCACTGTCTACTTCAGAAGGCACGAACAGGCGGCCCAACGCCCGCGTTCAGCGGGGCCGCGTACGGCAACAATAGAAACCACGTGAACCGCGCTTCGCGGCCTCCGCTGCAACGCATTGTTAGGCGTAGCTTGGGTTGAGGGAGGTTACTTCTTTAGATTTTCTTGGATTCGCCTGTTCTTTTCGGCATCCTGCATTTTCCAAGCAACGATCTTGGATATTTCTTCCTTCAGTTCTTTGTTGCCACTGATGATATCTACGTTGCGCCTTCTTAATTCTTCGAGCATCTTTTCAATCACGCCTTTTACTCTTCGATCCTTCTCTTCCTTACTCCAATCACCAGCTTCGATTACTTGCTGGAGGTATCCTTGTTTATACTCGAAATCTACATTCTGATAGCTATGCGGCGAACCATTTACACTGAGAATATCCGAGATTCTTTTATCGGTTGGCGTTACTGGCTGCCTGATTATCAGATAATGCACAGTGTCTACCACACGATGGCCCCACCCATCGTCTACCTCTTCTTTCCGTGAGAATGGTTCAGTGGTCGCGTTACCAGACAAGCTCACTTCTGGCCAAGCATACTTCTGAAACAGGTAATCTTCATACTGCTGCTGATCATTTAAACGGGAGCTATCGTCAGGCGTTTGTGTTACTTCTTCTTGCATCTCTTGAATGACATCTCGATAGTAATCTGTCACGAACCTTCCACTGGACATATCGTTCCTCCTGCTTAAACTCAGACCATTCACTCTATCACAAATAGAGCACTGCTGCATCCGCGACTACACCGTTGGCTACGCCTAACGCCCGCGTTCAGCGGGGCCGCGAACGGCAATAAAAGAACCCATGAGAACTGCGCTGCGCGGCCTCCGCTGCAACGCATTGTTAGACGTAGCTCTTCGTTTGTTATTGGCTCGAAGACCAGTACCGCATCAGATACTTTCCATAGATTAGCTTCTTTGAAACAGGGCCATAGCTTCGGCTGTCATTTGAAGCATCCCGATTATCTCCCAGTATGAAGTACGAGTCCTCGCCTAGCTGTTTCCATTCGGCGGGAACGCTATTCCACCTTGCCTTCGCTGTCTGGTTACGTTCAGGCTGGACATAGCTCTCTT
This sequence comes from Saccharimonadales bacterium (SeqCode), assembly GCA_035247965.1. Lineage (GTDB taxonomy): Bacteria > Patescibacteriota > Saccharimonadia > Saccharimonadales > UBA4665 > CAMLQK01. The sequence goes on along the minus strand of DATFHW010000005.1, from coordinate 593 downwards.
TTAGGGCCTGCCCATTGATCATGACATTCCCCTCCGAGTCTATATCTATCCTTTCGCCAGGTAGGCCCACTACTCTTTTGATAAAGCTTTTCGTCGTGTCTTTAGGGTAGTAAAATACAACAATGTCGCCTCGTTGGAGGGGGTCTACTCGTTTGCTGATGAATATCCTATCACCATTGTTGAGAGTCGGCGACATGGCAGCCCCTTCAACTCTTACCGGCTGCGCAACAAATACGACCAACAGCACGGGAAGCAAGAAATAAAGTGCGACCAACGTAGCTACAACCGAAATAATTATGATCACCTTCTTGCGCTGAGTCATTTGCTCTTTTCTGTGCTCGCTAGCTTGTAGACCGTCTTCCATATCGCCTACGCCCCTTACCGCTTGCTATCGTCTAACACCCAGCATTACCGGGCGCGGGCACAGGCATTGGCAGAATCACGAGAAGCTGGCTGCCCGCGCTCCGGTGCATGCACTTGTTGGGCGACGCTCACAAACACCAACTCACCTCGACGCAGTCGAGCCATTGACCATCGTCACCACCAAACCGCGATGCCTTCGCACCCTGCGGTTTGCTTGCCGCCCCGCCTCG
>DATFHW010000004.1:0-3511 GCA_035247965.1 Saccharimonadales bacterium (SeqCode) | reverse complement strand
GATGATTTATGAATCGCTGGCGCACGCACTCACAGACCTGGCCATCACGTGCTGGCGCAACTCGCTAGCGGTCCCGCCGACTCAGCTTGCGGCGGCGACGTTGCGCAGCTCGCTGGCGCACGGCTTGAAGGAGGCGCCCGCCGCGCAGCCGCTTTGCGGCGGGCCAGAGGCCGGCGCGGCTGTGCCATTGGGGCGCAGCATGCGCAATCGGAATGCCGCAGGTGTCTCTGAGGGATGTCTAACAACCCGTTGCAGTGGAGCGCGCGAAGCGCAATACTCATCATTCCTTGAGTGCCGTTCGCGCGCCCCCTGAACGCGGGCGTTAGGTCGCTGTCGCTATAACAACTTGGGGCCGAGTAAGAAATGAAACTGGCGGATAAATTCAAAGCGTGGATGTTCTCCGCGCCAGAAGGCGAACGGTCTACCGCCGACATCGTCCTCTGGTGGGAGCGACGCCGCATCCCTTACAACCTCCTGGTTGGCGCTGCCGGAATATGCAGCCTCCTGCTCTTGTATTTCATCGTCTCGAAAACGAACGGCTTGAAACCAGGCGAAGATGTGGTAGAGCCGATGGCGTTGTTGGCTGCGCCGGTGATGATGAATCTCTGCTACACTGGCGGATGGGTGGCCGAGGTATCCTTGCGCAAGAGGTGGCCGGGAGGCGGAGGTAATCTGGGGCCGCGGCTGCTGAAGGCGGGGTTCCAGATTTCTCTGGCGGTGGTAACAATCCCCAGTGCATATTGGGGCGGGTATTGGCTGCAGCAAGTTACTGGGCTGCTCAACTGAACGACCTGGGAGATCCCACAAAGCGACCTAACAACGGCATGCAGCGGAGGCCGCGAAGCGCAGCTCTCATCATGCTCTCGGTGCCGTTCGCGGCCCCGCTGATGCGTGTGCGTTAGGCACTAGACGCGGACAACCGTGAGGCTGGGGTGAAAAACAGTTGTTGTTTAATTTCTGCTAACGCGGATAATCAGCTATCTTTAAGGAATGGACGATTCTCTCAAAGACCCTAAAGTCATTCTTGGTGTTCTTGCTATAATAAATGCCATTGTACTTGCACTGGTTTTTCAGTGGTGGCGGAATCGAAAATCATTCTCATATGACGTGATCTCAAACGTTCCCTTGCTTAGTATCCGACAGGAAATAAAGCATCGTGTGCAAGTGTTGTTTGATGGAAATGCAGTTGAGAATGTACATCTCGTTATAATAAGAATAAGCAATTCTGGGCGCGTGCCCATAGAAGTTCAAGATTTTGCGGTGCCGCTAAACGTCAACTTTGGTAGGGGATCTGAAGTTCTCACCACCGAAGTTACCAAAACAATGCCTTCGGATTTGCCTGTTACGATTTCACACCAAAAAGAGTCTCTAACTATAGATCCGCTAATGCTAAATCGGGGAGACTCAATTACAATACAGGTGCTAGTAAGTACCCCAACCGCTTCACCCAAAGTTAGCGGAAGAGTCAAAGGAATCCCCAGTTTAAAGAAGGCGGACACTCCGGGAGGTTTTCGCGGGTACTTATATGAAACAGTGTCTGAAATAATCAAACCTGTATTAGCTCTCCTTTTAGCAGTAGTTGTTGCTGTGACAGCAAGTGTTGGTTTGGTGATGTTCGAGCAATTAGGATTTATAAGGTTTATCTTAGCGCCAATACCCATGCTGCTTTTCTTCCTACTTGCTTTCTACTTGCTCTATAGAATTGAAGGGAGAGGACAGCAATAAGTCGACCTCAACAGTGCCTAACAAGGTGTTGCAGCGGAGCGCGGGCAGCGCAGTTCTCATGGTTACTTGTGAGGCCGTTCCCGCGCCCGCTGAACACAAGCGTTATGCGTCTGAAAGGGTGATCTAAAGATGAATGAAAAAGTGTACAAACTCATTGAAGAAGAAATAAACGACCTGATTACCATTGGAGAGAGATTATTAGAACTAGCCAGGAAGAGTGACAACGGACTTGGAGCGGAACATATCTCTCAGGCTACGACATGGGTTTCTCGTAGTGGTCAACTGCTCAAACGGCTATATGATCGCGACAGTCAACATGTCGAATCATTCCAACGAGTCATTTCAAAATACGATTTTACGAATTTACATGGCAATTACTACGTACATCTTTGCGAAGTCATAGGGATATTAAAAGCCATTCAACACGAGCTAAAGAGAGGCTTAATCGTTGATCTTAAGAAACTGCTACAAGCTAGCATTTTTGCAGATTTCTTGGAAATGGCAGAATACTTACTATCCGAGGGTTACAAGGATGCATCTGCGGTTATGGTAGGTGCTGTTCTGGAAGATTCACTAAGGAAACTAGCCGATGAAAACAAAATCCCTACTACCAGTGCAAATGGACGTCCTTTAACGATAGATCCAATAAACATTGCTCTCGCAAAAGCAAGTGTCTATGGGCCTTTAGTCCAAAAGCAAATTACAACGTGGGCTGATTTGAGGAATAGCGCTGCACACGGGCACTATAATAATTATGATGAGCATCAAGTGAAGCAGATGTTAATATTTGTTCAAAAGTTCTGTGCGGATTATTTGCAGTAGCCAAAACGACGCATAACAATGCGTTGCAGCGGAGGCCACGAAGCGCAGTTCGCATGGGTGCTGGTGAGGCCGTTCGTGGCCCCGCTGAACGCGGGCGTTAGACCTACTTACCCGTGTCTTAGGAGGTTAATAGGATATGCCGTACATCGCCTATGGATTTGTAGATGGTGGATATCTTAGAAAGCTTGCAGAAAATGTGAGAAAGCCTTTGGTTAGCCCCCGCAGGCTTGTTGACCGCGTTGTTCTGTCCCCTAATATTCAAAGTTGGTGCTCAGATCCAATGACACATAGGAATGTCGCACTTGCAAGAGTGATTTATTACGATGCTAGGCCAGACGATGACTCTGAGGTGGAGCAAGACATCAAAGATTACTGGGACGCAATTGAGTTGCTGCAAGATACGGAGCTTGGCTTCGGCTCTACTCGTGGAGGGACAAAGAAAAGACCTCCGCGCCAGAAAGGGGTCGATACTCTCATAGCTGTTGATATGCTTGTTGGCGCATTTACGAAGCTGTTCTCCGTTGCGGTGTTGGTCGCCGGTGATGCCGATTTTGTTCCAGTCGTGAATGAAGTTAAGCGTAGAGGAGTGATGGTTGCGGTGGCTGCCGCTCAAGACTCCCTTTCAGACGATCTAAAACGAGCAGCAGATCGCTTCTTCAGGATCGACTTGCTGTCTGAAGCCGACTTTCCTGCTCTTCAAGTTGAAGGTAGAAGCTGGAAGACAGTATGAGAATAAACGCAGGTCTAACAATGCGTTGCAGCGGAGGCCGCGAAGCAAGTCTTTCATCAGTATCGGAATGCCGCTCGCGGCCCCGCTGAACGCGGGCGTTAGACACACTCACGTAATACTGAAGGAGCCACTCAACCGGAGTAGGGGAGATAGCAAATGCAGGCGAGGTGCCACAGCGTAAATTCTATACTACTGTTTATGGCTATTCTGCCGCTTTTCATGCTTTCCTGCCGG
>DATFHW010000003.1:0-1442 GCA_035247965.1 Saccharimonadales bacterium (SeqCode) | reverse complement strand
TCTCAAGTGCCATGACATCGGTTACACCGAAAAGTGCCATGACATCGGTTACAGACAATTTGTTAGTTTCGCTTTCTTGGCTGCGCAAGGAGCCCGGAGGGCGACTGGAGCAGTCAAAGAAAGCGGTGGCCAGAGTTTAACTGAGCCAATAATCATGCTCGTCAACAATGATCTCATTCATCCGTATGGTCAGCTTTTGTCGAGCCACATCGATGGTCGCGATTACATATTCGTAGACCACTTCCGGCGGTACCCGAAACCGTTCGCCGAAGATATCGAGCAGCGCATCACCGCGGATGAAACGGACCAGGTGATAGCGGCCGCTCTTCGGCTTAGGCAAAGGATGTTTTGGCGCTGTGGGCGATTCCGGAAGCCGAATTTGCGCTTGGCCCAAAGCCATTTGCGGTGTGCGCCCTTGCAACTTGGTGTAGCGATACCGCGTGTTATGTTTAGCTTCAAAGACCAACGATTCTCGATACAAGTCCTCTGCCCCTTGCATCGTCACGCGGCGCAGGAAGCCACCGCGGTAATGGTCATTAAACTTTTCCACGACCCCGTTGCGCCACGGCTCGGCCATCGGAATAAACCAAAGCTCTACCCCTTGGGCCAGGCAAAGGCGAATCAAACAGCCCATCCCGCGCGGATGTCGATGACTGCCATAGAAAACCAACTCATTATCTACCTGCTGATGTTTTGGTATGCCCAAACGCCACCAGTTAGACCAGATAGCGTCGATCGCCGATTGCGCGGCTTTATTAAAGACGGGCGTCACCGCACAGCGCCCGGTGGCTATGTCCACGCTGTTCATGCTGTAGAACCGCAGCGGTCCACTCAAGTAACAGGGACCCACATAGTCGCTCTGATGTACTTCATTAGCGTACTGGCCCAGCAGCTTCGGATAGCACTTGCCCTTCGGTTCGTAACGTCCGGTGCGCCGATGCGTCAGCCCTTCGCGACTTATGATCCGGCTAATGGTTCGCAGACTCGGCACCGGCGAAACTTTCATTGCTTCCAACTCCCAACTGATCGCCTGTGCTCCGCAAAACAAGCCCTGGTTGTAGAGGTGCAACCGCGCCAGCTTGACTGCTTCAACCACTTCTCCCGGCAATTGCCGCGAATTGCTATGAGGCCGCCTGGTTTGATCTTCCTGCCAATGGGTTCCTTCGCTGCTGGTTTGATAGCGCTCAATCCACTTGTAAACCCACGGCCGACCATAACCAAGCTTTTGGGCGATCGCCGTTATCGATTCGCCCCTCAAGTAAGACTTAATTGCATGCTCTCTGTCGCGCTCTCGTTTCTTTTTCACGCCTTCCTCCAAAAAGAGAAAGGTGCTGATAATCAAACAAGCGCGCCTCAGCCACTGAAACTAACTGTTTTATTTCAAAGAACTGTACTCAATGTCATGGCGCATCGCCGTGTATTCGAAGTCGTGACACTTGTCA
>DATFHW010000002.1:0-7510 GCA_035247965.1 Saccharimonadales bacterium (SeqCode) | reverse complement strand
CGAGGCGGGGCGGCAAGCAAACCGCAGGGTGCGAAGGCATCGCGGTTTGGTGGTGACGATGGTCAATGGCTCGACTGCGTCGAGGTGAGTTGGTGTTTGTGAGCGTCGCCCAACAAGTGCATGCACCGGAGCGCGGGCAGCGGGATTCTTATCATTTCGCCAGTGCCGTCGCCCGCGCCCGGTAATGCTGGGTGTTGGGCGCCGCGTTCGCAATGACCGCCGCGCGCAATTGCCACATTAGGCTAATGAGCTGGCTCAGCGGCGATCAACCTTGAACAAGGGGCTGCTGTGGCCATCGCCCTGCGCCGCCGCTCGCACCGTGACGAGCGCCGAGCCGATGACGACCAGCGACGCAGCCGCAAGACATGCCGCACCTTGTGACGCCGTTGCCGTCGAGCGAATGGCGAGCGCAGAGTCCAGCGGTGCAAGCCAGGAGGCGAGCAGCCACGAAGCCGGGATGCGGCGAGGCGGTGCGGCGCGATACCGCCGCAGGGCGGCAAGCATTGCGCAGGGTGCGAACGCCTCGCTGCTTGGTGGTCACGATGACGGTTGGCTCGACTGCGTCGAGATGGAATAACGGGCGCGAGCGTCGCCCAACAAGCGCATGCACCGGAGCGCGGGCAGCCATCGCCTCGTCATAACTTCAATGCGACAGCCCGCGCCCGGTAATGCGTGACGTTAGACATCTGTGACGGCCCAGGGAGGTTGTCATCCCCTGCGGGCGACTATCGCTAGCGTCTGCCCTGGCATACCTGGTGAGCTTGCGCCGGCGCAACTCGCTGGCGGACGCGCCCGCTTGTCTTGCAGCGGCATCGGTGCGACACTCGCTGGCGCAAACCTTCGTGGACTGGCCCGCCGCGCAGCCGCGTTCGCGATGGCGAGAGTGATGGCAAGCGCGAGGCGGGCCGCCTTTGGCGGCGCGAACGCGGCGGTGCTGGCGCACGCGCGGCTATGCCGACGGGGCGCAGCATGCAGAATCGGAAGGCTACAAATGCCCTTTGAGGGATGTCTAACAACCCGTTGCAGTGGAGCGCGCGCAGCCCACTTCACAACAATCTTTCAATGCCGTTCGCGCGCCCCCTGAACGTGAGCGTTAGGTTGCTTACTGCCCCAGTCAGTACAATTTTGTGAGGAGAGCATCGGGGTACTGTTTATAGGATGGGATCATGGAAGGCCCACGAGTAAGAGAAATTGATATCAGCAAACCTGCTCAAGCATTGCGGTTTATCAGGTTCGCCGAATATGTGGCTGTTTTAGGTGGCCTGACTATGTTATATGCATTTCTAAGTGTAATGGTGGCAAACCCAGATCTTAGAACAGGGGATAGACTGATACTGTATTTATTCATGATCGCAATGGTTTCTGTTCCGGTGTTTGTTGGGTATAGGGGGATTAATAGACTTGACTCTCGTATATTGCGAGCATACTTCATTACCTTCCCAATGCTTTTAATTATTATGCTTTTTTCGCTTTTTAGCATTCTCATCCTTATTCTTGCCGCTATGACACAGCATGATAAATCCTTGTTAGACGAAGGGCATTTGATTGCTTTGATCTATCTTGGGCCAGCCACTGTGATCATCTGTACCGGCTTAGTTTTTGACTTTCTTCTGATAAGAATGCGAGTCGATTCCTTGGGCATCAACTTGGTCAGGTTGTTATCTAACCTCAAAAGCCAGAGTGGTCCTCAGGCAAAAAAGGTTAAAAGGGTTAATCTAAACGCCGGGATTTGGAACAGCCTGTTGGGAGGGGGCTTGGTGCTTGGTGGTATACTCCTTCCCTTAAAATCTATAGAAGATTTAAGCTTGAGTATCTTGGGTTATTTCGTGTTGATCAAAGCTCGAAGATATTTGCAGGCTGATATTCAATCCCTCCTTACTCTCGATAAAAGAAGAGTGATTCTACTTCTTAGAGCCTTTGATGACGATATACCGCTACCTCTATCATCCTTCTTCCTCTTTCCAATAAAATGGGTTATCGATTTTTCGCTTGAGGCCAGATTACTAAATCATTTCTCCTATTTTGGTCCGTTTATAACAGTAGGATCTCCAAAAGACCCCTTACCCCTGCCAGGGGCCGCAAGAGCATTCCTATCTGACAGCGATTGGCCATCACAGGTAATAAGGTGGATATCTGAAGCTGCACTGATCATTATGTATGCCGGGAAAACTCCCTGGGTCAGTTGGGAACTGGCTAAGGTTATTGAGGCAGAGCGCGTCCGAAATTTAATAATGATATTCCCTGAAATTAGGCATGGCTCTCTATATCAGGATATTTATCCTAGAATCGAGTGCGTAAGGCATGTATTCCAGAACACCAAATGGAGCGAAGCCCTAGCATCATTCCAAGACTATGTGTACCCGCGCGCGATCTTATTCCGCGACGATGGATCGATAATTGTAATAAAGAGTCGATACTTAAATCGGGATTCATATCACTTGGCTGCAATAATTGCTCATTATCTCATGCTAAGCGGTTCTACAGATGCAGTTTGAACAGAGCAGGAACTGAAAATGTTCCCAGTGACTTGTATAAGGGCTACAGGAAAAAGGTTTTCAGATTGTGTAGAGCGCAACCTAACAAGCCGTTGCAGCGGAGGCCGCGAAGCAGGTTTCTTATCGGTCTTTTATTGTCGTTCGCGGCCCCGCTGAACGCGGGCGTTAGCTTGCCCTGACCGGGAGCCTTTAGTAGCGTTAAGGAGTGAAAATAATTCGAAGATTCTATGAACGGCGATATTCTTTTGAAAGGATGGCCTTTGATTCATGAAGCCTCTTGCTACTGTGGAACATTTTGGCGCAATTGATGCTGATAATGATGATCTCTTATTTTCCTGTTTTGAAGATCACGAAGCCTATCTTGATCTTCTTGCACAGAAAAAGTTCTTGATCGTAGGAAGGAAAGGAAGCGGGAAAACAGCGATTTTTAAACGAATGCTTACTACGCGGCAATCAGATTACTTTTGCTACGGACATACCTTCTCTGATTACCCTTGGCATCACCATGATCTACAAGCAAGAATAGGAATACCAGATTTTGACAAGTTCACCCACTCTTGGAAGTACTTAGTCCTTTTGACGGCATCAAAAATGATACTGAATTTTGATCAGTCGCTTCCGGTTGATCCAAAGTCGATGGATTATATGGTAAGAATTGAGCAGTTCATTCTTGACAGTTATGGCACACGTGATCCAGATGTTACACAAATCTTTACTCCGACAAAGTACCTAAAGATTAAGCCGAGTTTCCAAGTTGATTTCAAAGTGCTCAAGGCAGGCATTTCACCTGAACAAGTGCCAATGGTAGAACTTCCCAAAATAGTTCAGGAGTTAAATATGAATCTAACAAACTATGTTATGGAGTGTCTTAATCCAGCGCATATGTACTATGTCCTCTTCGATCAACTTGATCTAGGCTTTGAGCCCAGTAATCCCCAGTATTCCAATAGGCTCATAGGATTGCTTCTCGCCTGTAGGGATCTGAACTTGGCTGCAAAATCATTTGGTAAAAAGTTTTTCGCTTCCGTCTTTCTTCGTGATGATATTTACGACAGACTTCAGTTCGAGGACAAAAATAAAATTACAGAGAACTATCTTTCGCTCATTGAATGGGATACTCCTCGAACAGATAAATCTCTAAAACAACTGATGGAGAAGCGCTTTACTGCACTAGTAGGAGAGCAAGGAGAGACAATTCACTGGTCAAATGTATTTAATGAAACTAAAGAGATGCCCGGCCATCAGACAAAATACCAACATATTCTAGATCGCACATACCTAAGACCGCGAGACATCATTAGATTCTGTAATAGTATTCTTAAACAATATAAGGCCCGAGTTAAAGAACAAGGAACCAATGGCCCTATAGAAAACCAAGATCTACATAATGCAAGAGTTGAATACAGCAATTACTTCAATCATGAACTCGATGACGAAATCCACAAACATATACCTGATTACAAAGACTACCTTGAGGTTCTTCGTAGATTGGGTGCTTGGCATTTTGACCGCGATAAGTTTGAATCTGAATTCAAATCCTTCCTTTCTCAAACGAATAGATCGGCTGAAGATGTATTAGCTGACTTGTATGCGTTTTCAGTTATAGGTTTTTATCGTCCAGGTGGGCGCGGGTACGGTGGATCTGAGTATGTATTCAAATACAAGGAACCTCAGACTCGCTTCGATTCCTCAGCATCGAGGTTTCGAGTCCATCCTGGATTGCTGGAAGTGCTAGGCTTAAAGAGATTTTAGAAGCATTTCCAGGGGACAAGCTAACAAGGCGTTGCAGCGGAGGCCGCGCAGCGCAGCTCTTATCATTCCACCATTTCTTTACGCGGCCCCGCTGAACGCGGGCGTTATGCCTCTAAGATATGAGTATGCGTTTTCAAGATGAGATTTATCAGAAGCGATTCGCGCAACGTGTCGCCACGATGATTGAATCGCGCTTAATTTGGTATAAACACTATTCTCTCTGGACAGATGAACTCATAATTGCTTTGGATAAGCCACCAACTTGGCTGCTCGACATTGCCACTTTGACGTATTATCCCGAGGCCCTTGAAGCCATCAAGAGGTTTGTTTATTCAGAACCATTTGAAGCATTCCAGGGTGAAAAGGATGACGAGTATGTCGCTTGTTTATTCTTGAGACACGAGCGAGGTGAAATTGCATGGGCAACATTTCTCAATGAAGCTGGCGTCTACAGCGATAGGCAAAATGGTCATCGAGACTGTGAGTACTTTTATGTTCGACTAAATATACTTGAAAATAAAGAATACGCGAGGGAAGTTGAACAGGAGCAGCGCAAGGAAATCGAGCAGGAATATGCAAAGGCAATCGCATCAACCAAAGAACTCTATGGAATATTTTTGGATTATTTCCGAAAGTACTTAGCCAAAGAGGCATAACAAGGCGTTGCAGCGGAGGCCGTGCCGCGCGGTTCTCATGGGTTCGTTCAATACCGTTCACGGCCCCGCTGAACGCGGGCGTTAGACCCGCAATCAGCCTTCGCTAATTGAGTGATCAGCCGCCATCTTGAAATAGAGGGATCTGGGTGCTAATAATGTGAGTACTATGATGAATACAGTCGAGATGACAGTGACCCTCCCTTCTACTTTATCAGAAGATGAAGCCCGGCTGCTGCTTGCCATCAAGCTTTACGAAGTGGGCAAGGTATCACTCGGTCAAGCAGCAAAGATGGCTGGACTGTCTAAACGTGCATTTATGGAGATGTTAGGCCATTACCGAGTTCCCGTATTTAACTATTCTCCCGATGAGTTGCGGGAGGAATTAGGCTTGTGAAAGAGCCGATAATCACGGACAGTGCCTGCCTGATTGGACTTGAGCGCATCGGGCAACTCGATCTGCTGCCTGCTTTATTCGAACCCATTATGATTCCCCCAGAAGTTGACAGAGAATTCGGAATCACATTAGCGTGGCTCAGAATAGAAGTGCCATCTGATACCATGATGGTAGCCACGTTGAAACTGCTCGTAGATGATGGCGAAGCAGAAGCGATTGCACTAGCCGGCGAGCGTGGCGTGCGGTTAATTTTGGATGACCGCCAAGCGCGTTTAGTCGCTAAGAACTTAGGCATTCCGATCATCGGCACCGTAGGAATTCTGGCGCAAGCGAAACGGGCTGGAATCATCACATCACTCAAGCCGGTCCTTAGCGAACTGGAAGCGAAAGGCTTTTACATCAGTAACGCACTTAAAGCAGAAGCGCTGCGGATAGTCGGAGAGTAAGACGCCTGAAATTCTCATATGCAGAATTGTAACCGGTCGTGCCCGCAAAAGCGGGTCTAACAAAGCGTTGCAGCGGAGGCCGCGCAGCAAGTTTCTCATCGTTACGCCATTTCCTCACGCGGCCCCGCTGAACGCAGGCGTTATGCCACCCCACGAACATCATGGGTGCCTGATCTTTGCAACTCAGAGATTGGTATTTCACATTCCGTGCCTTAACCAGGAAAGGAAGACACAACGATGGCTACCTCAAATATGTCTCGCCCAGGTAAGTTTAAGTTCATGCCGCTGTCGCTGCATTTAGAAACGCTGGGTGGCATTGCAACACCAATAATCCTGCGTGGGACACCACTGCCAGCTACCCGTTCGCAAATATTTGCTACTGCCTCTGACAATCAAACCTCTGTACAGGTCAAGCTGTTCTTGGGAGAGAGTCCCCTAACAGAGAAAAACCATTTGCTAGGGACGTTTTACCTCAACGGAATACCCGAGGCTCCTAGAGCGAAGCAGGAGATCAAAGTAACACTTTCAGTGGATCAGAATTGTGAGGTAACCGCAACCGCAACACTTCAGAACGCTGACCTTCACATTGAGGCAAAGCTTGAGGATACCCATCGTTTCCTAACCGCCAAGGCCATTGCGGACTCGATTGCCCGAGCGGAAACGGACAAAGCTGAGGATCAACGACGTGTGAGTACAATTGAGGCGCGTTTGAATGCTGACGCTGCGATTGCGGAGGCGGAAGCAGTATTAAAAGAGATTGAGGTCAGTGGCCAGAATACCGAACGTGCACGCAAAATAAACGAGCGCCTTGCAGCTTTGGGGCTTGCATTAGAGAGCGATATCCTCGAACGTATTCATGTTGCTACTCAGCAGCTTCGAGAGGCTGTAGCATGGCCCCCTTTCCCATCGCCAGAATTTAATAATTTCTTCAATGACATCTTCGCCCAACAGACAAGTAACAGCCTGAAAGCTAAGAACCCTCCGCGGAATCGTTCGAAGGCCAAAGTCCGTGCTGCGACAAAGCCCTCAGCAACGATCACAAGTACAACTGACAGTCGTTCTACACGTGCCACGGGAGGAGGCGCCCTAGGCAAGATCTTCGGAGGAGGAGATTTTACTCTGGACACCAGCCTCTGCTTTGTCTTAATGCCGTTTGCGGAAAAGTTCCAGCCGATCTACGAGGATCATATTCGCCGCATTGTAACTGAGGCTGGCCTTTCGAGCCAGCGAGCTGACGAGATAGCAAGCATCAACCTTATCACTTGGGACATATGGGAACGCATCAACAAGGCACGGTTCCTAATCGCGGATCTAACTAATCGTAATCCCAATGTATTCTATGAGGTTGGTTTGGCTCACGCAATTAGTAAGGACGTAATTCTCCTAACCCAGAGTATGGGGGATATACCTTTTGACTTACAGTCGCTACGCCTCATCGTGTATGAATATAGCCCTCGTGGTATGGTGGAATTTGAGAAGAAATTGCGTGCAGCGATTGCTGCATTACTACAGGCATCGTAATAAATCTCGCCACTCGACCGGCGGCATAACAACGCGTTCCAGCGGAGGCCGCGAAGCACACTTCTCGTCGTTCCCGGGGCTCCGTTCGCGGCCCCGCTGAACGCGGGCGTTAGACATCTGTGACAGTAGGATGAGCCGATCAATCGAGGATTTGCGAATCGCTGGCGCATGCGCTCACGAGCCTGTCCATCGCGTGCCGGCGCACCTCGCTGACGGACACGCCGACTCAGCTTGCGGCGGCGTCGG
>DATFHW010000001.1:0-1668 GCA_035247965.1 Saccharimonadales bacterium (SeqCode) | reverse complement strand
CGATGACGGTTGGCTCGACTGCGTCGAGATGGAATAACGGGCGCGAGCGTCGCCCAACAAGCGCATGCACCGGAGCGCGGCAGGTGGAGTTGTGAACCTTCACGATTGCTACATGCCGCGCCCGGTAATGCGTGACGTTAGGCGTGTAATCGAAGCCTGCGCTTCAAGAAAGCAAAGAGAGATAAGATGGGCGAAAAAGAGAGCGACGAAATAACGCACCTATTGAATCAGCTCTATTCAACCGAAAGGGAGGGCGCAATCTATCATCCGAATGCCGATACGAGACGGGAAGTATTTAGTGCCTTGCTCGCAATAGCTCAAAAGTCGCCTGAGGCTCGAAGCCAAGTTATCCGCGCGCTCATCCAATTACTAGAACAGGACGCAGACGGCGGAGCCAACACGGCCTTCTTCTTAGCCTGTGATTTATTAGGGGAGCTTAAGGCTTTAGAAGCTATTGAAACACTTGTCAGGTACATCGACTATGAACCAGGCCGCATTAGTACGTCGCTCCATTACATGCCGGCTGTAAGAGCGTTGATTGAGATGGGCAAAGCCGCAGTGCCTAAGCTCGCAGAAGCCCTAGTATCAGGTAAATCGGTTCTACGAGCGAATGACCACACACTACGATATTACGCAGGAAACGCCTTGCTGCATATTGGCGGCACCCAGGCTAAGGAGGCGCTAGAAATGGCCTACTCACAAAGCACAGAGGAAGAAAGAGAGTGGCTTAGGTTTGCAATCGAGGAGATAGAAAGAGGCGAAGCAGAAAGGCAAAGCGGCGTGACCAGAGTAAGAATAGGGAAAAGGGAGTAATATACTGCAAGACCCGCCTAACAATACGTTGCAGCGGAGGCCGCGCAGCAAGCTTCTTAACGTTGCTTGAGTGCCGTTCGCGGCCCCGCTAAACGTGAGCGTTATGCCCACCGACGCAGATGGATGTGATAATGGTTTGGTCTTAAATATGGATGTTTGTCATATCAAAAGGAATGAACAAGTATGTCTAATAATCGAATCTTTAGAGTCTTAGTACTGGATGATGACCAAAATGTCTGTCTCCGCGTAAAGAAGCGTATCGAAGGCCTGAAAATCCAAGGTCAACTGGACCCTGCTTGGCCAGTAGAAGTTCACGACGTGGTATTAACACTTCAAGAAGGAGAGAAAGGAGATTGGACCTTTCATCCCGATTTGGCCGTGCGACTTGCGGCTAACTGTGCGAGAAAACCCGATTTGATTTTTATAGATTACGGGTATGTAAATTCACAAGTAATGGCTGCACTTAGAAACCTGGCAGCTTCCAAGGAAATTGTAGCCGATGAACTGCAAGGCAAACTATTGACTCCCCCAGACTTGGCCAAATGGATTCGGTCATCTTCCAGTATGCCTGAACATACGCGCCGTTTACTCATAAAGAATTTAATTGAAAGCGGGACAACAGTCTATTTATATTCCTATACTTCTCGAGAGTTTCTTCTCGCTTTGGGCGGCATGAATGAAAGGTTAAAAAAGACTGCTAAAGCCTTTCCTCTTTCTAGAGCGGATTTCGATTGAGGTTACCAAGCGAACCGCTCAGAATATGCGTGATGAAAGCATACTCCAATGATCTGCGCCGCAAGATCATCGCGGCCTATGAAAACAATGACTACTCTCAGCAACAAGTCGCTGACCTGT